>JBEPZO010000001.1:0-130644 GCA_041640815.1 Thiobacillaceae bacterium
GAGGCGAATGACGGGGTGTTTCTTGCTCCAGTCCCACTTGTCGTGGATGAAAAGGCCACGAAAGAGCGCTTCGTTGCCGCAGAAGAGCTCGGCTAAGGTGTCGAGGAAAAGGCTTTTGCCAAAGCGGTGCGGGCGGGAGAGAAAATAGTACTTGCCCGTGGTAGCAAGCCGATGGGCAAACGCCGTCTTGTCCACATAGTAGTAACCCTCCTCGCGGATTTCGCGCAAGGTCTGGATGTCTATGGGTAGCTTTTGCGTTCGCTGGCGTGCACTGGCAGTGTGCTAGCTTTATGCGCTATCGCCTTAGGGCGTAAGCAAAAGGGTGGTCATGGTAAGGAGGTCTGAATTTGGCTTTGGACCGAAAAGGCAAGCCATGACCATAGCCGGGCATACGTTGCAGTGGTTGGCAGGGGAAGCAGGATTGTGTGACCTGAGGAAAGCATGAGGGGAGTGCTGCAGGACATGCGAAATGGCCAAAATCTAAGTGTAGCCTCGGAGGTGAGGGTGGAAGTTAGAAGGTTTCTTTCTACTGTCCAGCCTGTTCGCACGCATTGGCAAGCTGAATAGGGCGCATGCCGCGGTAACGCCGCGGCGAATCCTCCGCCGAGCGTTTGGCTAGGTGTGATAAGCTCTGGTCGCAGGGGACAGCGCATATGCAAGGCCTTAGTAAATTGCAGTGTGAGCATAACCTTTATGCCCAAGCGACGGTCGCCACTGGTGGCTGGACCAGGCGCTGCTGAGGTTTGCCAGTGGGAGCTTAAGGAGGTGATGCTAAAGCGCTCACGCCAGGCAGGTTAGTAGGCTTAACCGACGCGACACGATGTCGACGTGGAGCAAAAAAGGGGTAAAAGGAAACAAGCGGTCTCAACGTGCGCCTTGTTGGCGCGCGACTGGTGAGCTGCCAATCCTGTAAATCGGGTTCAGGCAACTCCCCACTCAAGACGGGGCATGAGGCGTGAGACGACGAGCTGATAAACGTGGGCGCGAGAGCGCAAATGGGTGTGCTAAAGTGACTATCTGGCCCGCCCGGCGCGATTCGAACGCACGACCTTTGGCTCCGGAGGCCAACGCTCTATCCAACTGAGCTACGGGCGGTCAAAGTTAGCAACAGAGAAAAAGTTTAACATGAAGAGCTTCCCGACCGATCGGGTGTAGAAAGTGCACATAATCCCATGTTCTCCATTCGGCCGGCACCTGCCTTTGCTATCCTATTGAATAATTCCCCCCTGCTGTTGCACTTTGGCCCAAGCATATCTACCTCACCCCTACACGGTCTTCTAGGACGCAACTTCTCGGCCAGGTGTTTTCGTCCGCCTGTGAACCTGGCGCTTGAGGCGACTGAGCGCTTGCGTCTCGCGTCTGCCCGCGCCCTCAAGAAAAATCTGGGATAATCAACACTTCTTTCATATCGGATGGGATGACGCCATGACTGAGTACGTCGAGATGAAGAAAACGACGCCACAGCAATTCCTGCTGGCCTTACTGGGTGGTCTGTTCGCGCCGCTGATCGCTATCATCCTGATTATCGTCTACGTCATGGGTATTCAGTCCAATCATTTGGACGTCGCCCAGAGTGAGGCCGAGGATCGGGCGATACGCGAACGCATACGGCCCTTCGGTATCGCGATGGCGCTTGATCCTAACGCACCGCGCGTCGAGCGCACCGGCGAGCAGGTATACAACGAAGTATGCTCATCCTGTCATGGTACGGGAGCGCTAGGCTCGCCCAAGTTCAAGGATGCCGTCGCCTGGAGCAAGCGTATCGCCCAGGGCTACGAAACCTTGTTGACACATGCCTTGAAAGGCATTGACAAGATGCCCCCTCGTGGAGGGGATCCTGACCTGACCGATCTCGAGGTGGCGCGCGCCGTGGTTTACATGGCCAATGCCGCCGGCGCCAAGTTTGAAGCCGTGCTCAAGAAGGAACCCGAGCCCACGCCCGAAATCTTGGCCCGCGGCAAGGCGGTCTATGCCAGCGATTGCGCCGCATGCCACGATACGGGGGTGACCGGTGCACAGAAACTGACGGATACCGTGGCCTGGCAAGCGCTCATCGCCCAAGGCAAAGAGTATCTCTACAAGGCGGCCATTGAGGGGAGCTTCGGCGGTCCGGCGCGCGGTGGCAACGACAAGCTCTCCGATGCCGACGTGAAGGCGGCAGTGGACTACATGGTCGAAGAGGCGAAGAAGGCGATCGCCGCCAACCCCGCCAAGCAGGTGGCAGCCAGAGACTAACCCGGCGCATCGGCCAGGCCCAGCCCCTCGTCTGGCCTTCGCGGTGTGCCGCAAGCTGCCGGTTATACGGCTTACGCCCCCAGCATCGCCTTGAGGCTGGCGAGGCGCTCGCGGCCGGCTTGGCGTTGCGCGGTGGGGTCGTCAGGCACGCCGACGAGCTTGACCTCGGCGGCATCCAGTTCGGCCAGGAAGCGCGATGGCTGGCAAGCGACCAGCTCGCCGCCTTTTTTGCGCTTGGCGCACCAGGTCAAGGTGAGGCTGCGCTGGGCGCGCGTGATGCCGACGTACATCAGCCGCCGCTCCTCCTGCAAGCGCTCGCCCTCTAGGCATTCGCGGTGGGGCAGCAACTCCTCCTCCACCCCGACCAGGAAGACGTGCGGAAACTCTAGCCCCTTGGCCGCGTGCAGCGTCATCAGCCGCACCGCATCCGGCGCCTCGTCCTCGCGTCCCTCAAGGAGGTTCATGAGCGCCACGGTTTGGGTCAGTTCGATCAACGTCTTGCCGTCTTCCTCGCCTTTTTTCGTGAGCCAATCGACGAAGTCGCGCACGTTGGCCCACTTCGCCCTGGCCGTGCGCTCGTCCTCGTTGTCGTAAAGCCATGCCTCATAGCGGATGGCGCCGAGCAACTCGGCGAGCAGGCGCCCCGCCGGTTCGCGCTCGGCGCGGTAGGCCAGGCGGTTGATGAAGTCGCCGAACTCGAGGAGCGGCTCGAGCTGTTTGCCGGCAAGGAGGCTGCGCGCCCCTTCCTCATACATGGCGGCAAATAGGCTCAAGTGGCGTTGTGCCGCATAGTCGCCCAGGCGCTGCAGGGTCGTGGGGCCAACGCCGCGTTTGGGTGTCGTGACGGCGCGGATGAAGGCCGGGTCGTCGTCCTGATTGGCGATCAGACGCAGGTAGGCAGTCAGGTCCTTGATCTCGGCGCGCTCGAAAAAGGACTGACCGCCGGAGAGGACGTAGGGGATCTTCAATGCCCGTAGCGCCTCTTCGAATGCCCGTGCCTGGTGATTGCTGCGGTAGAGCACGGCGTAGTCGCCGAAGCGGCCGCGGCGCTCGAACTTGTGCGCGGAGATGCGCATCGCCACTGTCTCCGCCTCGTGGGCCTCATCGCGGCACTGCACGATGGTGATGTGCTCGCCGGGGCCAAGCTCGCTCCAGAGGGTCTTGTCGGCCAAGCGGCTATTGTTGCGGATGACGCTGTTGGCGGCCTTGAGGATGCGTTGGCTCGAGCGATAGTTCTGCGTGAGCGCGATCACTTTCAGGCGCGGATAGTCCAGCATGAGGCGTTTGAGGTTTTGCACATCCGCCCCGCGCCAGGCATAGATGGCCTGATCGTCATCGCCCACGACGGTGAAGCGGCCAGCAGGACCGGCGATGAGTCGCATGAGCTCGTACTGGGCGGCGTTGGTGTCCTGGTATTCGTCCACCAGCAGGTAGCGCAATCGCCCCTGCCAGCTCGCCAGCGCCTCGGCATCGTGGCGGAACAGCTCCACCGGTAGGCGGATCAGGTCGTCGAAATCCACCGCCTGATAGGCCCTGAGGTGGTCTTGATAAGCGCGGTAGGCGAGGGCGGCTTGACGCTCGGCCTCGTCGGCTGCCGCCGCCAGGGCTGCTTCCGGCGTGACGAGGGCGTTTTTCCAGTGGGAGATGGCTGCGGCGGCGCGCTTGAGCGTGGTCTTATCCGGTGCCTTGAGGAGATCGGCAAGCAGGGCATGGGCGTCATGCGCGTCCAGCACCGAAAAGCGCGGCTTATAGCCGATGCGTCGCGCCTCGCTGCGCAGGATATGGAGGCCTAAGGCGTGGAAGGTGCAAACGGTCAGGCCATGCGCTGCCTTGCTGGGCAAGAGCGCGCCCACCCGCTCGCGCATCTCGCGCGCGGCCTTGTTGGTGAAGGTAATGGCGGCGATGTGCCGGGCAGGCAGCTCGCAATCGGTGATCAGATAGGCGATCTTGCGCGTGATCACCCGCGTCTTGCCCGAGCCGGCCCCGGCCAGCACCAGCAGGGGGCCGTCCAAATAGCGTACCGCTTCGCGTTGCTGGGGATTGAGATCGGCAGACATCAGGCAGGCGGATCGGGGCTTGCCAGCCGGTAAAATGGGCAACCGATTTTACCTCGGTTGAGTGAGATCCAGCGTGCCTACCTATGCCATCGGCGATGTGCAAGGCTGCTATGGCGCCTTTTTGCAGCTCCTTGAGGAGATCGGTTATGACCGCCGCCGCGATCGCCTCTGGTTTACCGGCGACCTGGTCAACCGGGGGGAGGATTCGCTTGCCATGCTGCGCTGGTGTATGGCGCACGCGGCGAGCATCGTCGCCATCCTCGGCAATCACGACCTGCATCTGCTGGCGGTGGCGGAGGGCTTCGTGCCGCCGCACAAGAAGGACACCCTGACCGATATCCTCGCTGCGCCGGATCGGGCCGCCGTGCTCGACTGGCTGCGGCGTCGGCCCATGCTGCACCGTGAGGGTGACTGGCTCATGGTGCATGCGGGCCTGCTGCCCGAGTGGTCGGCAAAGCAGGCCGAGGCCCTGGCGCAAGAGCTCGAGGACACCTTGCGCAGCGATGGCTACCGCGCCTTTCTGCGCGCGATGTACGGCAACGAGCCGCGCCGCTGGTCGGAGGACTTGCGCGGTCAGGAGCGGCTGCGGCTCATCGCCAACGCCATGACGCGCATGCGTTTTCTGCACGCCGATGGCAGCCTGGAATTCCTGCACAAATGTGCCCCACACGAGGCGCCAGCAGGCCTGATCCCGTGGTATGACATGCCGGCGAGGCGAAATCGCGATGTGCGCATCCTCTTCGGCCATTGGTCCACCCTCGGGCTCTTCCGGCGCGACGATGTGGTCGGGCTGGACACCGGCTGCCTGTGGGGCGGGTGGCTTACGGCCTTGAGGCTTGAGGATGGCAAGCTGTTCCAGGTTCGTTGCCAGGCGCGTCGGCAGCCAGGCACGCACGAATAGCGGTTTCGGCGCGGTGCGCGACCTCGCGCCGCGTAAGCCCTGTAGCAGGGATGGGGGGCAGGAAGGTCACTTCCGCCACGATTGCGTCCTGCGCCACGATGCGCATGAGCGATTGGGCAAGGCTGATGTCGTCGTAGTAGGCGGCCTGCACGTTGATGCGCCCATCCGGGTGCCGATAGCGGATGACCGCCGGCCAGACCCGTGCCCCGGCGGCCACCGCCGGCTGCAGCAAACTGGTGTAAAATGGCTTGAGACGCGTGCCATCGGTGGTCGTACCCTCGGGAAAGAGGGCGAGGCATTCACCGGCGCGCAACAATGCCGCCATCTCCGCGTTGACCCGGCGGGCGTCGGACTTCTTGCCGCGTTCCAGGTACAAGGTGCCGGCGCGCGCCGCCATCCAGCCGATCAGGGGCCAGTCGCGCACCTCCGCCTTGGAGACGAAGCGGGTGGGCAGCAGGCTGTGCAGCACGTGGATGTCGAGCCAGGACACATGGTTGGCGACGATCAATGCCCCCTCGCCGCGTACGGCCGGCGGGCGGCCGTGCACCACCACACGCACCCGCAGGATGGCAAGCAGTTTGCGCGCCCAAGCCACCACCCGGCGGCCGCGCTCTTCGGGTGCGAGGAAGGGAAACAGCAACAGGATGGTCAGCGCCCCGGCGAGGAGGGCGAGGCCCAGTCGGAGCAGCTTCGGGTAGGCCACAAGCCGCATTAGCCCAGTTTCATGAAGTGGCGGGCATAGGCGCGGTTGATGTTTTTCATCGCCAGCAGGATGGGCAGATCGGCGGTATTGAAATCCGGGTCCCACGCTGGCTCGCCGATGACCCATGAACCAACGCGCAGATAGCCTTTGATCAGCGGCGGCAGTATCGCGGCGGGGGCGCTGTCTAAAGATTCGAGCGGCAACGGGCAGCGGGGGAAGACCCGCCACTCGATGGGCCCCAAGTGCTTGTCCTTGACCGCATGCCAGACGGCGGCGGCGTTGTGGCCGCCATCTTGCATGCCGATGCTGGCGCAGCCGACGATATATTCGTATTGGTGTTTCAGCATGTATTCGGCCAGCCCGGCCCAAAGCAAGGTGATGACGCAGCCGCTGCGATAGTCGGCATGCACGCAGGAACGCCCGAGCTCCACCAGGCGACTGCGGATGTGTTGCAAGCGCGTCAGATCGAACTCTTGCTCCGTGTAGTAGCTGCCGACGCGCTTGGCATTGACCGGGTTGAGGATGCGGTAAGTGCCCACTACCTCGCCCGTGTCGTTGTCGCGCACCAGCAGGTGGTCACAATAGGGATCGTAAAGGTCGGCGTCCAGGCCAGGTTCGGGACCACTCAGGCGCGCCCCCATCTCCTCGGCGAAGACCTTGTAGCGCAGGCGTTGTGCCTCGCGCACCTCGTCCTCGTGCAACGCCAGGCTGACCTGGAAGTTGTGACGCGCCTTGCGTTCCGTGTTGAGTCCTTCATGCAACATGCTCTAGCCCTCGCGCAGTGTGGTCGGTTGCCTACGGTAAGTGGCCGCGGTGACGGTAAGGTGACGCTTACATGAAGCTTTGGTGACAGCGCCTCAACCGTGAGGGAGTGGCGCTAATGTGTCACGCGCGCCTGCCCGCCCGACTGCAGGATGCGTACCCGGTCGCCGACGGCGAAGCGCTCGCCCGTGTCCTCCTGGACCACGGCGATGGTGCGGCCCGAATCCAGACGCACCGTGATCTCCAGCCCGGGCTTGCGGGTAAGGACCTCTTCGGCGGCGGCGCCTGCCACGCCCCCCGCCACCGCGCCCACCACGGCGCCGACGGCCTGCCCCTTACCCCCACCGACGCTGCTGCCGGCGATGCCGCCGACGGCTGCCCCCGCCGCCGCGCCCACGCCAGAGGCCGTGCCTTCGATGCGCACACTGCGCACCTTCTCCACTACCCCCATCTGCACCTCGTAGACCCGGCGCGCCTCGCGGCGCTCATAGTCGCCGCTGCCGAGTCCGCTGGCGCAACCCGCGCTCAACGCGGCTAGCGGCAACAGCCAGCACCACCTATTCATGCTGCCTCCTACAGTAAGTCATAACCGTACTCCGCCTTGAACCGCGACTCGATCGCGGCCAGGTCGAAGGAGTGATTCTGGCCACCGCGGCTAGCGATCTTGATCGCGCCCAGTAGCCCTGCCAGTCGCCCCGTAGTGGGCCAATCCATGCCATGAAGGATGCCGTAGATGAGCCCTGCCCGATAAGCGTCGCCGCAACCGGTCGGGTCCACGATGGCCTCGGCACGCGCTGGGGGTATGCGGTACACGTGCCCATCGGCGTAGATCTCCGAACCCTGGGCACCCAAGGTCACGGCGAGGGCCTTGACCTGACGCGCGAGTTTGTCGAGCGCCACCCCGGTGCGCTCCTGCAAGAGTTTGGCCTCGTAATCGTTGAGGGTCAGATAATCGGCTTGCCGCACGAATTCGATCAGCTCCTCGCCGCTGAACATGGGCAACCCCTGCCCGGGATCGAAGATGAAGGGAATGCCCGCCGCGTGAAACTGCGCCGCGTGCGCAAGCATGCCCTGCCGACCATCGGGGGAGACGATGCCCAATTTGATGTTCGATGCCTCAGTGACCTGGTTGAGGTGGGCCAAGTTCATGGCGCCGGGGTGAAAGGCGGTGATCTGGTTGTCGTCGAGATCGGTGGTGATGAAGGCCTGTGCGGTAAAGGTCTCGGGGATGATGCGGATGTGCGTGGCGTCGATGTCGAGCATGCGCAAGCGCTCGGCGTAAGGCCCGAAATCCTCGCCGACGGTGGCCATGATCACCGGCTCGCCGCCGAGCAGCTTGAGGTTGTAAGCGATGTTGCCGGCACAGCCGCCGAATTCTCGGCGCATGTCCGGCACCAGAAAGGAGACGTTCAGGATGTGGATTTGCTCCGGCAGGATGTGGTGCTTGAAGCGGTCATGAAACACCATGATGGTGTCATAGGCCATGGAGCCGCAGATGAGCGCGCGCATCGTGATTACTCCTCATATCGTTCTGCCGATTGTCGCCTTACCGCCCGCATTTGTCGCCATTGGCGTCACAAAAAGATCATCCGCCTGCAATCAATCCTTAGCCGTATGGGCCGATCATGGCCGCCATGTCGAAGGCGGCCCGTCGGTTTTTGTACGCGCTTCCCCTGCTGCTGGCAAGCGGCGACGCCCTCGCCTGGGGCCTGCACACCCACGTCTATTTCGCCCAACTCCTGGTCTGGGTCATTCCCTTGCTCGGCCCCGCCTGGCGCCTGGCCGTCCAGCGTCACCCCCGGCTAGCCATGGCCGGCGCCTGCCTGCCCGATCTCGCCCTGGTCGGCCCGCGCCTGCGCAGCGATGCCTTTGACAGCAGCCACCGCTGGCACACCGCCCATGGCCTGCTCATGCGCGCCGATGATGCGGCGGAACAGGCCATCGCCGTGGGTTATGCGAGTCACCTGCTGGTGGATGTGATCGCCCACAATCATTTCGTGCCCGCGCACGAAAAGCTCCTCGCCGATATCCCTTGGGTCACCCACGTCGCAGTGGAATGGGCCATGGACGCCCATGTCGCGCGCCACGTCTTCCTGCACCCGGCAGACGTGCTACTGGACGGCGAGCAGCGGCTGTCGGATTTCGCTGCCAGGCATTTCGGTTGCTCCAGCCGGCTGGCGTTGCGGGCCGTACGCCTGTTGGCCAAGGCCGATCGCGCCTTGCGGCGCTCGCGCCTGCCGCAGGCCTGCTACCGCCTGCTGCGCCTCGACTGCACGCTGGCGCAACGCTTCGACGCCTACATCCACGCCACCGCCGCTCGTCTCGTGCAGCTCAATCGCGTGCTCAACCGGGAAGCGCCCGCCTGGGAGGCGGAACTGTCATGCCCGCTCACCAAGCGGGCGCGCCTCGAGCCCTTCACGCGCACGGACCTGCGCGCGCTTGTGCCGCTGCCGCAAGACCTTTTCCAACCCGAGGGGCAGCAGGCGGCTTGACCGTACGCGGCAGGCGCTAACGCCTCAGGCCAGGCGGGCTACAGGCGGGCCCGGCGCTCGCGTCGAAACGCCGTCTGGACGCTAGCGACGCCGCGTTGCCTGCCGCTGGGCCAGCGGGGCCGCGGCCGGTCGCCTACAGGTCAGAGGCTTGCTAACCGTATTCGACACCAAACAGGGCGCGGTCATGATACGCCTCATGCGTTCGCACGGTGTTGAGCAGGATCTCCTCCAGCCGGACGAAGATCTCCTGCCACGATAGGGTCATGGCGGTGGCACGCGCCGCTTGGCCCAGACGGTGGCGCAGGGCTGCATCTTGCGCCAGACTCAGGGCATGGGCGATGAACGCACTGGCGTTGCCGTAGGCCGCCTTCAGGCCGTTCAAGCCGTGGCTGACATGCTCGGCGGCAGCGGCGTAATCGAAGCTCACCGAGGGCAGGCCGCTCGCCATGGCCTCGAGCAGGACGTTGCCGAAGGTCTCGGTCAGGCTCGGAAACAGAAAGACATCGGCGCTGGCATAGTGGCTTGCGAGCGCCTCGCCACGTTGGGCCCCGCAATAAACGGCGGCAGGATAGGTCGCCTTCATGGCGCTGAGCTCAGGCCCGTCGCCGACGACGATGAGCCTGGCCTGCGGCTGCTGGCGCACGATGGCCTGAAAGGTGCGCAGCAAAAGATCGAGATTCTTCTCCGGGGCGATGCGTCCGACATACAGCACCGCCAATCCCTGCGCAGCGAGCCCCCAGGCTGCGCGTAGCGCCGGGCTGCGGCGAGCGGGGTCAAACAGCTGTGTGTCCACGCCGCGCGCCACCACTTCCAGGTTGCGGAAACCAGCCGACTCGAGCTCGCGCCGAATGCTCTGCGAGGGCACCATGGTCACCCGCGCCTGGTTGTGGAATTTGCGCAAGTAAGCGACGATGGGCTTCTTCAACCAGCCCAGGCCGTAGTGCCGGCTGTAGCTATGGAAATTGGTATGGAAATCGGTGGCAACCGGGATGCGCAGGGTGTTGGCCGCTGCCAGCGCCGACCAGCCGAGCGGCCCCTCGGTGGCCACGTGGACGACATCCGGCCGCTTGAGCGACCAGATGCGGCGCAACGTCGACTTCGCCGGCAGCCCCATCCTGAGCCCGGCATAGCGCGGAATCGGCACCCCGGGGCGCAGGACCTGCTCGAGGTTGGACTCATCCCCGGGCAGGTCATTGGCGCCTTGCCGCGGCCGAATGAGTTGCACCTGGTGCTCACGCTCCTGCAGGGCGCGTACGAAACGGCTGAGCGTCATCGCCACGCCGTTGATCTCGGGCGGATAGGTCTCGGTCACCACGGCGATGCGCAGGCGCCTGCGCTCGACGGGCAATTGTTGGAAGGCAACGTCTGTGGCCCGCATGTTTACTCAGCATGCCCGGCTCTGGCGACATGTTTGTGACGTGTTGGTGAAGATTTTGTGACCACCCAACGCCCAGAATGTCTGGCGCTCGCCGCCCGCCCCTGCCGGCCCCTCACGGCAGACTACAGCGAGGGGGTATGCGGCAAGGTGATGCGCTGGCCATGTCCGCTGCCGAGCGATCATGGCACTTGCCGGTCGGGCGCCAGGTCAGTACGCTAACGCATCTTCCCCTGCCCTAGACATGTCCGCCGTTGTCGATTCGCAACTTGCCGCCATCAAGCTGCCACCGCACTCGCTGGAGGCGGAGCAGTCGGTGCTGGGCGGGTTGTTGCTGGAAAACAGCGCTTGGGACAGGGTAGTGGACCTGATCAACGAGCGCGACTTCTACGCCGCCGCGCACCGCGTCATCTGGCGACAGATCCACCGCCTGATCGAGGACAACAAACCGGCCGACGTGGTCACCGTCGCCGAGGCACTGGCCTCGCACAATCAGCTCGAGGAGATCGGCGGCCTGGCCTACCTTACCGATCTGGTCGACAACACGCCCTCCGCGGCCAACATCCGCCGCTATGCCGAGATCGTGCGCGAACGGGCCGTGTTGCGGAAACTGGCCGAGGCGGCCAGCGAGATCGCTGAGGCGGCCTACAATCCCGCCGGCCGGAGCGCCACCCAGATCCTGGACGAGGCCGAGGCGCGCGTGTTCGAAATCAAGGAGGCCGGCGCCCGCGGCGGCAAGGGTTTTCTCGAACTCAAACCCCTGCTCATCCAGGTCGTCAACCGCATCGACGAACTCTACAACCGCGACAATCCGAGCGATGTCACCGGCGTGCCGACGGGCTTCACCGACCTCGACGCCAAGACCTCCGGGCTGCAGCCGGGTGACCTGATCATCGTCGCCGGCCGGCCGAGCATGGGGAAGACCGCCTTCTCGCTCAACATCGCCGAGCATGTGGCGCTGGAGGCCAAACTGCCAGTTGCGGTGTTCAGCATGGAAATGGCGGCCAGCCAACTGGTCATGCGCATGCTGGGCTCGGTCGGCAGACTTGACCAGCACAAGCTGCGCACCGGCCGCATCGGCGACGACGAGTGGCCCAAGCTCACCCACGCCATCGGGCTACTGGACGAGGCGCCGATCTACATCGACGAGACGCCTGGGCTGACCGTGATGGAGGTACGCGCCCGCGCCCGGCGCCTGGCGCGGCAATGCAAAGACGGCAAACTGGGCCTCATCGTGCTCGACTACCTGCAGCTGATGTCCGGCAGCGGTAGCGGCGAGAACCGCGCCACCGAGATCTCCGAGATCTCGCGCTCCTTGAAAGGCTTGGCCAAGGAGCTCAACGTGCCGCTGATCGCGCTGTCGCAGCTCAATCGCTCGCTCGAGCAGCGGCCCAACAAGCGACCAGTGATGTCGGATCTGCGCGAGTCTGGTGCCATCGAGCAGGATGCGGACCTCATCCTGTTCATCTATCGCGATGAGGTCTACAACCCTGACAGCCCAGACAAGGGGACGGCCGAGATCATCATCGGCAAGCAGCGCAACGGCCCCACCGGCACCGTGCGTTTGACCTTTTTGGGCGAGTACACCCGCTTCGAGAACTATGCCGCTGGCAGCCCGCTTTAAGGCCCATGCTCAGCCGGCGACCGCTCACTGCCCGCATCGATACCGCCGCCCTCGCGCACAACCTAGGGCTCGCCCGGCGCCTGGCCGGCAAGGCGCGCATCCTGGCGGTGATCAAGGCCAATGGCTATGGCCATGGTCTCACACGCGTTGCCGACGCCCTGCGCGCCGCCGACGGCTTCGCCGTACTCACCCTGGACGAGGCGGCGGCATTGCGCGCACAGGGCTTCACCCACCCGATCGTCCTGCTCGAAGGCTGGTTCCACGTCGATGAACTGCCGGAGATCGCCCGCCTGCGCTTGCGACCGGTGATCCATCGTGAGGATCAGGTCGACGTCTTGCTCAAGGCGCGGCTGGACTACCGTCTGGACATCCTGCTCAAGCTCGACACCGGCATGCATCGCTTGGGGCTACCGCCGCAACGGCTTGCTGCCCTGCTCGAGCGGCTGCGCGGCGCGCCCCAGGTGGGCGGCATCACCCTGATGACCCATTTTGCCTGTGCCGATGAGCCGCAGATCGGCGTGGCGGAGCAGCTCGCCTGCTTTCGCGCCGCCACCCAGGGTCTCGATCTGCCCATTACCCTGGCCAACTCGGCGGCCCTCATACGCTACCCCGAGACCCTGGGCGACTGGGTGCGTCCCGGGATCCTGCTCTACGGGGTCTCCCCCTTTTGTGACACCACTGGCGAAGCGCTCGGCCTGCTGCCGGCGATGACGCTGGAGTCTGCCCTCATCGCCGTGCAGCGCGTGCGCAAGGGCGAAGGCATCGGCTATGGCGCTGCTTTCGTCGCCCCGCGCGACATGCGCGTCGGTATCGTGGCCTGCGGTTATGCCGATGGCTACCCCCGCCACGCCGGCACTGGCACGCCGGTCTTGGTGCAAGGACGGCCGAGCCGCACCTTAGGCCGTGTATCCATGGACATGCTGGCGGTGGACCTCACGGAGCTGCCGGGCGCCCATGTCGGCAGTCCAGTCACCCTCTGGGGCCAGGGCCTACCGGTCGAGCGGGTAGCCGCGGCCGCCGGCACCATTGCCTATGAGCTGCTCACCGGCCTCGCCGCGCGTGTGCGCAGCGAGGCGGTTTGATTGGAACTCACCGGCTCCCCTATACTGCATGCATGGCCAGCCTCACCTTCGACACGCATCAGTTCGTGCGCAAGCTGCGCGAACGCGGTTTGACCGAACAGCTGGCAGAAGCGCTCACCGAGGCCATCGTGGATGCGCAAGGTGAGGCAGGGCTGGTGACCAAAAAAGACCTCCAGATCGAGCTCGCCCCCATCCGCTCCGACATCAAGCTGATCAAGTGGATGCTCGGCCTGCTTCTGGGTGGCGTGCTCGCCCTGGTGCTCAAGGCCTCCTTCCCCTGAGCCGCTCGCCCGGCCACATACACAGCATGTCCGACATCCTCGCCCGGATCCTGGCCGTCAAGCAGGAGGAGATCGCCGCCGCCCGGCGCGAAGAGCCCCTGGAGGCGCTGCGCGAGGCCGCGCAGTGGGCGCCGCCGCCGCGCGATTTTCTAGGCGCCCTGCGGGCACGCATCGCCGCCGGCCGGCCGGCGGTGATCGCCGAGATCAAGAAGGCGAGCCCCAGCAAGGGGCTACTGCGGGCCGACTTCAGACCCGCCGAGATCGCCGCGAGCTATGCGCGCGCGGGCGCTGCCTGCCTGTCCGTGCTCACCGACCGGCAATTCTTCCAGGGCGCGCCCGAATATCTGCGCGAGGCGCGCGCCGCCTGCGACCTGCCGGTGCTGCGCAAGGACTTCATCGTCGATCCTTACCAGGTATACGAGTCGCGCGTCATGGGGGCGGACTGCATCCTGCTCATCGTCGCGGCATTCAAATCGGCCAGCCCTGGCTCGGGCGGCGGCTATCGAGTCAGCGCCCTGCGCGAGCTCGAGGCCATCGCCCATGAGCTCGGCATGGCCGTGTTGGTCGAGGTGCACGACGCCGACGAGCTCGACGTCGCCCTCAGGCTCAACACCCCCCTCATCGGTATCAACAACCGCAACCTACGCAGCTTCGACACGCGGCTAGAGACCACGCTGGAGCTCCTGCCGCGCATCCACGGCGCCGCTTCTGGCCCGCAGGCCCATGGCGATCAGCGCCTGGTGGTCACCGAGTCCGGTATCCTCGCCCCGGAGGACGTCGCCCGCATGCGCGCGGCTGGGGTGCACGCCTTCCTGGTCGGCGAGGCATTCATGAAGGCCGCTGATCCTGGAGAGGAACTGACGCGCTTGTTCGGCTGAGGTCGGCCACGCCGATGGCCGCGAGCGTAGCGGACTGCTTCGCCCCTGTCCGGCTTGGCGTCTAGGCAGCGCCTCAAGCCGCTTTGAGCAGCCTCAGGCCGACCACAGCCAGGCTGCGCCGCGCACGCCGCTCGAATCGCCGTGTAGCGGCGGCACGAGGCGGGTGTCGACGCGGTCGGAAAAGACATAACGCCCCCATAGCCGCGGGACGTTCTCATACAGGCGGGTGATGTTCGACATGCCGCCGCCGAGCACGATGACGTCGGGGTCGAGCACGTTGATCACGTGCGCCAGGCCGCGGGCGAGGCGGTCTTCGTAGCGCTCCAGGGCGGCTGCGCAGCGCGTATCGCCGGCTGCGGCGCGCTGCGCGATCGCCTCGGCGGTGAGCTCTAGACCGGTGCTCAGGCGCAGCGCACGGCTTAGCCCAGGCCCTGATAGCCAGGTCTCGATACAGCCGGCCTTACCGCAGTAGCAAGGCGGGCCGGGGCGCTCGTCATCGCGCGGCCAAGGCAGGGGGTTGTGGCCCCATTCGCCGGCGATGGCATTGGCGCCGGTGAGCACATGACCGCGCACCACGATGCCGGCGCCGCAGCCCGTGCCGAGGATGACGCCGAACACCACCTCGGCGCCGGCGGCGGCACCGTCTACCGCCTCAGACAGGGCGAAACAGTTGGCGTCGTTGGCCAGGCGGACCTCACGCCCGAGCAGGCGTTCGAGGTCTTGCTTGAGCGGCCGGCCGTTGAGCCAGGTGGAGTTACAATTCTTCATCAGGCCGCTGGCGGCGGAGATGGCGCCGGGTGTGCCGATGCCGAGCGTACCGCTGCCGCCGAGCTCGGCCTCGGCGCCAGCCACTAGCTCGGCGATCGCCTGCAAGGTGGCGGCGTAGTCACCCCTGGGGGTGGGTACACGGCGGCGCAGCCGCACGCTGTGGTCGGCATCCAGCGCGATGAGTTCGATCTTGGTGCCGCCCAAGTCGATACCGAAGTGTAGGCGGGGCTTGTGCATGGCGAGCCTGTAATGCAGCGTTACGGCATTCTAGAACAATTCCCGCCCTTGCTTTCCCGCTCACGGCGCCGATGGTATGCTGCTCGACTCATAGAGGATGCAAGCCATGTCAGCCCCTGCCCGCAACGAACTGGAACAGCTGCTCGAGCAGATGCACGCGGACGCGTTAGCGCCGGAAAATTTCGCCAAGCGGCTGCTCGACCTGCAGGTCTTCATGCCCGTCAAAGACGAAAAACACGCCATCAAGGGCTTCCAGGCCAGCACGCGGGCCGAGCCGCTGGTGTTGGAGGACGAGGAAGGCACGCGCGTGCTCATCCTGTTCTCTGCGCCGGAGCGGGCTAAGCCCTTCCTCGCCGAGCTACCCGGCTATAGCGGCGGCATCTTGACCGAGTTTTCCTGGGTGCTGCGCCGCATGGGCGCCGGTGTGGCCATCTCCCTGAACCCGGGCGATGAGCTGGGCTTCGACTTCGACCCCGACATGGTGGCGATGATGGTCGCCTTATTGCCCGAGCAGGCCGACTAGCCATGGCACACATCCACACCTTCAAGCGTCCAGAAGCATTGCCAGCTACTGCCCAGGTGGGCGAGCGCTGGAGTGAGGCCTACACGCGATACGAAGAAGGGGCGCGTTTTCTTTACCGGCACGGTGCGCACGAGCTGACCCTGTTTTGGCAGGCCCCCACGGCGGCGGAGATCAACGGTTTCTGCCTGAAGCCCGTGGAGGTTGGGCTGTACGTGCAGGGGCCGGCGGCCTTTCTGCTGTACAAGATCGAGGATGTCTGCGATTGGTCGGATGTCGCGTTCAACGTGCATCGCGTGCCTGAGGACGAGCGCGAGTTACCCAATGAGCCCACCGGCGAGCGCGCCCGCTTCCGGCTCACCCTGGTCGATGCGCAGGACGGGATCGTGCGCGCCAAGCGCATCGTTTCGCTCGACAAGGTGATGACCCAGGCCCTGCGCATGGTCATGCAGGCGCAGGCCGCCGCAACCTTCGACCGCGCGGCCTATGAGGCCGCCGTGCGCGCGGCACATGCGCGCTTTCCGGAGCCCAAGGCCATGCTGCAAGCGGCCGAGTTCCAGGAAGCTGCCTTAGGTTGATGCTCCCTACGGCAGCCGTCTCCGATTTCGCCGCCTTGCTCGGACCGCAGCGGCTGCTGACGGCGGCCGACGACCGCGCGCTGTACGCCAGCGACGAAACCCCCAAGTCTTGCCTGCCCGAGGCGGTATTGTTGCCCACCCGGCACGAGGAGGTGGTGGAGATCGTGCGTTTGGCCAATCGCCATCGCATCCCGATCACGCCGCGGGCGGCTGGCTCCGGTAACGTCGGCGGGGCGTTGCCCACACCCGGTAGCGTGGTGGTGAGCTTCGAGTGCATGCAGCGGGTGCTGGAGTTCGACCCAGATAACCGCATCATCGTCGTCGAGGCCGGTGTGGTGACCGAGGAGGTCGATCGCTTGGCCCGCGCGCATGGGCTGATGTATGCACCGGATCCAGGCTCGGGCGGCTATTGCCGCATCGGCGGCAATCTGGCCATGAACGCCGCCGGGCCGCGCTGCGTCAAATACGGCGCCACGCGCGAGCACGTGCTGGGCCTGCGCGCCGTGCTGGGTGACGGGCGCGAGATCCGCACCGGGGCGCGCACCAGCAAATACGCCACCGGCTACGACCTCACCCGTCTGCTCATCGGCTCGGAAGGCACGCTCGCGCTCATCACCGAGGCCACCCTCCGTTTGCTCCCCGCCCCCGAGTGCATCGCCAACCTGCGCGTCTGCTATGCCAGCAACCGCGACGCCTGCGCCGCCGTCGCCCGGGTGATGCGCCAGCCGGTCATCCCCTCTGCCCTGGAATTCATGGACCGACGCGCCATCGAGGCGATCCGCGCATATGGCGGCGCCGAGGGCCTGCCTGCCGGCACCCAGGCCGTGCTGATGCTGGCGGCCGACGGTAGCCACGACGACGTGCCGCGCCAGATCGAGCGGCTAGCCGCGGCCCTACAGGGTGAAGGCCTGTTGGAGATCCAAAGCGGCTTCACGCCGGAGGCGATGGCGCGTCTGTGGACGGCGCGCAAGTCGCTGTCGCATGCGGTGAAAAGCATCGCCCCGCTCAAGATCAACGAGGATGTCGTCGTGCCGGTGATGCGGTTGGGCGAGCTCGTCGAGGCGATCGATCAGCTCGGGCAGCGCCATCGCATCCCCCTGGTGGCCTTCGGCCATGCCGGCAACGGCAATCTACATGTCAACCTCATGGTGCATCCCGATGACGCCGACGAGATGGCACGTGCACGGGCCTGCCGGCGCGAGCTCATCGACACCGTGATGAGGCTCAAGGGCTCGCTCTCCGGTGAACACGGCATTGGCAGCGAGAAGCGGGCCTTTTTGGGGCTCGAGATCGATGCCACCACCCTACAACTGATGCGTCAGTTGAAGGCCTTGTTCGACCCCTTGGGGCTCCTCAACCCGGGCAAGAAGCTGCCCGACTGAAGGCGCTGGCCCTTGGATTGGCTGCCTCTGGCGCTTACTTGCGCCTTCACCCTGGCACTTGCCGATGCCGCCACCAAACGGTTCCTGGCCGGCTATGGGGCGGCGGAGCTGGTGATGGTGCGTTTCGGCCTCACCGCCTTCCTGCTCACACCCTTGCTCTGGCTTACGCCGCCACCCATGCCGCCCAAGCCCTTCTGGTATTGGATGGCAGCGGCGCTGCCCTTGGAGGTGTTGGCCGAGGTGCTCTATGTGCTCGCCATCCGCGACAGCCCTTTGAGCCTGACCCTGCCCTATCTCGCTTTCACCCCCGTATTGGTGACGATCTCCGGCTATCTGTTGCTGGGGGAGACGGTCAGCGCGCAGGGGTTCACCGGCATCCTGCTGGTGGTGATGGGCACCTATCTGCTCAACCTGGAGCACGCGCGCTTCCAACAACCGCGTACCTGGTTCGCGCCGCTTGCCGCCATCGTGCGCGAGCGCGGCTCGCGCTACATGCTCGCTGTGGCGGTGATCTATGGTCTAACGTCGGTGCTGGGCAAAGGCGCCATGCAATACATGCCGACGGTGAGCTTCGGCGCCTTCTACTTCGCCTGCGTCGGCCTGGCCACCCTGGCCGTGTTCGCCTGCTGGCAACCCCGCTCGCTCACCACGCTCCTGCGGCCGCGCGCAGCGCACCTGCTGGTGGCTGGGCTGATGGGGGCGATGATCCTGACGCATTTCATGGCCTTGGCCCGCGTGGAGACCGCCTACATGATCGCGGTCAAACGCGTCTCCATCCTGTTTGGCATCCTGCTTGGCGCCCTCCTCTTCGCCGAGCGCCACCTCGCTCGCCATCTGCTGGCCGGAACCATGATGGTCGGCGGGGTGGCGCTGATTGCGCGCTGAGACCAGCAAATATTGGGCGAAATAAACGTAAACCCCTTAAACCTTGTCCATTAGCCCGGCTCGCGCCAAAGGGATAACGGAGAGCTTAAGCCGGCTCTATCGATCTGGGTTTGGCGCTCTTGGTATTGGCTATAGGCTTGTGGGAACGCTAACCCAGTTGCTAGACCGCCTCATACAACGCCAGGTCGCCGGCGGTGTCGGCCTCTAGCCTAAGGTTCGGCACATGCGTAAACGAGATGCGCATCGGTGCCGCCTGCATGGCGCCGAAGGCACCACCGAAATAGATCGCCTGTGGGCCGTATTTCAGGCGCAGCCAGTCGAGGGTGGCATCGAGTGCGGCCTTTCGCGCCGTCTCCGGGAATAGCTCCAGGCTGGCCTGAGCGGCGGGGACCAATTCCCATAAGGTGACGCTCACCTTCATGGGCTCCCAGCGTGCACGTCGGTGTTTGCAGCGCGGCCGGCCCGCCCACAGGGCGGCCAGCACCTTGAGGAAATCCAGGGTGGTGCGCATGGGGGCGAAGCGGCTAGCGGCGACCCAGGCGGGGCGGTCGCGGTATTCGACCGCAAGGTGCATGCGGCTGGCGAGATATCCCTCCGCGCGCAGGCGCACGGCGGCCTTCTGGGTGAGCTTGGACAGCACCGCCCAGGCCCCCGCCTCATTGCGCAGGTGCGGCGGCAGCACATGGGAGTGGCCGATGCTGCCTCGACGGCTGGCGGGTAGCGGCGGCTCCAGGCCGCGCAGCCGCTCATACATGCGCTCGCCCTCGACCCCTCCCCAGATGCGACGCAGCGTCTCGCGGCTGGCGCGGCAAAGCGCCTCGACGGTGTTGATCCCCGCGCGCCGCAGCCGCGCGCTCATGGCCTGCCCGACGCCGTGCAGGTCCTCCAGTTCCAGCCCAAACAGGATGTCGGGCAGATCGCTGGCGCGGATCACCGTCAGGCCGTTCGGTTTCTGCATGTTGGAGGCGACCTTGGCCAGGAAGCGGTTGGGGGCGATGCCCACCGAACAGGTGAGGCACTCGCCGACCTCGTCGAGCAGCTTCTGTTTCACCCGACGGGCGAGCGCCACGGCCACCGCCTCTTGCTGCCAGGAGCCGGTCAGCTCACACATCACCTCGTCGATGGACAAGACCTCGCCGATGGCGAGGACGCTGTCGACCACCTGCATCAGCCGTTGATGCATCTCGACATAGACGCGCGGCCGCGCCTCGACGAAGACGATGTCCGGGCACAGGCGGCGGGCCTCGGCCACGGAGGTGCCGGTCTTGACGCCGAAGCGCTTGGCCTCGTAGCTAGCGGCGATGCAGCAGGTGGTCTCGGCCATCACCGGCAGCACCCCCACGGGACGACCGCGCAGTTGCGGGCGCAGCTGCTGTTCCACCGCGGCGAAATAGGAATTGAAGTCGAGCAGTAAAGCACGTAGGGTCATCCTGCGCTCGATGAAACGATCGTTCGACGCGGTCAGTTTAGAACGATCGTTCTATACAGGCAAGCCTGACCAGGAGATAGGCATTTTTTATGGGGTCATGAACTTTTCTTGCCTAAACCCGACTAGATTAGTAAACTATTATGGCGTGCGCCGGTGTCGCAGAGGCTGCAGCGACACTAGCGCATTAGTATCTGTTAATTAACTTCTAAAGGAGGACGTCATGGCCCTGATCAACGGCTTCAATCCTGATGGCGTGATTACCATCAACCGCGTGATCCTGAAACCAGGCTACAGCGTCGAGGACCTGGAGATGCGGGTTGCCGAGCTGTGCGAGAACGTGAAGACCTATCACTCCGACACGGGCTTCGTGGGCGGTTTCGTCGCCCTCAACTCCGGCCAGGTCTCGAATGAGGGCTCCACCATCGGCCAGGCGGTGGAAAGCCCGTTGAAAGACCGCGAGGCACTCATCGTCACCTTCTGGCAGAGCTTCGAGGATCACGAGCGCTCGCACCGCTCCGAGACCTTCCAGCCCCTGTTCAAAAAGGTGCTGGAGCTGTGCGAGAACGGCAACGAGGAAATCGCTTATCGCATGCTGTGGTCGGGCAAGGCCTATAGCCCCGAAGAGGCGCGCGCGGCGCGCGAGGCGAAGGCACGCTATGCGGTGGCCGCGTAAGCGCTCTGTGGCGACCTATTCCGGCATGAGGCGCAGGCTGGCAGGCAGACCAGCGGTCATGCCTGGCGTGCGCGCGATGACCACCTCCACGCTATAGGCCGCGGCCTCGCCGCTGCCGGTGTAGGACAGGCTACGCACTCGGCCAGGGTGCGATTTGCCGCCGAACAGGACCTCGGCCCGCATGCCGGGACGCACACTGCTGGCTTGTTTGGCGGTGAGCGGGGCGCGGGCGAGCATCTCCTCGGCGTGTGCGATCGTGAACAGCGTCGGCGGCTGGCACTGGGCGGCAACCACCATGCCGGGCACTGCACGGCGTTCCAGGATGATGGCGGGAAAGGGGGCGCGTAGCTCGGTCTGCGCCAATTGCCAACGCGCGCGCTCCAGGCGGGCCTGGGCAGCCGCTAGGGCGGCGCTGGCGCGCGCCTGCTTGAGCTTGGCGGCGTCAAGCTCGGTGGTGGCAGTGACGGTGCGGGCATAAAGCTCCTCCGCACGGGCGAGCTCGCGTTTCGCATCCGCCGCCTCCTCGGCCAGCCGCTCCGCGTCTGCGCGCGCCTCGGCCACCTGCGCCTTGAACGGCGTCGGGTCGAGGCTGAGCAGCAGCGCTCCCTGGGCCACGGTCTGGCCGGCTTCGGCCGACACCGTGGCCACCACACCCGACAGCGGGGTGCTGAGCGCCAGCGGCTGTGACCATGCGAGCTGGGCGGTAAGCTCCCCTGCTTGCGCGCCAGAGCCGATGAGCAGCAATAGGCAGCCAGCGGTAAAGGCCTTTGTTGACTTCATTTCTCAACCTCACTGACGCTATCGAGGGCCTCGAGCGGCACACCCACTAGACCGGCGAGCCGTTCCCAGGCCAGCGCGAGTCGATATTCCACCGCCCGTTGCCGCAGCCTTGCCACCTGCGTCTCCGCCATGCTGGTGCCGAGGTTGCTGCGCAATTCGAGTTCATACTCGGCGCGCGCGCGCTCCAGCGCTAGGTCGCGATACTTGGCCTCAGTCGCGGCGGCGGGTCGGGCGACGTTGCGCAAATATTGGATCTCTTGCCAGGTTTCGAACAAGCTCTGGTGTAGCTCAAGCTTTAGCTTGTCGTATTGCGCCTTAATGCCCTGCAAGACCGCTTGTTCGCGGGCCAGACGCGCGTCGCGCTGCCGGCCCGTGGACAAAGGCCAGACGAGGTTGATGCCGGCGCGCAGTTGGTCACGTGTCGTGGTGTCGCGGGAGTAGGCCGCAGCCTCGGCCTCGAATTCGAGGCTCGGCAGGTTATCCGCCCGCAGCGCGAGCAGACGGCTGCGTGAGGCCGCCATCAGCTGCTCGTGCATCCTGAGGGCTGGGTTGTTCGCCAGCATCGCCTTGAGCAAGGCGTTGAACTCGGGTAGCGGCCGGTCGTTTTGGCTCAGCGGCGGGTCGATCAGCTCGGCCGGCAGCTCCTCAGGCCGATTCATCGCCGCGGCGAGCAGGGCGCGCCGCTCGCGCGCGCGGTTTTCGCTCTCCCGTTGACGCAGGCGCAGCGCTTGATACTCGGCCTCGAGCTCGGCAAGCTGCGACGGTGACAATTCACCGAGCTCCAGCCGGTGCTTGGCATCGTCCCAACGCACGAAGCGCACGGCCATGTGTTCGGTATCCGCCGCATACTGCATGTCGCTGAGCAAAACGTCGAAATAGCGCGCCATCAAGGTCAGGCGGCGTTTGCTGCGCTCGTTCATGAGCTTGAGCGCGCGCGCCTCGCTCTCCAGCCGTGCCGCCTCGAGTTGCGCCTCATAGCGGGAGCCATCCCATAGGGTCTTGCGCACGCTGAGGCGGGACAAGTGGTCGGGGGAGAAGCGCTCGGTCAGCGTGTTCTGGCCACCGCGTAAGGCCACCTCCAGGCTGATGCGGAAATCGCGCAGGCTGGCGGTCAGTTGTTGCTCGGCGCGCGCAATGTCGTACTGCGCCTCAAGGTGTGCCAACTCGGGGTGGCTTTGCTCGGCATAGGCCAGCACTTCTTCTAGGCTCAAGCGGGCGGCCAGCGCCGCTGGCGTGGCCCAGGCAAGGCAGGCGCAAGCAGCAAGCAATGGCTTTAGCATCGCCCTCACGCCAGGCCAACGCTGCAGCGCCCCCGAGACCCAAGCGTGTGGCCGGACCCGACCGCCGACCTCATTCATGGGGTTTTGCCGGCCTGCTGCTTATACACATTGAACGGCATGGTCTTATAGGCGCCTTCGACGACATAGCGCCCCAAGAGCAAGAATTCCTCCGCGTCCTTAGTGGCGCCGGTATAGCGGGTCAGCGGCTTGCCCTCGTGGTCGTAGAAGACGAATAGCGGCGTTGCCCGCGCGCGCTGGGCAGCAGCAAAGGCCTTCTCCGTGGTTTCCTTGCCCTGGAAGTCGATGATCGGCACATCGCCTTTGGTATCGATGCTGTAGATCAGGAAATGACGTCGGAAATAGTCTTGTACCTCGGCGCGGTTGAGTACCGTCGCTTTCATGCGCTGGCAGAAGGGGCAGTCATCCATCTCGAACATGAGCAGGATGGCTGCTTTCCCCTCCTGCTTGGCGACGGCGAGCTCGCTAAAGAGGTCCCCCAGCTTGGGTTGAAAGAAATGCACCGCGGGGTCACGCAGCTCGCCCCCCCAAGCGGGGGTGAGACACAACATACCTAGCAGCAAAGCTTGCAATATGGCTTTCATCGCGCGTTACGTCTGGATGGGTGGTGGATGAAGCGCTCGACGTCCTCACGCGTGAGCGGACCCAATCTCTGTGCCACGAGCTTGCCCTGTGGGTTATAGAGATAGCTCGTCGGCAGGCCCCTTATGGGGCCGATCTGGGCGGCGAGGTGATAATTGCCGAGCACGATGGGGTAGCTGATCATCATCTGCTCAGCAAATTGCATCACCTGCCTCCGATCTTGGTAATCGAGGGCAACGCCGATGACGACCAGGTTGTTTTTCTTGTCCTCATGCAAGGCGATGAGGTCGGGGATCTCTTCCAAACAAGGCGGACACCAGGTGGCCCAGAAATTCACCAGCACCCACTTGCCCCGATAGTCCGCTAGGCGATGCAGCTTGCCTTGGCTGTCGGTGAGATTGAAGGCTATCGCCTTCATTGATGTTATGGCAAGCATTATCGCCAGCAGTATACGCACAAACTTCATGCCTCCGCCTGGATGAGTAAACCCGGTTCGGGCAAATCCTGCTTCGCACCAAGACTTTGGGATCATCGTCGAGCTGCCGATATTCAGGTATTTTACTAGGATGAAACCCATTGCATCCATTGCACACAATCCCAACAGCGTTGGACAGTTCGATGCAACCGAAATTCTTCCTGCCGATCGTCTCAGACGAGCATCCCCACGGCAAAGAGTTTAACCCGAAGCAGGTCAGTGAATGGCTCCGGCGTCGGCCTGCTTCTGATCTCCTGTATAGGGCACGGGAGCTTACAGGCTATCTTGCAGCCGCCAACCAAGGCCAGATGCCTACTGAAGCTCGCGCCACCTGGCTTAAGGCGATTGAGGCTGATGTGCAAGACACTGTTGCCGCGTTGCGTAAACGCTACCGAGATGCCTCCCTGCCGCTAGCGCCAACGTTGTGTCCATACGCCAAGGAGGCACAAAAGCTGCTACTCACGCTAGCTGTGGCATACAAGTTGCTGATCATCAGCTGGGCGAAGCATGCTATGCATGCTAACACACAACTGCTTGCTAAAAACCTGCATCAATTGTTTGCGTGCTTGCAGCAAGCCCTTGGGATTAGCTACGAGACCCATACTGAGGTACCCGAGGGCGTTTGGCTCGATCTTCACCAAACTTATCACTATGCTCGGCATACCGGTTTGGCCAGGATCTTGCCGGAAACTAGCATAGATCATGTCTCGATAGAAGCGCTATACGTCAGTACACTGCTGCTGGCTATAGCTGATCCCTACCGCCTGTCACCGCTAGAATTGACTTGGGTTAGAGACATTATTAACCGCTATGGTCACCTTTGCAAAATCGTTGTGGCGGGGGCAACAAGCGAACACGCGGGTACCTACGTCATCGCTATGAACTCGGACGCCCCGCCAGCACCGCTTGTTCGTCAGCGGCATCCGAATCAAGGGCATTGGGATTTTCTGCTTGACACCACCGATTTAGTTAAGCATCTACTTTTTTTGCAGACCCAAATTAGGGCCAGGATCGAGCCGGAGAAGCTCGGTTTACCAACAGCTGCTAAAACGGCTGGTTATGGCATGATGTTGCGGCGTTTGTGTCTCAACTGGGGGGCATCTATTCAACGCCGTGCGCAACGTCGACGCGCAAAATCTGAAAAGGAAATTGATGTCGTTTTCGGTTTTGATACCGTCTATCGGCTTGTGGCTTCAGGTGCACCAAAGGATGCAGTAGAAAGCCAGGCGGCTGAGCGAGCGCCAGTATTACGCTGCACGATTATCGACGACAGCATGAGCGGTATAGCGTTAGGCTTTACCGGAAATACTAACGTCCAGGTGAGCGTAGGGGATGCCGTAGGCGTGCGACTAGATGACCGACGTTGGGGGATAGGCCTACTGCGCTGGTTTAGGCTATCGGCCGCGTGTGAGTTGTTGTTTGGTGTTCAACTGCTCGCTCCAAGCGCTATGCCTATACGCTTGTCACTTGAGGGCACTGGCAAGGAGGGTGTGGGCCTGCTGCTTGCACAGCTTGTGCCGACAGTTCGCGCCACAAAGCTACTTACCCCAAACGGTTTTCTGGTGCCAGGAACAACGACAAAGGCCGCGAGCGAAGCCGGACCGCTAGCGATAAGAGTGGAAAAATGGCTAGAGAGCACGACGCGAGTCGATCTTTTTCGCGTGCTGGTTGGGGAATAAGCCGAACGCAGTAAAACGCCAAGCGGTTCGAGGTCGCTCAATAGCCTTTCGCTGCTCTATTGAGCTGTATCGAGCTCTATTTCGCGCACTTCGCCTTTCTTCTCGTGCAGGATGAGGATATTGACGCGTCGGTTGCGTGCACGGCCTTCCGGGGTCGCATTGGTGTCGATTGGTCGGTTATCCGCATAACCGATCGCCACCATTCGGCTCGGATGTACCCCTTGTTCAGCAAACAGACGCACAACGCTACCCGCACGCGCAGACGAGAGCTCCCAGTTCGAGGGATACACCAGGCTGCGAATCGGCACGTTGTCGGTATGCCCCTCAACTTGGATGGGATTGTCCACTTGTGCCAACACCCTCGCTACTGCGGTCAGGGTCTCGATGGATCGTGGCTGCAACACGGCCTCCCCAGTAGCGAACAGCACGCTGGCGTTAATTTCCACGGTGATGCCTCGCGGCGATTGGGTTACACGCACCTGCCCCTCCTTGACCAAGGGAGCCATCGCTTCGAGGACATTTTTGGCCACTTTACGCATGCGTTCCGTCTCGCTGGGCGCGGGTGTAGTTGAAGTATTGGGCAACCCAGAGCGCAATAGTCGGCCTCTTTCGCTCAACAGTTCGGGATGACGCGTACGTAGCTCGATCAAGCGGTCGTGCGAGACGGGGTCGCGGAAGGCTTTTAACAGCGACTCTGAGAAAATGCGGTATTTACCCTCGTTGATTGAAGAGATGGCGTACATGACCACGAAGAAGGCAAATAAGAGCGTGATGAAGTCAGCATAGGAGACAAGCCAGCGCTCCAGGTTTTCGTGTTCTTCGCTGATTCGTTTCCGTGGCATAGGGTGTTCGATGCAGGAAAATGTCAACGCTTTTCGGTGCACAATGCAGCGCGAGCTTCAGCGCCTAAGGCGCTAGATTACGCCTTCCAGGCCAGTCTGAGCTAGTCCTCATGCCTGACAGGATTTAGGAACTCTTTACGGTGTGCATCCGTTGCTTGTCCAAAATTTCCGATCCCCCTGGGTCATGATGCACCTGAGCTGGAGGTATGGCCCCGAGGGCGGACGCCCTCGTTTGCAGTAGAGTAGCAGCCTTAGCTTCGCTTTCATGGTTCGGCCTGTTGGATATGGCGGCAGAAGAAACCCTGTATGACAGCCGCGGTTGGCCAGGTTGGTCGGCCTGGACCTGGGGGTGGATGTTGTACCGGATCAGAGCGCTGTTCTGCGCTTTCGCTACCTTCGGCACGGCCTGAGCGTGTGCCTGCTTGAGCGGCTCGATGTCATTCTGACTAATTGCAGGTAGCCGCATGCGCAAAAGCGGCACTGACGTAGATGCGACTTTGATTGCGGCGCCGAGCTTGGCAAAAACGCCCGCGGTGAGCGAGATCCTGATAAACACCAGGATGAGGAAGCGGGTAATCCGTGGCAGTTTGTGCGCTGCGCATACCCGAGCCCGGGGTGAGCTTGCGTTCTGGATGCTGAAGAGTCAGTTTGGCTACCGCTAGACGCGCTCCCCAGGCCGGGCGAAAAACACTGCGCAGCGCTACGTCCTGTATGCGCTGGTCCATCTGTGGCTGGTACGCAATGCGTTGTTGGTTGCAACGGGATGAGTGCGCTCGCCCGTGGCCTGCGGGAGCCTGATGTGGCTTCAAGAGGCTCCTGTGAAGGCCTATATGGAGCTGAAAACGGCTCAAAATCTCCCCTGATCCCAAAATATGTTTGCTCTCATCATTGCGTACTGGACGGATGAGGAAGTAGGCAGAGGTCTTGGGATAGTTTCCGGATAGATGTGTCAAGGCGATTGAGTAGGGATCGAAGAGGTGGGCGTGGTAAGAAGGTTTGATGACAAAGTCGACCTTGAACCGTTGGCGAGCAACCATGACTGTAAGGCGCATCAGACCAAACTTTCGCTGGTTGGGAACGGCTGACGGGTGAGCGTGATCTGCCCAAGGAGCTCATGCGTGAGGCTTTGCAGACGATTTTGGCAGGCGGAAGACTGAATTCCTCGGCACATCGGCGAACGCACGGACTATCGCAGCGGCTTGTTAAAACATCTGAGTAGCTACCCCTGTAGCTTCGCTTCGATCATCCGCGGGTTTGGGCTCCGGCCGCCCGGCGCGCCGCCGGGCTTAACCTTCGCGTGCGCGAAGGTTAGCCTGCACCGAAACCCGACGGTGGGTTTTTCGGTCCTCTTCAGAGTAGATACCCCTGCAGCTTCGCTTCGATCATCCGCGGGTTTTCGCCGTTGGCGATGGCGACTAGCCCCGCGATGAACATTTCCTTGAGCTTTACCTGTTTGTTGACGATGGCCTTAAGTTTGTTGGACATGGGGATAAAGATTAGGTTAGCGCTGCCTACACCATAGATGGTGGCGACGAAGGCTACGGCGATCCCGGCTCCTAGCTTGGAGGGGTCGGAGAGATTTTCCATGACATGGATCAATCCCATCACCGCGCCGATGATTCCGATGGTCGGGGCATACCCACCGGCCGACAGCCATACACGTGCTGCCTCCTGGTGGTGGTGTTCATAAGAAGACAGCTCGAGCTCCAAAGTCTCGCGGAGCACCTCGGGCTCGGCGCCATCAACCAACATTTGCAATCCTCGCCTTTGGAACGGATCCGCCAGTGTTTCGATCTGGGGTTCGAGTGCGAGTAGGCCACCGCGCCGCGCGATATGGCTCCAGTCGAGGATCTGGTGCAAGACCTCATCCGGCGTAACCTGGGGGGGGCTAAACACCCAACGGACCATGGCTAGACCGTCGAGAAAGACTCGCAGCGGGCTTTGCAACATCACTGCTCCCATGGTGCCACCGATGACGATAACAAAGGCGGTGATCTGGAGCAGCGAGCCGATATGCCCACCTTCCAGATGTTGCCCGACGATGATCGCGGATACGCCGAGGACAAGGCCGATTATGCTGGTCAGATCGATACCTTGTGGCACAGGTTTATCCCACGGTCAGTAATGGTTCGAGGGTGGACAATTGGCCAAAGGGGCAAGTTCTACTGGCTGGAATGCCCTGTCGGCAGGATGGTTCATTCAACCTGAACATCACTCTTTCCATGCCCTCAGGCGGCTGCGTAGACGACTGATGGCCTGAGTGTGCAGTTGACAGACACGAGACTCGGATATCCCCAACACGGCTCCGATCTCTTTGAAGTTCATCCCCTCTTCATAGTACATCCCCATCAGCTGCTTTTCGCGCTCAGGTAGTTCAGATACAGCTCGCGCCAGTGCTTGTGTAAAGTGGTGACTTGCCAGTATCTCATAAGGTCCGTTTGCTGCATCGTCCGCGAAACGCTCTAAAAAATAATCCCCTCCTTCCTCATGCAGGTCCTCATAATAGAGCAGCTGAGCGCCGCGGGCGTCATTGAGCAACTCGTAATAGTCGTTGATGTTGAGCCGCATCTCGTCAGCTATCTCTTGTTCCGTTGGTGGTCGCCCTAGCCGCTGCTCAAGGGTGTGTATGGTCTGCTCGATCTGGCGGGCCGCTTTTCGTACATTGCGCGAAGCCCAGTCCGACTCGCGTAGCTCATCGAGCATCGCACCGCGTATGCGTTGCGTAGCATAAGTTTCGAAGTGGGCACCCTGCCGGTCGTCAAAGCGCTCCACCGCCTCCAGTAACCCCATGAGACCCGCCTGGATGAGGTCATCTACCTCTACACTAGCTGGCAAGCGGGTCATTAGGTGATGAGCGATGCGTTTAACCAGCGGTAGATAGGCGCGCACAAGCTCTTCACTGAGTTCAGCTGAGCTGGACATTCTTGGTCTTCTCCATGACCGCCTCTGTGGTCAGGCGACTGAACATCCACATCTTGAGCCAGAACTCTTCAGGCTTGCTTATCCCCGCCTGTCGCAGCATCGCCGCCACGGTTTCTGCCACTCTGCGCAAGGCTTGGATTCCCGGTCGATCTGCAGAGAGCTCTTGTACCGAGAGCATGTGCCGAACAGCCTCGATCATGGTCTTGTCAAATGGTACGCTGCCTAGCCAGTGCAGCTCGATATCTAGAAAACGCTGCGCCGTCGAGGCTAAAGCGGTAAAAGTCGCTCGCGCCGACGATTCGTCTCTCGCCTGCATGACGACGACATGCCAGCGTTCGCTTGGATATAACCGCTGGACCCCTTTAATCAACGCATAGGATTGGGTGAGGGCCGTTCTACCTTGCGGGACGACCAAGATGCGGTCGTGTGCACACATGGCTAGACTGCCAGCCTCGGCGCCGTGGGGGGCGTGCAATAGTAGGCACTGGGGCGCATCGGTTTGGCTGTTCAGGGCATCGATGACCTCATGCCAGCGTTCTTCAGATAGGCTGGCAAGCCAAGGCATACCGCCATGGATAGCTAACAGACCAAGCCCGGCAGAGATGTTGTACAGTGCGGTGTCGGGTGATGCCCCCTGACGCAAGGCCTGATTCAAACTGCGCCGCAAGGGGAGACCGAAACAAGTGGCCACGTTATGTGGTGCAGCAGCTTCATCTAGCACCCACACCAATAGCCCGCGCCCATTGAGGGCATAGGCTAGGTGGGCGGTGACTAGCGCGGTCAGGGCGGCGTCAGTGCCGCACACCCCTAGGGGCAGGAAGCGAGGAAACTGCCCCAACATCTTGCGCAATCCAGCGGCCTGGTCCTGCATCTTTGTCAATTAGCGCAGAGCGCTGACCATGCCTGAATGAGCGGCCTCCTCCGGCAAGCCATAACGACTCATGGCTGCCATGAGTACGGGGTAGTCACCTTCCAAGGGGGTGTAAGGAGAATCCGCCAGAGCAAGTCGGAACGCGCGGTCAACAAGATAGACGGCGTTGGCCGTGTGTAGGTCCTCTGGCACACGCTGACCGTTGGTCACATAGTGCACCGTAAGCTGATGGCGGATGACGACGTCTAAGCATGGGCCGAAGGAGAGGGCTTCATCGATCTTGGTCAGAATGCAGCCAATGAGACCCGGCCCACTGTAGGCGCGTACCACTTCCTCCAAGGTGATGCCCTGAGCAGGGGCTGCAAGCAAGAGGATGCGTTTAACACCGCGTGCATCACCACAGAGCAAGGCCACCTGCTCAGCCACGCGTTTGTCCCGCTGCGACATGCCGACGGTGTCGATTAGCACGAGGTGCTTGTGTGCCACATCAGACAGGGTCAGTTCCAAGTCGTTGTCGTCTTGGACGGCGAAGACCGGAGCACCCAAGATTCGCCCGTAAATGCGTAATTGATCCTGGGCACCGATGCGATAAGTATCGGTGGTCACTAGGGCGACCTTGGCTGCGCCGTACCTCAGGACAGCGCGTGCGGCCAGTTTGGCTACCGTTGTCGTCTTGCCCACACCGGTTGGACCAACCAAAGCGTAGACGCCGCCACGCATCAGGATATCTTCCTCTTCCTTTGGGGTGACGATATTCTGCGCGATGAGTGTTTTAAGCCATTTCGACGCCCGTTCCGTGTCCTGTTCGCGGGGAATGTCTGCTAACAGCTGACGAGAGAGCGCTGGACTAAAGCCAGCAGCGAGCAAGCGTTTCATCAATTCGGCGCGCACGGGCTCGCGGCTAGCTAGCTCACCCCACGCAAAAGCCGCGAGTTGGTCTTCTAGAATTTGCCGTAGCGCGCGGATCTCGCGTAATAAATCTTCGCTGGTAAGATTAGACTCGGCAGGTTTGGGCGCTGGGGAGCTTGGTCGAGCCGACGAGTTCGGCCGCTCTTGTGCAGCGGACGCACGTAATACTTCCCGGTGTTTCGATGCTGTGCGCGCCGAGCGGATGACACTGGCTTCGCGCTGAGCCACATACTCTGTGAAAGGGGTAACGGGTGGAGACTCGGGTGCGGGAGGCGGTTTGGCGGCTAAACGCGGGGAGGCTTCAACCGGTTCCGCCTGACCAGAGAGAGCAGCTACGTCCAAATCGGCTACGGCGATGATCTCTACGCCCCCATCCACCTGGCGGTTTGAGAGGATGATGGCATTGGCCCCCAAGGCGTCGCGCACCATGCGCAGGGCCTCGCGGGTCGTGGCGGCACGGAATTTCTTGACCATCGCCTTATGTACCGATCATGGCAGTGACACGCACGCTCCGCCCGTCAGGGATTTCGGCATGTGAGATGACCTTGAGGTCAGGCACTACCCGGCGCAAAAAACGCGATAGTACAGTGCGTATCGGTTGACTGACGAGCAGTACGCTGGGCAGACCGTTCTTGGCAAATGTTTCGGCAGCGTTCTGAGTTTCACGCACCAGCCGTTCGGCCAGACCGGGTTCGAGGCCCATACTATCGCCGCTTCGGCCAGCGACGGCCTGTGTGAGGATCTGTTCCAGGCGCGGCTCCAAGGCCATGACCTGCAATTCATGCGCTCCGCCGAAGATTTCAGCAATGATAGCACGACCAAGCGCAGTCCTGACGGCACTGGTGAGCTCCTCTGCATCCTGGGTGCGGCTGGCGTGCTCGGCCAGGGTCTCCAAGATGGTGCGCATGTCGCGTAAATGCACCCGTTCCTCGAGCAGCGACTGCAGCACCTTTTGCACTGTGGACAAGGGCAGGAGCTTGGGCACGAGGTCATCGACCAATTTCGGATATTGCTTCGCTACGTGCTCGAGCAGTTGTTGAGTCTCCTCGCGGCCGAGTAACTCGGGGGCGTAGTCGTTGATTATCTTAGACAGATGGGTCGCCACCACAGTGCTAGCATCCACCACCGTATAGCCGTAGGTCTGTGCCTGTTCACGCTGGTTGGCATCGATCCAGAGCGCAGGCAGACCATAGGCCGGGTCTACGGCATTTTGGCCTTGGATGGTACCCATCACCCTTCCCGGGTTGATGGCGAGGTATTTGCCGATTACTACCTCGCCCTCGCCGACTGCAACACCTTTGAGGGTGATGCGATAAGCCCCGGGCTTGAGCTGCAAGTTGTCGCGTATGTGAACCGGTGGCACGAGAAAGCCGAGATCTTGCGCAATCTTTTTGCGAATACCGCGGATGCGGCGCAGCAGTTCACCGTTTTGCGCCCGGTCCACGAGCGGCACGAGCCGATAGCCGACTTCTAGGCCGAGGCGATCAACAGGGGTGACATCCTGCCAGCTCACCTCTATCGGCTCTTCGGCGGTTGGCGGTGTCTCAGTCTCAGCTGGCTGGGCAGCCGCCTTTTGGCGCTGCATGAGCCAATAGCCTAGTCCGGTCAGGGAGGCTGCCATGAGCAGGAAAGCGACGTGTGGCATGCCCGGCATGATGCCAAGCAGGGCGAGGATGCCGGCGGTGAGGAACACGGCCTGCGGCTTGTCGAAGACCTGACCCAGCATTTGTTGGTTGAGGTCTTGCTCGCTGGAAACGCGCGAGACGACGACACCGGCGGCAGTGGAGATGATCAGCGCTGGGATCTGGGCAACGAGACCGTCGCCGATGGTCAGCAGCGTATAGGTGCTGGCGGCATCGGCCAAGGCCATGTCGTGCTGCACTACACCGATGATTAGTCCACCGATGATGTTGAGCAGCATGATGATGATGCCGGCTATGGCGTCACCGCGCACGAACTTGGAGGCGCCGTCCATCGCTCCATAGAAGTCTGCTTCCTGGGCGATCTCAGCGCGGCGTCGGCGCGCCTCGTCCTCGCCGATCAGGCCGGCGTTTAGGTCTGCGTCGATGGCCATCTGCTTGCCGGGCATGGCATCGAGGGTGAAGCGGGCGGAGACCTCGGCAATGCGCCCAGCGCCTTTGGTGATGACGACGAAGTTGATCACCACCAGGATGATGAAGACGATGAGCCCGACCGCGTAGTTGCCGCCGACCAAGAAGTGGCCAAAGGCCTCGATCACCTTGCCAGCGGCGTCTGGTCCGGTGTGCCCTTCCAGCAGCACGATGCGGGTAGAGGCGACGTTGAGCGACAAGCGCAGTAGCGTCGTGACCAGGAGCACGGTGGGGAAGACGGAGAACTCGAGCGGCTTCAGGGTGTACAGGCCGATGAGCAGCACGATCATCGACAGCGCGATGTTGAAGGTAAAGAGGATGTCGAGCAGGAAGGGCGGCAGGGGCAGGATCATCATCGCCAGGACGATGATGACCAGCGCCGGGGCGGCCAGCTTCTGCCAGGTGGCGCTGTTCCAGGCAAGTGCCACCGCCATCAGGCTTCACCTCCGTTGGTGGTCGCCGCCTTGGTGGCAGGGTCGAGCTCCGGGGGCACCTGCCAATCCTCGGGCGGTTCTGGGCGGGCGCCAGGCTGCTGCAACCGATAGACATAGGCCAGGACCTGCGCCACTGCATTGAACAGCGCTGCCGGAATGGTGTCGCCGACCTCGGCATGACGGTAGAGGGCGCGAGCCAGCGGCGGTGCCTCGACGATGGGCACGCGGTGCTCGCGCGCGATCTCCTTGATCCGCTCCGCCACTAGCTGCGCGCCCTTGGCCACCACCACCGGCGCGCGCATGCGCCGCTCCTTGTATTCCAGGGCAACCGCGTAATGCAACGGGTTGGTCACGACCACATCCGCCTTGGGCACAGCCGCCATCATGCGCCGGCGTGCCTGCTCTCGCATCACGGCGCGGATGCGGGCCTTGATTTGGGGATCGCCCTCCATCTCCTTTTGTTCCTGACGCACCTCTTCCTTGGTCATGCGCATCTGGCGGTGATAGTCCCAAAGCTGGAACGGCACGTCCACGGCTACAACCAAGGCAAACGCGGCAACAGCGGCCAGAAAGGTGTAAAGGGTGATCTGGGTGAAATGAACGAGGGCGGTTTCCAGGGGCTCTGCGGCAAGGGCAAGCAAGCCGTCGCGTTGCAGCCAGATGGCGAGCCCAGCCACCCCAGCGATGACCCCAGCCTTGAGCAAGGCTTTGAGCAGCTCAATGAGGCTAAGCCAGGAGAACAGGCGCGACAGACCTTTGATCGGATTGAGCTTTTCGAGGTTTGTTGCTAGCGGACGGAGGGTGAAAACCCAGCCGGAGATGGCCACGTTCGCCACTATCGTTGCCAGTAGAACGGCGAGCATCATTGGCAAGATCACCCACATGGCCTCCCAGCCAGCAAGGGTAAGGAGTTCAAGCGGCCGTTCAGGGTCGCTGATCTCGGCCCGACTGAAGGTAAGCCCATTTTTCATCATCCGCTGCATGCTATCGAACATAAAAAGGCCGAGGAAGGATAAGGTTGCAGCGCTGGCAAGCAGAACAGCAAATGTCGCCAGTTCGCGGGAGCGTGGGACATTGCCTTCGGCACGTGCCCGCTCCAACTTTCGCGGCGATGCCGGTTCAGTACGTTCAAGATCGCTATCTTCCGCCATATCGAGCGCGGGTGTAGCAAGACGATGTCAGTGATAAATTACCTTAAGTTTAAGGCGAAAACTCCATCTGTGATTGAATTTCTTGCTATTTGAATTTCAGGCCTTTTTTGGCTGGCGGTATGGGCTGCGTAAGCGTGCTGCGCCCGCTGCATAGCGGTGGCGGCAGGCCGCTACGGCAGACCTTTTCTTATCGCTACCCACCTGGCAAGCTTGGTCTAGGGCTGACGCCAAGCCGGCCCCTACTCAGGTTGTCTTAGGACAGCCATAGGCCCGGCATTGAGGGCGGCGCGCGCCCCAAGCCAGGCATGCAAGGCCGCGCTGAGCATCCCCAGCGTCGGGCCTGCGACCCAGATCAGGGGATCGGGGGTGTAGCGATCGAACTCAAAGACCTGGCCCGCCAGCACGGCGCCGATGGCTACTGCAGCAGCCGCAGCCAGCGTGCCTGCCACGAGCCCGATGACCAGGTATTCGTTGCGCTGGGCCGCCGCCGCTTGCGCCCGGCTCGCCCCCAGGGCGAGCATCAAGGCCGCCTCTTGCACGCGCTCGCCCTGACGGCTGATGAGCGCCGTATAGAGGACGAGCACGCCCGCGCCCAGGGCGAACAGAAAGATGACCTGCACGGCAGTGGTGATGCGTTGCAGCAGCTCCAAGACCTGTTGCAGGATGGCCGAGGTATCGATGACGGTGAGGTTGGGGAAGGCCCGCACCAGCTCGGTCATCGCCGCCGCGCGCTGCGGCGGGAGATGAAAGCTGGTGATGTAGCTGGTGGGCATCGCCTCGAGCAGCGCTGGCGTGGCGATGACGAAGAAGTTGACCTGCATCGAATCCCAGGCGAGCTTGCGCACATTGGTGACCGGGGCGCTCAGGGTCTCGCCGGCCACCGACCAGGTCAGACGATCGCCCAGCTTGATGTTCAGGGTCTTGGCGATGCCTGCCTCGATCGAGAGGGCGCCCCGGGCGAATTCTTGCTCACCGAACCAGCTGCCTGCGATCACGGTATTGTGACGTGGTGGCTCGGACATGTAGGACAGGTTGAACTCGCGCTCAATGAGCGCCCGGGTGCGTTCGTCCGCATAGGTCTCGGCGCGCACGGGACGGCCGTTGATGGCCAGCAGGCGGGCGCGCACCATGGGGTAGAGCTGCGGCACAGGCAGCCCTTGGTCGCGGAAGAAGGCCAGGACGGCCTGGCGTTGCTGCGGCTGGATGTTGAGAATGAAACGGTTGGGGGCGTCCGGCGGCGTTCTAGCCTGCCACGCCTCGATCAGGTCGGCGCGGGTGAAGGCGAGCAATAGGATACTGGTCAGCCCCAGCGCCAAGGCGACGACTTGCACGATGTTGGCGCGCTCGTGGCGGCGCAGGTTGGCGAGGCCATAGCGCCAGGCGAAGCCGGCATGGCGGCCAAGGCGCGCGAGCAGGCGCAGTGTGCCAAGCGCGAGCAGGGTGAAGAGCAGGAGGGCGACGGCGAAAGCACCCAGGGTATGGGCGGCCAGCTTGACCGCCTGCGTCTGCCACAGCAGCAGGGCGATCAGGGCCGCAAGCCCCAAGGCGTAGACGAGCACGGGGCGGGCACGCGGCATGCCGGTCTCGCGGCGCAGCACCCGGACGGCCGCAACGGCCTTCAGCTGCATGAGCGGCGGCAGGGCAAAACCCAGCAACAGCACGTAGCCGGTGCTGATACCCTGCAAGGCGGGCAGCAGGGAGGAGGCCGGTAGCTCGATGCCCAGCAAGTCGTCCATAAACCCGGCGACGACGGCCTGGGCAACGAAGCCTACGACGCAGCCGAGGCCACCGGCGATGGCGCCCACGAGTAGCAACTGACCCAAAAAAAGCCTGCCGAGCTGGGCCTGGCGCGCCCCCAGGCAGCGCATGACGGCGTAGCCGTCGTAGTGGCGCTCGACATAGCGTCGGCTCGCCAGATGCACCGCCACCGCCGCCAGGACGACGGCCAGCAAGGCGCTCAGCCCGAGAAAGGTTTGCGCGCGCGCCAGGGCCTCGCGCACCTCGGGGCGTGCATCCTCGATCCCTTGCACCCGCTGGCCGCGGGCAAGCCGTGCGCTGAGCCAGGCCCGGTAGGCCGCGACCGCCTGCGCCTGGCCGGCGACATGGAGCTGGTAGCTGATGCGGCTGCCGGGCTGTACGAGCGCGGTGGCCGGCACGTCCTCGAGATGCATCATGACGCGCGGGGCCAGGTTTTCGAAGGACAGGCCGCGGCTCGGCTCCTCAGTGAGGATGGCGTCCACGCGCAGCTTCGCCTGACCCAAGGTCAGACGCTCGCCGACGCCGATGCCGCTTAGCGACGCGAAGCGCGGATCGACCCACACGCTGCCGCGCCGCGGGCCATGCCCTACCGCCGCCTCTGCGGCGCCTGGGGCGGTAGCGATGCGCAGCCGACCGCGCAGCGGATAACCGTCGCCGACCGCCTTGACGGCAGTCAGATGGGCCCCGGCATCGCTGCCCGCCATGCTCATGAAGGCCATCGCCTCTGCCGTAGCGAGACCGCGGGCGATCGCCTCCTGCCGATAACGGGCCGGCAGCGGCTGGTCGCCACTGACGAGCAGATCGGCGCCGAGCAACTGCTGCGCGTTCAGGGCGAGGGCCTGACGCACGCGATCGGTGAAGAAGCCGACGCTGGTGATGCTGGCCACCGCCACCAGCAAGGCGAGGGTGAGGGCGTTGAGCTCACCGGCGCGCCAGTCGCGCCGAAACAGGCGCCACGTCAGCTGCATCGCCTGCGGCCTTTGGACGACGGCATCACTCGGGGACGATGCGGCCGGCGGCCAGACGGACGCGCCGGTGGCAGCGCCGGGCGAGCTCCTCGTCATGGGTCACGAGGATCAGGGTCGTGCCGGCGGCAGCGTTGAGCTCGAACATCAGGTCGATGACCTCGCCGCCGGTGACGGCATCGAGGTTACCCGTCGGCTCGTCGGCCAACAGCAGCCGCGGCCGCATGACGAAGGCCCGGGCGAGCGCCACCCGTTGCTGCTCGCCCCCAGAGAGGTGCTTGGGATAGTGCTTGAGCCGCTCGCCAAGCCCCACGCGGATCAGCATCTGCCGGGCCTTTGCCTCGGCATCGGCCGCGCCGGCCAGTTCCAACGGCAGCATGACGTTTTCCAGGGCGGTGAAGGCAGGCAGCAGCTGGAAGGATTGGAAGACGAAGCCGAGCAGCCGCCCCCGCAGCCGGGCGCGGCCATCCTCGTCGAGTTGGGTGATGTCGATGCCATCGATCCAGACCCTGCCAGCGCTGGGCAGGTCCAGTCCCGCCATCAGGCCGAGCAGGGTGGACTTGCCGGAGCCGGAGGCCCCCAAGATGGCCACCGCCTCTCCTGCGCGGGCGCTAAAGTCGATATCCTTGAGTATGGTCAGGCTGCCTTGGCCACTGGCCACCACCTTGCTCAACCCACGCGTCCGAACGATCGCGTCAGCCTCGCTTGCTTGCATGCACACCCTCTTCGTCTGGCTGTTGTCGCTCATGCTGAGCCAAGCGGCGCTCGCCGCCGGTGGCACCATCCTGGTGCTCGGTGATAGCCTGTCCTCAGCCTATGGGCTGCCGCGGCACGCCGGATGGGTCACCCTGCTTGAGGCGCGTCTGGGCGAGCGAAAGTTCAACTACCGGATCGTCAACGCCAGCATAAGCGGCGAGACCAGCGCGGGTGGCCTAAGCCGCATCGACGCGCTCCTTCAGCGGCACAAGCCTGAGGTCCTGATCCTGGCGCTGGGCGGCAATGACGGCCTGCGCGGCCTGCCGGTGAGCCAGCTGAAGTCCAATCTGGAGGGCATCATCCGGGCGGCTAAGCAGCGCGACGTCCGGGTGCTCTTGGTAGGCATGCGCATGCCGCCCAACTTCGGCCCAACGTATACGCGCGAATTCGCGGCGGTGTATGCCGAGCTGGCGCGTCGCCATCGCACCGCCTTCGTCCCCTTCCTGCTGGAGGGCTTTGCCGCGCAGCCGGAATATTTCCTCGCCGACGGCATCCATCCCAACGCCGCGGCGCAGCCCTTGATCCTCGAGCGGCTCTGGCCGGCCTTGCTGCCGCTGTTATCGCGGCGATAAGACCGAGGGCGCAGGCGGCGGTGTAGCCCCGCCGACTCAGCCCTGCCGTGCCTTGGCGGAGCTGAGCTTTTCCTTGATCCGTGCCGACTTGCCGGAGCGGGTGCGCAGATAGTAGAGCTTGGCACGGCGCACATCGCCGCGGCGCTTGACCTCGATGGAGGCCACTAGAGGGGAATAGGTCTGGAAGGTCCGCTCGACCCCTTCCCCGGCAGAGATCTTGCGCACGATGAAGGAGGAGTTGAGCCCCCGATTGCGCTTGGCGATCACCACACCCTCGTAGGCTTGCAGCCGTTCGCGGTTGCCTTCCTTCACCTTCACTTGCACCACCACGGTGTCGCCGGGGGAGAATTCCGGTACCGTCTTGCCCAGACGGGCGATCTCTTCCTTTTCGAGCTGTTCGATCAAGTTCATGGCAGTTCCTTTCCTGTTGTGGGTGACAGAGGTCTTCAACGAGACATGACACCGTTTTTTTCACCTCGATTCGGCATCCCCCGAATCGGCCTCTGAACGAATCTCGTCCAGTAATTCCTGCTCCAGACGGCTCAGCTGCCGCTGCGCGAGCAGCTCCGGCCGGCGCGCCAAGGTCCGCTGCAGAGAGGCCTTGAGCCGCCAGCGGCGCACGGCGGCATGGTCGCCTGATCGCAGCACCTCGGGCACCTTGAGCCCCAAGTAGTCCTCGGGCCGGGTGTAATGCGGGCAGTCGAGCAGGCCGATGGCAAAGGAATCCTCCGCCGCCGAGTCCGCATGCCCCAGCACGCCGGGGAGCTGGCGGATGACCGCATCCAGCAACACCATCGCCGGCAGCTCGCCGCCAGACAAGACGTAGTCTCCGATGGAGACCTCTTCCAGCCGATGGCGCGCGAACAGGCGTTCATCGATCCCCTCGTAGCGGCCCGCCAAGAGGATGAGGCCGGGCTCGCGTGCGAGCTCGGCAACCAGCCCATGGTCCAACACCCGCCCCTGGGGCGAGAGGTGCACCATGCGTGGCTGCCGCACACCCTGCCAGCGCAACGCGGTCTTCGCCGCGGTGAGCGCGAGGTCCAACGGCTCCACCCGCATCACCATGCCCGGCCCACCGCCGAATGGCCGGTCATCGACGCTGCGGTAGTTGTCAGTGGTGAATGCGCGTGGATCCCAGCAGCGCAAGCTCACCAAGCCGTTTCTCAGCGCCCGTCCGCTGACCCCGTAGTGCGTGAGGGCGACGAACATGCCGGCAAACAACGTGACGACATGATAACTCGCCACGCACCGCGGCGCAGACGCCAGCGGCGAAGCGCCATCGGCTGCGGTTTCAGGCGGCGCGGCAAACCTGGCCGACGCTATCTTTTCAGGGGCTGCCTGCGGCTCGAGCCGTTCGGCTCCCCGTGCCGGCCCGGCCAAGGCGCGCGCAGCCTGGGCGCGCGTTGTGCCAGCGCTTGCGACGCTCAGTAATCCGCCTCCCAATCGACGCGGATGCGACCCGCGGACCGGTCGACCTCCTGCACGATGGGGGCGGTGAAGGGGATCAACCGTTCCCGCTCCGCCACCACGCGCAGCACGTCATGGGCACCGGTTTCCAGCAGCCCCTCGACACGCCCAAGGCACAAACCCGAGATGTTCACCACCTCCAGGCCGATCAGCTCATCCCAGTAATACTCGTCCTCACCTGGCTTAGGCAACTCGGCGCGTGCCACGGCGATGTCCATGCCGCGTAAGCCCTGCGCTGCGTCGCGATCGCCAATCCCCTCCAGCTCGGCAAGCAGGTATCTGTTGTGCGCACGGCCATTGAGCAGGCGATAGGACCGCCAGCTCCCCCCTTTTCCAAGCCGCCAGGCGGGATAGCCGAGGAGGCTGTCGAGATGCTCGGTGAAGGGAAAGACCTTGACCCAGCCTTTGACACCGTAAGGGGCAACGACTCGCCCCATCACCACTAGCACCTCTTCCCCAGCGTTGGCGTGCATGCCTGGATCACCCGTTTGTTTGCTACAGCGCGCGGCACCTCGAGGACAGCCGCCGTGCACAGGCGCAAGCGCCGCCCCACCCAGCCGTACTCGCCGAGCTGCTACTCTACCGACGGGGTGGCCGGCAGCCGGCGCACCAGCTTGGCGACGGCATCGCTCATTTGCGCGCCAACCCCCTGCCAATAGGCCAACCGCTCGCGGTTGACCCGCAGGGGCTCTTCGTTTTGCGCGGCCATGGGGTTGTAAAAGCCGATGCGCTCGATGAAACGGCCATCCCGACGGCAGCGGGAGTCGGCCACGACGATGTTGTAAAACGGGCGCTTTTTGGCGCCGCCGCGGGCAAGACGTATGGTCACCATATGCAATCCAGTTGGTTGTCTCGTACCGGAACGAGAAATATATAAAGCTATCGCAAATCCAAAGGCCGCGCAAGGCAAAAAGCTGGTTACCGTTTCCCGGCTGCGCCCGGCCATGTTGTAGTCGGGAGGGCTCACGGCCGCCCATGCAGCGGCCAGACTCACAGACCGGGCAGCAACCCCCGCATGCCGCGCATCATCTTGGCCAGCCCTCCCTTGCCAAGGGATTTCATCATCTTTTGTGCCTGTTCGAATTGTTTCAGCAGGCGGTTGACCTCTTGCACCGTGACGCCTGCACCTGCGGCGATGCGCCGCTTGCGCGAGGCCTTGAGGATGGCGGGATTGCGTCGCTCCTCAGGGGTCATGGCGTTGATGATGCCTTCGATGCGGCGCATCTGCCGCTCCCCCTCGGCCAGATCGGCTGCGCCGAGCTGGCCGGCACCGGGCAATTTGTCTACCAGGCCGGATAGGCCTCCCAGGCGCTTCATCTGCTGGATCTGGGCCTTGAAGTCCTCAAGATCGAACCCTTTGCCCTTTTTGAGCTTCTCGACCGCCTTCAGGGCCTGTTCCTGATCGACCGCCCGCTGCGCCTCCTCGATCAGGGTGAGCACATCACCCATGCCGAGGATGCGCGAGGCCATGCGTTCGGGATGAAAGACCTCGATCGCGCCGAGCTTTTCGCCCACACCGGCGAACTTGATCGGCTTGCCGGTGATCTGCCGCACGGAAAGAGCGGCACCGCCGCGTGCGTCGCCATCGAGCTTGGTCAGGATCACGCCGGTCAACGGTAGGGCGTCGTTGAAGGCGCGTGCAGTGTTGACGGCGTCCTGGCCCTGCATGGCGTCGACCACGAACAGGGTCTCCACCGGCTTGAGGGCGGCATGCAGCTGCTTGATCTCCTGCATCATCTGCGCATCGACATGCAGACGCCCGGCGGTGTCGACGATGAGGACGTCGTGGAAGTGTCGGCGGGCGTGAGCGAGCGCCGCGCGGGCGATGTCCACCGGTTGCTGGTCGGGGCTGGATGGAAAGAAGTCGGCCTCGGCTTGCGCGGCGACCGTCTTCAGCTGCTCGATGGCCGCGGGGCGATAGACGTCGCAGCTGGTGAGGAGGATCTTCTTCTTGCCTTGCTGGCGGATGATGCGGACCAGCTTGCCACAGGTGGTGGTCTTGCCCGAACCCTGGAGGCCGGCCATCAGGATCACGGCCGGCGGCTGGCTGGCCAAGTCGAGGGGGACGGCGCGCTCGCCCATGAGGGCCGTCAGCTCTTTGTGCACGATGGCGATGAGGGTTTGCCCCGGCGTGAGCGAGCGTAATACCTCTTGCCCGAGGGCCTTTTCCTTTACGCGAGCGATGAACTCGCGCACCACCGGCAGGGCGACGTCGGCCTCCAAGAGGGCGACGCGCACCTCGCGCAAGGCGTCTTGGATGTTTTCTTCGGTGAGGCGGCCTTGGCCGCGCAGGTGCTTGACCACGCGGCTCAAACGCTGGGCCAGGTTGTCGAACATGGGTGAAGCCGATGACGATGCGATAAACTGAAGGCAGATTAAAGTCTAGCAGACTTGCAGCCTCATCCATGGCGCTCGCCCCCCTTTTTCTTGTCTGTGTGCTCGCCTATTTCGGCCTGGCCGCCCTGTTCTGGCCGGGATACGGCCTCTGTTGCAAGAAGTCTGGCGCAGGCCGGCTGCTTCCTCTGCTGCCGCTGCCGTTGCACGCCTATCTGCTGTATCAGGATGTGTTCGGCGGCCCCGGTGTGGCGCTCGGTTTCGCCGTCTCGCTCTCGGCGGTGGCCGCCTTGACCGTGCTGGTGCACGCTATCGCCGCCTGGCGTTACCCGCTCGGCGGCCTCGTCGGCTTGGTGATGGCCTTCGCCGGCGTCATGGTCGGCCTGCACGGGCTGATGCGCGATGCCACCCCAGTGCCCCACAGCGACATGACGGCGTTCGCCATTCATCTTTTGATCGCCCTGACCGCCTATAGCCTGTTCACCATCGCCGCTTTGCATGCCTTACTCATGGCGGTGGTGGAAAAGCATCTGCACAAGCCCGTGCCGCCCAAGTTGGTCACTGCGCTACCGCCCTTGCTGACCCTGGAGCGACTGCTGTTCGACTTGATCGCCGTGGGCTTCGTGCTGCTGACCCTCACCCTGATCTCTGGCGCCTTCTTCGCCGAGGAACTCTTCGGCCGGCCCCTACCGTTCAACCACAAGACCGTCTTCGGCCTGACCTCCTGGCTGGTGTTCGCCGCTTTGCTCATCGGCAGGCGCTTCTATGGCTGGCGTGGACGCATGGCGATCCGCTGGACCTTGGCGGGGTTCGTGTTCCTGCTGCTGGCCTATGTGGGGGTGAAATTCGTGCTCGAGGTGATCTTGCATCGCCCTTGACAGCCGCCAGGCCTGACCCGAGACTTAAGCCATCTCAAAGATAGACCCCACCGTTTGGACGAGATCCCTTTAGGGGCGCTGGTCGCTGCCCTCATTCTGCTCCTTATCCTGTCTGGTTTCTTCTCCGGCTCGGAAACGAGCATGATGGCGGTCAACCGCTATCGATTGAAACACTTGGCCCAGACGGGTCATGGCGGCGCGCGCCTTGCCGAGTGGCTGCTGACGCAGACCGACAGGCTGCTGTCTGTCATCCTGCTGGGCAATAACCTGGTCAATGCCGCGGCCGCGGCGCTGGTGACGGTCATAGCCTTCCGGCTGTTCGGTGAGAACGAGTTCGCCCTCTCACTTGCCACCCTGAGCGTGACCTTCCTCATCCTGGTCTTTTCCGAGGTGACCCCAAAGGTGCTGGGCGCTAACTACGCCGATCGCATCGCGCCCATGGTCAGCTACGTGCTGGCCGTGCTACTCAAGCTGACCGGCCCAGTGATTTGGTTCATCAACCTGTTCGTGCGTGCCCAGCTCCGCTTGTTGCACTTGAAGTCGGCCAAGGAATCGGTCGCCGAGCCGATGGGCGTGGAGGAGCTGCGCACCCTGCTGGCCGAATCGGGCAGCTTCCTGCCCAATGCCCATCGCAGCATCCTGAACAACCTGTTTGAATTGGAGAAGATTACCGTCGATGATGTCATGTGTCCGCGCGGACACATCGAGGCCATCGACCTTGAGGCGGATGAGGACGAAATTCGACAGCAGCTGATCACCAGCCATCACGACCGTCTGCCTGTCTACGCCGGAGAGCTGAACAACATCCTCGGCGTGGTTGAGGTGCGTCGGGTGCTGGCGCGCGCGCAAGAAGGCCAGTTGAGTGCAAAGACCTTGAAGTCGGTCATGCGCGCGCCCTACTACGTGCCTGCCGGTACCCCTTTGCTGACGCAGCTCACCCATTTCCAGACCAATCGCCAGTCACTCGGTTTGGTGGTCGACGAGTACGGTGAATTGCAGGGGCTGGTCACAATGGATGACATCCTGGAAGAGATCGTAGGCGAGTTTGCAAGCCTCGCGCCGCTCCCGGCGACGAGCTGGCAACCGCAGCCGGACGGTAGCTACCTGGTCGAGGGCAGCGCAAGCCTGCGTAAGCTCAATCGCAAACTCAACTTGAACCTCCCTCTGGACGGCCCGCGCACCTTAAACGGACTTATCCTCGAGCATCTCGAGACTATCCCCGAGGCCGGTGTCAGCCTCAAGATCGCTGGCCTACCGGTGGAGATCGTGCAGGTGCAGGATCGGATGATCAAGACAGCCCGTATTGGCCCTCGGCAGCCAGACGCACCGGCAGCGGTCTGAGGCGCTGGCGGTAATCCCCGCCGTGATGGTCCTAGCGATCAAAACCAGGGTTAAGCTCTTATACCCCCTTTCTTATGCCTGCACCATGGTTTATTCAAATCAGCCTCTACTCTCGATGGGGCTCATTCATGCCTATCATGACGCGCAGAGGCCGACATGGGACACATGCCATTCTCTTAGGTTATCGAGTGGGCAATCCCCTCGTTTTCGCGCTTAAACGTTTCGTCAAGCATGCTGAGACGACTTCGTCAGCCTTAATGTAGTAGCTTTATGTGAGTGGCACGTCAGTCGGCAGCATTCGACCATCAAGTTATTTGCGTAACTGGTAAACTTACGCCTATGTTCCAGTGCATCGTTACGATGATGTTAAGGCCGTGATGGGTGTCGTTGCTGCCGAGAGGTATTTCTGAAGTGGTTGCCGTAAACCTCGATAGTCGTCTGACGGGTCTGTGTCGCGTTATGGTGCAGCAAGGTCTCCTCACACCTGAAGAGGGGGAAGAACTACAGGAGAAGGCGCGCGCTGCAGGGGAGAGCTTCCTAGCTCATCTTTTGCGCAGTCAACGATTCCGCGCTGATCAAATAGCCGTTTTTGCGGCGCAGACCTATGGCATTCCTTACTTTGATCTCGACGCCTTTGATACTCAGCTCTTGCCCAAGGGCCTGGTTGATGCCAAGACGGTTAAGCGTCATCGCGTTCTGCCCCTCGTACAGCGTGGCAACAAGCTCTTTGTCGCCATCTCCGACCCCAGCAACATACAAGCCATAGATGACCTTAAATTCCAGACTGGCCTCACGGTAGAGCCAGTTGTCGTGGAAGATGACAAGCTAGAGAGGTGGCTGGAGTATTACAGCGACACCTCCGAGAGTGAGGATATCCTCAAACGCATCGATACCGAGGATCTCAACCTCGAGTTTTCAGACGAGGAGGAGCAGGCAGCAATCGACACAGCGACGGCGGTAGATATCGAAGATGCGCCGGTGGTGCGCTATCTGCAGAAGATTATGTTGGATGCGATCAACAGCGGTGCCTCCGACATCCACTTCGAACCTTATGAGAAACATTATCGTATTCGCTTCCGCATCGATGGTGTACTCTATGAAGTAGCCTCGCCCCCGCTAGCGATCAAGGAAAAACTCGCTTCACGCATCAAAGTAATCTCCAAGCTCGATATTTCGGAGAAGCGAGTGCCACAAGACGGCCGTCTCAAGCTCGTGTTATCGAGAAATAAATCTGTTGACTTCAGAATTTCGACCCTACCCACGCTGTATGGCGAGAAGATTGTTATGCGGATCTTGGACTCGACCATGGCATTGAACAGCCGGATCGAGGATTTGGGATATGAACCTGATCAACTGAGGATCTTACTCGACGCTATACACCGCCCATACGGTATGGTATTGGTCACAGGACCTACTGGTAGCGGCAAGACGGTATCGCTTTACGCATGCCTAAACTTACTGAATAATCCCGGCATCAACATATCCACAGTAGAAGATCCGGTGGAAATTCAGCTGAGCGGCATCAATCAAGTCAACATTAATGAGAAGGCAGGGCTTGATTTCGCTACAGCGCTGCGGGCGTTTCTGCGGCAGGATCCAGATATCATCATGGTCGGTGAGATCCGTGACCTAGAGACGGCTGAGATAGCTATCAAGGCGGCTCAGACCGGTCATTTAGTTCTCTCTACCTTGCATACCAATGACGCACCATCGACGCTGACCCGTCTTATGAATATGGGTGTACCAAGCTATAACGTCGCTGCCTCAGTGCTTTGCATCACTGCCCAGCGTCTGGTTCGTCGGCTTTGTCCGAATTGCAAACGGCCAGAAGACATCCCTTTGGAGGCACTGCTTGACGCTGGTTTCTCGGAGGCGGATTTGGATGACTCTTGGCAACCCTTCACTGCGGTAGGCTGTGAAGTATGTAAGGGTACGGGTTACAAAGGGCGTATCGGTATTTATCAGGTCATGCCGCTCAGCGAGGAGATCCATCACATCATCCTAAAAGGTGGATCTTATCTGGATATTGCGACGCAAGCTAAGCGAGAGGGTGTGTTAGACCTGAGGCAAGCAGGGCTACTTAAGGTGAAAGCTGGTATTACATCGCTTGCCGAGGTGTTATCGGTGACCAACTGAGAGCTATTTCGATCTAGTGATTAGTGGTGTGCGTAGTCGAAGTCAAGGACGGTGCATAATATCCGTGCAGGCGAAACTTGCCTTCGCTGTGAACCATGTTTCATAGTGGGTTAGTGTTATCACGAAGCATTTCAGCATGGCTCAGCGGCGTAGTGAGACAACATCGCGCGAATCCGTCTTTATCTGGGAAGGGCAAGACAAATCCGGCAGAAAGGTGAAAGGGGAAATGCTTGCCGCCGGCGAGGCCATTGTACGGCAAACGCTGCGCCGGCAGGGCATTACAGTTCTCAAGCTGCGGAAACAAGGCCTCTTTGCTCGTACGCGCCCCATCACGGAGAAGGACATCACCCTGTTCACCCGGCAGTTGGCCACGATGCTTAAGGCAGGCGTGCCCTTATTACAGGCCTTTGATATCACCGCCCGCAGCCACGCCAATCCAACGTTGCAGCGACTGCTAGCCGAGATCAAGGGCGAGGTCGAGGCCGGAAGCAGCATGAGTCAAGCCTTCCGCAAGCATCCGAAATATTTCGACAGCCTCTACTGCAACCTGGTGCATGCCGGCGAGCAAGCGGGCATGCTCGATGGGGTGTTGGACCGGATCGCCACCTACAAAGAAAAGATGCTGGCCCTTAAAAGCAAGATCAAGTCAGCCTTGTTCTATCCCGTCCTTGTCATCGTTATCGCTTTTATTATTACGGCTGGCATCATGTTGTTCGTTATCCCAGCCTTCAAGGATTTATACAGTCAATCCGGAGCCGAATTGCCCGCATTGACCTTGCTGATCCTGCGCCTTTCCGACCTGTTTGTGCAGTGGTGGTATGTAATTTTCGGTAGCCTTTTCGCCGCTGTGCTCATCAGCTACCAAGCCCTGCGCCGCTCGCCAAAGCTGCGAGCGATAGTGGACCGCTGGCTGCTGCAGGCGCCGGTGTTTGGCCCCCTCGTCGAGAAGGCGACGGTTGCGCGCTGGGCGCGCACCTTCTCCTCCATGTTTGCCGCCGGTGTGCCCATGGTGGAGACCTTGGATGCTGTTGCCGGTGCTTCTGGCAATGCCGTTTTTGCCGAGGCTACCCAAAAGATCTGTAGTGAAGTAGCCGCTGGGATAAGTCTTGCCACCGCCTTACAATCAGCCGGGGTGTTCCCCACCATGTTGGTTCAGATGGTCGCTATCGGGGAGGAATCAGGGGCCCTCGACAGCATGCTGACCAAGGTTGCGGAATTCTATGAACGCGAGGTGGATGATGCTGTTGCCGGTCTATCCAGTCTGCTCGAGCCGTTAATCATGGTCATCCTGGGCGGCATCATCGGCACAATTGTCGTCGCTATGTATCTGCCGATCTTCAGGATGGGCAGCGTGTTCTAATGCGCAGTTGTCAGCCGTAACACTTCAACGTTGGTGCGGTGACCAGCGTAATGCTGCCATGCACATGCAGCACCCGGTATGGAGCTGTTTATCCTTTCGCACGAGCTGTGGATTGGTCTGACGGTAGTTTTGGGTTTGGTTGTAGGCAGCTTCCTCAATGTCGTCATCCATCGCCTGCCGCGCATGCTTGAGCGCGAGTGGCGCGAGCAGTGCGCGGCGCTCAAAGGGGAGGCTATGCCTCAACAAGGCCCCTATAACCTCCTGCTGCCGCCATCGAGCTGTGCGCATTGCGGGCATCGCCTCCGCTGGTACGAGAACATCCCCCTCTTGAGCTATGCCTTCCTCAAGGGACGCTGTTCGGCGTGCGGTCAGCCGATCGGCTTGCGTTATCCCCTCATCGAGGCGGCAAGCGGGCTACTGGCAGGCTACACCGCCTGGCATTTCGGCTTGGGTATGCAGGCCATGCTGGCCATGGTCCTGGTATGGGCCCTTCTCGTCCTGACGGCGATCGATGTGACGACCCAGCTGCTGCCGGACCGCATCACGCAGCCCCTTACCTGGGCAGGGCTGTTGGTCAACTGGCAAGGGGTGTTCGTCCCCTTGTCCGATGCCTTGCTGGGGGCGGTGGCGGGCTATCTGACGCTTTGGTTGGTCTACCACGCCTTCCGACTCGCTACCGGTAAGGAGGGTATGGGCTATGGTGACTTCAAGCTGCTGGCGGCCTTGGGCGCCTGGCTGGGGTGGCAGCTACTGCCCCTGGTCGTCCTCGCCGCAAGTCTGCTTGGCGCCATGGTGGGCATCGCGCTCATCACTTTTGCCGGCCACGACCGCTCTCGCCCCATACCTTTCGGTCCCTGGTTGGCCTTGGCGGGCCTGATCGCCCTGTTCTGGGGTGAGGACATAATGCGTCTTTATCCGCTGCCGTGACGGAGCGGCCTTATTGTGTTGGCTTGACTGGCGGACTCGCGGCTGGCAAAAGCGCGGTCGCCGATCAGCTCGCCCGTCTGGGGGCGGAGATCATCGACACCGATCGGATCGCACGCGAACTAACCGGACCGCAGGGCATGGCGCTGCCGGCCATCGTGCAAGCCTTCGGCGCAGCCTTTCTGGCTGCGGAGGGTGGGCTCGACCGCGCGGCCATGCGCCGGCGCGTGTTCGCCGATGCCGATGCCCGCCGTCGGCTAGAGACGATCCTGCATCCGTTGATCCTGAAACGGGTGCGTGAGCGCCTGTCGCATTCCCATGCCCCTTATGTGGTCTTGGTGGTCCCCCTGCTCGCTGAAGTCTGGGAGGATTACCGCGACGTCGTCGACCGAGTCCTGGTCGTCGACTGTGACGAGGCATTGCAGCTGCGCCGCGTCATGGCAAGGGATGGCATCGATGAGGGTCTCGCGCGCGCCATGTTGGCGGCGCAGGCGAGCCGCGCGGCTCGCCTCGCCCTGGCGGATGATGTCCTGGACAATCGTGCCGGCTGGGATCATCTGACCTGGCAGGTGCAAGCGCTGCATGCGCATTACCTGAGGCTAGCGAGGATACGCATGCTTTCGTTGCCAGGGCGGGGTTGATCCTGCAGAATCCATGCCGTGCCAATTGAATAGCCTGCGACAAGCGGTCTAGGCGGTGATCCTTTACGAATATCCCTTGCACGAGCGCATCCGTACGTGGTTGCGGCTGGAAGAGCTGTTCGACAAGACACAGTTTTTCATCCAGGCGCAGGATGCGCGCTCGCATCACGCGGCGCTGCTGGCGATCTTTGAGCTCATCGATGTCACCGCGCGCGCGGAGATGAAGACCGAACTGATCCAGGAGCTGGAACGCCAACGCAACGGTCTGGAGTCCTTGCGTGACAACCCCGCGGTTGACCTTGGGCGTCTCGAGGAAGTGCTCAGCCGCATCAATCGAGTCTTGGCTGAACTTCATGCCATGACCGGCAAGATCGGACAACACGTGCGGGACAATGAATGGCTTATGACGATCAAGGGACGCTCCAACATCCCGGGCGGCATGTGCAGTTTTGATCTACCCAGCTACCACTACTGGCTCTCAAGCCCCTTAGCCCAGCGTTGTGATGATCTGCAGCAGTGGTTAAGCCCTTTGTTGCCACTCAAGCATGCTGTCGACGTCATTCTCGACCTGCTGCGCAGAAGCGGGAAGGTCAGCCACTATCGGGCCAGTCAGGGTCAATTCCAGCTCTTGCTCGGTGGTCGCAATGCTCAGCTTATCAGAGTGATGATGCAGGACGATGACCAATGCGCCCCGGAAGTCAGCGCGAACAAATACGCCATCAACATCCGGTTCATCGTTCTGGACAAAACGCAGAAGCCGCGAACCTGTGAGGAGGACGTGCCATTTTCCCTGACCTTTTGCAACCTCTGATGCTGGCCCGAGCGAACGCGGCGCTCAGCCCCAGGCGACTGAGAATAGCGCTGCGGCGATGGCTGGCAGTCGCGTTGAGTCTGGGCCTGCCGCAGGCGCAGGCCGACGAGACCACCATCCGCAACACCCTCGGCGAACGCTATCTAGGCATTGTCATCCAGTCTGTGACACCGAGCCCGATGCCGGGATTGTGGGAGGTTTGGACCGGCGATCAATTGGTCTATACGGACCCCACGGGGGAATATCTGCTGATCGGCAGCTTGGTGGAAACCCGTGGCAAGACCAACCTGACGCAGAAGCGGCTCGAGGCGCTGCGCGCGGTGAAGTTTGACAGCCTACCCTTGGACAAGGCCGTCATTATCGTCAAGGGCAAAGGCGAACGCCGGCTGGCCGTGTTTTCCGATCCGGACTGCCCATTTTGCCGGCGCTTGGAGCAAGAACTGGCCAAGATCGATAACTTGACCCAATACGTCTTTCTCTACCCCTTGGCGAACCTGCATCCGCGGGCGCCCGAGATCGCCCGCAAGGTTTGGTGCGCCCATGACCGCGCTGAGGCCTGGCTGGCGTACATGTTGGAGGGAAGGGCGCCCACGGCAGAGGCGGTTTGCCCGGCACCGCTCCAGGAGATCGCCGAATTGGCCGCCGGCCTAGGTATAGAGGGCACGCCGGTCATCTTCTTCGACAATGGCAGGCGGGTCGATGGCTATATCCCTGCGCACGAGATCGAGGCCATCCTCGCAGCGCGCCCTTAGCTACCGGAGTGTAGGAAAAAGAGATCCAGGGCGATGCCGGCGAACACGGCAGCACCGAACCAGTTGTTGTGCAAGAAGGCCTTGAAGCACTTGCTGCGGTCACGCTCGCGGATCAAGGTGTAATGATAGGTCGCCACGGCAGCGGCGAAGAGCAGTCCGGCGTAATACAGCCAACCGAGATGCAGGCGCCAGCCAACATAGGCGAGCAAGGCCAGGCTTAGGCCGTAGCAGAGCATCACCGCCGCGACATCATAGCGACCAAAGGTGATGGCCGAGGTCTTGATCCCGATCTTGAGATCGTCCTCGCGGTCCACCATGGCATACTCGGTGTCGTAGGCGATCGCCCAGAAGACGTTGGCCGCCAGCAGCCACCAGGCAATGGGCGGCACGGCGTGCAGGTGTGCGGCATAGGCCATGGGGATGCCGAAGCCGAAGGCGATACCCAAATAGGCCTGTGGCAGGGCGAAGAAGCGCTTGGTGAAGGGATAGGTCGCGGCCAAGAATGCGGCCACCACCGCCAGCTTCAGCAGCAGGACGTTTCTGAGCGGTAGGATCAACAACAGCGCCAGCAGGGCAAGGGTGGCCGCAAGGATGAGGGCCTCCTTGCCGCTGACCAGGCCGCTGGCGAGAGGGCGATCGCGCGTGCGCTCGACGTGGGGGTCGAAGGCGCGGTCGGCATAGTCGTTGATCACACAGCCGGCGGAACGCATGAGAACCACCCCGAGCAAGAAGATCCAAAGCACGGGCAGGTCCGGCTTGCCCGCCGACGACAACCACAGTCCCCATAGCGTCGGCCAGGCCAGCAAGAGGATGCCGATCGGCTTGTCCAGACGCATCAGTCGTTCATAAGCGGTAAGGCGTTCGCTCAAGGTCATTGGCTCCTCCTCACATGCGCTGCGCGCACCCGCCGCCGCGCTGCAAGGGACGGGATCGGTTTCCCCGGCCTTGGCGGCAGCTCAAGCAGTGCGGGCAGAAAGACTTCGGTCACCAGAATGGGCTGGCCCTGGCGCTCGAAGACTGAGCGTCGGGCCCAAAGGGCGGGCGGCTTTACAGCCGTATGGACGATGGCGCTGCGATACAAGGGATGACGGGCATTCAAGCGCCGAAACTCGAGGGCATGACGCCGCACCAGCGGGTCGTTGAACAAGGCCTCGCCGAGGGGGCGATTACCCAGTCTGGTCAAATCGCGCCAGGGGCCGGCCAGACCGGCCAGGGGGATCACACTGTGGGCAAACACCACGGGGCGCCCGGCACAAGTCAGGACGACATCGCGGATCATGCACCGCCGTGGCCCATTCAGCCTGAGCACGCCAAACTCGTCAGCATTGGGCTTGCCCGGCCCCTGCCGCAGCCGGATGACGCGCAGCTCCGGGCAGCATTGCTTGAGCGCCAGGGTCAACGAACCGTGATCTGTCAACCAGCGTCGGTAGTTAGGATGACCTACTAGCGTCGTTTGCCAAGAATACATGATGATATGAGGGGCGAGGAGAGAATTATGCCAGCCGATGGCATCCTTTCTCATGGCTGGTGGCAAGGACCCTGTTGGATCGTCTCGTTCCGCCAAAGCAGCCGAGTGTTGCCATCACATCCCTGGGGGGATGGTATTCCTGCCAGCGTGTCCGCTGCATCGGTCTAGCGCGCATTCAGGCCATGGAACACAGCATGGAAGCAGTTGGTTTTATCGGCCTTGGGGTGATGGGGGCGCCGATGGCGCTCAACCTCCTGCGGGCCGGTTATTCCCTTACGGTATTCAACCGCACGGCTGCGCGCGCCCTGCCCTTGGCCGAGGCAGGTGCCTCGGTGGCGGTGTCGCCTTTCGCCGTGGCGATGGCTAGCGGCATCGTCTTCGTCAATGTCTCCGACGATGCAGCGGTCGAAGAGGTGCTGTTCGGCACCAGCGGACTTATGCATGGCCTGGCTAAGGGGAGCATCGTCGTCGACATGGGGACCACTTCGCCCGCCGCCACGCGCGATTTCGCCAGGCGCCTGGCGCAGCAAGGGGTGACGCTGTTGGATGCGCCGGTGTCCGGCGGTGAGGCCGGCGCGCGCGCCGGGACGCTTTCCATTATGGTGGGCGGGCCGGTCGATGCCTTCCGGCGCGTGCTACCGCTGCTCGAGGTGCTGGGCCGCAACATCGTCCACGTGGGGGAGGTCGGCGCCGGCCAGGTGGCCAAGGCCTGCAACCAGATCGCAGTATCCGCCACTCTGATGGGGGTCGCCGAGGCCCTGACCTTCGCCCGTCGGCAGGGCGTGCCGCCGGCGCGGGTACGCGAGGCACTGTTGGGCGGCTTTGCCTACAGCCGCATCCTTGAGGTGCACGGCGAGCGCATGCTCGAGGGGGCGTTCGCCCCCGGCTTTCGCGCCCGCCTGCATCAGAAGGATTTGGCGATGGTCATGCGTGAGGCGCAGGCGCTAAACCTTGCCCTGCCTGCCTCTGCCCTTGCGGCGCAACTGATGAACGCCTTGGTGGCCATGGGCCACGGCGAAGCGGACTCCGCCGCCCTGATACGGGTGGTCGAGGCCCTGGGCGGCCTGAGAACGGAGGAGGGATGACGGAAAACCCTAGCCTTTCGGCACGAAGTGCCGCCTGTCTGACTGTCCGCCGTCTTCTGTCCTCTGTCCTCCGATGAAGGAATACATCGTCTTCCTCGATCGCGGCACGCTGATTGCCGACCTCCCCGTCCCGGCCTTCGAGCACATCTGGGTCGAGCATGCCGAAACTCGACCTGAGGCGGCAGGTGAGGCCCTCAAGCAGGCGACGATCGCCATCACCAACAAGGTGCCGATCACCCGTGCCGTCCTCGCCGCGGCACCCAAACTCAAACTGGTCGCGGTGGCGGCAACTGGGGTGAACAACGTCGACCTCGAGGCCTGTCGCGAACGCGGTGTGGCGGTGACCAATATCCGGGGCTACGCCGAGCACACGGTGCCGGAACACGTGTTCATGCTGCTTTTGGCCCTGCGGCGCAGCCTCTTTGGCTGGCGGCAGAGCTTGCAGGCGGGGGCATGGCAAAAGGCACGCGGGTTTTGTCTGTTCGATCATCCAATCCACGACCTTCATGGCACCACGCTGGGCATCGTCGGCCATGGCAGCATTGGCCGAGGGGTGGAGCGCCTGGCGCAGGCCTTCGGCATGCGGGTGTTGCTCGCCGAGCACAAGGGCGCGGCCGCCTGCCGTCCAGGCTATACCGCCTTCGACGAGGTGCTCGCCCGCGCCGACCACTTAACCCTGCACTGCCCGCTCACCCCTGAGACCCGCGGCCTCATCGGGGCGCGCGAGTTCGAATTGATGCAGCGGCATGCCGTGCTCATCAACTGCGCCCGCGGCGGCATCGTCGATGAGGCGGCCTTGCTCGCCGCCCTGACGAGCGGGCGCATCGCCGGCGCGGCGCTGGACGTGCTGGCGGTCGAGCCCCCCACGGACGGCAACCCCCTGTTGGCACTCAACCTGCCCAATCTGATCATCACGCCGCATGTGGCCTGGTCGAGCCGTGAGGCGATGCAGGCGCTGGGCGAGCAGCTGATCCGCGTCATCGAGGCCTTTGTGGCAGGACACCCCATCAATCTGGTGTCGTCGGGGGCAAAGAGCGGTTGATGGACCGCGCTGTCGATCTACTGATCGGGGCCTACAAGGCGGCGCTTGACGCCGTGCGCGCCGAGAAGCTGCTGCCCGCCCATCTGCCCGCGCCCCATGCCGGTCGCACCCTGGTCGTGGGGGCGGGCAAGGCGGCCGCGGCCATGGCGGCGGCGGTGGAGGCGTCTTATGCCGATCTGAGCCGCCTCGATGGACTGGTCATTACCCGCCATGGCCACGGGCTCCCTACCCGGCGCATCCGCGTGGTGGAGGCGGGGCATCCGCTACCGGACGCGGCGGGTGTCACCGCAGCGCACGAGCTCCTGCGGCTGGTTCGTGCCGCGACCCCCGATGATCGTGTCATCGCCCTCATCTCCGGGGGTGGCTCCAGCCTCCTGACCCTACCCGCCAACGGGCTTGCGCTCGCCGAGGTCGCGGCGGTGAGCCAGGCGCTCCTTGCCAGCGGCGCGCCCATCGCCGACATCAACTGCGTGCGCAAACACCTGACCCAGACCCTGGGCGGCCGGCTGGCAGCAGCCTGCCGGGCGCCGGTGCTCAACCTCATGATCTCGGACGTGGCCGGCGATGACCCAGCGGTGATCGCCTCCGGCCCCTTTGCCCCCGACCCGACCACCTATGCCGACGCCTTGGCGGTGCTGCGGCGCTGGCGGGTGCAGGCACCTCGTGCGGTTCTCGCCCATCTCGAGCGCGGCGCGCGCGGTGAGGTGGCAGAGACGCCGAAGCCCGGCGCGGCCTGTTTCGCGCGGGTGCAAAACCGCGTCATCGCCAATGGCCGCACGGCGCTCGTGGCGGCGGCGGAGTTCTTGCGCGCCCAGGGGGTGAGGCCGGTGCTCCTAGGTGACACGGTGGAGGGGGAGGCACGCGCGGTGGCGGCGGTGTTCGCCGCACTGGCGCGCGAGGTGCGCGTGTACGCTTCGCCCTGGCCGCCGCCGGTCGCCCTGCTCTCGGGCGGCGAGACCAGCGTGACGGTGCGCGGCCACGGCCGTGGCGGTCGCAACGGCGAGTTCGCGCTTGCCCTGGCGCTCAGGCTCGCGGGGCTTGCGGGGGTGTATGCCCTGGCCGCGGATACCGACGGCATCGACGGCAGCGCGGACAACGCCGGTGCCATCGTCCGCCCCGACAGCCTCGAGCGCGCCGCCGCCATAGGGCTCAATGCGCGCGCCTGCCTCGACGACAACGACGCCTATGGCTTTTTCGCCGCCTTGGACGACCTCATCGTCACCGGGCCGACGCGGACTAATGTAAATGACTTTCGGGCGATTCTGATAGCCTGACCGGATCGCCCACCCTGAGCGTGAGCAGCTCGGCGGCGGAGGCGCGGTTGGCGGCGATCTCCACCAACCCGGCGCTGTTGACGTACCAGAACGGCATGCCTTTGGGGGCCTCGGCAAAGACGCGGTGATAGGGCAGCGTTCTGCCCTTCACCTCCAATTGCGCGCCTGACATCAGGCCGCCGCGAATGCCCGTCCAGGCGTTGCCGAAGCGGTCGATGTGGATCACCCGCGCCAGATCGGCGGGGTCGAACTGCACCGTGGGGGCGTCGATGGGGGCGAGCATGTCGGTGGGGAAGGGGCCCTTGGCCAGTGCCGCCGCCACTGGGGCGAACAGGTCGCGGCCATGGAAGGTGTCGGAGAGCTGCTGCGGCCGCCAGACGATGCGCCAAAAGCGACGCCTGTGCGCGCGCGCGGCGACGATGCTCAATAGCCCATTGTCCGGCCCCACGTACCAGCGCCCGTCGGCCTCGACCACCAAGGTCTCGCGCGGCGTACCCACACCGGGGTCGACCACGGCCAGCACCACACAACCGGTGGCAAACGGCGCCATCAACGCCGCCAACAAATGCGCGCCGGCATGGGCATTGAAGGCGGCCACCTCGTGCATCAGATCGATGATCGGCACGCCGGGCGCCCGCTGCGTCAGGACGGCTTTGAGCTGACCGACGTATGGGTCGGTGCTGCCGTAGTCGGTGAAGAGGACGAGCATGACCTAGGCGCGTTGCGGCGCGAGCTGGGCGATGTCGGCCACACAGTTCATGGTGCGGGCGAGCTCGGCGAGCAGGGCGAGTCGGTTCGCCCGCAGCAGAGGCTCCTCGACCATTACCAGGACCTCGTCGAAGAAGCGGTCGACGGCCGCGCGGGTGCCGGCGAGCTCACGCAGGGCGCCGGTGTAGTCCAGACCGTCCAGGCGCGCCTTCACCCGCGGCTGCACGTTTAGCAGGGTCTGGTAAAGGTTGCGCTCGGCATCGGCCTGCAGGAGGCTTGCGTCGATGCCGGCGTTCACCTCGCCGGCCTTTTTCAGCAGGTTTTGGATGCGCTTGTTGGCCGCGGCCAGGGCCTGCGCCTCCGGCAGGCGCCGGAATTCGGCCACGGCTGCGAGCCGCGCCGGCACACGGTCGATGCGGGTGGGCTGTTGCGCCACCACCGCCTCGACCTCGTCGCTTGCATGACCGCGTTCGCGCAGATAGACCTTGAGCCGCTCCTGCATGAACAGGAAGACGTCCACCGGCGTGCTGTCGGCGAGCTGCTCGCGGTCGTACTGGGCGTGCGCCAGGCGCAGGAGCTGCATCAGATCAAGCGGCAGAGCGGCCTCCAGCAGCATGCGCAGCACCCCTAGGGCGGCGCGGCGCAGGGCAAAAGGGTCTTTGTCGCCGGTGGGCCGCTCGCCGATACCGAACAGGCCGATCAGCTGATCCAGCCGGTCGGCGAGCGCAACCGCCAGGGCGATGTTGCCCTCTGGCAGGCGATCGCCGGCAAAGCGCGGGCGGTAGTGGGCCTCGATCGCTTCGGCCACGCGCACATCCTCGCCGTCATGCAGGGCGTAATAGCGCCCCATCACCCCTTGCAGCTCAGGGAATTCGCCCACCATCTCGGTGACCAGGTCGGCCTTGGCAAGCTGCGCGGCGCGCATCGTCAACGCCTCGTCGGCCTTGAGCTCACGGGCGATGGCGGCGGCCAGAAGCATCAGCCGCCGCACACGCGCGCCCTGGCTGCCCAAGCGGTTGTGATAGACCACTTCCTTAAGCCGCGGCAGCCGCGCCTCGAGCCGCGTCTTGCGGTCCTGGTCATAGAAGAAGCGGGCATCGGCCAACCGCGCCCGCAGCACACGCTCATTGCCATGCACGATGCGCTCGGGCTGCGGCGACTCCAGGTTTGCCACCAGCAGAAAGCGCGGCAGCAGCCGGCCGTTGGCATCCAATAGCGGGAAATAGCGCTGATGGCTCTGCATGGAGAGGATCAGACACTCTTGCGGCACGGTGAGGAAGGCGGCATCGAAAGTGCCCTCTAAGACCACTGGCCACTCGGTCAGCGCCGTGACCTCGTCAAGCAGCGCCTCGGGCATGAGAACCTGCTCCATCCCCGCCGCCGCCGCAAGGGCCTGGCGGATGCGCTCACGCCGGGCGGCGAAGTCCGGCTCGACACGGCCGCGGTTGCGCAGCTGCTCAGCGTAGGCGTCGGCGTGGTCGAGGCTGATCACCCCCTCGCCCATGAAGCGATGGCCGCGGGTGACGCGCCCGGAGGCGAGACCAAAGAGCGTGAGCGGCACGACCTCGGCGCCGTGCAGGGCGACGATGCCATGCACAGGGCGCACGAATTCAGCATCGCCTGCCCCCCAGCGCATGAGTTTGGGGATGGGCAGTTTGCGCACCGCTTCCTCGACGATGCCGCTCAAGCAGGCGGCGAGCGGCCGTCCCGGGGCGGTATAGCAATGGAACAAGGCCTCGCCCTTGCCATCCGCGCGTCGCTCGAAGGTCGCGATGGCCTCAGGGCCCAGGCCGCGCGCGGCGAGTTTCTTCATCAGCGCTGGCGTCGGCTGGCCTTCGGCATCGAAGGCGACCGAGACCGGCATGATCTTCTCGCTGATCTGCGCGTCGGGTGCTTGCGCGCGCACGCCGCTCACTTGCACGGCGAGCCGCCGTGGCGTGGCGTACCAGGTCCAAGAGGCAGCCGCCTCCAGGAATTGGTCACGCTCGAGGCCGGCGTGGACCTGGCTGGCGAAGGCCTCGCCCAGGCGAGGCAGCGCCTTGGGCGGCAGCTCTTCGGTCAAAAGCTCGATGAGCAAGGTGTCCGATTTCATGATGTCGGCGGCAAACTCAGGGTCTCGCCCGTCGGCTGCGGTTGGCCTTGCCGCTGGCGTTCGATGTGCGCCCGCATCTCGGCATCGATCCAGGGCTCGCTGCCATCGAGCCTAAGCATGGGGAAGCCCAAAGCCTCGCGCGCGGCATGATAGGCCTGTGCCACGCGTCTGGCGAGGGCGCGCACACGGCCGATGTAGGCCGCACGCTCGGTGACCGAGATGGCGCCGCGGGCATCGAGCAGATTGAAGGTGTGCGAGCACTTCATCACCATCTCATAGGCCGGCAGCGGCAGCCCAGCCTGCATCAGCCGGTTGGCCTCCGCCTCGTAGTCGTTGAACTGCTGCATCAGCCAGCTCGTATTGGCCTGTTCGAAGTTGTAGCGCGACTGCTCGACCTCGTTCTGGTGGAAGACGTCGCCATAGCTGACGCCGGGGGCGTACTCGAGGGCGAAGACGTTTTCCACGCCCTGTAGGTACATGGCCAGGCGTTCCAGCCCATAGGTGATCTCACCCAGCACCGGCCGGCACTTGAGGCCGCCCACTTCCTGGAAATAGGTGAACTGGGTCACCTCCATGCCGTTGAGCCACACCTCCCAGCCCAATCCCCAGGCGCCCAGCGTGGGGGACTCCCAGTCGTCCTCGACGAAGCGGATGTCATGCACCGCCGGGTCGATGCCCAAGGCGCGCAGGGAGTCGAGGTAAAGGTCTTGGATGTCGGCCGGCGAGGGTTTCAACACCACCTGGAACTGGTAGTAGTGCTGCAGGCGGTTGGGGTTGTCGCCATAGCGTCCATCCTTTGGCCGGCGCGAGGGTTGCACATAGGCAGCGCGCCAGGGCTCGGGCCCCAGGGCGCGCAGGAAGGTGGCGGTATGGAAGGTACCGGCCCCGACTTCGATGTCGTAAGGCTGCAGGATGACGCAACCCTGCTCCCCCCAGTAACGCTGGAGGCGCAGGATGATGTCCTGGAAGGCGGGCATGTTCGACAATCGGGACGAAAAGTCCAAATTGTACCCGCTCGCGGACTTTGTTCCGAGCCCGTCCGTTGCCGGTGGGGGCGGTGTCGAAAGCTTGACGAAAGGTCGGCGGTTCCGACGTCGGCGTTAAGTCCGAAGCCGCTGCTGTCGGTGGCGGGGGCGATCAGCACGCCTGAGCTTTGGCATGCGGCTTGCTAGTAGTGAGGAGCTAGACCCCTGTGGAGGCCGCCATGACCCTCAGCCTTAGCCCTCGCCTGACCATCCGCATCCGGCGCAGCGCCGATCGCGCCTGGCGTCGGCGAAAGACCCACGGCCCACATCTCTCCATCCGCTGCTGGACGCTCTATTGGCTCGAGGTGCTGGTGTTCAGCTACGTATCGCGCTGACCGCGCCGCCATTGCGCGGTAGGATCACTTCCGCCGCGAGGCCGCCGCCAGGGCGGTCGTCGAGCGCGATACGCCAGCCGTGTGCGTCGGCGAGCTGTCGGGCGATGGCGAGCCCCAAACCGCTGCCGCCGCTATCCCGGCTGCGGGAGGCTTCCAGACGATAGAACGGCCGGAATACCGCCTCCCGCTCAGCAGCGGGGATGCCGGGCCCGCGATCCAGCACTCGCACCCTTGCGGCTTGCGCTGTGCAGGCGAGTTCCACGCTCACCGGCAAGCCGCCGCCATAGCGCAAGGCGTTGTCCAACAGGTTACCGACGATCCGGCGCAGTGCCGCCTCTGCCACTAGCCAGGGGCAGGGCGGTGGCCGTTGCCAGTGGACCTCGCCGAGCTGGCGCGCCTTGTCGACAAGGTCGTCGAGCAGCGCCGCGAGGTCGATGGCAAGCGCTGGCTCGGCCTTGAGGGCGCGGGCGAAGGCCAGCATGTCGGCGATCAGGCGTTCCATCTCGTCAACATCGGCCTCCAGGCGCGTGAGCCGTTCCGGATCGGCCCCCTCGAGCATGGCCAGCGCAAGGCGCATGCGGGTGAGCGGCGTCTTCAGGTCATGCGAGATCCCCGCCAGCAGGGTGGTGCGGTTCTCCAGTAGGGCCTGCACCGCGTCGGCCATGTGGTTGAAGGCGGTAGTCAGCGCGCGCATCTCCTCGGCGCCGGTCTCGGGCAGTCGCTCTGGCAGGCGGCCCTGGCCCACGGTCTGCGCATGCAGGGCGAGCTGGCGTAAGCGACGGCTGAGCTGCCGCACCATCACCAGGGCGAGCAGCAGGAGGATCAGGGCGCCGGCCAGCAACACCGCGACGGCCGTCCACGGAGCGGTCAGCAGATAGCTATCGCGCCGATAGCCCACGCGTAGGAGCTTGCCGCCCATCTTGAGTTCGGCCCAGGCCCACTCCGGCGCCGGTCCCTGTTTCAGTTCGACCGCCTGCTGCAGGCGCCGGCTCAAGGCCTCTGCCACGAGGTGATCGAAATAGCCCTCTTCAAGCCGCTTCGGCAGGTGATCGGTCACCGCGCCGAGCTCCAGCCCGTGGTGGAGGGCGAGTTCGAGCTCGAAGTCTGGCCGCGTGGCCGGCGGCAGCTCCACCCAGGTCTGGGCCGCCAGCACCATGCGGCCGGCTAGGTTGTCCGCCGTGCGCCGAGCCAGAGGCGCGATGACCTCATGCCACACCACGGCTAGGGCGATGCCTTGCAGCACGGCGAAGGCGATCAGCAGCAGGGTGGCGGTGCGGCCGAAGAGGGTGCGGGGCATGGGCAGGCGAAGTCGGGAGGGGGAGTCGCATCCCCCGTAGCCGCTTTCCCACTCCCCACTCGGCTACCTCACTTGCCCTTCGGATTGAACAGATAGCCGCGGCCCCAGACCGTGCGGATGTAGACCGGGTTGGCGGGGTCGGGCTCGATTTTGCGCCGCAGGCGGGTGACGCGCACGTCGATGGAGCGGTCGAAGGGGTCACGCTCGTAGCCCTTGAGCCAATCCATGATCTGGTCGCGCGACAGGGCGCGGTTGGGGTGTTCCACAAACACCTTGAGCAGGGCGAATTCGGCATGCGTGAGGGGGATCTCCTCGCCGTCGCGGGTCAGCCGCTGGGCATCGAGGTCGAGCTCGAAGGCGCCGAAGCGGCTCGTCCTCGGCGCATCAGCGTGGGCCTGCGCCTCGCCGCCGCGTCGCAGCACGGCACGGATGCGTGCCAAAAGCTCGCGGGGGTTGAACGGCTTTGGCAGGTAATCGTCAGCACCCACCTCCAGGCCGACGATGCGGTCGATGTCCTCGCCGCGGGCAGAGAGCATGATCACAGGGCAGCCTATGGAGGACTTGAGCCGGCGGGTGAGCGCCAGGCCGTCTTCGCCCGGCAGCATGAGATCCATGACCACCAAGGCAGGCTTAGCGTGCGCGAGCAGTTCATCCATCTCTCTGCCGTCCTTGGCGGTAGCGACGCGATAGCCCTGTTGGCTGAGGTATTCGCTGAGCAGGGTGCGGATGCCTGCGTCATCGTCCACCACCAGGATGGGAGCGGCTTGTTCCATGCCGATGCTGCACCTAAGCGGTCGAAACAGTCTGTTACAAATTTAACCTAGGGCGAAACGCCGGCGAAACTGCTGCCGCCTAAGCTGCATAGCGTCTACAGGAGAAATCGCGATGAAAGCCATATCCCTGCCGCTGCTCATGCTCTCACTCCTAACGGTCAACGTCATGGCCAGTCCGAGCGCTGGCCTCACCCCTTGGGGCGAGCCATTGCCGCGACTGGCTCAGATGAGCCGGGAGGAGCGCCAGCAGCTGCAACTGCGTTGGGAACGGCTGAGCCCGGAAGAGCAGGCCCTGCTGCGCCAGCGTTTGCGCGAGCAGCTGGCGGATGTCCCGCCAGAACAGCGCGAGTATCGCCGCCGCGAGATCATCGAGGGCTGGCGGGAACAGCCCGGCCGCGAACGCGAGTATCGCGCACGCGACACACTGGAGCGACGCGGTTTCCAGACCGGCGAGCGCTACGACCAGGAGGATGAGCGTGGCTTCGGGCGCGGCTTCGAGCGCCGCATCGAGCCCAGGGAAGGCCGCGGTCGGCGGTGACTTGCCGGCCGGCTCAACGACGACCCATGCACTGCAAGGAGAAAACCATGACGTCATCCACATCACGCCCTGTCGCCCTGGCCACCTTGCTGGCCGCCTTGGCCTTGAGTAGCGGCGCGTGGGCCAAGCCGCCGCACAAACGCGACTTCGCTTCAGGCTATCAAGACACCGCTTGGGTGGTGGCGCGCACGCCGGTATACGAGGAGGTGAACACGCCACGACGCGAATGCTGGACCGAGCAGGTAGGCTATGAATATTCCACCTCCAGCCGCTCCTACACCGGCGCTGTGATCGGCGCCATCGCCGGCGGCATCCTCGGCAACCAGATCGGGAAAGGCAGCGGCCGCACGGTGGCCACCGCCGTCGGTGCCGCTACCGGCGCCATCGTCGGCGACAACATCGACAACGACGGCCAGCGCCGCGAGCGTGTCGCTGGCCAGCCTCGCTACGAAGAGCGCTGCCGAGTGGTCGACCAATGGGAGCGGCGACTGACCGGCTACGATATCGTCTACCGCTATCATGGCCGCGAATACAGCGCATTTCTGCCCTATGATCCGGGCAGCAGTGTGCGCGTGCGGGTGCAGGTGAGCCTGGACGAGTGATGGGCTTGGCCGCGCCTGCGGCCATGCGCTAGAGTGCGGCTTTCTTGCTGCGCCGCCCACCGCAGGTGTACCGGTTACGCTCAGCCCAGTTCCTCTCCAGCCTCCTCGCCGTCCTGTTGAGCTTCCCGGCCTTGGCCTGGGAGAAGGACTTCCTCGCGGCGCGGGAGGCCTACCAGAAGGGACAGCTCGCGCGCTTCGAGCAACACGCGCGCAAGCTGCCTGCTGATCATTTGCTGCAGCCTTACCTGGCGTTTTGGCGGCTCAGGGCCAACAACGCCAATCACGACGCCCGTAACCGATTCATCACCGAGTATCCGGACAGCGTGCTGGCCGAAACCTTGCGTGCAGAGCTGGCGCGGGAGGCGGCCAAACGCGAAGACTGGTCGGCCTACACTGCATGGTCGGCAAGGCTTGTGCGCAAGGACCTGGAGCTGCAATGCTACGACCTCATGGCCGCTTTGGCCCGCGGCGAGACCGTCGCTCGGCCACAGGCGCTCTCCCTCTATCGCACGGGCAGTGACCGCCCATCCGGCTGCGAGCGCCTGTTCGCGCAGCTCTTCGATCTGGGCATCCTCAAGCTCGAGGATCGCTATGCACGCCTGCGCTTGGCCTTGGACGCCAACAATCTGCGCCTGGTGCGCGACCTCAATGCCAGCCTGCCGGCAGGCGAGCGCCTCGCCAGCGACAGCTTGAGCCGGGCGCAGCAGGCCCCGGAGCGTCTGGTGGCCGAGGTGCCGGCGAATCGTGCCCAGGCCGAGGTGGCGTTATATGCCCTGAGCCAGCTGGCCAAGACGGACCTCGATGCCGCCGCACGCCTGTGGGAGAGCCACCAGGACAAGTATGGCGAGCTCGAACGCCGCTACGGCTGGGGGCAGCTTGCCCTGCATGCGGCGCGTCGGCATGACGCCCGCGCCCTGGAGTGGTTCGCCCGCGCCGCCACGCTGCAGAGCGAGGCGCAACTGGCCTGGCGGGCGCGCGCCAACCTGCGTGCCGGCCGTTGGGGCGAGGTGCTCGCCAGCATCCTGGCCATGCCGCCAGAGATGCAGGAGGAGGCAGTTTGGCGTTATTGGCGGGGCAGGGCGCACAAGGCGCTAGGGGCGAGCTTTCAGGCCAATCAGATCTTCGCGCGTCTGTCGCGCGAGCCGCATTACTATGGTCTTTTGGCCGAGGAGGAACTGCCCGTGCGTCTAGAGACGCGCCCCAGCGACTACCGGGTGAGCGAAGACGAGGTCAGGCGGGTGGAGGCGTTGCCCGGCATCCGGCGTGCCCTGATGCTGCGTGAGATCGGCCTCACCGCCAACGCGGTGGCCGAGTGGGACTGGGCGTTGCGTAACGCTGACGACGTCACGCTGCTCGCGGCGGCCGAGATCGCGCGTCGCCACCAGTGGTACGACCGCGCCATCGTTACCGCCGAACGCACGCGGGAATTGCATGATTTCGACCTGCGCTACCTCACCCCCTACCGCGACCTGGCGCAGGCCCGCGCGCGCGAATTCGGCCTCGACGAGGCCTGGATCTACGGGCTCATGCGGCAGGAATCGCGTTTCGTCGCCCATGCCCGTTCCCGTGTCGGGGCCCAGGGCCTGATGCAGATCATGCCGGCGACCGCCGCCTGGATCGCGCGGCAGTTGGGCGATCGAGGCCGGATCGATGTCAACAAACCGGAGACCAACGTGCGCTACGGTAGCTTCTACCTCAAACGCGTGCTGGATGATCTGCAAGGGTCGCCGGTGCTGGCCACCGCCGCCTACAACGCCGGCCCTGGCCGGGCGCGCCGTTGGCAGGCGGACACACCGCTGGAGGGCGCGATCTACATCGAGACCATCCCCATCTTGGAGACGCGCGAGTATGTCAAGAAGGTCATGGCCAACGCCCTGCACTACAGCCACCGCTTGGGCCGGGAGCGAACGGCCCTCAAGGACCGGCTGGGCATGGTGCCCGCTCGAAGGGGGGGCATGGCTGGTCAACTGCCTAGCGAGGGGTAAGCGGATATCTGCTGAAAACAGGACACTGAAAAAGGCCACGCGAGAGAGATGGATAGTCTTGCGCAAGGGATGTTAGCGATGGATTCCAAATCTCTGATGACGTGATGCATGTAGGAACGATGCAGCGAGGTGTTTGACATCAAATTGACGGAAGGCTAGCTGAAATGCTCGGATTAACGGATGCGCCACTATCCAATATTGACGATGAAAGCCTTGGTCTTCGTGACTACGTGAATGCACTAAAGACATTCATAAGTACATGCCAGACCCCTATGACTATCGCGATACAAGGTGACTGGGGTAGTGGCAAAACAAGCATGATGAATGTCGTCAGGAGTGGCCTTGACCATCAAAGGATTGCCACACGCTGGTTTAACACCTGGCAGTTCGCTCAGTTCAGCATGCGGGATGAAATTGCAATTTCCTTGCTGTCATGCTTTCTTGATGAATTAGGCGACGAGGCAGAGAAAGCCAGGGGTGCAGTGAAGAATCTAACGCGCATGGCGATTAAGGGTATCAGTGGCATCAGCAAAGCAGCACTTGATATTACTACTGGAGGCGGAGGCGATCTAGTTAAAGATGTCATCGACAGGCTGGCAGAGGGCAACGAAAACAGTGCGCGTCAGCTTCAGAATTTAAAAGGTGAGATCAGCAGATCAGTTAGTAAGTTGCTGGAAAAAGAGAAAAAAGATCGGATGATTGTCTTCATAGATGATTTGGATCGGCTTGTGCCAGAACGTGCTGTCGAGATACTTGAAGTTATCAAGCTATTCCTCGATATTGACAAATGTGTATTTGTCCTTGCTGTTGATTACAATGTTGTTGTTAAGGGGTTGCAGCAGAAATTTGGAGTGGGTGTGGATGATCTGAAAGGCAGAAGTTTTTTCGATAAGATTATCCAACTTCCATTCAGTATGCCTGTTGCTCAATACGACATAAGAATGTACATGCGTACACTCTGTGTCGATCCAGTACAGTTCAGCGAAGATAACCTTGATCGTCTTGTGTCATTAGCGGAATACTCAATAGGTACCAATCCTCGCAGTTTGAAGAGACTGTTTAATGCGCTCCAACTTCTCCATATTGTAGCAAATAATAAAGGAATGCTTATCGATGATGATGTCGCAACTAAGGAGGAGCGCCAGCGCATTCTGTTCGCCGTGCTATGTTTGCAATTAGCTTATGAGCCGTTTTATAGTTGGTTATTGAAGCATCAACAGATTGATAACGAACTCTTTGATACCTTATGCTCGGTCGAGCGCCTCCAGGCATCCCCGGATATATATGCAGCAGTGTTGAAAAGCCTCAATCCCAGCATGGATGCCGATGAAGCCTTAGTCCGCTTTGTCAGCTTTATGGGCGCATTCAAGGATGCACTGCAGCTAGAATGTGATGCTTCAGATGTGTATTCCGAAAATCTTAGTGACGATGAGATTGGTGTCTTGCAAAACTTCCTTACGCTTTCATCCCTGACTAGTGCGCGAAACTCAACCGCTACATATATTGGAAGATTTCGGCACGAGTCTAAAATTACGACTTTTATAAATACCAATCTTCTCCCCAGATATGGGCAGGCACTTGAGCTGATGAATACTCAACTCAAGGCCGAGTTTACCGAACGAACAGCCACTGTTGGATTTCGTTATGAGTTGGCTGCCTTCGCTTTCGACCTGAAAATAGTGTGGCGCGATGATCGTGGGTTGTCTGCTGCATTGTGGGAAGTCGATGGGTGCGACAAACCAATGATCAGACAGTGGTTCATGTCATCAATGCAATCTTCACTTCCCCAGATGAAGTTTAAGCATTTGCGAAGTTACGACTACGCAATATTAGAGGAACATCCTTTTGCTATAGGACAGTCAATTGATGAAGCGTCTACATTGAAGAATTTCGAGGCAATGCAGGAGAGAATCCTGTCAGTAGTTATTCAACCGCTATTGCAGTTTTACCAGAAAAAACGAAATCTGGTTAGTCAGCTAACTCATTGGCTTGAACAGTTGGTGTACTGCCTACGAGAAACATTCACAGCAGCTGAAGGGTGGAAGGTGGAATGTGAATTTGAACGCTTAAAAAGGTATGGGAAGATTCGGGTATGGAAAGATGAATGGGTGCAACATTTCTCAATATGCCTCGAAGCTGGAAATACTTTGTTGAGAGGTCTGTATTTGGGAATCCGGCGCAAAAAGTGGCGCAGCGACTATGGCGAGCATGCCGAAGCATTGCGAAAATATTGTCAAGATCGATTATTTCATGACTATCCAAATCCTAATTCACACTTTAGCAATGATTGGTGGATCTATGGAATCTACCCGGCCCCCTATCAAACTCCTTTAGTAGGCGACTTTATCTCCGATGAGAGTCGCCTCTCTGCGGATTCCGATGAAATTAAGAATGTCCTTGTCGAGCGTATGGCACGGTTTAGACAATTGGAAAAAATGCTCGATCAACTAGCAAAATATGCATCAACGACCAGCTGAAGATGACATGGAATTGAAACAAGAAAAACTAAACATCGTGATGTTTCCTCGTATGACAATTAGGCCTGGTATAATTCCATTATCATATTATTTCCTGAGTGCGCTGTGCATTCAACGTTGCTACGTCTTTAGAACGACTCGTTGGTTGCCGATGCACGCCGCCAGGTAACGATACTATAAGAAATTTCCTGGTTAATTTGTGCATTATTCTTGCGTCTAGCGTGAGCAGTATATCAAGTTGCTATCCCCTCAGTAATTTTACCAGGAAAATAACACAGTACTTTCTCGTCTGACTGTGCGACTGGGAAAACCTTAGCGAAGCAGGTGAGTTTCTATATAATCAAGTCGCCTCGTGTATCAGTTTGGTTTGTGCAATTCGCCTGCACGACCAGGCTAAGAAGGTCGCACTGCTCTGCGACCTATCTGTGCTTGTTAATCACAGGCTGACTGGTCATAATAGGCTACGTGCGCCCACAGCGGGACACGGAGACGGAACGCCTCCAAAAGGCGCAGAAAGGGTGCTTCGAGTGCATCAAACTACTCCAAATCACAATCGATACCGTAAAATAAAACAAATCTATCCTCATTGTCTCATTAAGGATAAACTGGCGAGTGTTGTATGGGTTTCTACGATCATGAACCAACTGTACGAGTTCAGTATGCTCTAGTGGCGCTCTTACAAGAACGCCGCCTATGACCGCATCTAGCAGATCGAACGAGCGCTATCCGATGGCTGCAGAAAAGCTCGTCAGTGATCGAGATGTGCTGTATGCCTTCGAAGATTATCCTGCCGCGCATGGGCCCGACTGCGTATGACCAACCTCAGCGAGTCGACCTACGCCGCCTTTCGTCAGTGCGGCGATCGTGCCAAGAACTACGTGGCTTGAACGAACTTTTGGGTCTGGCTTTTTGCCACGATCATCGCGGCCGAGCCATGCACTTAAGGAAGCGCTGATTTAATCGCTCCTGAGAAGGCGGTGAGTTGATCAGATATGACTGAGACGATCTTGGAAGAGCGCGGCCCTGATGAAGAGACAGACGAGTTTTGCCGAACGGCAGTGGTCTGCGAAGAAGCGCAAGACGCGGCGCAGCCGCTTTTGAACGAGCTCGATGCCATCACGCCGTGGGAGAAGCTGTTGCAGGTTATTGCCCCCCACTACGCAGAAGGCGATCGTGGCCGTCCCCCGAAGGGGCTTAAGCGCATGCTGCGCATGTACGTGGCGCAGCAGTGCCTTAAGTTGTCGGACGAAGGCATCGAGGATGCGGTCTACGACAGCTACGCGGTGCGGCAGTTCGTCGGTGTGGACTTGGGCGCAGACGAGGTGCCCGATGCCACGACGCTGCTGAAGTTTCGCCGCTTGCTCGAAGCCCACGATCTGACCCGTGCCATCTTTGAGGCATCAACGCGCATCTCAAGTGAGCGCGGGCTGATGATGCGCCAAGGCGCGATCGTGGATGCCACGCGCATTGCTGCCCCCAGCTCGACCAAGAACGCCCGCGGTGAGCGTGATCTGGAGATGGTGAGCGTTGAAGCGTCTGAGCCGCGAACGACGCAGAAGGGTAACCAGTGGCACTTTGTGCGCTGCGCGCATCCCGCCTGCGGCGGGGCTGTTGGCTAACGCCAGCGTCCTGCGGCACCTTCGGTGCCTGGTGGGATGAAGGCGCATGTGGGGGTGGATGGCAAGTCGAGCCACATGCACACGGTGGTGACCACGGCGGCCAATGTGAATGATGTGACGCAAGCGCATCGGCTCCTGCACGGACAAGAGACGGATGTCTTTGCTGATGCGGGCTACCTTGGGGCGGACAAACGCCCGGAAAACCAGGGCAGACCACTGACGTGGCATGTCGCCATGCGGCCGGGCAAGCGTCGGGCATTGGCCAAGACCACTTCTCTGGGGCGGGTGGTGGATGCCTTGGAACGCACGAAAGCGTGCATCCGCGCCAAAGTCGAGCATGCCTTCCATGTGGTCAAGAACCTCTTCAAGCACAAGAAGCTGCGATATCGGGGGCTGGAGAAGAACGGCATGTTCACGCTGTTTGGTCTGACCAACCTGATGCTAGCGCGCAGGCGGCTGATGGGCGCTGACGGCCTTGGTGCGTCCGCAGTGAGGTAAAAGGAAAAAAAGCCCTCGTAGGGGGTGCCAAAGAGCCGATAAGAGGGTCATATCGACAAAAATCGCCCCATATTGATCAACAAGCCGCATAATCCTTTTAGCCCCCCTGAAACTTCGCATTGTTCAGCGCTTCCTTAAACCAATATTGACTATAACAAGAGGCTGATGCGTCGTCTTGACAATGTATCAATGTGGCTCTATGCTTCCTAAGAGCGTGCAAACGCGGAATCGGCTTGATCATATTGCATGATATCTCGTAGTAAACAAGAGGGGAAAAATGCCTAACAAGATTGAACTTCCGAAGGATTGGGTCTGCAATGGATTAGAGCTAAAACCTAAGAGTGGTGCTACTTCATCAAATACATGGATTCTGGCTGGGACAGAGATAAAGCCTAAATCTGGGGCTGGGAGTTCAAATACGTGGGTGTGGGATGGCAAAGAACTTAAACCGAAGTACGGCGCTAATACATCTAATACCTGGGTTGTTGATGGCAACAAAATAAAACCTAAATACGGAGCGAACACATCTAATACATACGAAATCAATGGGCAACCGATTTTGGTCGTTGCGGGACAGATTGTGCTCAGATTATGGTAAACTCTGGTGGTGATTCAAATTCTGGCATAATATCCGCCAACAAGGTGGTCACCAAAGACTACCCAGAAAACATTGAGCATGGGTTCATGGTGTGCGGAATAAATTATGGTTATTCTGTTGCCGATGAGAAACGCGAGCGCGCGGGGTCTGTAGGACAGATTGAGCAGCCATCTTTTTTTTCCGATCTGTCTGTGCGAAAAACAGACAAATTCAGAAATCGCATCATTAAATGGCTTAAAAATTGGGGATTTGATTTAGTAACAGAGGCAGGAAAAGAGGGGCCACTGGAGCGTCGATTCTTTCAGTGTAACTGGCTGGACACGCAGGCCCGTAGCACAGAACATGACGAGATTACACTGGATACTCTTGTCAAAGAATCTGATGGATTTCTTGGACTTCTGTCTCAACGCCGGCCATCTGTTGTATTTTTAGGCGGCTCCATTCTAATGAATGCAGTTAACGATAAAAGGCTGCTTCCGCGAATTGTAAATATCTTAGGTGAAGCCTCGGAAGAAAGGATTTATCTCGGTGATCTCCCAGATTATCGTGGGCGCCGATTCCGTGTGCGCGTGCGCAACTTTAGAAATGCTGTTATCATCGGTTTGCCACACCCGACTGGCTCACGTGGACTCTCGGATGCATATATGGCATCGATAAAACTCCCTATCTATGCGGTACATCGCATGATCCTTTAGCCTGAATAGGTAACTGTTATGGGTGGCGACGGCACTCTGTGACATTGAGCCATGCAGTAAAGGATGACATGCTATAACTGCCAAAGTCTGACCAGGCAGGCACAGGTTCTGATTGTCTGGGTAGAATATCGACATGTTCCCGATTCCGCCCGAGCATCATGAAACACGAAAAACTCTGTGTCATCGGCGGTGGCGGCTTCGTCGGCCACCACCTGGTCAGTTTGCTGGCGTCGCGTGGCTACAAGGTGAGGGTGCCGACGCGCCGTCGCCAGCGCATCCTCGATCTGACGGTCCTGCCTACTGTCGAGGTCGAGGAGGCCAATGTCCACGACCCTGCCACGCTGCGCACCCTGCTGCAAGGCATGGATGCCGTCATCAACCTGGTGGGCATCCTCCATGGCACGCCGGCCGAGTTCGAGCGCGTGCACGTCGAGCTGCCCCGCCGCATTGCTCAAGCCTGCAGCGAGGTCGGCGTCAGGCGCCTGCTGCACATGAGCGCCTTGGGCGCCGATACGGCTTCGCGCAGCGTCTATCAGCAGACCAAAGCCAAAGGCGAGGCCGAGGTGATGGCCATCGGGCGGGCAACTGGCCTGGCCGTCACCGCCTTTCGACCCTCCGTCATCTTCGGGCCGGGCGATAGCTTCCTGTCCCTGTTTGCCGAGGTGTTGAAGCTCGCGCCCGTCGTACCCCTCGCCGGCGCCAGCGCCCGTTTCCAGCCGGTCTATGTCGGTGATGTGGCACGCGCCTTCGCCACGGCCCTCGACGAGCCGTCGACCTCTGGTCAGGTCTATAGCCTGTGCGGCCCTAAGGTCTACACCCTGGCTGAGCTTGTGCGGCTGACCGCGCATACCTTGGGGCTCAAGCGCTGGATCATCCCGCTCGACGCGGCGCAGTCTTATCTCTTTGCTCGGCTGATGGAGCTTAAGCCGGGCAAGAAGCTCATGACCCGCGACAATTACTATGCCATGCAGACCGACAACGTCTGTCCCGCGGGCTTTCCTGCCCTGTTCGGCCAGCCGACGGCGCTCGAGGCGGTGATCGACTACCTGCACGGCGTTGGCCCCCGGCTCGGTTATGACCGTTACCGCCGGCTCGCGCGCCGCTAGCGCTGCATAGTGAGCGCTCGCGCAAGGCGCGCAGCGGCATGCGATTCCCCGCTCACATCCGCGTCTACGCCGTCGGCGGCGCGGTGCGCGACCGTCTGCTCGGCCTGCCGGTCAAGGATCGCGATTATGTCGTCGTCGGCGCCACCCCCGAGGAGATGGTCGCCCTGGGTTTCAAACCCGTGGGTAAGGACTTCCCCGTCTTCCTGCATCCTGTGACGCAGGAGGAATACGCGCTGGCACGCACCGAGCGCAAGACCGCACGCGGCTACAAGGGGTTTAAGGTCTATGCCGCACCCGACGTCACCCTGGAGGAGGACCTGCGCCGGCGTGACCTCACCATCAATGCCATGGCCGAGGACGCGGCGGGCCGCATCATCGACCCCTATGGAGGCCAGGCAGATTTGCGCGCCAGGCTGTTGCGCCACGTCTCGCCCGCGTTTGCCGAGGACCCGGTGCGCATCCTGCGCGTGGCCCGCTTTGCTGCCCGCCTCAGTGATTTCCGCGTCGCCGAGGAGACGCTTGCGCTCATGCGGCAGATGGTCAAGGCCGGCGAGGTCGACGCCTTGGTGCCCGAGCGGGTCTGGCAGGAGCTCGCGCGGGGTTTGATGGAGCAGCGCCCTGCACGCATGCTCGAGGTGCTCAGAGACTGCGGCGCCCTCGATCGCCTGTTGCCCGAGGTGGCCCGGCTATTCGGCGTGCCACAGAACCCGGTGAGCCATCCCGAGATCGATACTGGGGACCACCTCCTGCGCGTCTTGGATTGGGCCGCACGCGCCGGGTACGACCTGCCCGTGCGCTATGCCGCCTTGCTGCATGACGTCGGCAAGGGGCTCACCCCGCCCGAGCGCTGGCCCGATCACACCGGCCATGAGCAAGCCGGGGTGGCAGCGGTGAGGGCGGTGAGCGAGCGTTTGCGAGTGCCCGCCGACTGCCGCGAGCTTGCCCTGACGGTGACGCGCTGGCATGGCCTCGCCCACCAAGCCGAGCAGCTCGATGCTGCCGCGCTGCTCGATCTGCTCGAACGTTGCGATGCCTTTCGCCGACCAGGGCGTCTGAAGGCCTTTCTTGAGGCCTGTGCGGCGGATTTTCATGGCCGTCCGGGCTGGGAAAACAAGCCATTCGTGCCTGCGGAGCGACTTTCCCGGGCGCTTGCTGCCGCCCGTAACGTCGATGCCGGGGCCCTGGCGAGGCGTGTGACCCCTGCTGCCCTCCCCGCTGCGCTCAAGGCCGCACGCGTGGCCGCGATCGAAGCAGCACTGCGCTGACCGTCTCGCGACTCGCCCACCGAGGCTGACGCGCTGTGCCTGGTCATCGAGACGACGCAAGACTTTGGTAAGATGGGATGACGTCTGGTGAGCGTGATGAAAGGAGGACGTGATGAAGACCAACGTCGGCAGTATCGACCGCATTCTGCGCATCGTCGTGGGCCTGGCCCTCATCGTTTGGGCTGCCATGGGTGGCCCGGTTTGGGCCTGGATTGGTGTGGTCCCCCTCGCCACGGGTGCCATCGGCTGGTGTCCGGTCTATCTGCCTTTCGGCATCAGTACCTGCAAGACCAAGTCGGAGCAGCAGGGCTGAGCGCCTGCGGTGTCGTCTCGCCGCGCCACCCTGCATGGGTTGACGCGGGCGTGCATGCACCCTGCTGGAACGGCCACTGCCGCGAAGTGACAAGTAAGACCGCAGGCCGGGCCGCGATCGCCTCCCGTCTGGCCTGCCTCGCGGGCACGGCGCGCCCCTGCCGCTTCAGGCCAGGAACAGCTTGTAAGCCGGGTTGCGCATCTCGTTCCAGTACCGATAGCCCAGGCCGTCGAGGAACTGCTGGAACTGCGCCATCTCTTCAGGCGGGACCTGGATGCCGACCAGCACGCGACCATAATCGGCGCCGTGGTTGCGGTAGTGGAAGAGGCTGATGTTCCAGTCATGGCTCATGCTGTTCAAGAAGCGCATCAGCGCCCCGGGCCGCTCGGGAAACTCGAAGCGGTAGATCACCTCGTGGCGCGCCTGGGGGGCGCGGCCGCCGACCATGTGGCGGATGTGTAGCTTCGCCATCTCGTTGTCGGTGAGGTCCAACACCGGCAGGCCATGCTGGCTGAGGTTGCGCTTGATGCCTTCCACCTCGTCCTGGTCGTGCACCTGAATGCCGACGAAGACATGCGCCACCTCGGGGTCGGCGTAGCGGTAGTTGAATTCGGTGATCACCCGCCCGCCGATTAAGGCGCAAAACTGCTTGAAGCTACCTGGCCGCTCCGGGATCGTCACCGCGAGGATGGCCTCGCGTTTCTCGCCTACCTCGGCGCGCTCGGCCACGAAGCGCAAGCGGTCGAAGTTCATGTTGGCGCCGCTGGCAATCGCCACCAGGTGTTGATCGCGCACCCCCTCGCGCGCCACCCAGGCCTTCAGACCGGCCACGCCCAGGGCACCCGCCGGCTCGAGGATGGAGCGCGTGTCCTCGAACACGTCCTTGATGGCGGCGCAAATGGCGTCGTTGTCGACGCGGATGACTTCATCCACGTACAGCTGCGCGAGGCGGAAGGTCTCTTCGCCGACCTGTTTCACCGCCACGCCGTCGGCAAAGATGCCCACCTGGGGCAAAACGATGCGCGCCTTCTTGCAAAGCGAGCGCGCCATGGCGTCGGCGTCTTCCGGTTCCACGCCGATGACCTTGATCTGCGGTTTGAGGCGTTTCAGGTAAGCCGCGATGCCAGCAATGAGGCCGCCGCCGCCGACCGGCACGAATACGGCATGCAGGGGATGGCGGGCCTGGCGCAGCAGCTCCATGCCGATGGTGCCTTGGCCGGCGATGACATCGGGGTCGTCGTAAGGGTGCACGAAGGTCTTGCCCTCGGCGTCGGCGATGCTGCGTGCCTGGGCATAGGCCTCGTCGTAGGAGTCGCCGTGCAGGACGACGCGGGCGCCGCGTTTGGCGACGGCATCGATCTTGATCTGGGGTGTGGTGGCCGGCATGACGATGGTGGCCTCGCAACCCAACACCTGCGCGGCCAGGGCCACGCCTTGGGCGTGATTGCCAGCGGAGGCCGCCACCACCCCCCGTTTCAACAGTTGCGGTGCGAGGTTCGCCATCTTGTTGTAGGCCCCCCTCAGCTTGAAGGAGAATACGGGCTGCAGATCCTCGCGTTTGAGCCACACGGTGTTGCCTAGGCGTTGCGACAGGTTATCCGCCGCTTCCAGCGGGGATTCGATGGCCACGTCGTAGACGCGGGCGAGCAGGATCCTTTCCAAATAGTCCGTCATGCGTTAGGGTAGTGAAAAGCTTCATGCCCAGCATCGTCTGGGCAACGTCCGAGCCGAGACACCCGCTCTGGGGGGGCGGGGTAAGGCAGCGCTGCCGCAGTCAGACCTGCGTGCCAACATCGCCCGCACCGTGAATGCTATTGTCAGGCTTTTATCGACAACTGGATAGAGAAACACCATGAATCAGGATGAGATGAAGCGGGCCGTTGCCCGCGCCGCCATCGAGTACGTCCCTAGCGGCGTCATCGGTGTCGGCACCGGTTCCACCGCCAACTATTTCATCGATGAGCTCGCCCATGTCAAGGGCCGCATCGACGCTGCCGTGGCCTCGTCGGTGGCGACGGCCGAGCGGCTCAAGCGCCACGGCATCCATGTCGTCGATCTCAACGAGGTGGGTGAGCTCGAGGTGTACATCGATGGCGCCGACGAGATCACGCGCCACCTCGCCATGATCAAGGGCGGTGGCGGCGCCCTCACGCGCGAGAAGATCGTCGCCGCCTGCGCGAAAAAGTTCGTCTGCATCGTCGATCAGACCAAGCTGGTGGATGTGCTCGGCCGCTTCCCCCTGCCCGTCGAGGTGATCCCCATGGCGCGCGCTTATGTTGCCCGCCAGCTCGTCAAGCTCGGCGGCAAACCGGTGCTGCGGGCAGGGTTCACCACCGATAACGGCAACGTCATCCTCGACGTGCACAACCTCAACATCCTCGACCCAGTGGCGTTGGAGGGCGAGATCAACCAGATCGTGGGGGTGGTCGCCAATGGGCTATTCGCCCGCCGCCGCGCCGACGTGTGTCTGCTCGGCACCCCCACAGGGGTGCAGACCTTGACCGCTTAGGCGGGAGGCGCGGTCGCCCTATGCAGCAGGACCGGAGGCGTTTTCACCGCGTGCTGCACGATGCCCGTGCCAGGGTATTCAGTGCCGAGGGAGAATGGCCTTGCCAGCTACACGACCTATCCCTCAAAGGCTGTCTACTTGTCGCCAACACCGATTGGCAACTCAATCCGAGGCAGACCTATCAGGTTTCCATCCAGTTGGGGCGCGACGTCAAGATTGATATGGAGGCGCGTTTGGTTTACCAAAGCGGCCGTTACGCCGGCTTCGAGTGTAGGCGCATCGATCTCGACAGCGTAACCGAGCTGCGTCGCCTGCTAGAGCTCAACCTGGGCGACCCAGCCTTGTTGGAGCGGGACATCCAGGCTCTGCTGCGGGGCGTCTGAGCGGCCCGGGGACGCCAACGGCATGCGCTGCCTACACCCTCCCGCTCGCCCTAGTGCGCCGCCTCCCAGTTTGGCCCGACGCCCACGTCGGCCTTGAGCGGGACGGCGAGCTCAGCCACACCGCACATGAGCTCGGGTAGCCGCGCCCGCACGCGCTCGAGCTCATCCTCGGCCACCTCCAGCACCAGCTCGTCGTGCACCTGCATGATGAGACGGCTGCGCAAGCCTTCGGCATCCAACCAGCCTTGCACCGCAAGCATCGCCAGTTTGATCAGATCCGCCGCCGTGCCCTGCATGGGGGCGTTGATGGCGGCGCGCTCGGCGGCGCTGCGGCGGGCGGGATTGCCGCTGTTCATTTCAGGCAGATATAGCCGTCGGCCGAACAAGGTCTCGACGTAGCCGCGCTGCCGGGCCTGCTCGCGGGTGGTTTCCATGTAGCGCGCCACCCCTGGGTAGCGGGCGAAGTAGCGGTCGATGTAGTGCTGCGCCGCGCTGCGCTCGATGCCGAGCTGGGCGGCGAGGCCATAAGCGGACATGCCGTAGATGAGGCCGAAGTTGACCGCCTTGGCCATGCGCCGCTGTTCCGGCGTGACCTGTTCTGGGTCGAGCCCGAGCACCTCAGCGGCAGTGGCGCGGTGGATGTCGGCATCGGCACGGAAGGCGGCGAGCAGGCGCTCATCGCCGGATAAGTGGGCCATGATGCGCAGCTCGATCTGCGAATAGTCGGCCGAGACGATGACGTAACCCGGAGCGGCGATGAAGGCCTCGCGAATTCTGCGGCCCTCCGGCGTACGCACGGGGATGTTTTGCAGATTGGGCTCCACCGACGACAGTCGGCCCGTGACCGCCACCGCCTGGGCATAGGTAGTGTGGACGCGACCGGTGGCCGGATTGACCATCTGCGGCAGCTTGTCGGTGTAGGTGGATTTGAGCTTGCTCAAAGCCCGGTAGTCGAGGATCAGACGGGGCAGGGGGAAGTCCAGCGCCAGCCGCTCCAATACCTCTTCATCGGTAGAGGGGGCCCCCTTGGGTGTCTTCTTCAACACTGGCAGTCCCAACTGGTTGAAGAGAATATCCGCCAGTTGCCGCGGCGAGTTGAGGTTGAAGGCCTGACCTGCGGCCTGGTAGGCCTGTTGTTCGAGCTTTAGCATCTCGTGCGCCAGGGTGTCGGAGTGTTGGCGCAGCAGCTCGCAGTCGAGCAGCACACCCGTGCGCTCCATGCGCGCCAGCACGGGCAGAAGCGGCATCTCAATGCGCGTGTAGACGAAGTCGAGGCCAGGCTCGGCCTTGACCTTGGGGTGCAGGGCACGGTGCAGACGCAGTGTCAGGTCGGCGTCCTCGGCGGCATATGCAGTGGCGCGGTCGATGTCCACCTGGTCGAAGCCGATCTGCGCCGCCCCTTTGCCGCAGACCTCCTCGTATTTGAGGGTGTTTACGCCCAGGTGCCGCTCGGCGAGGTTGTCCAGGTCGTGGCGCTCGTGGGCCTCGAGCACGTAGCTTTCGAGCAGGGTGTCGTGCTTGATGCCCTTGAGCGCCACACCATGGTTCATCAGCACATGCCAGTCGTATTTCAGGTTCTGGCCGAGCTTGGGGGAAGCCGCATCTTCTAGCCAGGGTTTGAGCCGTTCGAGAACGGTCGCCAGGGGCAGTTGCTCGGGCGCGCCGGCATAACGATGGGCGAGCGGGATGTAGGCCGCCTCGCCCGTGTTGACGCTCAAGGACAGGCCAACGAGCCTGGCCCGCATGGGGTCGAGGGAGGTGGTCTCGGTATCGAGGCAGACGAGCTCCGCTGCCTTGATCCGCTCAAGCCAGCGCATGAGGCCGGCCATATCGAGGATGGTCTCGTACTGACGGCGGCTGCCAACTGGACTAGCGCCGCCGGCGAGCGGCTGAGGCTGGTCGGCGTCGGCGGCTGGGCGCTCGCCGAGCCAGGAGCGGAAGCCAAAGCGGTTGAACAGCTCGTCCAGCCGTTGGCGGTCCGCCGGCTGCCAACGCAGGTCTTTGGGGGTAATCGGCAGTTCGAGATCGGTACGCACCGCCAACAGCGCCCGCGCCTTGGGTAGCCAGTCCAGGGCCTTGCGCAGGTTTTCCCCTGCCACGCCCTTGATCTCGCCCGCGTGCGCAATGAGCGCTTCTAAACTGCCGTATTCGGTCAGCCACTTGCTGGCGGTCTTGGGGCCGACCTTGTCGACGCCAGGGACGTTGTCCACTGCATCGCCCACCAGGGTGAGCCAGTCCAGCACGCGCTCGGGCGGCACACCGAACTTTTCCTGCACCCCGGCCGGGTCGTAGGTCTTGTTCGCCATTGTGTCGACGACGGTGATGTACGGGCTCACCAGCTGGCACAGGTCCTTGTCGCCACTGGAGATCAGCACGCGCAGACCTTGCGCCTCGGCCTGGCGGGCGAGGGTGCCGATGACGTCGTCGGCCTCGACACCGTCCATCATCAACAGCGGCCAGCCCAGGGCACGGATGGTTTCGTGCAACGGCTCGATCTGGGCGGCGAGTTCCGGCGGCATCGCTGGACGATGCGCCTTGTATTGCGGATACAATTCATCGCGAAAGGTCTTACCCTTGGCGTCGAATACACAGGCGGCATACTGCGCCGGCACTTCCCGCCGCAGCCGGCGTAGCATGTTGATGACACCATAGAGCGCGCCGGTCGGCTCGCCCGCGCGGTTTCTCAGGTCGGGCAGGGCGTGGAAGGCGCGGTACAGGTAGCTTGAACCGTCCACCAACAGCAGCGTTTCAGTCAAAGGTCACCCTCTATGCACAACAAGATTCCTCCTCTCATCGACCCCAGCCATAGTCACGAGGCGCAGATCTCGGCGCGGGAGTCGTGGCGGATGTTCGAGATTATGGCCGAATTCGTCGAGGCCACCGAGCGCCTGGCGCCCATCCGGCCAGCCGTGTCCATCTTCGGCTCGGCGCGCATCCCAGCAGATCACGCCTACTACGTGCTGACCGAGGTGATCGCGCGCAAGCTTTCCGACGCCGGTTTCGCCGTCGTCTCGGGCGGTGGGCCAGGGGTGATGGAGGCGGCCAATAAGGGCGCATACTTCGGCAAATCCCCGAGCGTCGGCCTGAACATCCAGCTGCCGCACGAGCAGCGCGCCAACCCTTACCAAGACATCAGTCAGACCTTCCGCCACTTCTTCGCGCGCAAGGTGATGTTTGTGAAGTTCGCGGTCGCCTACGTGATCATGCCTGGCGGCTTTGGCACCCTGGATGAACTGATGGAGGTGTTGACCCTGGTGCAGACCGGCAAGACCCGTCGCATCCCCATCATCCTCGTGCACAGTCGCTTCTGGCAGGGACTCGTGGATTGGTTCCGCGCCACCCTCGTGCGCGAGGGCATGATCGACGCCGCGGACATGCAGCTCATCCAGGTGATCGATGATCCCGACCAGGTGGTGGAGGCCATCTTCCAGCATTACGAGCGGCGCGGTTTCGAGCCCTCGGTGCAAGAGCGGGAGATCCTGCTCAACCTCTGAGCGCTGCGCTGGCGTCGGCCCAGCTTGAGCGAGTTGCTACAATGCGCCAACCGATGTACGAAGGATTTCGCATGCGCCCCCTATTCATGCTCTCAGCCGGGTTGCTGCTTTGCGGCCTTGCCCACGCCCAACAACCGTCGCAACGGCAACCCTTGCCCGAGATCCCGCCGCCGCCGGGCGTGGAGGAGGCTGTGCTGCTGCCGGAGGTCACCATTACCACGCGCGGTGAGGACAAGGTGGAGGAATACCGCATCCGCGGCCGCCTCTATGCCATCAAGGTGACGCCGCCGCACGGACGCCCCTATTATCTGATCGATATCCGCGGCGACGGCCAGCTCGTCCGGCACGACGACCTGTCGCCCCATTTCATGGTGCCCATGTGGCTGATCTTCGCGTTCTAGACGCGCTACCGCAAGGTGTGGCCGGGCGCTGGCGGTGGCATGCCTTGGCCGAGCCGCAGGTGTGCGCCGCACGCCGCGTAACGTCGCGAGGGGTATGACCGCGCTCACCGTGACCAGGCCGCCGGCCGCGGCGGCGATGGAATGGCTGAAGACAGGCTATCGCCTGTTCATCCCTGCTGTCGTGCCTTGGATGGGCATGAGCGCAGCCTTTTTCTTGGCCGCCTTCGGTATCAGCCTGATCCCGCTCATCGGCCCCCTGGCCCTCGAGCTCGCCTCGCCGTTCCTGGTCGCGGCCTACATGGCCGCAGCCGAGGCCGCCGAGCGGGGAGAGCCGACTGGCCTGATCCACTTCGGTGCCGGCTTCTATCGGGGCCGCAATGCGCTGCTCGTCATCGGTATCGTCTATCTGGCCGCGCATCTGCTGGTGGGGCAGGTGATGGCCCTGATCGGGGGCGATGCGGTGCAGCGCTTGCTTGCCTTGTCCTTGCAACCGCAGGAGATGGACCCTGAGCAGATGCGCGCCCTGCTTGACCAGGCCATGCCGGCCTTGTTGACAGGCACCCTGCTATTCGTGCCGGTACTCATGGCGACCTGGTTTGCCCCAGCGCTCGCCTTGTTCGAGGACTTTCCTGCCGGCAAGGCCATGTTTTGGAGCTTTTGGAGCTGCTTGGTGAACTGGCGGCCCTTGCTCGTGTATGGCCTGCTGCTCGCCTTGCTTGGCTTGGTGGCGATCATCATCCCCTTTGGGCTGGGCTTGCTGCTGTTTTTGCCCTTGGCCATGACCTCCACTTATGCCGCCTATCGGGCCCAGTTCGTGCGCAGGGTCACCCCATGAGCGCCGCGCCCCGGCTGCTGATGGCCTTGCTCTTGCTCCTTGCGAACCCTGCCTCGCCGGCTGTGGGGGCGAGAGGCGGGCGTTTTGCCGAAACCCTGTACGCCAGTTTCCAGCACCCGCGTTGTCTGACCTGCCACCAGTTCAATAGCCGGCGCAGCCAGGGATTGGCCTACACCACCCATCGCAACCGCTACCTGTGCGATACCTGCCATCAGCCGGCGCTCACGGGACTGCAAGGCGGCGAGTGGCAGGCGCCGATCGCGCGGCTGGACTGGTCGGGGTTGGGGCCGCGCGAGACCTGTGAGCTGATCAAACGCAATGCCGGAGCCGGCGATGCGACGCATCGGTTGCGTGCGCATCTGCTGCACGATAGGCGCATCCATTGGGCCCTCGAATCCGGCATGACCCCAGCGGGACACTATCCCACCGTCGACGGCGGCTTAGCCACCTGGCAGCAGCACGTGGCGAGCTGGATCGAAGCCGGCATGCGCTGCGAATAGGTAGCCTGGAGGCGAGTCCAAACACCGCCATCGTCAGGTGGCTCGTCCCTCACCCCATTATGCCTGAGCTCTCATTGCTTGCCGCTTTTCTGGTCGGACTGCTCGGTGGCGGCCATTGCGCAGGCATGTGCGGCGGCATCGTCGCGGCTATGTCCTTGCAGGGTGGTGCGCGTCAGCCTTGGCCTTTCCATCTCGGCTACAACCTCGGCCGTATCCTAAGCTATACCTTGGCCGGAGCCCTGGCCGGGCTGATTGGCTCCGCCGCCTTCCTTGCCAAGCATCTGCTGCCCGTGCAGCAGGGGCTCTACGTCGTCGCGCAGGGGGTGCTGATCCTGCTGGGGCTCTATCTGGCTGGCTTGAGCCAGGCGGTGCTGGCGCTGGAGCGCGCCGGCGGCGCGTTATGGCTGCGGTTGCAGCCGGTGCTCGCGCGGCTACTGCCCATCCGTAGCCCGGCGCAAGCCGTGTTGGCGGGCGGGCTTTGGGGGTGGCTGCCGTGTGGTCTGACCTACAGCGTGCTGGTCTCGGCCCTAGCCAGCGGGGGTATGCTCCCAGGCGCTGGGCTCATGTTCGCCTTTGGTCTGGGCACCTTGCCCAACCTGTTGGCCATGGGCTGGGCGGCTGACCGGCTGCGGCGGTTGTTGTCCGACCGGCGCCTCAAGCGCCTGGTCGGCTTGACGGTAGCCCTGATCGGCGTGTGGGGGTTGCTACGGCTCATGCACTAGGGCGCTGGATAGCTTGGGCAACGGCGCCGCGGAACGCGCTAGAGTCTTTCGCTCGATATGGCGTGCAGCATACCTTACTGCGGATTCAGACATGGCATCTGACAATGCGATGCCTGGTGCGCGAAGACCTAAACGCTGGCAGAATTAATGATCTTGCGCGTCGAAGCCAGCAAGCTGTCAACATCAATACTGGGCAGGCTTGGCTGTCGGCGCAGCAATGTCTTTTGTTTTGTTAAGGCTTCAATGGGTAGACGCCGCTACATTGTGAAGTTGGTGGATGACCATGACCCAGATGACGCCACAGGAGATCGTCCACGAGTTGGATAAATACATCGTCGGCCAAGACGAAGCCAAGCGCGCCTGCGCCATCGCGCTCAGGAACCGCTGGCGCCGCAGCCGCGTGCCCGAGCCGCTGCGCCAAGAGATCACGCCCAAGAACATCCTCATGATCGGCCCCACCGGCGTGGGGAAGACCGAGATCGCCCGGCGCCTGGCCAAACTCGCCAACGCCCCGTTCATCAAAGTGGAGGCGACCAAGTTCACCGAGGTGGGCTACGTCGGCAAGGATGTGGATAGCATCATCCGCGACTTGGCAGAGATCGCCGTCAAGCAGGCGCGCGAGGCGGCCACCCGTAAGGTGCGCAGCCGCGCCGAGGAGGCGGCCGAGGAGCGCATCCTCGACGCCCTGCTGCCACCGGCGCGCGAGCCCTGGGGTGAGCCCGAGCAGCCTCGCGAGGACAGCGGCACGCGGCAGAAATTCCGCAAGCTGCTGCGCGAGGGCCAGCTCGACGATAAGGAGATCGAGCTCGACCTCGCCGCACCTACGCCGACCATGGAGATCTTCGCCCCCCCTGGCATGGAGGAGCTCACCACCCAGCTGCAGGGGGTGTTCCAGAGCTTGAGCGGCCGGCGCACGCGCAAAAAGAAGATGCGCATCCGCGAGGCGATGCAGATCCTCATCGACGAAGAGGCGGGCAAGCTCATCAACGAGGAAGAGATCAAGGCCGAGGCCATGCGCAACCTCGAGCAAAACGGCATCGTCTTCCTCGACGAGATCGACAAGATCGCAGCCCGCGGTGACACGCATGGACCGGACGTATCGCGACAAGGGGTGCAGCGTGACCTGCTACCGCTCGTTGAGGGGGCGACGGTCTCGACCAAATATGGCATGGTGAAGACCGACCACATCCTGTTCATCGCCAGCGGCGCCTTTCACCTCACCAAGCCGTCCGACCTCATCCCCGAGCTGCAGGGGCGTTTCCCCATCCGCGTCGAGTTGCAAAGCCTGACTGTCGCCGATTTCGAGCGTATCCTCACGCAAACCGACGCTTGTCTTACCCAACAATATCAAGCCCTGCTGGAGACCGAGGGGGTGAAGCTGGAATTTACGCCCGAGGCGATCCGGCGCATCGCCGAGATCGCCTGGCAGGTCAACGAGCGCACCGAAAACATCGGTGCACGCCGGCTCTACACCGTCATGGAGCGGCTGCTCGACGACCTTGCCTTTGAGGCCGACAGGCGTGCCGGTGAGACCGTCACCATCGATGCCGATTATGTCGACGCCCGCCTGGCCAACCTCGCTGCGAGCGAGGATCTGGCGCGTTATGTCTTGTGAATGGGCAGTGGCTTAGGGAATTTTATCCATGGATAAAAATCGCTGACGGTCATACCCAGCATGGGCCGTTAAAATTCCAGCTTTGCCAGTTCGATCAGGAGACTCGCCATGGCCACCCGGGACACCCTGGAACCCCGCGCCGCCCAATGTAAGGGCGCCGAAGACCTGTATACCTTGGCCCGCGAGGCGTTAGACGCCCCGGCCGACATTGGTTACGCCAAGGAGCTGCTGTCTCGACCCGAGTTCACCGCTGACGCCGGGGCGAAGAAATTCCTCGACGATACGGCCAGCGGGGCGATGTTCACCGCCGATTTCATCACCCTTGCCCTAGGCTACAAGGCCTTGGGCGATGCCGACAGCGCGGCGCAGATGCTCAAACAGGGGCAGGATTTCGCCATGAGTGGCGAGGAGAAGGTGGCCGCCGGCATCGGCACCCTGCTGGTCACCGGCGATGCCGCCGCTGCCGTGAAGGCGCTCTCCAGTGCGCTCAAGGAGATCTCCGCCACCGAGGAGCTCTACGGTCTGGCGCGCGTGGTCGCCGGCGAGCTAGGGCAGACCGCGGCGGAGCTGCTCGGACAGATCTACGACAAGATCAAGGCCAAGGCCGGCCGTGCCGCCGACTATGCGCGCCTGGCCAAGCGCGTTGCCGCCGACCTGGGCGACACGGCCAAGGCAGCGGCCATCATCGCTGAAGGGGCGCAAAAGTACGCCAGCCCCGCCGATCTCATCACCCTCTCTGCCGCCATGGCCGAGATCGACCCCGCTGCCGCTGGCAGCCTTTATGCCAAGGCCCTGGATTCGGCCAAGGATTTCACAGCGCTGATGCAGGTGTTGGAGTCGGCCAAGGGCAATGCCGAATTCACCCGCCAGGTGCTCGCCAAGGGCGGCGAGATCGCCAGCACCACCGGCGAGTTCCTGCAACTGGCGGAGGCGTACGCCGCTGCCGGCGATGCCGCTGGCGTGAGCGCCATGCTCACGCGTGCCGAAGAGTCGGTCAACAGCTTGGATGACATGCGTCGCATCGTCGCCGCGGTGGAGCAACACGCCGCCGGCGATGCCGAGCGGTTAGCGCGGCTTAAGGAACGACTGGCCAAGCGCGAGGCCAATCAGGCCAAATACGTCGAGATCCAGAACCAAGAGGCGCAGGCCAAGACGGTCAAGCAGTTCATCGCCCTGGCCGACCGGGTGATGGCAGAGCTCGAGGACGCCGCCTACGCAGCCAAGCTGCTCGGTTCGGCCGAGGCGTTGATGCGCGCCGATGGCTTCCATTTCAGTCGCTTCAAGCCGTTGATCCTGGCCGTCGAGCGCCTGGGCGACAAGACGTGGTTGGGCAAGCTGCTCGAAGAGAGTGTGGCCAGCGCGACCGATTTCGTCTGGTTCCGCGAGATCGTGCTCACCGCCGCGCGCGAGTTCAAGGACGCTGCCTTCGGTCGCGAACGCGCCAAGGCCTATCTCGAGGCGCGCGCCGCCCAGGCCGGCGACAACCCCTATGACTGGACCAAACTGGCCGAGACCGTGCTGGAGGCATTGGGCGACCGTCAGTGGGCCGCCAAGCTGCTCGCGGAGGCCGCCAGCCGCGCCAAAGACCATTTTGCCCTCGCCCATGTCGGCAAGCTCTACCGCGAGCTGGGCGACGAGGCGCAAGCGCAGGCCTTGTTCTCGCGCGCCGGCCAGGCCTGTGCCAGCGCCGAGCAGTGCCTGCAGCTTGCACGCCGCATGAGGAGCTATGAGCTGCCTGCTTCCGAGATTATCCCAGTGATGGACGCCTGCGTCGAGGTCCTCAAGACCCCCGCCGACAAGCTCAGCTGGGCCGAAGGGGTGGCCGATCTGCTACTGGACCGAGATTGGACCCAGCGGGCCTATGCCCGCATCGAGCGGGATTTCGTCGCTGCCGACGATCGCAAGCGCTTCGAGCTGAGCCGTCAGTTACGGCTTGGCTACCGCTTCTTCGGCCCCGGCGTGCAGGCCCATTGAGCTTGAGCTTCAGGCCGCAACGCGGCTGGCCTGGCCGGCCGTTTGCGCTGCTGGCCAGGCCATGCGTGGCTGCTCGATCATTCTTCTGCTCGCCATCGGCCTGCCGCGCTATATGGCCACTACCGCCAAGCTATACATGTGGGCCAGCGGTTGCCAAATTGCTTGTGGCTGGGTGGGTTTAATCAAGCGTATATACACTCCTTGCAGTTGTGGCCGAAGCTCAGGCCCACATTGGGCTGAGAGACGACTACCGCGCTCACCCATGGCTTGCCTTTGGATTTTGGTTGGCGTTGGGTGCGCTGAACTCTGAACAAAGAAAATAGGAAATGGGGGGTGCGCGGCTTGAAAATCATGCAAGAATTCGTATATTGGTATATTAGCGTAAACTGATATATCAATAGGAGTGTTCATGTACGGCATGTACGCGTTCAAAGAGGTTGACGTGGATTTTCTTGATGCCAACAAAGACACGGGGCTTTATCTTATCGATGTGCGTACTGATGCCGAGGTGGCGCGCGGCGTGATCGATGGCGCCGTCCACATCCCCTTGCATCTGCTGCCCCTGCGTGCGGATGAAGTGCCCACCGACAAACCGGTGGTGTTCTATTGCAACTCTGGCGCCCGCTCCGCGCAAGCCTGTGCCTTCATGGCGGCCAAGGGTTACCGCAACATGCATAACCTTGTTGGCGGTATTCAGGCTTGGGCCCGTTCCGGTCGGCCGATAACCTCTCTCTCCTGATGCACTACGCCGTTGGCGCAAGTGAGTCTTTGACGCCCACACGGGGCGCGACTGAGTAGCGAGCCGCGGTGTGGCTAGCGTATGCGTTATGCTGGTTGCATTCAGTTTGCAACTAGTTTAATGTTGCTACGCTTTTGTAAATCTGTTTGAAGGAGAAGCCCGAATGGATTTCCACAGAGAGCTCGATGCACGTGGCCTGAACTGCCCCCTGCCCATCCTCCGCACCAAGAAGACCCTGAACGAAATGGCCTCGGGCGAGATCCTCCGGGTCGTCGCCACCGATCCGGGCTCCGTCAAGGACTTTGCCGCTTTTGCCAAGCAGACCGGCAACGAGCTGTTATCCTCCAGTGAAGGCGGCGGCGAATTCACCTTCTATATCCGCAAGAAGTAAAACGATAGCCGCCTGCAGGGGCGAGCAAGGCAACTCAACTTCGAGGTGGTGTGATGGACGAGAAAAAGCTGGCGATCATTGCGACCAAGGGGACCCTGGATTGGGCCTACCCCCCCTTCATCCTGGCCTCCACGGCCGCGGCGCTGGGCTATCAGACGCAGATCTTCTTCACCTTCTACGGTCTGCAGCTGCTGAAGAAGGACGTGTCCGACCTCAAGGTCAGCCCCTTGGGTAACCCGGGCATGCCGATGAAGATGCCGTTTGGGCCGAAATGGTTCCGCGACATCAACTGGAACATCCCCAACGCGGTGCAGGCCATCGTGCCCGGCTTCGAATCGCTCGCCACGGCGCTGATGAAGAAAACCATCAAGAACAATGGCGTGGCCACCATCCCCGAGTTGAGGAGCTTGTGCCAAGAGGCAGACGTCAAGTTCATCGCCTGCCAGATGACCGTGGAATTGTTCGGTTTCGAGCACAGCGATTTCATCGACGGTATCGAATACGGCGGCGCAGCCACGTTCTTCGAGTTCGCCGGCGAATCCGACATCTGCCTATTCATCTGAGTCGCAGGGCAAGAGGACAAGGCCCGCCTTGGCGGGCCTTGTCTTTTGTGCCGCGGCCTGTTAACCATCCCCCATCCTGCCGCTTGCTGGGGGTAGCGCTGGCGGCGGTCGTTGGGCCCAGCTTGAGTCCGATCGCAAGCTGGCCTAAGTTGGTGCAGTTACGCGTAAGCCAGGAGCTCGGTATGCAAGCAAGCGACCGCCAGTTCATCCTCGACCTGCTGGCCAGGCACAACGTGATGTCCCTCGCCACCCTCCGTCCCGACGGCTGGCCACAGGTCACCACCGTGGCCTATGCCCATGACGGACTGAGCCTCTATTTCGCCTGCGATCCGAAGGGGCAGAAGGTGGCCAATATCAGCCGCTGTGACAAGGTCTCCGCCACCATAGACCGGGACGAAGCAGACTGGAACCGCATCCAGGGGCTCTCCCTCGGCGGGACGGCCAAAGTGGTCACCGAGCCCGATGAGCGTCTGCACGCCCAGACACTGCTCAAGCGTAAATTCCCCCAGTGGGCCGAGATGCCCGAGCCTGAAGACCCGGCCCTGATCGCCTTCGTCAGGGTCGAGCCGCACGTGATCTCGATCATCGACTACGCGAAAGGGTTCGGCCATACGCGGTTGGTGACGGTAGCGGCAGATTGAGGTCCGCCGATGTGTACCGTCGCACCTCACCCCCCGGCTGGGGGGGCATACCGACGTTCCAATTCGCGCGATCACACGGTGAGCGCGGCCACCCCACGACAATCCCAGCGCAGGCCGGCCTTGGCTGCTGTTCCCACTCTGGATGGCCGTGCGGCCCGACCGCTTGTAGCGAGCGCGCGATCCCCGCATGAACGGTGTCGAATTCCGGCGGCGCGTCGCTGAGCTAAAGGCCTATCTCGATCTGGGCGCGCGCCTGGGCCTGAGTCGCGGCCTGCCCTATGTGCGCCACTGGAGCGCGGGCGCCGACTTCCTCACCTTGCTGGTCGATTTCGTCCTTGCCGTCCGCCCGGCTATGATCGTCGAGTGCGGCAGCGGGCTATCTACCTTGATGCTCGCGCGCTGCTGCGCCCTGAATGGCAGGGGCCGTGTGCTCAGCCTGGAACATGCCCCGGAACATGCTGCGCGCAGCCGCGCCGAGCTCGAGCGCTATGGCCTGCAGGCTCACGCTACCGTGCTGGAGGCCCCGCTGCGCCCATACGCGTTGGGCGGCGAGACCCATGCCTGGTATGACTTGGCCGGCCTACCCGATACGGCGGTCGATGTCGTGGTCGTCGATGGGCCGCCCGGCCGGTCCGCCCCACAGGCGCGCTATCCGGCGCTGCCGCTGCTCTATGCGCGGCTAAAGCCGCACTGCACGCTCTTTCTCGACGATGCGGCGCGGCCGGATGAGCAGGCGATCCTCACGCGCTGGCGGCGCGAGTTCCCGGAGTTCAGCGTCGACGAGGTGAAGACCGAACGGGGGTGCGCCATCCTCGAGCGGCGGCCTCAGCCGTCGGTCGAGGCGTTGTAGCGCAGGTCCCATTCCGCCAGGGCGGCGGCGAGGTCGCCTTCGGCACCGATCCAGTCCCAGAAGGCGCGGAAATCCGCACGCGCGTTTTCCAGGCGAAAGCGCAGCACATGCGATTTATCGCGCAGGAACAGGGCGATGTTGGCCTGCACGGTGTCGAGATAATCCAGGGCGAGCGCATGCGCCGTAACCCCAGCCTCGCCGCCGAGCAGCACGCCTTCGCGCCAGGCGCGCATGATGCCGAAATCGGCGCGCCGGGCGAAGCTTGCCGCGCAGGCGTCGGGATCGCGCTCGAGGTGCACATAGTAGGCGCGGTCGCCATAGGCGGCGTGAAGACGCCCCAGATACCAAACCAGCCGGTTGTCGGCCTCGATGTGTCGCTCGGGATAAGCCAGCCGTTGCGGGCCGATCAGGTGCACCCGGCTTTCATGACCGCAGCTGTAGTTGGTGATGTGGCGGCAGGCGGCGATGAAGGTCATCGAGCCGCTACGGCCGGCGGTGAGGACGAAGACGTTCATCGCCGACCGATCGCCTCCTGCCAGGCGATGCGCTCGTCGGCATAGCGCGCGAGGGATGCGCTCAACGCATTAAGCTGTGCCTGCCGATAGCCGGGCGCGTTGATCGCAAGCCAAGGGGTAGCCTGCGGGCCGAAGTTGCGCGCGAGGTCGCGGATGAAACGCGCCAGGGCCGCCTGCGTCGGCTGCATGGCGGCAGGGGCGAGCCAGCGCTGGCCGGGCTGCGCGCACCAGGCCTTGAGTTGCTCGATGCGCTCGGCGACGGCGTGCTGTTGCGCCAGATAGCGCCCATTGAGCTGCGCCTCGACCGCTTGAAGTGTCTCCTGTAGCACTGATGCGGCGAGCGGCGCGTCGGGGTAGCCGCGCGCGATCAGCGCTTCGAGGGTGAATAGCAGCACATCGCCGAAGTATTGACGCTCAAACTCAGCGCTCAAGTCCACGCCGGCGGCGCTACGCTCGACACCGGGCCGACACTCCGAGCCACCCAGCTCGTCTAGGGCGCGACCATGCCAAAGCGGCAGGTTTGCGCAGACGAAGCGCTCCCCGAGCGCCGCCTTGAGCAACCGCCCGAGCGCAGGCCCGGCCATGCGCAGCTTGCGAGCGGCGAACGGGATGAACCAGCTGAGCGCCGATTCGGTGATGACGTAATTGCCGGTGTAGACGGTACGCCCTGGGGTCAGGCGTAGCGAGTCGCCAGGCACGTAGCCGCTGCGGCGGGTGGGGTGGACACCGTCGAAGAACAGCTCGAGCGAGCGAGCAAGGTGGGCCAGGCAGGCCGCGTGATCGTGACCGCCAGTAAGTGGGCAGCGATAGGGCATGGCTGGCGTGGGCGGGTAACCGAACAGGTCGGCCATATCGTGATAGGCGGCGCCGTCGGCATGCGGGCGGCTGCCGTGATAGCTGCAGGGCGCCTCTGGCGCTTGATCGGCGAGGCCAGCGAGGAAGGCGAGCACGTCCTCTAGCAGTGTGCGCGCCATCACCGCCGGTGCCACGGGCGGGTCGCCCACCACCTTTCCGGTCAGGACCTCGATCGTCTGGGCGCTGAACAGGTGGTCGAGGGTGCCGAGGTAGTCGAGCGCGTAGGGCTGATCGCCCTGCGCGGTCTCGACCCAGACTTCGAAGCGCTCGTCGCTGTCGACGAACCAGAATAACCGCGGTCGCGGCGCCGGCGGCAGGCGGCTCAGCCACAAATAGGCCAGATTGCGGGCGACGGAGGCACCGAGGCGCGTGCTGCAGTCGTCAGTGGCCGGGCCCAAGACGCCGGCAAGCCGCGCGCGCAAACTGGCGGGCAAGGTCTCCAGCAAGGCGCGTTGCATGGCGCGATCCAGATGCTGCGTCGCTAGACCAGCGCGGCGGTACGCCGCGGCCAGCGCGCCGTGTTCACGGCTTGCCGCCGCATCAAGGCTATCGTCGACGATCAGCACGCTCACCTCGCCGCCATAGGGAAAGCGCTGTAGCAGGCGGCTCAAGCTTTCCAGGCAGGCGGCCAGCTGGCGGGGTCGATCGGCTACCGGGATGACGATGACGAAGTCGTGCCGCGCCCTCATCGCCGCGAGGAGTAGTTGGGAAACAGGTCGCGCGCGAGCACGATCTCGATCAGGTTGATGCCGCCACTGAGGTCCATCTCGGCGAACACCCGATCGACGTCGGCCGCGCACTGCACACGCCGGTAGGCGATGCCGAAGGCGCGCGCCATCAGCTCAAAGTCGGGGTTGACGAAGTCGCAGCTGATGTAGCGCTGGCGGTAGTGCTGGAACTGGTTCTTGCGCACCAGGCCCAGGGTGCCGTTGCTGAACAGCACCACATTGAGCGGCAGCGCCTCGTTGACCGCCGTCATCAGCTCCATGCCGCACATCTGGAAACCGCCGTCGCCGACGATGGCGAAGACGCGACTGCCGTCGGGCGCCGCCAGGCGGGCGCCGAGGGCGGCGGGGATCGCGTGCCCCAGGGCGGAGATGCCGGTGTTCGGGAAATAGCGGTTGTTGCCGCCGACGCGGTAGAAGTTCTGCGCGAAGATGATGTTGTCATCGAACACCAGGGTGTCGCGCGGGCAATGCCGCGCCAGCTCGGCGAAGAAATAGCGCACGGTGGCAAAGCCTTCGCGAAACAGGGCGTAGTCGCCGGGTACCGCATGTTCGATGGATGCGGATGAGCCAACCGGTCGCTCGGAGTCGTTCGACAGATAACCTAGCACGGCGGCAAGCACCGCCCGGATGTCGCCCTGGATGGCGAGGTCGGGGCGAAAGACCTTGCCGAGCTGGCGTGCATCGAGATCCACCTGCACGATACGCTTGCCCGCCAGCAGCTCGGCATCCCAGACGTAGCTGGTGCGCTCGCCAAAGCTGGCACCCAGGATGAGCAGCAGATCGGCGCGCTCGACGATGTAGCGGTAAGCCTCGCCGCTGGAGGTTACCCCCAGGCTGCCGAGGGCTAGGGGGGATGCCTCGTCCATTGCCCCCTTGGCCTTGAGGCTGGTGGCAACGGGGATGCTCAGGGTGTGCGCAAGTTGGCTGAGCTCGGCCTGCGCGCCGGCGCGCAGGCAGCCGTGGCCGGCGATGATCACCGGCTGGCGGGCCTCGATGAGCATGCGCGCCAAAGAGCGGATCGCCTCCTCACCTACACCATCGTTCGGCGGGGCCTCGCCCTGGGCGGCGCTGAGGCGTGGCCCACGGGCGGGAGGGCGGATGTGCAGCCGATCGAGAATCATGGCGTCCACCGCCTCGCGCTGCACGTTGTAGGGCAGACTCAGCAGTACCGGGCCGGGCAGATCGTCGAGGAGGGTGGCGGCGACCTGGTTCAGCACCGCCTCCAGGTAGTCGGTGCGTTCCACCAGCTTGCGGTAGCGGGTGATGGGCCGGAACAGCTCGGCTTGATCGACGCTGCCCCCCTCGCCCGAACTCTCCTGCAGGCCGCCGCGGCCGAAGATATAGGTGGCGGTCTCGCCGGTGACGGCGAGCACCGGCAGCCGGTCGGCATAGGCGTTGGCAATACCGGTGACCAGGTTGGTGGCGCCGGGGCCAGCGGTGGCGATGCAGGCCCCCACTCGGCCGCTGGCGCGGGCATAACCGCCGGCCATGAAGGCCGCACCCTGCTCGTGTTTGGCCAGCACGGTGCGGATACGGCTGTCGTACAGCGCGTCATACACCGGCAGGATGTGCGCCCCCGGCATGCCGAAGACCGCCTCGATGCCCAGGCGCTGCATGAAGCCCACGATCAGTTCGGCGACAGTGATGCGCATGGTTGATTGGCTAGCGAGGCTTGTGGCGATGAAAGCTGGGATTTGAGCATAAGACGGCCAGCGGCGAAAACCGTGCCGCTCGCTCGCGTCGCTACTTGCGGCCGAGCACGTGCACCGACACGCACGGGCAACGAAGGAGGGCTAGAATGCATAGGACGACGAACCCTGTTGCCACTCCGACCACATGCCTCGACGCCTGTTGCTCTGCCTGCTGTTGCTGTGCGCGCTATCGACCGCACAGGCGCGGCCAGTGATCCATCTCACCGTGCAGGGGGCCATTGGTCCAGCGAGCGCGGATTACCTCATCCGTGGCTTAAAGCGCGCCGCCGACGAGGGGGCCCAGCTCGTGGTGGTCGCGCTCGACACGCCGGGCGGGCTCGACACCTCCATGCGCGCCATCATCCAGGCCATCCTCGCCTCGCCGGTGCCGGTGGCGACCTTCGTCTATCCACAAGGCGCGCGCGCGGCGAGCGCCGGCACCTATATCCTCTACGCCAGCCACATCGCCGCCATGGCCCCGGCCACCAATCTGGGCGCCGCCACGCCCGTGGCCATCGGCATCGGCGGGCCGCAGCCCGAGGCGGACAAGCCGGCGGACACACCGGCTAAAGAGGGGGGCGGCAAGGACAAGGCGGCCAGAGACAAGCCCGACAAGGCACCCATGCCCTCGGCTGACGCCATGACCCGCAAGCAGGTGCACGACGCCACGGCCTACATCCGCAGCCTGGCCGAGCTCAGGGGCCGCAACGTGGCATGGGCGGAGCGGGCGGTGCGCGAGGCGGTGAGCCTGTCGGCCGAACAGGCGTTGAAGGAAAAGGTGATCGATCTCATCGCCGAGGACTTGGCGGATCTCTTGGCCAAGCTCGACGGCCGCGTGCTGCGCACCGCCCAGGGCGAGGTCAAACTGGCCACCAAAGGGGTGAGCCCCACCACCCTGGAGCCGGACTGGCGCAGCCGCCTACTGGCGGTGATCGGCGACCCGAGCATCGCCTACATCCTGATGCTGATCGGCATCTACGGCCTGATCTATGAATTCGCCAACCCCGGCTTCGGTGTGCCCGGCGTCATCGGCGCCATCAGCCTGCTTTTGGCCATGTTCGCGCTCAACATGCTGCCGGTGGACTATGCCGGCCTGGCCTTGATCCTGATCGGCATCGCCTTCATGGTGGCCGAGGTGTTCGTGCCCAGCTTCGGCATCCTGGGGTTGGGCGGGCTCATCGCCTTCATCGTCGGCTCGGTGATGCTCATCGATACCGACGTGCCGGGCTACGGCCTGCCTTGGGGACTGATCCTGTCGCTCGCGGCGAGCACCGCGCTGTTCATGTTCTTCGTCGTCGGCATGGCGCTGAAGGCACGCCGCCGGCCAGTGGTCACCGGCGCGGAGCAGCTGGTGGGGGCCGAGGCCACGCTGCTCGAGGACTGCCAGACCGAGGGCTGGGCACGCGTACATGGCGAGACCTGGCGCATTCGCTGCCCCCGTCCCTTAAGCCGCGGCAGCCGGGTCAGGGTGAAACGGGTCGAAGGCCTGACCCTGGACGTAGAACCGCTTGAAGAGTGAGGCAGAAGTGCGATCCGCTATGCCCCTCACATTCCCCTCCCCCATAACCCACAAAGGAGACTGATATGTTCGATTTCGGCGGTTTGGGCTTCCTCATCCTCCTGCTGTTTCTGCTCTTCTCCTCGCTGCGCATCCTGCGCGAGTACGAGCGCGGCGTGATCTTCATGCTGGGCCGGTTCTGGAAGGTGAAGGGGCCGGGGCTGATCCTGGTCATCCCGGGGATCCAGCAGATGGTGAAGGTGGACTTGAGGATCATCGTTCTCGATGTCCCCACCCAGGACGTGATCTCGCGCGACAACGTCTCGGTCAAGGTCAACGCCGTAGTCTATTTCCGCGTCGTCGACCCGGCCCGCGCCATCCTGCAAGTGGAGGACTTCATGTCCGCCACCAGCCAGCTCTCCCAGACCACCCTGCGCGCGGTGCTCGGCAAGCACGAGCTCGACGAGATGCTGGCCGAGCGCGAGCGGCTCAACCTGGACATCCAGCAGGTGCTGGACAGCCAGACCGACGCCTGGGGCATCAAGGTCTCCAACGTCGAGATCAAGCACGTCGATCTGGACGAATCCATGGTGCGGGCCATCGCCAAGCAGGCCGAGGCCGAGCGCGAGCGGCGCGCCAAGGTGATCCACGCCGAGGGCGAGCTGCAGGCGGCCGAGAAGCTCATCGCCGCCGCGCAGATGCTGGCCACCTCCCCGCAGGCCATGCAGCTGCGGTACCTGCAGACGCTGACCGCCATCGCCACCGATCGCTCCAACACCATCGTCTTCCCCATGCCGGGGGACCTGATCAATCTGTTCCGACCGCAAGCGGCTGCTGGCGACAGGGCCTGAACCCCCTATTAGTGCTGGGCCGCTGACCGTAGCCGGCACATCTTTGCACCATGCTTGGCCGAGAGAGGAGCGCCATGACCGAACCTTACGAAGAGGCACAACACCTGCCGCAAAAACGCCAGCCGCTCGCCATCCTGCGGGAGACCAAGCTCCCCCTGTGGGTGAGCCTCCTACTCGTCGTGCTGCTGGTGGTCGTCTTCATTTGGGCGCGCGTTGCCATCGGTGCCGCCGAGGCGCGGCTCGAGCGCGAACGCCAAGCGCTGAGCGCAAAGTTCGAGGCGGACAGGGCCGCCCTGCTCGCACGGCTCAAGGATTTCACCGCCCGCCAGGACGAGGCTGCGCAACGCCGCTTCGGCACAGCCCTGGCCTGGGCGGTGCGGGGGGAACTGATCCGCAACAACCTCGACCAGGTCGACCAGTTCTTCAACGCCTTGGTGCGCCTGCAGGGGGTCGAGCGCGTGGTGCTGGCCGCCCAAGACGGCAAGATCGTGCTCGCCAGCGACAAGCGTTGGCAGGGCAGCGATTTTTCCGCCCTCTATCCGGCAGCGTTGCTCGCCACGGCTGAGGTTAGCGTTCTGCCAGGCGCTGAGGGCAAGCGGCGGCTCGTGGCTCCCGTCTTTGGGCTCTCGGCCCGGCTGGGCACGCTGGTCATGGACTACACACCGCCTGCTGCGCCGACCGCGCCTTGAGCGGCCATCCAGCGGCGCTGACTGCGCGTTCTTGCCGCCTTGAAGCGCCTACGCCAACCTCGGTACGATGAGCGCCTTACGGCCGAAATCCGCAGACTGCGTACCCTGCACCCCAACCTCGGCAAAGACAAGCTTGATGTGCTGCTCAAGCCTTGGTGCGCCCAGCACGGCCTGCGCCTGCCCTCAGTGTCAACCCTCGGCCGCATCATCGCGGCTGCACCCGACAAGATGCGTCACGCCCCCGCGCGCATCGACCGCCTCGCAACACCTAAGACCCACAACGCCCTCAGCTCAAGCCGCGCAAGCCAAAGGGCGTGCGCACCGCCCCCCCTGCAGTGCCTTGCCGTCGATACCACCCAAGCGCATACGCTGGTGTTTGAGCGCTACGTGCTCACCTGCATCGATCCAGCCAGCGCTTTGGCAGTGGCCATCGCCTTGCCCAGCAAGGCCACTCGGCACACTTGGGCCGCCTTGCAGGCAACCTTGAGCCTGCTACCTGCCAAGCCCCAGGTGCTGCTGTCGGATAACGGTAGCGAATTCGAGGCCGCCTTTGCCGATACCCTCAAGCAACACAACATCGCACGCGGTCACACCTACCCCAAGACCCCCAAAATGAACGCCCACGTCGAACTTGAAGCGCACCATCCAGGCATCCTTCATCGACGACCACGAGGACCTGCTTTTTGCCGACCTGGCACTGTTCAACCAGAAACTCGCCGACGGGCGCATCTTCAACAACACCCAGCGATCACTACCCGTGCCTCGGTCAACAACCACCCTTATTCATCCTCCTCCAGCTATCCGCCCGAGTGCCAAAGGTACTGGACTTATACACCCTCTTGATCGGGATCAAGGCTTGGGATTCAATGTCAACCGCTGCCGATGCCCCGGCCGCCCACGCCCACCTTTTCACAAGCCGTCTCCTCGTCCATGACCCTTTTCCTGTTCGTCCTTGGGCTAGCCGCCCTCATCCTCGGTGCCGAGCTGCTCGTGCGCGGCGCCTCACGCCTGGCGTTGACCATCGGCATCTCCCCGCTGGTGGTGGGGTTGACCGTCGTGGCCTTCGGCACCAGCTCGCCGGAACTGGCCATCTCGGTGCACGCCGCTTGGGCCGGTCAAGTCGATATCGCCCTCGGCAACGTGGTGGGCAGCAACATCTTCAACATCCTGTTCATCCTGGGGCTATCTGCCCTGATCACCCCCTTGGTGGTGCATCAGCAGCTCATTCGCCGCGAGGTGCCGTTGATGATCGCGGTGTCACTGCTGCTCTGGGCGCTGGCGGTCGATGGCGGCCTCCAGCGCTGGGAGGGCATCGCCCTGGCGCTGGGGCTAGCGGCCTACATCGTCTATGCCATCCGCGCCAGCCGACGCGAGACGGCGCAGATCATGGCGGAGTACGCCGAGGCCCTGCCCAGTGCCGACAGCCGCTGGGACCGGCACTGGTCGGTGCAGACGCTGCTGATCCTGGGCGGTCTGGGCCTACTGGTGCTGGGCTCGGACTGGCTGGTGGAGGCTGCCGTCGCCTTCGCGCGTGACCTGGGGGTGAGCGAACTCGTCATCGGCCTGACCCTGATCGCCGCCGGCACCTCGCTGCCTGAGGTGGCCACCTCGGTCATGGCCGCTGTACGGGGGGAGCGCGACATCGCCGTGGGCAACGTGGTGGGCAGCAACATCTTCAACATCCTGGGCGTGTTGGGTCTGTCCGCTGCCGTCGCGCCGACAAGCCTGACCGTCTCACCAGCCCTGCTCGCCTTCGACCTGCCGGTAATGGTGGCGGTGGCCGTGGCCTGCTTGCCGATCTTCTTTACCGGCAATCTGATCGCCCGCTGGGAGGGGGGGCTCTTTTTCGCTTATTACCTGGCCTACACCGCTTACCTGATCCTGCTCGCGACCCGGCATGCCGCCTTGGCGACCTATAGCGACGTCATGGGCCTCTTCGTCCTGCCGCTGACCGCGATTACCCTTGCCGTCCTGGCGGCGCGGCACTGGCGCGAGCGGCGGGCGAATGCCTGATGCCCGCCGCGGCTCAACCGGTGTTGCGCAGGCCCGCCGCCACCGCGTTGATGGAGCGCAGCAATGGCCCGAGCCATGGGCTGGGGTGATTCTCGTCGCCAGGCGCGGCGCGCAAGCGGGCGAGTAGTGCCGCCTGGATGTAGTTGAGCGGGTCCAAATAGGGGCGCCGACGCTTTAGCGAGACGGCGAGGTCGGGGTTCTCCTCCAGCAGCTCGCGCGCCTGGGCCACCTCGAGGATCTGGCGGCAGGTGCGGTGGTACTCGGCGGCGATTAACGCGTAGATCGCCTGGCCTTGTTGTCGATCCTCGCAGAGCGCGGCGTATTGGCGCGCGATGTCCATGTCGGCCTTGGCCAAGGCCATCTGGGCGTTGGAGAGCAGGGTGCGGAAGAAGGGCCAATCCCGATACATGCGTTGCAGCGTCGCCAGCCGCGCAGGGTCGTTGCCGCGCCAGCTCTCGAGGGCCGTGCCGATGCCATACCAGGCTGGCAGGGTATGGCGCGACTGCGCCCAGGCGAACACCCAGCCGATCGCGCGCACCGATTTGAGCGAGCGGTCCTGCTTCTTGCGGTGCGAGGGGCGAGAGCCGATGTTGAGCAGCGCGATCTCGCGGATCGGTGTGGCCTCGTAGAAGTAATCCAAGAATCCAGGCGTGCCCTCGGTCAGGCGACGGTAGTGCGCTTCGCCCAGCCTGGCGATCTCGTCCATGATGCGCAGGTAGTCGCCTTGCTCCGCCTCACGTGGGCGCACGAGGTGGGCGCTTGCCTTGAGCAGGCCAGAGGCGCCCATGGTGAGCTCGTAGACCGCCGTCTCGGTGTTGTTGTATTTGTAGAACAAGACCTCACCCTGCTCGGTGAACTTGATCTGGCCGTGCACCGTTGCCGGCGGTTGGGCGAGGATGGCATCGTGGGTGGGCCCGCCGCCGCGACCAACCGTCCCACCGCGGCCATGGAACAGCCGGCAGGGGATCCCGCGCGCCTGCGATAGCGTGAGGATGCGTTTTTGCGCGTCATAGAGCTTCCAGGCAGAGGCCAGGATGCCGCCGTCCTTGCAAGAATCGGAGTAGCCGAGCATGACCTCCTGGCCTTCGCCATAGGCCGCAAGCAGCGCGCGGTAGACGGGCAGATCATACAGTTGCGCAAGCACCTGCTCCACCCGGTTCAAGTCCTCGATGGTCTCGAACAAGGGGCTAGCGCCGATATGGCAGTGCCACTGGGCGCCGGTGCGGCCGACGAGACCCGCGAGCGAGGCGAGGAACATCACCTCCATGACATGACTGGCGGCATGCGTCATGGAGATGACATAGCGGCCGAAGCATTCCGGCCCCAATACGCGGCGCATGCGGGCGATCAAGTGGAACACGCGCAGGGTCTCGTGCGTGTCGTCAGAGAGCCTGCCTGGATCGTAGGCCGCTGCCGCCGGGTTGCTGAGGGCGGTGGCGAGCAGCTCGAGCCGTTCCGGCTCGGTGCGGGCAAGGTAGTCGATGCCCAGCGCGGAGGCGAGGATCTCGGCCACCGCTTGCGTGTGGCGGCCAGCCTCCTGGCGCACGTCCAACCGCAGCAGATGGAAGCCGAAGGTCTCCACCAGGCGGATGAGGTCGGTAAGCGCCTGCTCGGCCACCCCGCCATCGCCATGGGCGATGAGCGAATCGCGGATCAGGTATAGGTCGGACAGGAATTCCTGCGCACTGGCATAACCCCAGGCGAAGGCCTCGTCTTCTTCGCCGTCGATGGCGCGCTGCACGCCGGCGAGGTTACGCCGCAGGCGGTAGCGCATGATCGCCAGCTTGCGCCGATAGGGTTCCTGCCGGTAACGCTCGGGCTGGGCGGCGAAGCACTGCTCGGCGTGCGGGGCGTCGGCTTGAAGGCTCTCGAGGAAGGCGGGCGATGGCTGACACAGGCTGAGGGAAAAGGTCAGCTCATCCATCAGGGCCTCCAGCCGGCGCAGGTACTCCTCTAGGGCAGTACGCGCCTGCAGCCACCAGGTCAGCGCCGTCACCTCGGCGGTGACGAGGGGGTGGCCATCGCGATCGCCGCCGATCCACGAGCCGAAGCGCAGAAAACTGGGCACCCCCAGCCGCCTGGCGGTTTCGGCCCCATAGACGTCGCTCAAAGCCTGGCCGAAGTTGCGATAGGTGCGCACCACGGCCTTGAACAGGGAACTCGGGAAATAGGACAGCCCGCTCGCCACCTCGTCGCGCACCTCCACCCGTTGGGCGCGCACCTCGTCGGTCTTCCACAGCACCTGGATCTGGTTCAAAAGGCGCTGTTTCACTTCCTCGCGGTGAAAGCCGCGCAGGCGCGCATCATCCAGGTCCTGCATGGACTGGAAGATGCGCTGCAGCGCCGTCTTGATCGTTCGCCGCTTGGCCTCCGAGGGGTGGGCGGTGATCACGGGCATGTACAGAAGACGATCGAGCAGGGCGGCGAGCGCCTCCGCCTCAACACCCTGCGTCTTCAGCCCGAGCAAGGCGTCGTGGAAGGAACCCCGCCACATGCCGCCGGCACGCTGCACCGCGCGCTGCCGCTCTTTCAGACCCCAGATCTCCTCCGCCACCGTGAGCAGGCTGAAGTAGATGCTGAAGGCGCGGATGATCTGAGTGAGCTCGGCCGGTGCCAGGGCGTTGATGTGCTCGAGCAGCCGCTCAAGCCGCGGTGGCCGATCCTGCTCGTGCAGTGCAGAGAAACCGCGTATCAGCTCATTCAGGGTGGCGTACAGGCGCGGCTCGAGCTGGCCCTTGAGCACCTTGCCCAACAGCACGCTGAGCAGGCGGACGCGACTGCGCAGCTCGCGTTCGTGCGGCAGTCTCGTCATGGCGTCGGAGGCAAGGCTCCAGGCAGGCCTGCCCATCGCCTGCGGCCACGGGTCGTCAAAGGGGGACGAGCGGGCTTGGCCATGCTGCCGAACGTTCAACCGCGCAGACTGATCACCGGCCAGCCATGCGCGAGGGCATGCGCGCGCAGGCGGTCGTCTGGGTCCACCGCCACCGGATGGCTGACCCGCTCGAGCAAGGGCAGGTCGTTGAAAGAGTCGGAATAGAACCAGCTCTCCTCGACGTCGGCCCAGCGCAAGCCACGCGCCTGCAACCAGGCCGTGACACGGATGACCTTGCCCTCGCGGAAGGCGGGAGTGCCCACTACCCGGCCGGTGAATTCACCGTCCACCTCCTCCGGTTCGGTGGCGATGAGCTGCGCCACGCCCAAGTGGCGGGCGATGGGGGCGGTGACGAAGCGATTGGTGGCGGTGACGATGACCCGCTCGTGCGCAGCATGGCGCGCAAGCAGTGCCGCTGTGCCGGGCGCGATCATGGGCAGGATGCGGCTTTGCATGAATTCGGCGTGCCAGGCGTCCAATTGCGCGCGCGGGTGGCGTGACAGCGGCTTTAACTGGAAATCGAGGAACTCGTGGATGTTCAGCGTGCCGGCCTTGTATTGTTCATAAAAGGCCAGGTTGCGCGCTTCGTAGACCTCGCGGTCGAGCACCCCCTTGGCGATCAGGAACTGGGCCCATTCGAAGTCGGAATCGCCAGCAAGCAGGGTGTTGTCTAGATCGAACAAGGCGAGTTTCATGACCGGCATGGCGGCAGCGCCCTGGCTACCCCCCGCCATGGGCCGGGGAATAGAGACCGCGCGGCGTCGGGCGGGCGCCTTGGGCGCAACCGGCGCCTCCGTGCACGGCGCGACGCCTGGGATGGGCGCCATGAAAGCGCTGCAGACAGCCGCAAGCGGGGTTGAGCGCAAGGCGCACGGAGCGCAAGCCGCGAGACATGACCAGTAGTTGGGCGAAGGAGCAAGCACCGCGCAACGCGGCAATGCGCCCGCTCGAGCCAATTCTGCTTAGCGTTTCCCTTACGAGGGGGATCGGTGGCTGAAACGGATGCGTACAACGCATTATTATAACCGAGCGCATGAATATCGTGTCCGACCTCATCCCCGACGCGCTCGCCATCGCCCTGTGGCTCATCTTTGGCCTGGCAGCGCTATGGCATGTACGCCATTGCCGCTGGCACATGCTCAAAGATCGGGACAACCTGAACGTCTTTCTCGGCGCCAGCGTGGCGGTGCTGGCCCTGTGGCTGATCCGTACCGGCATCAAACCGGGGCTCAACTTCCACTTGCTGGGGGCGACGGCACTCACCCTCATGTTCCGTCCGGCCTTCGCCTTGCTCGCCCTTGCCCTGGTTACCGCACTGCTGGCGTTGTGGGACGGGCAGTACAAGGCCTACCCGGCCAATCTGATGCTCATGGGGGGGGTGCCGGTGTTGGTGAGTTGGGGCATCTACCGACTGGTGGATAGCCGGCTGCCCAACCACATGTTCATTTATATCTTTCTCAACGCCTTTTTCGGTGCGGCGGCGGCCGTGTCCGCGGTGGGGCTCGCCTCGACCGCGTTCGCCGCCGCCATCGGGGCCTATAGCATGGAATACCTGTTGCGCGAGTACCTGCCCTATTATCTGCTCATGGCCTGGAGCGAGGCCTTCGTCACCGGCATGGTCGTCACCCTGCTGGTGGTCTACCGCCCGCAGTGGGTCGCCACCTTCGACGACCGGCGCTACTTGAACCGTTGAGGCGAGCCGGCACGGTGGACGATGCCCCCTGCAAGCCCGCCTTTAGTCGCGCCAGGCGCTGAACACGTAGCCCGATTGCCCGGCCTGCTCGGCGTGGCAGCCGAAGCACGCCGTCTTGGCTTGCTCGCCAACCAGGCGCTGTTTCGCATCGCCCTTGGCAAAGGCCTCAAAGCCCCAGCCGCCGGTGTCTTTGAAACGGCGCGCATCGCGCTGCATCACGCCGAGGACCTTGCGCGGCCCCTCGGCGATGGCGTTGCCGCTGCGATCTACCTCTAAGAGATCGAAGACGATTACCGCGCCGTCGGGGAATTTCCCGCTCCGATAACCCTTCATCGCCTGGCTGTTGGCGTAGATGTGATGCAGGCCGCCGAAGGCGGCGTACAACGGGTGCCCGGGCTCCAGGATCATGCTCTTGACATGGGTCCAGTGCCGATAGCCATGGGGATAGTCCACACCGTCGGCGATGGCGACGGGGCTGGCGAAGGCGAGCGATAGCGTGAGTGCATTGAGTAGCGTTTTCATGATGTCCTCCTCTATGACCAGACACTGCAGATGCAGTGGTATCGATACGATAGTATCGATACGATACACATAGCGCGCCGGTTCATCGTTGTCAAGATGGTTTCGAAGCGCTACAGTCCGGTTATGGCTGATGACATCCTGCGCCTGCTCGATCTCTTCGAACGGCTCGGCAACCTCTCCGAGTCGCAGCTCAAGGCCGCCGTGGCGGACTTCGGGCTAGTGGCCGTGCATGCCCGCATTCTCCTCTACCTGGCGCGCGCCAACCGTTACTCCAACACCCCCCTGGCCGTGGCCGAGTATCTCGGGCTCACCAAGGGGACGGTGTCTCAGAGCCTGATCCTGCTCGAGCGCAAGGGCCTCGTGGCAAGACGTAAGGACGCGCTGGACCGCCGGGTGGTCCGGCTCGAGTTGACCGCTTTAGGCAGGTCGCTGGCGCAGGCGATCGAGGCAGGGCATGTGGAGCGCTGGGCGCAGGCGGCAGAGGGGCTGCCCGCTGGGCTAGTTGCAGCGCTCACCGACATGTTGCGCCGCTTGCAGCGGGCGGCAGGGCGCAGGAGTTTCGGCGCCTGCCGCACCTGCCGCCATTTTCTCGCCGCGGCGGCAGGAGGCGGACGCTGCGGCCTCACCGGCGAGGCGTTGACGGCCGAGGACGGCGAGCGCCTGTGCCGGGAGCATGAGGCGCCGGCAGCCGGCGTCAGCCCGGCCAACCGTAGCGCAACGCCAGCCCGATGAGCAGCAGGGCGAGCATGCCCTTGAGCAGGCGCTGCGGCAGCCGTTTCTGCAGGCGGGCGCCAACATAGGCCCCTAGCAGCCCGCCTAGGCCAAAGTCCAGCCCCAGGGCCCAGTCTGGGCGCACGGCCACCCCGTGCGGGGCCGGCAGCAGACTGTAGGCGATGAGCGCGATGACCGAGGTGAGGAAGGTGGCGGTGAGCGTCGCGCCAGCGATGGCGTGCACCGGCAGGCGGTAGCGGGTAATGCAGAGGGGGACCATGAAGGCGCCACCGCCAATGCCATAGGCGCTGCCGATCACCCCCACGAGGAAGGAAAAGAAAAGCATGGACGGCACGCCAAAGGCGTATTCCGCATCGCCGTGACGGAAATGCATCCGCCAGCCGCGCCACGCCGTCAGACGCACCGCCCCTGCTGGGGTGACGGCTGGCTGCCCGCGCCGCACATCCGCCAGCATGCGCCAGGCAAGAAAGGCCAGGACGATGGCCACAAAGGGCTCGAAGGCGGCGCGTTGCGCCAGCCAGTGGCTGCGCAGCCACGCCCCGACGACGGTACCAGGCGCGCCGCCGGCGGTGATCAGGAGGGCGAGCGGCCAAAACAGCCGCCGCTCGCGTGCATAACGGTACATGCCGCCGGGAATGGCCAGCAGATTGAACACCAGGTTGGTGGCGGAGGCCGCTGGGCTGGCAAAGCTGAGCACGCTGACCTGAAACGGCAGCAGCAGGAAGGCGCCGGAGATGCCGACCATGCTGGTGAAGAGGCTAATGCCAAAGGCGGCCAGCGGCGGCAGCCACAGCCAGGTCTCGACGCCAGAGACGGCGAAGTGGTGCCAGAGGTCCATGTGCGCCAACACCAATCAGGGCGCGGCAGCGCGCTGTCGCCGGTAGATGTAGTGAAACGCCGCCCTGTCAAGCAGGGCCTTGCCCGCACCCGCGCCGAGGCGTGGCCGCAGGCTCAGCACCATCAGCTCCGGCTGATCTTGGCTGAGACCGCTCGGATCGGGCGGCATGAGGTCGAGGCTCGAGGCCGCCTGGGCGCTGTTCAGGGCCAGCTCGGCCTGGGTACCCGCCACGGCCACCGCTTGGCAGGCCGCGCTGAGGTCCCGCAGGCGCTCCTCGACGTCGGCCTGCTGGATCTGCTGGCCGGCGAGCGGCTGCAACAGCCGTTCGGCAGGGCCACAGAGGGGGATGAGGGCGACGTCGAGCACAAGCGGCTCGCTCTCGGCCGCTAGCCGCACGCTAAGGCGCGCGCGCTGCCCCTGTGGCCACACTTGCGGCGGCGGCTCCCAGGTCAGGTGCCACGCACGTGCAAAGGGGCGTTTGACCGGCCGGCGCCGCAAGCCTTCCTCCCACAGGAAGCCCTCGATGAAGGCCTTGAGCGCGTGCTCTGCCCCCTCCAGCGCGATGCCGGTGATCCCGCCGTCGGCAACGAGGGCACGCTGTTCCAGGGCCATGAGCTGGTCGATGTCCGTCGGCCCGATCCGGGGGCGCAGCGTCTGCGTAAGCCGCCAGCCGGGCGGCGCGCTCGCCGCGGCCGGAGCTGGCGGGGCAGGGCTTGCCGGGCGAATGCCCTCGACGCTGCTTGCAGCGCTGCGGCCTGCCACCTCTACCTCGTCTGCGGGCGCATACGGCGGGCAGGCCGGGGCGGCAGCGCTCATCTCCGCCAGCAGGCGCAAGACCGGCGCCGGTAACTGCGCGGCCGTCTTGGGCGCATAGGCCAGGACGTGATGCGCCTGTTGCTTATGCACCGTCACCAGCTGGAACACCACGGCATCTTCTCGTTCCACGCTCGGCCGGCGCAGCAGGCGCCAGCGCCGACCACCCACCTCAAGCCAGTCGAGCTCGGCCTGATCACCATACTGGAAGCGCCAAATCGTCTCCAGCTGCACGAAATAGCGCTCGGGGGGCAGACGCAGGCGCGGGTGATGCCAGGGTATGAGGAGCGTGAAGCTACCCGCTTCGCCCGCATGGCGCAGGATGGCGCTCTCGAGGCGCGCTTCCTCCTCGGGATTGCCCCGCTGCCAGGGTGGGGCGTAGGGCACACTCAACCCCCCCAGTGCGAGGCAGGCGGCCCACAGCGGCTGCGAACCGCCGAACAGTATCAGCACGGCTGCGAGCAGGCGGAGCATGGGGTGCAGACGAGGTGAGACGGGATCGGGCACGCCTGCAGTGTAGCCCATGTGGCGCCGCGCAGGCGACGCTGGCCGCCGGCTAGCGGTATCATGCCCGGCCATGTCCACGCCACCGCTACTGCCCCCCCTGGATCTCGAGCCGCAGATCGAGTTCCCTCCGGAACTGCCGGTCTCGGCACGGCGTGAAGCGATCGCCGCCGCCCTCGCGCAACACCAGGTGATCATCGTCTGCGGCGAGACCGGCTCGGGCAAGACCACCCAGTTGCCCAAGATCGCCTGGCAGTCGGGACGCGGGCGGGCGGGGATGATCGGTATGACGCAGCCGCGCCGCATCGCCGCGCGTAGCGTGGCCGCGCGCCTGGCGGCGGAGACCCGCACGCGTCTGGGCGGCTTCGTCGGCTGGCAAGTGCGCTTTTCCGATCACCTCGGCGCTGACACCCGTATCAAGGTGATGACCGACGGCATCTTGCTCGCGGAGACCCAGTCCGACCCCGAATTCCGTGCCTATGACACCCTGATCCTGGACGAGGCGCATGAGCGCAGCCTCAACATCGACTTCCTGCTCGGCTACCTCAAGCTGCTGCTGCCCCGGCGGCCGGACTTAAAGCTCATCCTCTCCTCCGCCACCCTGGAGGCGGAGCGCTTCGCCGCCTGGTTCGGCGGCGCGCCCGTGCTGCAGGTGTCGGGGCGCACCTATCCAGTGGAGGTGCGTTACCGGCCGCTCGACGCCGCCTCAGGTACAACCAGCGAGGGCAGTGCGCAGCCGCAGATACCCAAAGCTGGCGCGGCGCCGGCCGCCGAGGTCGATCTCAATGCCGCCATCCTCGCTGCCGTCGACGAGCTCGCCGCCGAGGGGCCGGGCGATATCCTCGTCTTCCTGCCCGGCGAGCGGGAGATCCGCGAGGCGCAGGAGGCGCTGCGCAAGCATCATCCGCCAGGCACGGAGATCTTGCCGCTATACGCGCGCCTATCGGTGGCCGAGCAGGAACGCGTCTTCCAGCCCCATGCCGGACGGCGCATCGTGCTCGCTACCAACGTCGCCGAGACCTCGCTCACCGTGCCCGGCATCCGCTACGTCATCGATACGGGGTTGGCGCGCGTCAAGCGCTATTCGCTGCGCAACAAGATCGAGCAGCTGAAGATCGAGAAGATCTCGCAGGCTGCCGCCAACCAGCGCGCCGGCCGCTGCGGCCGCGTGGCGGCGGGTATCGCTATCCGCCTTTACGCCGAGGAGGACTTCGCCGCCCGACCGGCGCAGAGCACGCCCGAGCTGCTGCGCTCCTCGCTCGCCGGCGTCATCCTGCGCATGCGCGCCCTTGGCCTACCGCCCATCGAGACCTTCCCTTTCCCCGACCCGCCAGAGCCCAAACGCGTGCGCGACGGCATCGCCCTGTTGCAAGAGTTGGGTGCCCTAGATAGCGATGGGGCCTTAACGCCGCTGGGCCGCCAGCTCGCGCAGCTGCCGATCGACCCGCGCATTGGCCGCATGCTCATCGCGGCGCGCGAACACGGCTGCCTGGCGGAGGTGCTGGTGATCGCCGCCTTCCTCTCCATCCAGGATCCACGCGAGCGCCCACTGGAGCAACAGGCGGCCGCTGACGAGTGTCACCGCCGCTTCGCTGACGCCGACTCGGACTTCATCGCCATCCTCCGGCTTTGGGCCCACATCAATGCCCTCGACGCGCAACGCAAGTCGGCGCGCAAGTTTCGTCTCGCCTTACAGGAGGCGTTCCTGTCGCCGCTGCGCGTGCGCGAGTGGCGCGACGTGCATGCCCAGCTCGCCAACCTGGTCAAGGAGATGGGCTGGAAGGTGGGCGAGCTCAAGCTCCCCGCTGACCCTCACCCCTCAACTTTCTATGCCCCCTTGCACCAGGCGCTGCTTGCCGGCCTCTTGGGCAACGTCGGCATGCTCACCGAGGCCGGCGACTACCTGGGCGCGCGCGGCCTCAAGTTCAGCCTCTCCCCCGCCTCGGGCGTGCGCAAGAAACCGAAATGGATCGTCGCCGCCGAGCTCGTCGAGACGCGCCGGGTCTATGCGCGCACGGTGGCGCGGATAGCGCCGGAGTGGATCGAGGCAGTCGGGGCCCATCTGCTCAAACGCAGCTATGCCGAGCCGCACTGGGCCAAGCGGCCGGCGCAGGTCAGCGCCTATCTGCGCGCCACCCTTTACGGGCTGCCGATCGTGCAGGCACGGCGCGTGCATTACGGCCCTATCGACCCGGTCTTGAGCCGCGAACTGTTCATCCGCCATGCCTTGATCCGTGGCGAGTGGGACTGCCGCGCCGCCTTTTTCCAGCACAACCAGGCCTTGCTGGCCGAGATACATGAGCTCGCCGAGCGTACGCGCAACCCCCGCCTGGACGTGGACGAAGAAACCTTGTATGCCCATTTCGACCGCCTCATCCCTGCCGGCATCCACAACGGCGCGGCCTTCGAGCGCTGGCGGCGGCAGGCAGAGGCGGCCAACCCGCGCCTGTTATTCCTGGACCGCGAGGCCCTGCTCGCCGGCCGGCAGCAGGCGCGCGCGGACTTCCCGGACACGATCGACCTCGACGGCCTGGAGCTCGCGCTCGCCTACCGCTTCGAGCCTGGCGCTGCGGACGATGGCGTCACGCTGCTGGTGCCCCTTCCTGCCTTGAACCAAATCCGCGCGGCGGCCTGTGAGTGGTTGGTGCCCGGGCTATTTGAGGAGAAGATCGCCGCGTTGCTCAGGTCCCTGCCCCAGTCGCTGCGGCGCAACTTCGTGCCCGTCGCCGAGTATGCCCGCGCCGCTGCCGAGGCGCTGCAAGCGGCGGCCGATGCCCGGCGCATGGCGCTCACCGACGCGCTTGCCCGTTTCCTCTTCCAAGCCACCGGCGTGCACGTGCCGCGCGAGGCCTGGCGGGTGGAGGCGTTACCGGCGCATCTGCGGATGAACTTCCGCGTCCTGGATGCCAGCGGCGCGGTCATCGCCGAAGGCCGCGATCTTACCGTCTTGCGCCGGGAGCTGGGTGGCGCCGCGGGGCAGGCGGTGAGGCGTGCGGCAGCGGCTTGGGAGCGGGCCCAGGTAACCGACTGGGATTTCGGCGATCTGCCGGTGCAGATCGAGGTGAACGCTGCAGGCGTACAGGCCTACCCCGCCTTGGAGGCCAGCGCCGACGGCGGCGTGTGCTTGCGTCTATTCGATCGCCAAGCGAGCGCCGATGCCGCACACCGCCTGGGGGTGGCGCGTCTGCTCTGGCAGGTGCAGCCTGAACGCAAGCGCCAGACCGAGCGCGATCTTCTCGCTCGCCTCAAGGCTACCTGTCTGCAATGGGGGCTTCTGCATGCTGGCGCCAGTTGCACCGCCTTGGTCGACGACATCATGCTCGCCGCCTGTCTGGTCGCCTTGCCTGAGGATCTGGCCGACATCCGTAGCCAGCAGGCCTTTGCTGCCGCGCAACAGGCCATTAAACCGCGCCTGCCAGCCGAGGTGGGAAAGCTGGCCGAGCTCGCAGCCGACTGCATCGCCCGCGCCCATGCCCTGAAGACGGCCCTCGAACGCGCCCCCAAGGCCTGGGAGAAGGCGATTGCCGATATGCACGCGCAGCTTGCCGACCTCGTCTACCCCGGCTTCCTGACGCAAACCCCCAGCCGTTGGCTCAACCGCCTGCCGGCCTATCTCAAGGCGCTGGCCTTGCGCTTGCAAAAGCTCGACAAATCGCCCGCCCGCGATGCCCAGGCCATGGCCGAGCTGGCCCCCCTGCTTGCCGCCTGGCAGGCGCTGCGCGCGCAACGGCCAGAAGATGCGGCCGTGGCGGATTTCCGCTGGCGCTTGGAGGAGCTGCGCATCGCCCTGTTCGCGCAAGAGGTGCGCACCGACGAGCCGGTGTCGGTGAAGCGATTGCTTAAGCGCTGGCAGGAGATTCGTGACGCGCCCGCCCGCTAAGGCATTGGGCAGCCCTTACATGAGCCCAAACACTTTTGCTTGGCCTTTAAGATGTGCCAAACACGCGCACATCGGCTACCGCAGCCGGCAGTGACCGTGCAGCGGGTTTGAGTCCTCGAGGACATGACCCAGCTTGAATGTGCTGTGCCGGCGACTGACCTCGACGATTATGAGGAAGTTATCGCTTTACGACCAAAGACAAAGCAAGCATAACTCGCCGCCGAGTTTCTCTACGACACGTAAGTGACCTTTCCCCATCCTCGGTCAGCAACCAATCAGATGCCCGCCAGCCGCACAAACCGAAGGATTAGAGGTATTAGACTCATCCAACCCCTTGACGCCGGAATTAAACTCAGGCGAAATCGGAAACAATGTTCAAGAACAAACAGCGGTGCGGTGAGGCAGAGCAACCCAGGAGGGTTCGCTTGTTGCCGTAATCATTGGTTGTTAGGGCAGATACGCATACATGAAGCACCTTTTTCAAGCACTATCTCAGCGCGTAGCCGCGAAGGTCCTCATCGTGGCTGCGTTGGTCTTCATCATCGAGCTCGGCCTCAGCTTAATGCATACCCACCGCACCTTAAATGACCAGGCTGAGGGTTTTGTAACGGCTGAGACCGTTGCCCTGAGCGACAGCTACTTCGATGCGTTGAACAAACTCATGCTCACCGGCGAGATGGCGCAACGCAATGAGCTGCGCAAGAGCTATCTTGCGCGGGCGAAGATCCTTGAGGCACGCGTCATCCGTGGTGCTGCTGTTGTGCAGCAATATGGGCCAGGCCTACCCGAGGAGGCCGCCGCTGACGCGTTGGATCGGCGGGCGTTGGCGGGTGAGGAGGTGCGGGTGATTCAAGACACTACTGAAGGGCGCCGACTTACGTTTATCCGTCCTTACCGCGCCAGCGAGAACACCCGTGGCGTCAACTGTCTGGGCTGCCACCAGGTCGCAAGCGGCACGGTGTTGGGGGCAGTCCGCATCACCTATGACCTAAGACCTGTAGATGCCGATATCCGTACCATGGAATTGACGAATTCCGCTATTCACATCGGCCTTTTTAGCCTCGGTTTCGCGCTCATGATCTGGCTCATGCTGCGCATTGTCTCTCGCCCTGTACAACAACTGGCGCAGACGATGGCGCGTGTGGAACGCGAGTCCGATTTGAACCAGCGCGTGCCCGTGCACAGTCAAGACGAGATCGGCCACGCCGCCGCGGCCTTCAATGCCATGCTGGAGCGCGTAGAACAGATCATCAGACAGGTGCGTGCATGTACTGACCAGATCGCACAGGTAACAGGCCAGCTCGGGCAGAGCATGGCCCGATCACAGCAGGCTGTATCGCGCCAGTTGACGGAAACGGAGGATTTGGCGACCGAACTGCATCGCATGGCCGACAGCGTACAAGAGGTCGCCAACAAGATCCGCGAGGCGGCGGCTGCCGCCCAAGCGGCCGACGGCTTGGCTCACGACGGGGCGCTCACGGCGACCGAGGCCCTGGGCGCGATCGATGCCATGAATGAGCAGCTTAAGGGTGCGGCGACAGTGATCCAGCGGCTGGATAGCGATACCCGCGAGGTTGGCCGGGTGCTGAGCCTGATACGCGAGATCGCCGAGCAAACCAATCTACTGGCGCTCAATGCTGCCATCGAGGCGGCGCGCGCCGGTGAGCAAGGGCGTGGTTTTGCCGTGGTGGCCGACGAGGTGCGCACGCTGGCCGGCCGCACGCAAAGCGCGACGGGCGACATCGAGCGCATCATCGGCAAGGTGCAGCAAGCGACGCGCGAGGCCGTCGCCGCGATTCAGGATGCCGAGAGCCGTTCGCAAGGTGGTGTCGAGCATGTCGAAAAGACGGCCGAGGCCTTGGCCGAAATCGCTGCCGCTGTGGGCCGCATCACGGCAATGACCGATCAAGTGGCGGCCAATGCCCAGGCACAGGGACAGTCTGCCGTCGAGATCGGCCGGCGTATCGACAACATCAGCCAGGTCGCCCGGCAAGCGGCGCAAGACGTGCAGGCGCTCAAGGGGGTGAGCGATGAGCTCCATGGAATTGCCACCAGGCTTGAGGCCGGAGTATCTCAATTCAAGCTTTGACTGCTTTGCTGGCGGCGCGCCCGCAGAAAGTCGCGCGTCTTGCCTGACCATAGCACGACATAGTGCAGGCCAGAGGCGATGACCAGGATGGCGGTCAGAACGAGCAAGGGGTCAAGCCAGGCGCTAAGCCCCGGCGCGAGGGCCAGATCGGCCAGGATCAGGCTGACCAGGGCGAACTCGGCGAAGGTGGCGGCCTTGCCCGAAAGCGTGGGGGCCACCTCGAGGCGCCCCGTGAGCCAGCGATAGGCGGCAGCGCCTGCCAGCACCACACCGTCGCGCACGATGACCACCATCGCCAACCAAGCGGGCAATGCTTGCGCCCAGGCGAGGGCGAGCAGGGTGGAGAGCAGCATGGCCTTGTCGGCGATGGGGTCGAGCCAGGCGCCGAATACGGTCTTTTGGTTGAGCCAGCGCGCCAGATTGCCGTCCGCGAGGTCGGTGAGGGCGGCGGCGACGAACCACCAGAATGCCCCCTGCATGTCGGCGGCCTGGATATGCCAAACCACCACCGGCACCAGGGCTAGACGCAGGCCAGTGAGCAGATTGGGCAGGTTTAGCGCGCTGGTGACCATGGCAGGGCAAAGACAGGGAGCTAAGGCACTATAAAACAGCCGTCACGAGGAGGAAATGCCGAGCGGTCGCCATGACTCGGCGTCGGGGGCTGCCACCGACACCATCGCCTCAGTCTCCCTCAAGCTCGATCCATACCGGCTGATGATCGGAGGCCTCGCTCGCGGCGTTGACGCCGTGCGCGCGTAGCCGTGGCACGAGGTCCTCGGTGAGGAACCAGAAGTCGAAACACTCCGGTCGCTCGACGAAGTCCACCGGGTGAATGCCCACCGTCGGCGCATGCGGCGCGCTGCCATGCAGCACTTCCCAGGCGTCGACGAAGGCGGGAATGTCCGCATCGAACGCGGCCAACAGGCGAGTGCGCTCCTCGGCATGGGCGGGAAAGTTCATGTCCCCGCACAGCAGGGCCGATGCGGGGCGAGGCAGGACCTCGAAGGGGCCACCCGCCTCGCCCTCACCCGCGCGTGGGTGCGCGGCATGGGCACAGGCCTCGCTATGCAAGCGTCGGATGGCGTCGATCTGCGCCAGGCGCTGGTGGCGGGAGTAGTATTCCAAATGCGTGGTCATCACCCGCACCGGGCCGAAAGGCGCCTCGAGCACTGCCTCCAGCAGCACCCGCTGCATGCTCGGCACTTTGGGGTCCGCCGGCCATGGCAACAGATGGCGCCAAACCTGACCCACTGGCAGGCGCGAGAACAGGGCGTTGCCGAACAGCTTCCGCCCACCGCGGCCATCCGGCAGGTCGGTCGCGATCGCATAGACAGCCGTGTAATCCTTGAGCAAGGCCGTGAGGATGCCCATCCCGTCCTCGCCCTGGCTGCCGGCCAACCCTGGAAAGTTCACCGCCACCTCCTGCAGGCAGATGACGTCGAACTCGCCCATCGCCTGGATCTCAGCGGCGATGCGTGCCAAGTCGACGCGGCCATCCATGCCGCGGCCCCATTGGATGTTCCAGCTTAACAATTTCATCTTAACTCTACCTTGTTAATCATCGATGATAAGGTCAGTCGTGTTTAAGGCAAATAGAATAGGAAACAAGACGTCGGACTGGAGCGATTCTTGTCCCAATCAGTCGTTCAGGATTTTTGTCGCACCTTCCTTTTCGAGCGCCTCGATATCCGCGGCGCCTATGTCCAGCTGCACCACAGCTGGCGGCAGATGCTCGCAGGCCGCGATTATCCCGCGCCGGTGGTCGCCTTGCTCGGCGAGATGACCGCGGTGACGGTGTTGATTGCCGCCAACCTCAAACAGCCCGGCCGCATGACCTTTCAGCTCAAGGGCGAAGGGCCCGTCAGCCTGCTCGTGCTCGACTGCGACCAGCAACTCAGGCTCAAAGGCATGGCCCGATATGCTACCGGCCTCAGGGACGCTGCGGTGCCGGTGCTACTTGGCCATGGTCAGCTGGCGCTCACTCTCGACATACCGGGTATGCGCCACCCCTACCAGAGCCTGGTGCCCCTGGACGGTGACTCCATCGCTGCCATCTTCGAGCACTATCTCACCCGCTCTGAACAGCAGCCGGCACGCCTGTTTTTGGCCGCCTCGGAAGCGGTGGCCGCCGGTCTGCTGTTGCAGAAGCTACCCGGTGCCGATGCCAAGGATGCCGACGGCTGGAACCGCATCACCCAGCTCGCGCAGACCCTGCGCGCGCAGGAACTGCTCGAGCTACCCACCGTCAGGCTGCTCACGCGCGTGTTTCCAGAAGAGGACATCCGCGTCTACGACCCGCGGCACGTCACCTATCACTGTCCCCGCGACTGGGACAAGGTCCATCGCATGCTCACGGCCCTCGGCCGCGCGGAATGCGAGGCCCTGCTCGCCGAGCAGGGCGAGATCCGCATCCACGACGAGATCTGTAACCAGGACTATGTCCTCGATGCCGCCGCCCTCGCGGAGATATTTCGCAACACCGAAGGCTAAGCGGGATGTCCTCCAGCTGTCGTACCATGGCGTCTCATGCCCGCGGCGCGCCGCGGCCTCGAATGGCCAGCCACGCCTGCCAGACAGGCCGGCAGCCCGGCTGCACCGAAGTTGCAACCCATTGCCCGCTCAAAACAACCGGGGCGGGGCTCGCCCTACCGCGGCCGGCCGCCCTGGGGGCAGAGGCGGGCGCATTCCAGGAAGGAGATGACATGCAAATCAGTTCCCCCGCCTTCACCCAGATGGGCGAAATCCCTCGCCTTTATACCTGCGATGGGCGCGATCTGTCGCCACCGCTAAGCTTCTCGGACGTCCCCGCAGGCACGCAGAGCCTCGCCCTCATCGTGCACGATCCCGACGTGCCCAGCCCCGATGCCCCGCGCCGCATCTGGGTGCACTGGGTGCTCTATAACCTGCCGGCGGATTGCCGAGGCCTTGCCGAGGGCGTCGGGGTGCTGCCGGCCGGCACCCTGGAAGGCCGCAATGACTGGGGCCGCACCGGCTATGGCGGCCCCTGTCCGCCCAAAGGCCGCCACCGCTACTACCACACCCTCTATGCCCTGGACTGCCGCCTGCCCGACCTGAAACAGCCCACTAAGAGCGCATTGGAACAGGCCATGCAGGGGCACGTCCTCGCCCGCGCCGAGCTGATCGGCACCTATCAGCGTGACAGATGAGGCGCGGGCCCTGCCTCTTCCTCACCAGCTTCGTCCATGCCTGGCGGGGCCTGAAGGCGGCTGCGCGTGAGCGCAATTTCCGCCTCGAGCTGGCGTCGGCAGCCCTGGTGCTGCTTGCTGGCCTAGGGCTGCAAGCGAGCGCCGGCGAGTGGGCCCTCCTTCTGCTCGCCATCTTCTGGGTGCTGGGCATGGAGGCCATGAACAGCGCCGTGGAGACCCTGGCCGACCGGGTTAGCCGCGAACGCGATCCCTTGATCGGCCGCGCCAAGGACATCGCCGCCGCCGGCGTATTGCTGGCAGCCATCGGCGCGGCGATGATCGGCCTGATCGTCTTCCTGCCCAAACTGGCCACCGTTGCAGGTCTCTAACCCCTCACCCAACCATGCCCCTCACCCCTGCGCGCTTAGCGTTTACCGACGACGGCACACCCTGGTCGCCAGAGTTCGGCGACGTCTATCACTCGGCCGATGGCGGGCCGGGCCAGGCCGAACACGTCTTCCTGCAGGGCAATGGCCTGCCGCAGCGCTGGCGCGGACGCGAGCGCTTCGTCATCCTGGAGCTGGGCTTTGGCACTGGGCTCAATTTCCTCGCCACCTGGGCCGCCTGGCATGACGACCCGGGCGCCTGCCGGCGGCTACACTATGTCGCGCTGGAAGGGCACCCTTTCACCGCCGCCGACCTCGCCACCCTGCACGCGCGCTGGCCTCAATTCGCACCCTTGGCGCAGCAACTGCGGGCCTGTTGGCCCGTGTTGACGCCAGGCCTGCACCGCATTGAGTTCGCAGGCGGACGCCTCGTGCTCACGCTCGCCTTCGGCGAGGTGACGAAGCTGCTTGCGCGCCTGTCGGCCCGATTCGACGCCTGCTATCTGGACGGCTTCGATCCGCGCAAGAACCCCGCGATGTGGTCACCCGCCGTGTTCAAGCGGTTGGCGAGGCTGGCAGCGCCCGCGGCCACCCTGGCCACCTGGAGTGTCGCGGCGGCGGTGCGCGAAGGTCTTAAGGCAGCAGGCTTCGAATGCGCCCGGCGGCCAGGCTTTGGACGCAAACGGGAGATGCTCTCGGCGCAACTGGCAGCAGAGCGCCCAAGACCTGCTGCCGCTTCAGCGACAACATCACCGGCGCGGCATGCCCTGGTGATCGGCGCCGGCCTTGCCGGCAGCGCGGTCTGCGAGCGGCTGGCGGCGCGCGGCTGGCAGATCACGCTGCTCGAGCGTCATACCGGGCCTGCGCGTGAGTCCTCCGGCAACCTCGCTGGCGTCGTCCGGCCCCTGCTGTCCCTCGACGACAACATTGCCTCACGCTTCACCCGCGCGGCCTATCTGCATAGCCTGAGGACCTGGGCAGGACTTGAGCCGCCGCCGCGCTGGTCAGGCTGCGGCGTGCTGCAGATCGCCCGCGATGCCGAGCACGCAGCGCTGCAGCAGAGGGTGGTCGAGGCCCATGCCTATCCGGCGGATTATGTGCGTTACCTCGATCGCGCCGAGGCGAGCGCGCGCGTGCGTTGGCCGCTCGCCCATGGCGGCTGGCACTTCCCCACCGGCGGCTGGGCCAGCCCGCCCAGCGTCTGCAACGCCCTGCTTGCCGCCTGCGGCGACGCCATCGATGCTTGCTATGGCGCCGAGGTGGCGCAGCTCAGGCGCCAGGCAGGCCAGTGGCAGGCCGTGGATGGCACCGGCCGCGTCCTGGCCAGCGCCCCGGTGGTCATCCTGGCCGGTGGCAGCAGTCCCCTTTGGCCGGCCGAGGCACCCGCTCTGCCGCTTAGACGGGTACGCGGCCAAGTCAGCCACATCCCCAGCGCACGCCTGCCGCCGATCCACCTTGCCCTCTGCCGCGAGGGCTATCTGACGCCGGCGGTAGATGGCCTGGTGTGCGTCGGCGCGAGTTACGATTTCGATGCCGATCCCCTGCCGCGCATCGCGGGCCATGTAGGCAATCTCAAGCGCTTGGCGCAGTTGCTGCCCGCTGCAGAGATCGGTATCGAGGCGGAACAGCTTGCCGGCCGTGTCGGTTTTCGCTGTGTGGCACCGGACCGCCTGCCCGTGGTGGGCGCCCTGGCCGAGGCTGCCCCCGCGCACCGGGAAGCGCGGCTAGAGGAAGTGCCGCGCCTTGCCGGCGTGTATGCCCTCACCGGGCTTGCCTCACGCGGGCTGACCTGGGCCTCGCTGGCGGCCGAACTGCTCGCGAGCCAGATCGAGGACGAGCCGATGCCGCTGGAGACGGACCTGGTCGAGGCGCTCGATCCGGCCCGTTTCCTGCTGCGCCGCCTGCGCCGGGGGCGTTGAAGCGTCTAGCGCTCGCCGCCTGGCAGGCAAGGGCGGACGGCGCACTGTGCCGCTACGGCCTATCCCCCGCCACGGCCCTGAGGGTGTCGCGGATGATCCCGGGCGCCTCGACGATGCGCATGAAGGTGCCCATGCCCACCGCCGGCCAGCCCAGGGCGATGCGGTAACGCGCGAAGAGGTGGTTGGCCCGGTTGCCGACGACGTAGATCTCATAGGGCAGGGCGGCGATGTTGTCGGCGCCGATCACCTTCACCCACCACCCCTCGCCCTCCTTGGGGTCGTTCAAGGCCACACCGAAGACGGCGATCTTTTTCTCGGGGATGATCACCTCATAGACCTTGGCCGTATTCGCCACTCCCTGGGCAAGGTTGTCCTGGATGGTCTTGACCGCGTCCTCGAAGCTCAAGTGCTCCATGAGCAGGTTTTTGTCCGACTCGAAGCCCTCCATGCCGAACATGTACTGGTAGTCGGGCAGGTCCTTGGCCGTCACATCGCCGCCGAAGGGACTGCCGCGGCCGAGCGCCCGCACGAGCCGCTGCTGCACCCCGGCCACGGCCTTTTCGGCGAGCCGAAACTGTTTGCGGAAGTAGGCCCGATACCAGTAATCCGGGTTCATGTAGGAGACCGTGCCGTCGCTCTTCACCCCGACGCGGATGCCAGCGCCGACGATGCTCGCCCCGCCCAGTTGCTGGATGGTGCGCAGCAGGTCGCGGTCGGTGACGACGATGACGCCATGGTCCGGTAGCCCTGGCGGTTTGTGCCGGCCAGCGAGCTGAAAGCCGGCGCGGCTGAGCTTCGACTCCACCGCGGTCATCACCGCATCGAGCTCGCCGGCAGCGACGCGCTCGCCATAGTAATAGGGCGCGATGGCCCAGCTGAGAGGACTGATGAACAGCAGCGCAATGAGCGCGAGGAACTTGAGCATACGACTCTCCAAGCAAAAAAGGGGCTAGTCAACTAGCCCCTGCATTGGATCTTGCTATGGAATTAGAAGCGGTGGGTGTACATGAGCTGCCAGTTGGTTTGGCTGTGGTCCACCTTGTACCCCATCATGGAGTTGGTCTGAGAAACCTCAGGCGCATGGCTCAGAGAAAAGTTGAGCGCCGAATCCTTGCTGAGGTCATAACCAAAGCCGATGGTGTAATGATTCTCGACGATGGCAGGGAACAGGTAGTGCATCGTCGCGTCTGGGACGGGGTTGTCCGCCAGGTTGGCACCCGCGCGCAGCGTCAGGGCATCGGTTGCCTTGTAGGCGATACCGAGGCTCACCACGGTCTGGTTCTTCCAATTCTGGGGGAGCGCAAAGGTGACGCTGTCACCCATGGCCTCATAGGTCATGACGAAATTCTTCATCACCCCTCTCCAGCCCATGCGCTTGACATCGACAGCCACAAGGGTGCTCGGCGTGGCCTGCACGGCAATACCGAGGCCAAACGTCTCCGGCCATTGGAAATCGCGGACGATCAGCTTGCCCGTGACGAGGGGGGAACCATTGGCAAAGAATGTTGCGCTACCGGATCCTGTTTCCATGTCGTCAAGACCGGTCTTAAAGTGATAAACACCGCCAATGCTCACCATGGGATTGAACTTGTAGGTGAAGCCGAGTTTGCCGGCAAAACCCGTTCCCTTGGCCTTGCCGGTGAAATCGCTGCTATCGCTGAATTCTAGACGAACTGGGGTCGTAGGCGGCAGCATAAGTGCCCCGCCCAGTGGGCCACTAGGAGGAGTAGTGATCAGAGAAGACATTCCGTATGTGCCATCCCCCAAGGGCATGACCATCTTCACGTCCAGCATAGCCCATACGAAGTCCAGGCTACCGCCTATGACGAGATCTTCTGTCACCTTATAGGCCACAGGCACGATGAAGCGACCTACACCCAGCTCCGAGCGTTCCGGCAGGCCATCCATGCTGGTGCTGTATTCCGTGCCCATACCCCCTTGTGCAAAGAGGCCGAAGCCATAGGTGAGCTTACCGTCGCTTTTGACATAGCCCACCGCCGGCATGTAATAGGCATCACCGCCGGAGCCCATAGGGGTGCCGAGGTGGTTGCTGGTCACATCCGGCCCCAGGAAGCCCAGGGCAATATCGAGCCGGCTGCCTTTGCCCATTAGGCCAAGGGTGGCAGGGTTGTTCATCACGGCGGCGGTACCGTTGTCATAGGCAAGGGAGGCGCCGCCCATACCGGCGGCGATGGGGCCATAGCCCTCCATGTTCATGCCGTTGGTGGCCCACACGGCAGCTGGGGCAACCATGCCGGCGAGCGCTAAGCTCAGGACGTGTCGCTTCACTCGCATCATTATCCTCCAGAGACGGAAAAGAATGCTACATATTCTTGTAGCACGCGCATGTTAGCCGAGCGTGTGGGGAGGTACAAGAGCCTGAGGAACAGGTGCTGGGATCAAGCATTCAAATCTGCACATTCGGCCACGAAGTTTGGCATGAGCTGGCTGATCAATGGCGTTATGGATTCTCGTTAGTCAGAGCGGGTCACTGAAAGGCAGCAAGCATCATCGAGAAGTAATCGAACGCTGGGATCATTAGTTAAATTCGTTAAGTAGGAGCATGTCGCTTATCGCGACGGCCAATATGTATAAGCTTACCCTTGTACACACCTGCACACTATCGGCATCATAGTTCGCCGTGAAGCTCGCTCTCGCGCAGTTCAACCCCATCGTGGGCGACCTCGAAGGCAACGCCCGGCGCATCCATGAGCTGGCCGGCCAGGCGCACGCTGCCGGTGCCGAGCTGTTGCTGTTGCCGGAGCTCGCCCTTTGCGGCTACCCCCCCGAGGATCTGGCGTTGCGGGAGGACTTCTATGCCGAGAACGCCCGCCTGCTGGACTGGCTCACCGCCAGGCTGCCGCCGGACCTGACGGTGGTGCTGGGATTTCCCCTGCTGGAGGCCGACCGGCGTTACAACGCCGCGGCGGTGCTCTCGGGCGGGCGCATCACGGCCATCTATCGCAAGCAAGACCTACCCAACCACACCGTGTTCGACGAGCTGCGCACCTTCGTGCCGGGTCAGACGGCCACCGTCTTCGAGGCCGGCGGTGTGCGCTTCGGCATCAACATCTGCTCCGACATCTGGGTGCCGGGCATCGCTACCCAGGCCAAGGCGGCTGGCGCCGAGGTCTTGCTGGTGATCAATGCCTCGCCCTTTCACAAGGGCAAGCAAGAGGAGCGCTATCAGGTGGCGCGCGCGCGCATCGCCGAGACGGGGCTGCCGCTCGTCTACGTCAACATGGTCGGTGGCCAGGACGAGCTGGTGTTCGACGGTGGCTCCTTCGCCATGGACGCGCGGGGCTGCCTCACCGCCCAACTGCCGTTTTTCCAGGAGGGACTGTTTTACCTCGAGCTCGCCGACGGTGTAGCCAGCGGCGAAATCCATCCTGTGCCTGGCCTGGAGGAGAGCGTCTACCGCGCCCTGGTGCTAGGGGTGCGCGATTACGTCGACAAAAACGGTTTTCCAGGCGTGCTCATCGGCCTGTCAGGCGGCATCGACTCCGCCCTCACCCTGGTCATCGCCGTCGACGCCCTCGGCCCCGAGCGCGTCGAGGCGGTGATGATGCCCTCGCAGTACACCGCCGACATGAGCCAGGAAGATGCGGCCGAACTCGCTCGCCGGCTGGGGGTAACCTACCGCGTGATCTCGATCAAACCCATGTTCGACAGCTTCCTGGCTGCCCTGGCCGACGAGTTCGACAACCTCCCCTACGATACCACGGAGGAAAACCTGCAGGCGCGCATCCGGGGCGTGATCCTGATGGCGCTATCGAACAAGTTCGGCAAGCTCGTGCTCACTACGGGCAACAAGAGCGAGATGGCGGTCGGTTATGCCACCCTCTATGGCGACATGGCGGGTGGTTTTGCGGTGCTGAAAGACGTCGCTAAAACGATGGTCTATAGCCTAGCTAGACACCGTAACAAAGTTGGGGCGGATATCCCTGGGCGCATCTTCGATCGACCACCAAGCGCCGAGTTGCGCCCTAATCAGACCGATCAGGATAGTTTGCCGCCTTATCAAGAGCTCGACGCCATCATGGAGCGCTACATGGAGCTCGACCAGTCGCCGCGTGAGATCGTCGCCGCCGGTTTCCCCGAGGAGATGGTGCGCAAAGTGGTGCGGCTGATCGACCAATCGGAATACAAGCGCCGCCAGGCAGCACCCGGCATCCGAGTGACGAAGCGCGCTTTCGGCAAAGACCGGCGCTACCCGGTGACCAACCGTTATCAGGCGCCCTTCTGATGGCAGCTAGGGCGTGCAGGAGGGGTTGCCTCGTGCAGCCGATGTGTTACCGTAATCACACGGATAACTGCCTGCCTACTGCCATGACATGAAAAAGATCGAGGCCATCATCAAGCCCTTCAAGCTCGACGAAGTGCGCGAGGCCTTGTCGGCCATTGGCGTGACCGGGCTCACCGTCACCGAGGTCAAAGGCTTTGGCCGCCAGAAGGGGCATACCGAGCTCTACCGCGGCGCCGAATACGTGGTGGATTTCCTACCCAAGGTCAAGATCGAGCTGGTGGTGGCCGACGGCCTTATGGAGCAGGCCATCGACGCCATCGTGAAGGCCGCGCGCACCGGCAAGATCGGCGACGGCAAGATCTTCGTCAGCCACGTCGAGCAAGTGGTGCGCATACGCACGGGTGAGACCGGCGAGGCGGCGGTCTGAGACAGCTTTTGAACCGGCTCAGGCCGTGGCGGCCAGTGCCGCCCCTTTGAGGCCGACTTCCTCGTCCAGCACCACATAGACGGGCACCCGCTCCATCCATGCAGAAAAGCGGCCCTTGTCGCGAAAGCCGCTGAGGAAGTCCCCTTGCTGCAAGATGGGCAAGATCTTGGGTGCGATGCCGCCGGCGAGATAGACGCCGCCCAGACTCTGCGCGACGAGAGCGAGGTCGCCTGCGGTTTGGCCGAAGATGCGCGCGAACAGCTTGAGCGTGCGCACCGCCACCGCATCGCGCCCAGTGAGCGCGGCCTCTGTAACCTCGGCCGCCGTCAGCGGCGGCGGCAAGCCGGAGCTGTTCGCATCCTCCCAGCAAAAGCGGTAGAGGTGGACTAGACCGGGTCCGGAAAGGATGCGCTCGACCGACACCCGGCCATAGATGCCCTGCAAAAAGGTCAATAGCCGCATCTGCAAGGCGTCGGCGGGGGCGAAGGAGATGTGTCCACCTTCCGAGGCCATAGCGCGGTAGCGTCCCTCGAACCAGGCGGTCTGCACGACACCCAAACCGGTGCCTGCCCCCAGCGCCAGGCGCGGCGCATTGGGCACGGGCTCGCCCGCCTGCAAGGTGGCGCGGCCGTCCTCCTCCAGCACGCCCAGGCCATGGCCGACGGCGGCGAAGTCATTGATGAGCCGCACCTTGGCGATGCCGGTCTCGGAGCAGATGGCCTCGCTGTCGATGGCCCAGTCCAGGTTGGTGAGCTTCACCCGCCGGCCGTCCGTGGGCCCGGCTACGGCCAGGCAGGCGGCCTGCGGGCGCGTCTTGCCATCGAGGAAGGCGCGCAGCAGTTGACTCAAGGAGGCGGCCTGGTCGTTACGGTAGCGCTGCACTTCGCGCAGCCGCACGCGGTTGATGGCCACGTCGGCGAGGGCCAGGCGGGTATAGGTGCCACCGATGTCGCCGGTCAATACGATCATGCTCTAGCGACCTTGTGTTGCGCCATTAGGGCTTGACGATCTCCAAATCCATGAGCTCGGCGCTCAGGCCGGTCAGATCCGGCGTCAGGACGGGGATCAGGCAGGTCTCGACGGCGTATTCCCATGGGCGGCCATGCATGTCCGTCTGGATCAGCGTGGCAGCGTCATCGCGCTCCAGAACCAGGCTTGGCGGATTGTCCACCACCTCGATCACGCGCCAGAGCCTGCCCAGATAGCGCACCTTGAGGCCGATCAAGGCCCGCAACTGAGGCAAGGAGAGTGGGCTCATGGCCTTGCTTCCAGTGGTCATGGCCTTGAGGCGTGCGATCGGGCAGTCACGCTCGCAGGCCCTCGAGCCAACGACCGTAGAGGCGCTCGGCGACCGCCCGCATGGGGGCGAGCAAGCGCGGTGTGTCGGCGAGGATGCGCTCGGGGGTCTGCACGGCGGGGCTTGCGGCCTGGGCGATCTCCTCGGCACCGAGTTCGCACCAAGTGCGGATCATCGCCTCGGTCATCTCGACGTGACATTGCAGGCCCAGGTGGGGACCCAGGGCAAAGGCCTGGTTGGCGCAGTAGTTGCTCTCCAGGATGCGCTGGGCGCCAGGCGGGATGGAAAAGGTCTCGCCATGCCAGTGAAAGGCATGGAATTGCTGGATGTCGCCAAACCAGTGCTGGGTGACGGGGCTCGCCACGGTCTTGACCTCACCCCAGCCGATCTCCTTGACCGGGTTGCGTGTGACCTCGCCGCCGAGGGCGCGGGCCATGAGCTGGCCGCCTAGGCAATGCCCGAGCACGGGGACGTCCGCCTGCACCGCCTGGCGGATCAGGCTCAGCACTTTGGGGATCCAGGGCAGTGCGTCGTTGACGCTCATCGGCCCGCCCATGAACACTAGGCCGGAGAAGCCGGCAGGGCTATCCGGGACCGCCTCGCCGGCGTCGATGGCGATGAGGCACCAGGGAACCCCCTGGGCGTCGAGGTATGTGGCAAAATGGCCTGGTCCCTCGCTCGGGGCATGGCGAAAGATGGCGACAGGTTGCATCAGCGGGGAGGAGCGTAAATTCAATCTTGGCATTATCCCAGATTGTCGATGAGGAACGCGGAAAGACGCGAATGCGCAACCGCGAAATGGCCCTAAGCGAGGCGATCGTAGGCCTAGTATAGAGGCATGAAACAGCCGGTTGAGAAGTAAAACACAAGATGACCTCGGAAGGGTAAAAGGGGGGCAGGCGCAAGGCGTGTCTCAGGAGGCACAGACGGGCGTTACTAGGAAATGAATGACGAAGCATAAGGGACTATGCCTGCTCATGACAGCCAGGGCCTCAAAAGGCATAGATGTCAAGTCGGTTAGCGGCTGCGGGTTTTGTCGCGCTCGATCAGGGCGTAAGCCGAGTGGTTGTGGGCGCACGAGAAGTGGCGCGCCGCAGGGCGGAGCAGGGGACCCGCGTGAGCGGGGATGCGACCCTAAAGGCGCGGCGAACTTCGAGTCGGGTCAGCGGCTGCGGGTTTTGTCGCGTTCGATCAGGGCGTAAGCCGAGTGGTTGTGGATCGACTCGAAGTTCTCCGCCTCGACGACATAGGCATCGATACGCTCGTCGCGGTTCAGCTCGGCGGCGATGTCGCGCACCAGGTCCTCGACGAATTTGGGGTTGTCGTAGGCGTGCTCGGTGACGTATTTCTCGTCCGGTCGCTTGAGCAGACCATAAAGTTCGCACGAGGCGTTCTTTTCGGCCACGCGCACGATGTCCTCGATCCAAACGAAGGTATTGGTCCGCACCGTCAGGGTCACGTGCGAGCGCTGGTTATGGGCGCCATAGTCGGAGATCTTCTTCGAGCATGGGCAAAGGCTTGTCACCGGTACCACGACCTTGATCGTCTGTAGGTAACGGCCGTCCTTGATCTCGCCGATGAAGGTGACGTCGTAGTCGATGAGGCTTTCCACCCCTGTGACGGGGGCCTTTTTGTTGATGAAATAGGGGAAGCTCATCTCGATGTGGCCGGATTCCGCCTCCAACCGGGCCACCATGCGGCGCAGCATGTCCTCGAAATTTTCTACCGAGATCTCGCGCTCATAGCCGTTCAAGATCTCGACGAAGCGCGACATATGAGTGCCCTTGAAGTGATGCGGCAGATAGACGTACATGTTGAAGGTGGCCACCGTGTGTTGCACGCCAGCGGTCTTGTCGGCCACACGCACCGGGTGGCGGATGGACTTGATGCCGACCTTGTCGATGGCGATTTGGCGCGAGTCAGGGTAGCTCTGCACATCGGGCATGGCATCGAGCGAAGGGCAAGGGGCCGCCGTCTCGCAGACGGCATCGCAGATTTGGCCGGTCATGGCTGGTTCCTCGTGTTGGATTGCCGCAATGATAACGGGCGACAATACTTGAGTAAACTGCTCAAGTAAAAAGTTCCGTCCAGGTCGCGCGGATGGCGCGTTCGATGCCTGTAGCGTCCAGCCCACAGCGGGCAAGCAGGATGGCGGGGTCGCCGTGTTCGATGAAACGGTCGGGCAGCCCCAGGTGCAGGATCGGCCGCACGATGTGAAGTTCGGCGAGCGCCTCGGCCACGGCGCTGCCAGCGCCGCCCATGACGACGTTTTCCTCCAGCGTCACCAGGTAACGATGCGTCAGTGCCAGTTCCTTCACCAGCGCCTTGTCGAGCGGCTTGACGAAACGCATGTCGGCCACCGTGGCGTTGAGCGTTGCGGCGACGGCCAGGGCGGGGGCGACCAGGCTGCCGAAGGCGAGCAAGGCGAGCTTTTCGCCCTGGCGGCGGACGATGCCCTTGCCAACGGGTAAGGGCTCGAGGCCGGCCTCGATCGTGGCGCCCGGACCACACCCCCGCGGGTAGCGTACGGCGCTAGGACCGTCGTAGTGGTAGGCCGTGGTCAGCAGCCGACGGCACTCGTTTTCGTCTGATGGCGCGGCGATGAGCAGATTCGGTACACAACGCAAAAAACTTAGATCGAAGGCGCCGGCGTGGGTCGGCCCATCGGCGCCGACCAGGCCAGCCCGGTCGATGGCCAGCATCACCGGTAGTCTCTGCAGGGCGATGTCGTGGATCAACTGGTCGTAGGCGCGCTGCAAGAAGGTGGAATAGATCGCCACTACGGGTTTGAAGCCCTCGCAGGCGAGCCCCGCAGCGAAGGTGAGCGCATGCTGCTCGGCGATGCCGACGTCGAAGTAGCGCGACGGATAGCGTTGGGCGAAGTCGGTGAGCCCCGAGCCTTCGCACATGGCCGGCGTGATGCCGATCAGCCGCTCGTCCGCCGCTGCCATGTCGTTGAGCCAGGCCGCGAACACCTCGGTGTAGGTCGGGCGGCCTCCTGCCTTGGCGGTGATGCCGGCAGCGGGCTCGAATTTGCTCACGCCGTGATAAAGACAGGGGTTGGCCTCCGCCGGTTGATAGCCTTTGCCCTTTTGCGTCACCACGTGCAGGAACTGTGGCCCATCGAGTCGACGAAGGTTTTCCAGCGTTTCGATCAGGGCCTCGAGGTCGTGGCCATCGATCGGACCGAGGTAGTTGAAGCCGAACTCCTCGAACAGGGTGCCTGGCATGACCATGCCCTTGACGTGCTCCTCCGCCCGTCGCGCCAGTTCGTGCAAGGGCGGCAGATTGGCGAGCAGGCGCTCACCGCGGCGGCGCATGGCGTTATAGAAACGTCCGGACAGCAACCGAGTGAGGTAAGTGCTCAAGGCGCCGACATTGGGCGAGATCGACATCTCGTTGTCGTTGAGGATCACGAGCAGGTTGGCATCGCTGGCGCCGGCATTGTTCAGGGCCTCATAGGCCATGCCGGCGGTCATGGCGCCGTCGCCGATCACGGCCACGACACGCCTTGATTCGCCCTTGAGCTGAGCGGCGATGGCCATACCCAGGGCGGCAGAGATCGAGGTGCTGGAGTGGCCGGCAATGAAGGCGTCATAAGGGCTTTCCTCGCGCTTGGGAAAGCCCGACAGCCCATCGGTCTGCCGCAGGGTGTGCATGCGGTCGCGTCGGCCGGTGAGGATCTTGTGCGCGTAGGTCTGGTGGCCGACGTCCCAGACGATGCGGTCTTCAGGGGTGTCGAACACGGTGTGCAGCGCGATGGTCAGCTCCACCACGCCGAGGTTGGAAGCCAGGTGGCCGCCGGTTTGGGAGACCGTGTCGATGATGAAGGCGCGCAACTCGGCCGCTAGGGCCTTGCGCTCACTCGGCGTCAGGTGCTTGAGGTCGGCTGGGGAGGCAATGCGGGCGAGGACCGAGCTTGTCAAAACGACCGCTCCACGACGAAACGGGCGATGCCGGCCAGACGGCCGCCCTGGTCGCCGAGAGGCGCAATGGCCTCCAGCGCTGTGTCGACGAGCTCGCGGGCGTAGGCGCGGGCCTCGCGCGCCGACATCACGCTGAGATAGGTCGCTTTGCCCTGGGCGGCGTCCTTGCCGGCAGTCTTGCCAAGGGTGGCTGTCTGGCCCTCGGCATCCAGCACGTCATCCATCACCTGGAAGGCGAGTCCGACGGCCTTGGCATAATGCTCGAGGGCCGCGCGCAGGGTGGGGTCTAGGCGATCGGCGCACAGGGCGCCGAGCAGGACGGCGGCGCGGATTAAGGCGCCGGTCTTGTGGATGTGCATGAACTCGAGCTCGGCCAGCTCCAAATTCTTGCCCGTGCTGGCCAGGTCCACTGCCTGGCCGCCAGCCATGCCACGCGAGCCGCTGGCGTGGGCGAGCAGGTGCAGCATTGCGAGCTGGACGCTGGCATCCGGGTGCAGCCCTGGCTCGGCCAGGGTCTCGAAGGCCAAACTCTGCAAGGCATCGCCGACCAGCAGGGCGGTGGCCTCGTCATACTCCTTGTGGCAGGTCGGTTTGCCCCGGCGCAGGTCGTCGTCGTCCATGCAGGGCAGGTCGTCATGGGTGAGCGAGTAGACGTGGATCAGCTCGACGGCGCAGGCAGCCGGCAGGATACGCGCCGGCGGCGCCCCGACTGCCTCGCCGGCGGCAAAGGCGAGCAAGGGCCGTATCCGTTTACCCCCGCCGAGCACGGCGTAGCGCATGGCGGCGTGTAGCCGCTGCGGGGCGATATCGGCTGGCGGCAGGCGCTGCGCCAGCGCTGCCTCGACATGCTCCTTAACGCCATGAGACCAGGCGGCGAAGTCAAGGGCTTGGGTCATCTGCGGCATCGCCGCTGGAAAAGTCCTTGAGCTCGCCGGCTTCCAGGATGCGGACTTGCTGCTCCGCTTCCTGCAGGACGCGCTGGCAATATTTGACGAGCGCCATGCCGCGACGATAGTTGGAAAGGGATTGCTCCAACGATAGCTGCCCAGATTCCATACCCGCCACGAGCGCCTCGAGCTCGGACAGCGCGCTCTCGAAATCCTTGGGCTGAGTGTCTTCGGCCTTTGCAGGACGGTCAGCCTTAGCGGCCATGGCTTGTCTTCGCCAGAAAAGGGCAGAGGTGGCGCGCCCGGCAGGATTCGAACCCACGACCCCCTGGTTCGTAGCCAGGTACTCTATCCAACTGAGCTACGGGCGCGCTAGAAAAACAAAATTATAGCCTAACAAGCGGCGCCTGCAAGACGCGCGCGGCGATAGCGCGCCACGCGCCGCCCCCTCGATGGCGATCTGCAGGCGCTGGCGCGAGTGATCGACGCAAGCCCTGACCTAATTGAGCGCGCTGGCCAGTTTGCGCCGGTATTCTGACACCAGCGGGCTTGCCCCCAGTAGATTGAACACCGACAACATGGTCTTGCGTGCGGCCTCGTCGTTCCAACTGCGGTCGCGGCGGACCATCTCCAGCAATTCGTCCATGCCCTCGGCGTAACGGCCCGAGGCGACGAGCAGTTTGGCCAGCTGCAGACGGCTCGCCATGTCGTCAGGCGACGAGGCGATGCGCGCGCGCAAGGTCTGCTCGTCCTGCCCAGATTGTGAGGCGCGGCTGAAGGTCAGCCTAGCGATGAGCTGCTGGGCACGTGCCTCCGTTCGCTTGAGCGGTGACAGGCTGTCGAGCAAGGTACCGGCTTCCTCGGTCCGGCCGAGTTCGAGCAGCAGCTCCGCCGCATCCAGGCGGACCTCTTCATTGGCTGCATCCAACTTCGAGGCCTCGGTAAGGAGCTCGAGGGCGCCGCTCAGGTCGCCAGCGGCGCGTCGCTCGGACGCCTTGAGCCGCAATTCTTCCGCCGGCGACGGGATAATGCGCTCGAGGAACTCCCGTACCGCCGATTCCGGGATCGCCCCAGAGAATTCATCCACCACCTCGCCATTGACCACCGCCTTGACGCTGGGGATGCCACGCACACCATAGCGGGCGGCGAGCTCCGGGTTATGGTCGGCGTTCACCTTGGCGAGCACGAATTTGCCCTGGTATTCATCGGCGAGCTTCTCCAAGATCGGCTTCAGCATCCGGCAAGGCCCGCACCACTCGGCCCAAAAGTCCACGACCACAGGCACCTTCTTGGAGCCCTCGATGACCACCTTGTGGAAGTTGTCGCGACCGACGTCAAAGGAATACTGTCCCATGTCAGCTCTCGGAAGTGGATATCGCTCACCAGAGTGGGGATGTCCCCCTGAGTTTCAAGCCGCTGCCTGCGGCAAGCGGGCAAGTAGAGAGGATGACCGCCCCCCTAGGCTGCCCGGCGTTCCAGGGCATCCAGCCGGCGGTCGAGCTCGCGCACCCAGTTCTCCAGCCCCACGTGCTCATCGCGCCGTACGATCACCTCATACAGGCGGTCGAGCCGCCGGTTCACTTCGTTGAGATCCACGCGCACTT
>JBEPZO010000002.1:0-84895 GCA_041640815.1 Thiobacillaceae bacterium
CGCTATGGCTTCCTCGGCCACGCCGACGCCAGCCCCTGGACGGGCATGGCCATCGTATCGGCCTGCGCCCTGCTCTTGTCGCTGGCGACTTTGCTGCTCATCAAAAGCGGCTATAAACTGCGTCATTGACCACTTACTGAGCACTCACCATGGTAACCCCCGAACAAATCGAGTCCTGGATCCGCGCTCGCCTGCCTTGCGAGCACCTGCGGGTCAGCGGCGATGGGCATCATTTCGAGGCGGTGATCGTCAGCGCCGAGTTCCGCGGCAAACCGCTGGTGGCGCGCCACCAACGCGTCTATGAGGCGCTCGGCGAGCGCATGCAGGCCGACATTCACGCCCTGTCCATGCAGACCCTGACGCCGGAGGAATGGGCCCAGCGCAATGGATAGATTGGTCATCACCGGCGGCCGGCGCTTGACGGGCGAGGTCGCCATCTCCGGCGCCAAAAACGCGGCCTTGCCCATCCTGTGCGCCGCCCTGCTCACGCGCGAGCCGTTGACGCTCACCAATGTGCCGGCGCTCAACGATGTGCGCACCATGCTCAAGCTGCTCACCCAAATGGGGGTGCGGGTGGCACAAGCGAGCGACACGGTGACGCTCGATGCCTGCAACCTGCACAACCCGCTCGCCCCTTATGAGCTGGTGAAGACCATGCGCGCCGCCATCCTGGTGCTCGGGCCATTGGTGGCGCGCCATGGCGAGGCGCGCGTGTCGCTGCCTGGCGGCTGCGCGATCGGCGCGCGGCCGGTGGATCAGCACATCAAGGGCTTAGCCGCCATGGGCGCGCGCATCAGCGTCGACCACGGCTATATCCACGCAGTGGCAACACGGCTCAAAGGGGCGCGCATCTTCACCGACATGGTCACCGTCACCGGCACGGAAAACCTGATGATGGCCGCCTGCCTGGCGGAGGGCGAGACGGTGATCGAGAACGCGGCGCGCGAGCCGGAGGTGGTGGATCTGGCCAACTGCTTGAATGCCATGGGCGCGCGCATCAGCGGCGCGGGCAGCGATGTCATCCGCATCCAGGGCGTGCAACGGCTGCATGGCGCCACCCACCGCATCATGCCCGACCGCATTGAAACCGGCACCTATCTGTGCGCCGCGGCCGTCACCGGCGGCGAGATCCGCCTCACCGACACCTCGGCGAGCTACCTGGATGCCGTGGTGGACAAGCTGCTGGATGCCGGCTGCGACATCGAAAGCGAGAAATCACCCGCCGGTGGCGCCATCCACCTCAAGGCCCCGCCGCGCTTGAAAGCGGTATCCCTACGCACCGCCCCCTACCCTGGCTTTCCGACCGACATGCAGGCCCAGTTCATGGCCATCAACACCGTCGCCGAGGGCACCGCGGTGATCCGCGAGACCATCTTCGAAAACCGCTTCATGCATGCCGTGGAACTCAGCCGCTTGGGTGCCGACATCCGCATCGACGGCAACACCGCCGTGGTGAGCGGCGTCAAACGGCTCACCGGCGCCACAGTGATGGCCACCGACCTGCGGGCCTCGGCCAGCCTGGTCATCGCTGGCCTGGTGGCCGAGGGCGAGACCACAGTGGACCGCATCTACCACCTCGATCGCGGCTACGAGCGGCTGGAGGAAAAGCTCGCCGCACTCGGCGCGGTCATCCGGCGTGAAAGGTCATGAGCATCACCCTCGCCCTGTCCAAGGGCCGCATCTTCGAAGAGACCCTGCCCCTCCTCGCTGCAGCGGGCATCGCGCCAGCCGAGGACCCGCAGCGCTCGCGCAAGCTGATCATCGACACCAACCGCCCAGACGTGCGGCTGATCATCGTCCGCGCCAGCGACGTGCCGACTTACGTCCAGCACGGGGCGGCCGATCTCGGCGTGGCGGGCAAGGACGTGCTCATGGAGCACGGCGGCGAGGGACTCTATCAGCCCGTGGACCTCAACATCGCCCGCTGCCGCATGATGGTCGCCGCGCCGGTGGGCTTCGACTACGCGGCGGCGGTGCGCCGGGGGGCGCGGCTAAGAGTGGCGACCAAATACGTGCACACCGCCCGCCTGTTCTTCGCCGCCAAGGGCGTGCACGTCGACCTGATCAAACTGTACGGCTCCATGGAGCTCGCGCCACTTGTGGGACTGGCTGATGTCATCGTCGACTTGGTCTCCACCGGCGGCACCTTGAAGGCCAACAACCTCGTCGCCGTCGAGGAGATCGCCCCGATCAGCTCCCGTCTGATCGTCAACCAGGCCGCGCTCAAACTCAAGCAGGCGAGCCTCAAGCCGCTCATCGACACCTTCCGTCTGGCAGCAGGCTGAAAAACATTGCATGCGCATATAATCGGGCTTTTACCACCGCACCCAAAATGACCCCCCCGTTGCAGATCACCCGCCTCGACACCACGGCCGACGATTTTTCCCGCCAGCTCGATCGCCTGCTCGCCTTCTCCGAGGCCACCGATGCCGCCGTGCAGGCGGCGGTAGAGGACATCCTGGCCGCGGTGCGTAGCCGCGGGGACACCGCCGTGCTCGAATACACCGCCCGCTTCGATCGCTTGCAGGCATCGAGCATGGCCGAGCTCGAGCTCACCCCGGACCGCCTGAAGCAGGCCGAACAAGCCCTTCCCCTGCGCCTGGAGCGCGCCCTGCGCGAGGCCGCCGAGCGCATCCGCCGCTATCACGAGAAGCAGCTCGTGCAGTCCTGGACCTACACCGAGGCCGACGGCACCCTGCTCGGCCAGCAGGTCACGCCGCTCGACCGCGTCGGCCTCTATGTGCCGGGCGGCAAGGCGGCCTACCCCTCGTCGGTGCTGATGAACGCCATCCCGGCCAAGGTGGCCGGGGTCAGGGAGTTGATCATGGTGGTGCCAACACCGGACGGCGTGCAGAACGAGCTGGTGCTCGCCGCCGCGGCCATTGCCGGCGTCGATCGCGTGTTCACCATCGGCGGCGCCCAGGCGATCGCCGCCTTGGCCTATGGCACCGAGACCATCCCCCAGGTAGACAAGATCGTCGGCCCCGGCAACGCCTATGTCGCCGAGGCGAAGCGCCGGGTGTTCGGCATCGTCGGCATCGACATGATCGCCGGCCCGTCCGAGATCCTGGTCATCTGCGATGGCCGCACGCCGCCGGACTGGATCGCCATGGACCTGTTCTCGCAGGCCGAGCACGACGAACTGGCGCAATCCATCCTGGTGTCGCCGGACGCCGCCTTCCTGGACGCGGTCGAGGCCAGCATCAACCGCCTCCTGCCCACCCTGCCGCGCCAAGCGGTGATCGCGCAGTCCCTCAAGGCGCGCGGCGGCTTCATCCGCTGCCGTGACTTGGAGGAGGCGGTCGAGATCGCCAACCGCATCGCCCCTGAACACCTCGAGCTGTCGGTCGAGGAGCCTATGGCCTTGCTCCCCCGCATCCGCCATGCCGGCGCCATCTTCCTCGGGCGCAACACCTGCGAGGCGCTGGGCGACTACTGCGCCGGGCCCAACCACGTCCTGCCCACCTCTCGCACCGCCCGCTTCTCCTCACCCCTCGGCGTGTACGACTTCCAGAAGCGATCGAGCTTGATCCAAGTCTCCCCGGCCGGGGCGCGCACCCTGGGCGAGCTGGCGGCAACGCTAGCCTATGGCGAAGGTCTGCAGGCGCATGGCCGCTCGGCCGAATACCGCATGGAGGGCCCGGCTTGATGACCTCGCCGGCCTTTGAGCGGCCTGTCTACCGCAGCCGTTTGCCCGCGCGTTGGGCCCGCCTGTCCGCGAGCGGGTGTGCCGGGCGGCCTGGCCAACCCCTTGTCCACTAGGATCATGGGCCTCGCCAAGCGCATCATCCCCTGCCTGGACGTCACCGCTGGCCGTGTCGTGAAGGGCGTGCGCTTCGTCGACCTGCGCGATGCCGGCGACCCGGTCGAGATCGCCAGACGCTACGACGAGCAGGGCGCGGACGAATTGATCTTTCTCGACATCACCGCTAGCGCTGACGAGCGCGACATCATCCTGCACATCATCGAGGACGTGGCCGCCCAGGTCTTCATCCCGCTCACCGTCGGTGGTGGCGTGCGCAGTGTCGACGACGTGCGCCGCTTGCTCACCGCCGGTGCCGACAAGGTGTCCATCAACACCGCGGCGGTGGCGAACCCACAGCTCGTCGCCGATGCCGCCGACCGTTTCGGCGCCCAATGTATCGTGGTAGCCATCGACGCGAAACAGGTCGCCGATGGCGAGCAGCCCCACTGGGAGGTCTACACCCACGGTGGACGCCGCCCGACGGGACTCGATGCCGTACAATGGGCACAGCGTGTGGAGGCCCTGGGGGCGGGCGAAATCCTGCTCACCAGCATGGATCGCGACGGTGCCAAGGCAGGCTTCGACCTCAAGCTCACCCGCGCCATCGTCGATGCGGTGAACATCCCCGTCATCGCCAGCGGCGGAGCCGGCAACCTGCAGCACCTCGTCGACGGCGTCAAACAAGGCGGCGCGGATGCGGTCCTGGCGGCGAGCATCTTCCACTACGGCGAATACACCATTGAGCAGGCCAAACGGTACATGGCGGCGCAGGGTGTTGAGGTGAGGATATAGGCAGGCGTGTTGACACGATGAGCGAGTCTTGGCTGGATAAGGTGAACTGGAACGAGGAGGGCCTCGTCACTGCCATCGCGCAGGATGCAGTAAGCCATGACATCCTGATGGTGGCCTGGATGAACCGTGAGGCCCTGCGGCTTACGGCCGAGCGCGGTCAAGCGGTCTATTGGTCGCGCTCGCGCCGCAAGCTTTGGCACAAGGGGGAAGAATCTGGCCACATCCAGAAGGTCAAGGAAATACGCCTGGATTGCGACGGCGACGTCATCCTGCTCAAGGTCGAGCAGGTTGGCGGCATCGCCTGTCATACTGGCCGCCATAGCTGCTTCTTCCAGCGGCTCGAGGGGGAGGTGTGGCAAACGGTGGAGCCGGTGCTCAAAGACCCGCACGAGATCTATCGACGATGAATGCCAGCGACGTCCTTAGCCGGCTGGCGGACACGCTCGAGGCGCGCAAGGCCGCCGATCCCCAGCGCTCCTACGTGGCCAGCCTCTACGCCAAGGGCCTGGATGCCATCCTGAAGAAGGTTGCCGAGGAGGCGGCGGAGACCATCATGGCCGCCAAAGACGGCGTGGCGGAGCGAGTGATCCATGAAACCGCCGATCTGTGGTTCCACACCCTGGTGCTGCTCGCCCACTTGGGTATGCACCCACAGGCCGTGCTGGCCGAGCTGGTACGACGCGAAGGGGTGTCCGGTATCGAAGAGAAGGCAGCGCGCAAGGAGGGCGCATGAGCGAGTGTATCTTTTGCAAGATCGTGGCCGGGCAACTGCCCTGCTCCAAGGTTTACGAGGACGACGAAATCCTGGCCTTTCACGACATCCGGCCGGTGGCGCCAGTCCATTTTTTGCTCATCCCCAAGGTGCACATCGCCTCGCTTGCCGACTGTGACGAGGCCCATCAAGCCCTGCTCGGCCGCATCCTGCTGCTGGCGCCGCGACTGGCGCGGGAACAGGGCCTGACCAATGGTTTCCGGACGATGATCAACACCGGGCCAGGCGGCGGGCAAGAGGTCTATCATCTACACGTACACGTCTTCGGCGGCGGTCCCCTGCGTCCGATGTGAGTACGCGCCTCAGACGACCTATTTTTTGAGGAGTGTTGCGATGGGAAGCTTCAGTATCTGGCATTGGCTGATCGTGTTGGCGGTGGTGCTGCTGGTGTTTGGCACCAAGAAGCTGCGCAACCTTGGCGCCGACCTGGGCGGCGCGATCAAAGGCTTCAAGCAGGCCATGAAGGAGGAGCAAAGCAAGGAGGACAAGGTCGCGGAATTGCCGCGCCAGGCAGAGACCGGCGCCACCATCGAGGGCGAGGTCAAGCAAAAGCAGCAGGGTTGATCGCCGCCTCGGCCTCAACGAAGTCAAGTGGCGGACATGCCGTAGTGATGGCTTTTGCTCGCATCGCACGCTAACGCTCTCTGCCCGATGTTCGACATCGCCTTCTCCGAGCTCATCGTCATCGGCATCGTGGCGCTGATCGTCATCGGTCCCGAGCGGCTACCCAAGCTGGCCCGCACCGCCGGCCAGTGGCTAGGCCGGCTCAACCGCTACGTCGCGCAGGTCAAGCAGGACATCGACCGCGACCTAAAGCTGGAGGAGCTGCGTCGCCTGCAGCAGGAGATGAAAGAGACCGCCCAGCGCTACGAGATCCTGGCCAATGAGACACGCCAGGAGCTCGCCCAGGAAGCGGACCACCTGAAACGGGTGGTGGCGGCGATGTCGGCCACCGATGCCGGCCTGACGCAGAAGGCCTACGAGGCGCTCACCGCCGCCGCGACCCAGGACGACGGGGCCTCGCCCGCCGTGGCAGAAACCACCCCAGATCAGACCCAAACGCAGACGCCAGGCGCAGGACAAGACCAACCGCCGAGGGATGACGAGAACCGCTAAGGCTTCTCGCAGCAAATGGCGGTTTATGCCTCGGCCGTCGCGATGTCAAGCCTATCCCGTGATCGCAGGTAATCGCCGGGCATGCAAGACCAGCAAACCTTCATCTCGCACCTGATCGAACTACGCGACCGGCTGCTGCGCGCCGTCGTCGCCTGGCTCATCATCTTCGTCTGCCTCTTTCCCTGGGCCAAGGAGCTCTATACCCTGCTCGCCCAACCCATGCTCGCCTCCCTACCGCAAGGCGGGCAGATGATCGCCACAGAGGTCGTCACCCCCTTCTTCGTGCCGGTGAAGGTGGCGATGCTGGCGGCCTTCCTCCTCGCCCTGCCCTACATGATGTACCAGGCCTGGGCCTTTATCGCGCCGGGACTTTACGCGCACGAGAAGCGGATCATCCTGCCGCTGTCGATCGCCAGCGTGGTGCTCTTCATCATCGGCATGGCCTTCGCCTACTTCCTCGTCTTCCCGGTGGTGTTCGGCTTCGTGGTTAGCATCGCCCCGGAAGGGGTGGCGGTGATGACCGACATCAACAAGTATCTCGACTTCGTCATCACGCTATTCATCGCCTTCGGCGTCACCTTCGAAGTGCCCATCGTCGTCGTCGCGCTCACCAAGATGGGGGTGGTGGAGCTCGAGGCGCTACGCCATGGCAGGCCCTATGTCATCGTCGGCGCCTTCGTCATCGCGGCCATCGTCACGCCGCCCGATGTCATCTCGCAGTTCATGTTGGCGGTGCCGATGTGGCTGCTCTATGAGGCTGGCCTCCTGGTCGCGGCCTGGCTCGCCAAACCCAGCGATGAGGCGGTACAAGACGAATACCGTCCGCTGACCGACGAGGAGATGGAAGCCGAGCTAGACCGGATCGAAGAAGAACAGAAAAAGGCCCGCTAGCCCTTCATTGGCGCGACTAGTTTTTGGCAGCGACAAGGGAACGAATGCCAGGCGGCTGCGCCTTGGCGCCCGACGCCGGTGGGCGCCAGGGATGAAAAACCCCGCGCGGGCGGGGTCGTCGAGGACGGCGCAGCGAGTACGTCTTACTTCAGCTTGGTCTCTTTGTACTCGACGTGTTTGCGCGCCTTGGGGTCGTATTTCTTGATCACCAGTTTCTCAGGCATCTTCTTTTTATTCTTGGTTGTAGTGTAGAAATGGCCGGTCCCTGCCGTGGACTCAAGCTTGATCTTTTCGCGTCCGCCTTTAGCCATCTTGCATCCCTTCAGATCTCGCCGCGCGCCCGCAGATCGGCCAGCACCGCCTCGATGCCATTCTTATCGATTAGCCGCAAGCCAGCGTTGGAAACACGCAGACGTACCCAGCGTTTCTCGCTCTCCACCCAGAAGCGGTGGTACTGCAGATTGGGCAGGAAGCGGCGCTTGGTCTTGTTGTTGGCGTGGGAGACGTTGTTACCCACCATTGGCTTTTTGCCGGTAACTTGACATACTCGGGCCATGGCATTGGTCCTTTGTTAAAAACATTAATGATATCCTGAAGACTCACAGCTCGTCAAAAGTCGACCACATCAGAGGACACTCCGCTAAGCAGAAGTAACCGCTCACCAAGCTTCAATTTTTCCCTTAGGACGCGGGAGAACGCTAAACGCTGATGAATGTGCTAGAAAGCTACCCCAGTAGTTAAGCCGACTCGGCCGAAATAGCGAGGGGGCACACGTCGGATGGCGCGCGTCAACAAGCGCTATGGTAAGCAAAAACAAACAATGAGTAACGGGGGCACGAACCGGTCTGGCAGCTGAATCAAAGTCCTGCTCAACGATGGAAAGGCAAGATGATCGCCGACCTGGCGACGCTTTGCTGGGACATGGTGTACCCTGCTTTTAGGGCGGTGATCACCTGTATCAGTCCACCTTTGCCGTAGAGCGACTCCCACATCATCGCGTGCAAAGCTAGGCAAGATTTGAGTGGATGCTTATAACGGCGACGTTCGGCATCGATTCGCCATTGCAACCGCCTAAGCCGTAACTGCATGTGCGGTGGTGCCTGGGCGATAAAACGCTCAATGAGTTCCCTGCGACAACGCTCGAAAGCAGCAACGTCTCTTTTCGCTAGAGCTGCCCAGGTATCAAAATCGAATGATGTGCCGGGATCAGGCAGCAACACTTGCATCTTACCCATGACCTATGACGAGGCGGAAAGCCGTCTGGTGGGGACATGCTCTCATGCTCCTAAGCGCTTTGTCGAGCCCTGCTTAGATCCAGCCCCGCTCGGCAAACGACACAGCTTGACCGCCGGCAATGATGAAATGGTCCAGCACCCTCACCTCCACCAAGGCCAGCGCCTGTTTCAGCTGCTCGGTCAGCCAACGATCGGCCTGGCTGGGTTCGGCCATGCCTGAGGGATGATTGTGCGCGAAGATCATGCCGGCGGCATTGTGCGTGAGGGCACGCTTGACGACCTCCCGCGGATAGACACTGGTTTGGGTGAGGCTGCCGCGAAATAGTTCCTCGACGGCAAGGACGCGGTTCTGCGCATCGAGGTAAACCGCCATGAACACCTCGTGCGCCAGCCCTTGCAGACGCAAGCGCAGGTAGTCGCGCACCGCCGCGGGGGAGGTCAAGGCATCGCCATGGCGCATCTGCTCGGCGAGCGCCCGGCGCGCCATTTCAAGGACCGCTTGCAGCTGCGCGTATTTGGCGGGTCCAAGGCCGGGGAAGCGGTAGAATTCCGCTTGCGGCGCGGAAAACAGCCGCGTGAGGCTACCGAAATGGCCGAGCAGCTCGCGGGCCAAGGCCACTGCGCTCTTGCCCTTCACCCCCACGCGCAAGAAGATGGCCAATAGCTCCGCATCGGATAAGGCTTGGGCGCCACGGGCGAGCAGTTTTTCGCGCGGCCGCTCGCCCTCGGGCCAGTCGGTTATCGCCATATGCGCCGTTCGCACCTGTAAAATGGCGAAAATGTAACCGAATTTGCCTAATCGGATGCACTTCCCCCTCAAACGCATCGTGCTCGGTGTGACGGGTGGTGTGGCCGCCTACAAGGCGGCGGAGCTCGCCCGGCTACTGGTACGCGAAGACATAGAAGTCCAGGTGGTAATGACGGCAGCGGCGCATCATTTCATCGGCGCCGCCACCTTTCAGGCCATCACCGGTCGCCCCGTCTACAGCGATCTGTGGGACGCACGCATCGCGAGCGGCATGGCGCACATCGAACTGTCCCGCGACACCGATGCCATCCTGGTAGCGCCCGCCTCGGCCGATTTCATGGCCAAGCTCGCGCAAGGCCGCGCCGATGACCTGCTGTCCACGCTCTGCCTGGCGCGCGACTGTCCCCTGCTGCTTGCGCCGGCGATGAATCGGCAGATGTGGGAGCACCCCGCCACCCAGCGCAATGTCGCGCAGCTGCAAGCGGACGGCGCTACCCTGCTCGGTCCAGCCGCGGGCGAGCAGGCCTGTGGCGAGGTGGGCTTGGGCCGGCTGCTCGAGCCAGTGCAGATCGTGGAGGCCCTGCAGGCGATGTCGCGGCCCAAATTGTTCAAGGGGTTGAGGGTATTGGTCACCGCCGGCCCGACCTTCGAGGCCATCGATGCCGTGCGCGGCATCACCAATTTGAGCTCTGGCAAGATGGGCTATAGCGTGGCGCGCGCCGCCCTCGAGGCCGGGGCGGAAGTCACCCTGATTAGCGGCCCCACCTGCCTTGCCGCGCCCCCGCAGGTGCGCCTGCGGCGTGTAACATCGGCGCAGGAGATGTTAGAAGCGGTGGAAGCGGAGATTGAAGCGATTGACATTTATCTCTCGGTAGCAGCGGTGGCGGACTACTACGTGCTCAACCCCAGCGAACTTAAGATCAAGAAGGATGCCCACATCCTTACCCTTGAGCTCGCCCCCAATCCCGACATTCTCGCCAATGTGGCCAGCCGCCCTAAACCGCCGTTCTGCGTCGGTTTCGCCGCCGAGCTGGAAAACGTTGTGGAATACGCGGAACTTAAGCGCCGCCGCAAACACCTGCCGCTGATCGTTGCCAACGATGCCCGCGAGGCGATCGGCAGCGACGAGGTGGAGCTTCTGTTGCTCGACGACGATGGCCAACATGTACTCCCGCGTGCTGATAAGCTCACACAAGCGAGACGAATCATTGAACACGTCGCTCAACTATACAACCGGCGTTATCGATGACTCTGCAAATCCAGCTCAAACTCCTTGACCGCCGTCTGCAGGAACATTTGCCTCGCTACGCCACCCCTGGCGCAGCGGGGCTTGACCTGCGCGCTTGTCTAAATGAGCCGCTAACGCTCAATCCAGGCGAGACCCGCCTGGTACCTACTGGGTTAGCTATCCATATCGCCAACCCGGCTTATGCCGCCATGATCCTGCCCCGCTCCGGCCTCGGTCACAGAAATGGCATCGTGCTGGGCAACCTCGTCGGGCTCATCGACTCAGACTATCAAGGAGAACTGTTGATCTCAGTTTGGAACCGCGGTCAAGAGGCGTTCACCATCCAGCCCTTCGAGCGCATCGCGCAGATGGTCATCGTGCCTGTGGTGCAGGCGAGCTTCCGCCTGGTCGAGGAATTTCCGCAAAGTCAGCGCGGCAGCGGCGGTTTTGGCAGCACGGGCATGACCTGACGCCACCATCCCCGAGTAGGCGGCGATGCGCTATATAGAGATCAAGCGCATGCGAGAGGAGGATGAGGATGGACACCCTTGCTGCTAGACAATTCGACCGCTATGGTTTCTTGCTCGACCCGTCGAGTTGGAGCGAGGAGCTCGCCCAGGCGCTTGCCCAGGCGGATGGACTGGCACCGTTGGACGCGCGGCGGCTCGAAGTCTTACGCACTATGCGCCGCTGCTATGAGCGTACCGGCGCGCCACCTGCCTGGCATCACGTCTGCCATTTGAGCGGCTTCAGCCCGGACTGCCTCACGCGTCTGTTCCCCAGTGCACGCGAGGCCTGGCGCCTGGCGGGGCTCCCTTATCCGGGTGAGGAGGCCCTAGCCTACCTATAAGCGTAGCGCGCTGAAGCTGGTGGGAGGCACCTCAGAGCAAGGCGATGCCCGGATCGTTTTGGGCTACGCCGACGATCTTGGGCTGGTTGAGCTTGATGCCCTTGATCACCTTCTTGGCACGCAAGTATTGCGCGACCACCTCCCAGATCGGCGTGCCGCTCGCGCCCTCCGCCACGGGCGCCCAGCCTGCAACTTTGTAGATCTTGTTCGGCTGCACAGGCTTGCCATTGATGCGCATGTCATTGATGCGTTTGCCCATGGCTGCATTCGGTGCGATGGTGTATTCGATGCCGCCCACGCGCACCATGTCGCCGCCCTGCTGGTAGTAGGGATCGGGGTTGAACAGGTTGTCGCAGACGTCCTCCATGATGGTCTTGATCATCTCGCCGCTCATGGGCGTCAGCGTCGAATAGGGATAGGTGATGGCGGTCTGGTCCATCAGCCGCTCCAGGGTAATCGGCTCGCCGGGCAGGATGGTGGTGCCCCAGCGGAAGCCAGGCGAGAAAGCGGCATCCGCCCCCTTCACCTCCATCAGCGCGTCGCAGATCAGCTGGTCCCAGGTGCCGTTGAAGTTACCGCGGCGGTAGAGCAGTTCGTCGCTGACCGCCAGCACCTCGTTCAACTTGGCCTCATACGGCGCGCGGATCTTCTTGATCAGGGCCTCCATCTTGGCATCGGGCGGCAGGAAGTTGGAGAACACCGGCAGCAGACGGTATTTCCAGCCGCGGATCTTGCCGTCCTTGACGTCGAAATCCATCACGCCGAGGAATTTGCCGTTGGAGCCGGCGTTGGTAACCAAGCAGGTGCCGCCGTCGGGCCGCTTGACCGGAACCGGCTGATAGACGCCGTCGTGGGTGTGGCCGCCGAAGATGGCATCGATGCCGCTCACCCGGCTGGCCATCTTGAGATCGACGTCCATACCGTTGTGCGAGAGCACCACCACCACCTTGGCCCCCTTGGCGCGCGCCTCGTTCACCCATTTCTGCATGGAATCCTCGCGGATGCCATAGGACCAGTCGGGCACCAGGTAACGGGGGTTGGCGATGGGGGTGTAGGGAAAGGCCTGACCGACGACGGCCACCTGCACGCCGTTGATCTCCTTCATCACATAGGGCTTGAACACCTGGTCGCCGAAGTCGCTGGTGACGATGTTCTGGGCGACGAACTCGACGCCATGCTTGGCGAAATCCTTTTGCACCACCTCCATGACGCGATCGGCGCCAAAGGTGGCCTCCCAATGCGGCGTCATGACATCGACCCCCAACAGGATGCAGGCGTCGACCATATCCTGGGCATTGGTCCAAAGCGAGGTGGCCGACCCCTGCCAGGTGTCACCGCCATCCAACAGCAAGGCCCCGGGACGCGAGGCGCGCAGCCTGTCCACCAGGGTCTTGAGGTGGGCAAAGCCGCCAACCTTGCCATAGGTCTTGGCCGCGGTCTCGAAATCGAGGTAGGTAAAGGCATGCGCCTCGGCGGTACCGGGCTTGATGCCGTAGTACTTGAGGAACTGTTCGCCCACCAGGTGCGGCACTTTGCCGGACATCGAGCCCACCCCCAGATTGACATTGGGCTCGCGGAACCAGATCGGCAGAAGCTGCGCATGGCAATCGGTGAAATGGAGGAAAGACACATTCCCCGCCGGCGGCAGGTCGTAGTAGTCGCTCGGCAACTTGCCAGCCAGCACCGCTTTGCTATCCAGGGCGAGACCAGATGCGGCAGCAGCGGCCAGGACCTGCAGAAACTCGCGTCGGGACATGGACATGTTCGCTCTCCTCTCAATCGCTTGGATCGCCGCATTGTCCAAGGCAGCAGCGAGCGGGTAAATGGTAACTATGGTCCAACGGACCAGGTAAGAGGTGGCCCTGGCCATGGCCGACGGCCAAACCGGCGGTGTAAGGGCTCAACCGGTCATGCCCGGATCATCGACGCGCCTCGAGCTGCTCGCGTGCCTTGAGCTCGCGCAGCCGCGCCTCGGCAATCGACAGCAGGTGAAAGTCGCGGTTGCCGCTGCGTGTAGCCAGCTGCAACTGCTCGATGGCGGCGGCATATTCGCCCTGGCGGGCGTGGGCCTCAGCCTGCGCCAAGTGCGCCTGCAGACGCTGACCGAGCGCTGCATGCGCACGGGCCTTGAGGGCATACAAGGTCGCATCCTCCGCCCAGGTGAGCAGCTGTTCGTCGAGGAAGCGCAAGGCCTCGGCTGGCTGCTGGGCATGGAGTAAGACCTGAGCATAGGTATAGGCCAGGGGTCGGTGTGCAGCGTGGCTTTTGAGCGCGGCCTTGCCGCGTGCGATCGCTCGATCGCTGCGCCCCAACGCCTGCTCCACCTGCATCGCGAGGCTCACCAACAGCGGCGATTGCACGCCGAGGGCGTCCAGGCGCGCTAGCGCCGCATCGGCCTGTTCAATTTGGCCGGCGCGCAAGGCCGCCAGCGCCAGGCCATACCAGTTGGCTGGGTCGTTGGCATCGTTTTTCAGACGCGCCTCGAAATTTTTGACCGCCTGCGCCGCCTCGCCCTCATCGGCCCACACCCGCGCCCTGACGAGACGAAACTCTAGGCTGTCCTGGTGCTGCCGGTAGGGCATTTCGGCCACCCGGTTTTGCATGTCGGCAATGCGCTGGAAGGTCAGCGGATGGGTACGCAGATAGGCCGGCGCGTTGGTCTCCAAGAGTCGCCCATGGGCTTGCAGACGTTCGAAGAAGCTCACCATGCCGAGAGGAGAAAAACCGGCTTGGGTCAAGATCTGCAGCCCAACCCGATCGGCCTCACGTTCGTGGTCGCGGCTGAAATCGAGCTGACTCTGTGCATTCAAGGCCCCCGCCAAGGTGACGGCGGCCTGAGAAAGCTGGCTGTTGGTGCGTGAGGCGAGGATGGCGACGGCCAACGCCGCCAATGAGGTCAGGCCTGAAGTCTTCTGCGCCTCCACCATGCGCGCGAGGTGATTCTGCGTCACATGCGCGATCTCGTGCGCCAATACCGCCGCCAGCTCGGACTCGTTGTGCACCGCCGAGATCAGGCCGGTGTGCACGCCGATGTACCCCCCGGGCAGGGCAAAGGCGTTGATGCTCGGGTCGCGCACGACGAAGAATTCGAAGTGGCGATAGGGGCTCGGGCTGCTGGCAACCAGGCGGTCGCCTAGGGTGTTGAGGTAGCTAGCGATCTCGGCGTCGCGCAGGTATTCGCGGCTGGCGATGATTTGCCGCATGATCTCGCGCCCTAGCCGGGCCTCCTGGGCCTCGCTGAAGGCGGTGCGCGCCACCTCCCCCAGGTCTGGTAGCTCATTGGCATGGATGGGCAAGGCGGCGAGCAGGGCAAACGCGATGGCGTGGCGATAACGCATAGCGCTATGATACCCCCCGCCCCATACGGTTCCCCTTCCCAAGTGACCATCTATGACTTGTGCAAGACCATGGATCGGGGCATGGTGATCGCAAACATCCGCCTGTTGGAGAAGATGGGCGGGGTAACAAGGCCTTTGACGGCATACTAAGTGGAACCAACACCGTCTTGCCCAGGACAAAGTGGCATGCAGACCTTGAGCCGCTTACCGCTCATCCACGACCATACGCCGGCGCAGTTGCGCCGCCTGCAGGTCGAGGCAGCGCAGGCGGCGGGGCTACAGCCGTTCTTCCAGGACCGCTTGCAAAGCGGCGGCTATGGGCCGGAGCTCGCCGTCATCCCCGCCGGCCGCTTTCTCATGGGGGCGAGCCCAGACAAACGCCGCTTCGGGGAACTCGAACGCACCGAGGTGGTGATCGCGCGCCCCTATGCCATCGGGCGCTACACCGTCACTGCCGAGGAATATGGCCGTTACATGCGCGCCGCCGGCCTCGCCTGGCCAGACCACCTGATCCAGTCCAAGGGGCGACAGCCGATGATCAACATCTCTAGTCTCGACGCGCAAGGTTATCTCGACTGGCTGAGCGCCGAAAGCGGCCAGCGCTATCGGCTACCCAGCGAGGCGGAATGGGAATACGCCGCCCGGGCCGGCAGTAACCACGACTACTGCTTCGGCGAGCAGCTGGGCTGTGGCGAGGCCAACACCGCCTCAGTGTTGGGTGCGAATCGCGCTGGCTGGTTGAGCTGGCTGCCATTCTGCGTGCCGCTGCAGCGCGTCTGCGATGTCGGCACCTATCCCGCAAACGTCTGGGGCCTTTACGAGGTGCACGGCAACGTTTGGGAAATGACCGCCGACCCCTGGCTCGGCCCCCTCGACCCAGAAAACACGGCGGCAGGCAAGCCTGGCCAGTGGATCGTCACCAAAGGGGGATCGTGGTTCGAAGGCGTGCGCGATGCCTGCTTCGCCGCACGGCGAGCCAGGTTGCGCAGCGAGCTCGACACCAACCTAGGCCTGCGCGTGTTACGCGAGATAACCGGATAGTAAAATATTAATAATCAATAACTTATTGCAAGACCATAGAGATCTGCTAAAAAGTGAATACCACCCTCGCTGAGGGTATTCACCGCAAGGAGGGGCACCATGATGGACATCAACAAACTGATCCAAGCCGAGCACATGGCCTTCTGCGAGGCCGAATCCTACTTGCAAGACATAGAGCTTTGGACCGAAGACAAAGCGAGGCAACGCGCCGCCGCCGAAGGCTTGCAGTTGACCGACGAGCACCTCGACGTCATCTGCTATCTGCGCGATCAATATGCCGACTGCGGCCCTGCGTCCAATGCCCGTAGTCTGCTGAAATCCCTTGCCTCAGCGTATGCGGAGCAAGGCGGACTGCGCTATCTCTATAGCCTCTTTCCAGGCGGCCCGGTGACCCAAGGTTGCCGCCTCGCTGGCCTGCCTATCCCGCCTGGCAGCGTCGATCCGTCCTTCGGCACTGTCCATTGAGGATTTAGACAACCGCTGCAGCGAGCCAGACGACAAGCCCCGCCAAGGTGGGGCTTGTTCATTCGTGGCTTGCTCAAACGCAGCCCGTCGGCTTGGGTGTGCCAGCGTAACGGCCTGCCTGCTTGGCAGGGCCGTAGGGGAAGAGATCGAACAAGAACTTCTTGTCCCCCCACTCCTCGCCGAACTCCTCTTTCAGTGCCTTCTGCAGGATGCGCAGGTTGGGCGCCGTGCCGTATTCATGGAAGTAGTCGCGCATGTAGTTGATGATCTTCCAGTGCTTGTCGGTCAGCACCAGATTGTCCTGCTGCGCCAGATACTCGGCCACTTCCGGTGTCCAATCCTCCAGGTTGACCAGATAACCCTCGGGATCGGTCTCGATGGTCCTGCCGTTGATGTTGAGTTGCATCGTACCCTTCCTCTCTCGGTATGGCGTTGAAGAACATCGGTACGGAAAAACCGTACGCCTATGCCTTCGTTATCCTGTAATACTTGATAATGCTTGTCAACTATTTCTCGCGACTATCCCGTCCTGTTGAGGGGAGCGCCGACGGCGCGCTATGATTGACGCGGACATGGTGCCCGATGTCGTCCTGACCTCGGGTTAAACGGGAAACAGGTGCAAGGCCTGTGCTGCCCCCGCAACGGTAAGCGCTTCAAGGCGGTCCCCACGAGCCACTGGATCGAGCGATCTGGGAAGGCGGACCTCGCCGCATGCGCAAGCCCGGATACCGGCCTGTCTGTAATCGGGTAGGACAGCTACCCGCTGCCTTGTGTTCGACGCAAGCGGAGGGCTTGCAAGAGGGAGATCATCATGCGCCATCGCTTGTTGGCCGCCTTTGGCCTAGTCTTGTCCGCCCCGGCTTTGGCCGGGGAGATCCCGCTGTTGGAGGAAATTGTCGTCACCGCCAGCCGGCTGCCGCAGCCCTTGCTGCAGACCCTGTTACACACCACTGTCCTGACCGAAGACGTCATACGCTCGAGCCTCGCCCCCGATCTGCCGACCCTGCTGCGCCAGCAGGCCGGCATCGAGCTCACCCAGACGGGGGGGCTGGGCACGCAGTCGAGCCTGTTCCTGCGCGGCCTGAATTCCAACCAGACTTTAGTCCTCCTGGACGGCCAACGCATCGGCTCGGCCACCACCGGTACCACGGCCTTGGACCAGGTGATGCTCGCCGACATCGAGCGTATCGAGATCGTGCGCGGCAACGTGAGCGCCCTCTATGGTTCCGAGGCCATCGGCGGCGTGATCCAGATCTTTAGCAAGCGCGGCAGCGGCAAGCCTGGTGGGGAAATCAAGGCTGGCCTGGGCAGCTACGGCGAACGGCGCCTGGCGGCGTCCTATGGCGGCGCTTATGGCGCCACCCGGCTGCACCTGGGACTAAGCCGCCTCACCCGTGATGGCTTCTCTGCGGCGCGGCCGGAATTCGTGCCCACCCCTTTCGTATTCGCGCCGCAGGACCTGGACGACGATGGCTACCGCAACACGACCTTCACCCTGCACCTCGAGCACGCGCTGGGTCCAGCGCACACCTTGGGGCTTAGCGGGCGCAGAAGCCGCGGCCGTGTGGCGTATGACGGCACCTCAACCAACCGCTCTGAGCAGGACCTAGAGTACCTGCAATTGACCAGCCGACATGGCCTGTGGCCGGGAGGGAGCGGCCGCCTGCTGCTCGGGGCAAGCCGCGACGCCCTCGACAGTTACCTGGATGCTACGCCTAAAAGCCGCTTGACGACCCGCAACCGCCAGGCGAGCTGGCAGCTCAGCCAGAGCTTGGCCCCCGGGCATGACCTGAATCTGGACCTGAGCTGGCTCGGGCAGCGGGTTTCCAGCGACATGACCTACACCCGCAGCCGCCGCGAGGTGGCGAGCGCCAGCCTCGCCTATGCCGGGAGGAGCGGCGGGCATGCCGTGCAGCTCGCCCTCCGCCATGACGACTACAGCGACTTCGGCGGCCATGGCACCTGGCTTGCCGCCTACGGCTATGACCTCAGTCCTGCCTGGCGGCTCATGGCCTCCGCCGGCACGGCCTTTCGCGCGCCGAGCTTTAACGACCTCTACAACCCGGCATGGGGCGGCAACCCGAACCTTAAACCGGAGCGCTCGCGCAGTCATGAGCTCGGGGTGCAATACGCCGACACGGCCATGCGCGCGCGACTTGTGCGCTTCGACACCCGCACCCGCGACCTGATCGTCTATCAATGGCCGATGGGGAATACAAACATCGGTCGTGCCCGCAGCGAGGGCTGGGAGCTCACGCTCGACACCCGGCTGGCGGGCTTGGACATGGGGCTGAGCCTCACGCTCCAGGACCCACGCGACGAGACCACCGGCGCACGCCTTAAGCGCCGCGCCCAGCGCCTGGGTAGCCTCTATCTGGGGCAGACGGCCGCGCGCTGGGGCTGGCGGGCCGAGGTCAAGGCCTCCGGTGAGCGGGAGGACTACCACGTAGCGAGCTTCACGCCCACCACCGTCAAAGGCTATGCCGTGGCCAACCTGAGCGGGCATTACCTGCTCGGCAAAGACCTCAGGCTGGAAGGCCGCCTCGACAACCTGTTCGATCGCGACTATAGTCTGGTGCACGGCTACCGGACGCCTGGCCGCAGCGGCTATCTGGGCCTTAACTGGCAGTTCTGACGCCACCGGTTTGTGCTAGATTTGTCATAACCATTGGAGCCCATCGCCATGCCCGCCCGCTACCTCCTGCCCAGCCTCGCGCTGCTGCTCGTGCTGACCCGCGTCGGCCATTTCGGTACCGCCTTCAGCCTGCCTGACGCCTCCTTGGCAGTGTTCCTGTTGGGTGGTCTGTGGCTGGGCGGCTGGGGTGCATTTGCCGTCCTGATGGCCGCCGCCTTCGCCGTGGATGTCACGCTCGCGCTAAGCGCCGAGGCGGCAGGCTGGTGTCTCACACCGGCCTACTGGGGGCTCATCCCCACGTATGGCGCGCTCTGGCTCGCGGGCCGCTGGCTGGCGCGCGAGGCAAGGGGGGAGCAGCCGGGCCTCTTCACCTTGGTGGCCACAGGGGCCGTCACGCTGGCCTTCGTCATCTCCAATCTGACCTTCTGGGCGTTCTCCGGCCTCTTTCCGGACATGGACTGGCTGGAGTATGCCTTCCGCGTGGCGGGCTACTATCCCCCCTATCTGGGCAGCGCGGCGCTTTATCTCGCCCTCGGCTGGGTGGTGCATCGCCTCATGGCCAGCCGCCGCATGGCGGCCGCCTGACCGGCCTACTGGCCTGACGCATTGCTGCGATACAGCCCGCCCTGTCTGAGATAGCGCCGAATGGCGGCGAGATCGCCCTTGCCCTCGACGGTGCACAGGTAGTGGTAGAACAGCTCGCGGTGATAGCTGGTCGCTTGGCGCGCAGGAATCGGCTCCCAGCGGGCGTAGCGGTTGCGGCTCCAACTGCCTCCCCCCTTGCCGTCAGGGCGCCCGAAGGCATAGAGCTTGCGCTCCCCGCTCTCGCAGCGCATGCCCTCGAAGCTGACATTCTCCGCCCCCCCGGGTGTGCGCACGACGACGGTATAGCGCACCACGCCGTCCTCGCCCACGGACAGCGAGTCGGGGTCGAGGTAGTGCCGGTTGCGGCTGGCGGCGCTCACCTCGAACGGTATCAGCCGCTCCGGCCGCGGATAGGCAGGTAGCTCAGCCTCGAGCTCTTGCCAGGGTTTCTGGTCGGCGTCGAAGTCGTACTCGAACTCACCCCACCCGGCCGCCGCCGCGGGCACAAACAGGGCGAGCGTCAACGGCAAGACGGCGCGCATGACCTATCGCACAATGAGAAGGGTATGATTCTACCCTCCCCTGACGCCTCACCCAACATAAACATGCCGCCGCGTGAACGGGTATTCCTGTCCGCCGCCGGGTAGGGGCTTGCCGCCCAAGATCTGGTAGATCGCCAGCCAGTTGCGCTGGAAGGCGTAGGCCGAGCCAGCCATGTAGATCCGCCAGATGCGATAGCGCTTCTCGCCCACCAGGCGCACGGCCGCCTCTGCCCTCTGCTCGAGCCGCTCCACCCAGCTCCACAAGGTGCGCGCATAGTGCGGGCGCAGGTTTTCCGCATCCAGGGGCTCGATCCCCGCTGCGGCCATCTCGGCAATGACGTGGGAGACATGGGTCAGCTCCCCACCGGGGAAGACATAATCGTCGATGAAGGTCGAGATATCGCTGCCCAGGCCGCGGGCATTGAGGGCCACGGAGGTGATGCCATGGTTCATCACCAGACCGCCCGGGCGCAGCAGCCGGTGGATCTTGGCGAAATAGTCCTTGAGCTTCTTTCGGCCGACATGCTCGAACATGCCTACGCTGGCGATCTTGTCAAAGGGCTCCGTCTCGGGTACGTCGCGGTAGTCCATCAGGCGCACCTCGACTCGCCCAGCCAGGCCGCGCTGCGCGATCTGCGCCTGGACATAATCAAATTGGTTGTCGGACAGAGTGATGCCGAGCGCACGCACGCCATAGCGCTCTGCCGCCCGGAGGATGAGCCCGCCCCATCCGCAGCCGATGTCAAGCAGGCGCTCGCCCGGCTTGAGCATCAGTTTGCGGCAGATCAGGTCGAGCTTTTTTTCCTGGGCCGTGTCGAGATCGTCCTCGGGCTGTTCGAAATAGGCGCAGGAGTAGACGCGGTTTTTGTCCAGCCACAGGCCATAGAAATCGTTGGAGACATCGTAGTGGTAAGTGATGTTGCGCCGGTCCCGACTGCGGGTGTGTCGCCACCACTGCCAGTCGATGCCACGCCGCCCATGCACGCAAGCCTCGGCCTGGCAGAGCTCGCGTCCAAGCTCGAGGATATCGCGTGCATCGCCGATGAGATCGAGCCAATCCTCGACATAGGCACGCGCCAGCCCGCCTAGCGTGGGGCGGGCGAGTCTCGAGAGTGCCCGCGGGGATTTGACGATGAGCCGTACTTTAGGCTGTTCGGCGGCGATGACCTCGCCGTCCCACAATTGCACCGTGACGGGCAGGCCTTGCAGCCTTGCCTGCACCTGTCTGCGCAGCGCCGCTCTCAACATGACGTCTCCCCTTGGTTTGGACACTCGGTAGGCACATGCGTGGCCACGCAGATTGGGCGGTAGCCGGCGGTGGCTGCACGCCAGTCATGGCCCGTTCACCTCTTGCGCCAGGGCCATGGCCAAAGTCTACTGCAGATCGGCGGCGAGGGCGTCGCGCACGTTTTGCGGTACCGTTACCTCGACCTGATACTGCGGGTGGTCGATCCCGGCGCGTAAACCTGCCCCGGTCTTTACCGCCGTCACCATCGCCGGCGTCAGCTCATAACGTAGGAAATGCACCGAGGCGGTCTTCTCGGGTGTGCTGCGCTGCAAGTCCTCGTTGGCGATGGGGTAGAGCTTGTCGAAGCCCTCGACCTGCAGCCAGACCTTGTGTTCGATCCCCACCAAGCGGGCAAGGGCCTTGCGGCGCTCCTCGATGTCGGGGTACTCCAACATGAAGGTGGCCTTCCAGTTGCTGCCATCGGGGATCAGCGGATTGTAGACATCGAGCTCTTCCTGGATGGCCTCGGGCTCGAAGATGCGCTCGATGCGCAGCATCTCCTGGATCTGGTACTGGATGGTGAGCTTGTCCTCGAAGTACAGGGCGGCATGCTCCCCCAGGGCCAGGCGGCGGTTCTTCTTGTGTTCGATGACCTTGGCGCGGAAGTCCTTGCGCACCGTGGCATACTGTTCCAGGCTATAGAGATCGGCACGGGTCAGCATGGGTCCAAAGCTCCTCGTTCAAAGTCCGTAGGCCTTACGCAACAGGGTGATGGGGTGTTCCGGCTGGCTGCCGTCAGCACGGGCATGGCCGATGTGGTGCGCGGCCATGGCGCAGTCTGAGCCATAGTGATCGGGTTTGGCCTGATTGATGCGGCTGACGACCGGCTTGACGATCTTCATGGCGTAGGGGTGGAACTCCTTCTTCACTGCATAGGTGCCATCGTGGCCGGAGCAGCGCTCGATCACCTCGACCTCGGTATCCGGGATGAGGCTCAACACCTCTTTGGTCTTGGGGCCGATGTTCTGCACGCGCTGGTGGCAGGCGGCATGGTAAGCCACCTTGCCCAGGCCCTGCTTGAAATCGGTGCGCAGCTTGCCCGCCTTGTGCCGCAGCAACAGGTACTCGAAGGGGTCGTAGAAGGCCGCCTTGACCTTCTGCACCTGCGGGTCATCGGGGAACAATAGCGGTAGCTCTTGCTTGAACATGAGCACGCAGGAAGGGATCAGGGCGGTGAGGTCCCAGCCGGCATCGACCAGCTTGGCGAGAACGGGGATGTTCGCCTCTTTGAGCGCGCGCACGCTGTCCAAATCGCCTAGCTCCAGCTTGGGCATGCCACAGCAGCGCTCCTTCTCGGCCAGTGTGACGGGAATGCCGTTGTGCTCGAAGACGGCCACCAAGTCTTCGCCAGGGCCGGGCTCGTTGCGATTCATGTAACAGGTGGCGAACAGGGCCACCTTGCCGCGCGTGCGACCGGCGGGCTCACCGCGCGTGTCATCGGGTAGCCTGCGCAGCCGGCTGCGCAACGGCCGACTGGTGAACTCGGGCAGCCACGCCTCGCTGTGGATGCCTGCCACCGACTCCAGCGCCTTGCGCGCGACACTGGTCTTGTTCAAGGCGTTTACGGTTTGCGCCACGACCGGAATGCCTGCCAAGCGCCCGACCACATCGGTGCTGGTGAGCAGCTTGTCCCGCAGTCTTGCGCCGCGGTTTTTGTAGTGCCAGGCCTTGGCCCGCAGCATCAGGTGGGGGAAATCCACGTTCCATTCGTGCGGCGGCACATAAGGGCATTTGGTCATGTAGCAGAGGTCGCACAGATAGCAGTGCTCCACGACCTTCCAATAATCTTCCTTTTTGACCCCATCCACCTCCATGGTTTCGGAGGCATCGACCAGGTCGAACAAGGTTGGGAAGGACTGGCAGAGGCTGACGCAGCGGCGGCAGCCATGACAGATGTTGAAGACCCGTTCCATCTCCTTGAACAGCGCCGCCTCGTCGTAAAACGCCGGATCTTGCCAATCGATCGGATGCCGGATCGGGGCTTCCAAGTTGCCTTCGCGGATGGGGCTGGCCATGTTGGTTCCTTTGTCGTGTAAGCGGGGGTTGAAGAGACATGGCGGTGCGGTCGGAAGACCTGGCCGCACCGCCATGCCTCCCCCCATGGGGGGAGGGCTTGACGCCTTAAGCGCCCAGCTCGTTCAGGGCCTTTTGATAACGATTGGCGTGCGAGCGCTCCGCCTTGGCCAGGGTCTCGAACCAGTCGGCGATTTCATCGAAACCCTCCTCACGCGCCGTCTTGGCCATGCCCGGATACATGTCGGTGTACTCATGGGTCTCGCCAGCGATGGCGGATTTCAGGTTGTCGATGGTAGAACCGAAAGGCATGCCGGTGGCGGGGTCGCCGCAGGCCTCCAGATACTCGAGATGGCCGTGGGCGTGGCCGGTCTCGCCTTCGGCGGTGGAGCGGAACAGGGCGGCGATGTCGTTATAGCCCTCGACGTCCGCCTTGGCCGCGAAATACAGGTAGCGGCGGTTGGCCTGAGACTCGCCGGCGAAGGCATACTTGAGGTTCTCTTCGGTCTTGGATCCTTTCAGCTGCATCGTGCTCTCCTATCAAGTTGTTCCTGGCGATAAAACCCGTGCCAGGCGTACGGGATATTTAGATTTAATCTAAATTATGGACTGAGTATACTGACGCCAACAGAGCCCTGTCAACTATCGCTTCTTGGCAGCCTGCACGCCCCCCCCTGCCCAGCTTTTCGACGCAAGCCGCGCTGCCCGCGACCAACCCCGCTGGCTTACCCAGTCCCGGCCGGAAAGATCAGTAGATTGACGTCCAGGACCTCCTCCCCCAGCAGATAGACCCTCCCCGGTAGGCGGTTGTCACCGGTATCGGAGTACTCGAACGCGTACTCTCTATATAGCTTGATTTGCTGTCTTGCGTTGCGCCGTAGCGCAAGCCGGTGCAGGGCCACGGAATCGTCCAGCAGCTGCACCCCAGCCAGATCGCACACGCGGCGTGCCGCCTTGACCGCGAGCTCGCGTTTCTTGAGCCCATCCAACCAAAGCCAAGCCAGGGCCAGCAGCCCAGCCGTTGCGAGCCATTCTGCGCTCATGCACCGGGTGCGTCGTCTTTACGAGCCACAGGCGGCAGTAGCAACGCACATACGTCGGGCGCTGGCCGTCGCGGCCGCGTCGCGCCGAGCAGGACGGCTTGCTCGCCGCCGCTTGGTTCCCGCCGCGCAGGCTCGGCTCGCGGTAGCGGGCTGATCGGCAGGCTCCGGCGAATAAAGCGCTCCACCGCCGCGAGCAGTTTGTCCTCCTCCGGCGAGACGAGGGAGATGGCTAGCCCCCTCGCCCCCGCCCGGCCTGTGCGGCCAATGCGATGGACGTAGTCTTCTGGCGAGTTAGGCAGTTCATAGTTGACCACACAGGGTAATTCGGCGATGTCCAGCCCGCGTGCGGCGATGTCGGTGGCCACCAGCAGCTTGATGTGGCCCTGCTTGAACCCTTCCAGCGCCGCCAGCCGGTCTATCTGGGCCTTGTCGCCGTGGATCACGGCTACTGCGAGGCCGCGCCGCTTCAGGCGGCGACCGAGCCTGTCGGCGGCGAGCTTGGTGCGCGTGAACACCAGGGCCTGTGGGAGGGCGCGGGCGCGTATCACGTTGATGAGGGCATCGAGCTTGTCTTCTTCACCGACCTTGTGGACCACTTGCTCGACGGTCTCCGCCGCCGTATTGCGGCGAGCCACCTCGACCTTGAGCGGATTGCTAAGATAGCTCTGCGCCAGGCGGCTGACCTCGTCGCTGAATGTGGCGGAGAACAGCAGGGTCTGTCGCCGTTGCGGCAGCAACGCCAAGATGCGCCGCAAGTCGGGCAGGAACCCCATGTCCAGCATGCGGTCTGCCTCATCCAGCACCAAGAACTGGACCTGGTTGAGCTGGACGCTGCGGTTGGCGGCGTGATCGAGCAAGCGGCCAGGAGTGGCGACCAGGATCTCGACGCCGGCGCGCAGGGCTGCCTCTTGGCTGTCCAGGGCAACGCCGCCGTAGACCACGGCGCTGCGTAGCGGCAAATACTTGCCATAGGCAGCGATGCTGGCGTGCACCTGGATGGCGAGTTCCCGCGTTGGGGTGAGCACCAGGGCCCGCACGGGGTGCCGCGCAGGCGAGGTACTGGTATTGGCAAAGGGGCGCATGCGCTGGATCAGGGGCAGGGCGAAGGCGGCGGTCTTGCCGGTACCGGTCTGGGCCTGGGCCATCAGGTCATGTCCCGAAAGCACCAGTGGGATGGCCTGCCGCTGGATGGGTGTCGGCGCGGTGTAGCCCAGCTCTCTGATGGCCTGCAAGATTTCAGGCGCAAGACCGAGGTCGTCGAAACTCGTTGCCGCCTCCAAGGCAGCGGATGCTGTCATGGCCTGGCCTCTTTACCTCGACAGGGGTGGGTGGGCGGCGAAGTGACGTTTTTTCTAACTGCCCGGGTCTTGGCGCTCTGCCTGGCACACCGCCCTGCGCTGGCCGTCGCCTTGCCCCCGAGCACCCTTCGGGCAAGCAGCCTGCCCTGCCGCGTGGCTACAGTCATGGGTGCCTCCTCGGCAGATTTCTCGTCATGACAGTGAGGTGATCGTGCGCCAAGCGAGCCCCTCCTCCTGCGTGGCAACGGCGACCTCCTCCGGCCTGCAGCCAAGCGCGCGCGCCAGGGCGGTGCGCGCCAGGACCGGCGTGTTGTTCTCTTCGCTCAGGTGGGCCGCCACCACGTGCTGCAGTTTACTTTGGTCTAGACGACCGAGCAGCCCCGCAGCCGCCTCGTTGTCGAGATGACCGTAGGGGCCGAGGATGCGCCCCTTAAGCCGGGGCGGATAGCTGCCCTGTCTGAGCATATCGAGATCGTGGTTGCATTCCAAGGCCAGGGCCTGGCAGCCATTGAGACAACGCAGCATGTGCTCGGTGACATGACCGGCATCGGTCAGCAGCCCCAGCTTCGCCTGACCGTCGCTGACCGTGAACTGCACCGGCTCGCGCGCATCGTGCGGCACCGGAAAAGGCTGGATTTCTAGGTCGCCGATGGCGAAGGCGCAATGGCTATCCACGACCTGCCGCCGCGCAGGTGCCAGGGCCATGGCTTCGAGCATGACGAGGCAGCCATGCGTGAGCCAGACGCTACAGCCGTAACGGGCCGCGAAATGGGCGGCGCCACGGGCGTGGTCGGCATGCTCGTGCGTGAGCACGATGGCGTCAATCGCGTCCGCACACACGCCAAGCCGTGCCAGGCGTGCCGTGACCTGCCTCAGGCCAAAGCCGCAATCGAACATGACCAGCACCGAACCCGTGTCGACCAACCAGGCATTGCCCCGGCTGCCGCTGCCCAGGCAGGCGAAACGCACTATTTCAGCTGCTCGTGCAGGAGGTTGAGGATGCGTTGGCCAGTCTCGCCGGCAGCAGCACGCCCATCGTCCGCCAGCACGCTCACTTGGGTATCGCCTGCCGTGGCGCTCAGTTTGACGCGGTAGCGCAAGGCTTGGAGTTTGTCGTCGGTGCTGCGCCAGAAGGCAAGACGCGACAAAATGCCCTCCTTTTTCTTCGCCCCGACCTCGGGGTCGGCATAGCGGACGAAATACTCACCAGCGACACGGTCGCGATCCTCGACCACGAAGCCGATGCGATCCAAGGCCAGACCGACCCGCCGCCAGGCGCGGTCGAACGGCTCGGGCAAGATGAGGTAGGCGCTGCCATCGGCGGCGCGGCTAAGCCTTGCCGCTGGCTCGCTGGCGGCCTTGGCCAACAGGGTCTGTGCCCGCGCCTCCTCGACGCCGAAGCGGGTCATTAGGCGCCGTAGCATCTCGGCCTCCAATTCTGGATCGGGGGGGCGCGGTTGCCAGACCGTGCGTCCGACGCCTTGATCGCCACCGCCTTGTGTCCCCTCAAACACCTCGTACATGCCGCGGTGGCTGATGTAGATCTCGGTGCCCTGGCCATCTGGCGTGGGCTCGATGCGGGTGCGGAACTTGTCCCGCTCGGCCGTCGAATAGACGGCATCGATGAGCCTGCCTAAGGTCCGCCGGATGATGTCCTGCGGGATCTTGGCGCGGTTTTCCGCCCAGTCGGTCTCCATGACGCCGGCCTCTGGCAACTCGATGGTGACGATGAACCCCAACTCCTGCCAGAACTCCTTGATCACCGGCCATACCTGCTGCGGCGGCTGCTCCACAACCAGCCAGCGCTGGTTGCCGGCGCGCTCGATGCGCACCTTGTCCACCTTGGGCAAAAGACGAGCGCCTTCGGTCGCAGGCTGGGCGGCGCGGCCTTGGGCGTAGGCCGAATAGGTCGTCGCCCCCCGAGGGCCGAGGTCGGGCACCGTGAAACGGCTATCCCGCCCGGGCAGGATCAGATCCGGCGGCACCTCCAGGCTAGGGACCGTAGTGGCGGACCGGTAGTCGATCTTCTTGCTCTCCATCAGGCTACAACCGCCGACGCTCAAGGCAACGATCAGGAGGAGTAGACGGCTGGGCATGGAGGCTTCCTCGGGTGGTCGAATTCGGCTACGGGACGACGTTTCTACCAGCACGGGCATCGGGCCAGTCAGGCGGATACGTCAGCTCGCGGCCATATGCCTGCCTCGGCTAGCGCCGCTCGCAGCGCGGCGTGATGGGGCTCGGACAAGGGGGTGAGCGGCAGGCGTATACCCGGTCTGATGCGCCCCATCTCGGTCAACGCCCATTTCACTGGGATGGGATTGGCCTCGACGAACAATTTCTGATGCAGCGGCAAAAGGCGGAAATTGATCGCCCTCGCCCGCATCAGGTCGCCGGCGAGCGCGGCGCTGCACATCTCGTGCATGGGCCCTGGCGCGACGTTGGCGGTGACCGAGATCACCCCCTTGCCGCCCAGCAGCAGGAGGGCGAGGGCGCTGGCATCATCGCCGCTATAGACCGCGAAATCCGCCGGTGCACGCCGGATGAGATCGGAGCCCCGCTCGATGTTGCCGGTGGCATCCTTGATGCCCACGATGCCAGGCACCTGCGCCAGCCGTAGCACGGTTTCGTTGGCGATATCCGAGGCCGTGCGCCCAGGCACATTGTAGAGGATCATCGGCAGGTCCACCGCCTCGGCGATGGCGCGAAAGTGGCGGTACAGCCCCTCTTGCGTCGGTTTGTTGTAATAGGGCGCGACCGACAGGCCCGCCACCGCCCCCGCTTGCTTGGCGCAGCGGCTCAATTCGATGGCCTCCGCGGTCGAATTGGCGCCCGTGCCGGCCACCACCGGGATACGGCCAGCTGCATGCTCGACCGCCGTCTTGATCAGCAGGCAATGCTCTTCCGGGCTCACCGTCGGGGATTCGCCCGTGGTGCCGACGATGACGAGGGCATCGCTGCCCTGCTCAACATGCCAATCGATCAGATGGCGCAGGCCCTCGAGATCGAGGCTGCCATCCTCGAACATGGGGGTGACCAGGGCGACCAGGCTGCCGGTGAGCATATTCGTCCGCATCCGAAAAGCCGTAATTCTATATGAAAAGCGCTCAAGGCTTGAGGGCCGCCAGCCGCTGCCGACGGCGAGGGCGTATCGCGACCGCTTTGCTGGCGTCGAGAGCCCAATCCACCGCCGTAACCTGATAGCCGCGGCGGGCCAGAAAAATCGCATGGCGTGCAGCGCCGCACGCCACGTCGAGCACCCGCCTGCCGCGGGGGATCAGATCAGCCCAGCGCTTAAGCCAGCGCGAGGGCATCATGGAGTGGGCGCGGTCGAGACCACGGCAGCGAGCGCCTGCATCGCCTCGAGCCAGATACGTTCCAGCGTTTGCGGTAGATAGGCGAGGGAAGAGTAGAGCACGATGAAACCAGCGGCCAGGGTCAAAGGGAAGCCGACGGCGAAGATGTTGAGCTGGGGAGCGGCGCGGGTCATCATGCCGATGGCGAGGTTGGTCGAAAGCAACGCGGCTGTAACCGGCAGCGCAATCTGCAGCCCGAGGCTGAAGATTACCCCACCCCAGCGCACGATGGCCGCGAAGTCATAGGACGACAAGGCAGTTGCAGCGACCGGCAAAGACCGGAAACTCTCCACCAAGGCTTCGAGAATCAGGTGGTGTCCGTCGAAAGCAAACAAGATGAGGACGGTGCTGAGGACCATGAATTGGGCGACGACCGGCGTCTGCGCGCCGTTGATGGGATCGAGCAAGGTGGCGAACGACAGCCCCATTTGCAGGCCCATGAACTGGCCGGCGAACTCCATGGCGGCGTATAGGATACGTAATACGAGGCCAATCGATGCCCCGATAACCAGTTGTTGTAGGAGGATAAGCAGCCCTTCCCCAGACAGCAGGGGCACCTGAGGTGGCGGTGGTAGCGTTGGAGCAATCGCCACAGTGAGCACGAAGCCAAGCGCAACCCGCACACTCACCGGTGCGGCGCGATTACCAAGCAAGGGGTCGGTCGATAGCCATGCCAGAATACGTACTAGGGGATAGAGGAACGCCGCCAACCAAAGCTCGAGCTGGGTCGAGTTGATGGCGATCATCCAATCAATTGCGGGATGCTTTCATAGAGCCGGGTAATGTAATCCACCATCAGCTGCAAGGTCCACGGTCCCGTTAGGAGCAGGATAATAAACATGACCACGAGCTTAGGGATAAAGGTCAAGGTGAGTTCGTTGATTTGGGTGGCTGCTTGGAAGATGGAGACCAGCAACCCCGTAAGCAGCGAAGCGAGCAACAATGGGCCCGCCACCAAACCACCTACTTCTAGGGCAGCGCGAATGATGGCGACGACAGCATCGGGGGTCATAGCTCAAAGGTCTGCACGAGCGATGCGATGAGCAAGTTCCAGCCATCGGCCAAGACAAACAACATGAGTTTGAACGGCAAAGACACCAACATCGGCGAGAGCATCATCATGCCCATGGACATCAACACGCTGGAGACGACCAAATCGATGATCAGGAAGGGAATGAAGACGATGAAGCCGATCTGAAAGGCCGTCTTCAGCTCCGAGATCACATAGGCGGGGATGAGCACGCGCATGGGGGTGGCCTCGGGCGCTTCGATCGGCGGCAGGTTGGTCAAACGCACGAACAAGGCCAGATCCGCTTCCCGCGTCTGTTTGAGCATGTAGGCCTTGAGCGGTTGCGCCCCTCGCTCCACGGCCTGCACGAAGTTGATCTGGTTGTCCGCGTAAGGTTTCCAGGCCGTGTCATAGATGCGCTCGAACACTGGCGCCATGATGAACATTGTCAAGAACAGAGCCAAGCCGATGATGACCTGATTCGGCGGCGCCTGCATGGTGCCGAGCGCCTGGCGCAAGAGGGCAAGCACGATGACGATGCGCGTGAATGAGGTCATCATCAGCAACACTGCCGGCAGGAAGGTGAGCGAGGTGAGAAGGAGCAGGGCCTCCAGGCTGAAGCTATAGGTCTGGCTGCCGCCAGGGCCGGGGGTGCTGGTAAAGGCGGGCAGGCCCTGCGCCTGAGCCAGTGTCGGCAGGAGATAGAAACAGAAGAGGATGAGCCAGCGCATCTCAACGATGTGCGCGCCGACCGAGCAGTTCGGCGAGCTTGCTAGCGAAATTGTCCGTGGCGGGCCGGTCAGCCGGTGCGCTGTAGCCTTGCGGCTTGGGCATGGTATGCAGGTGGTTGACCTGGCCAGCCGCCACGCCGAGCAACAGCCACTGGTCGGCCACCTCGACAATCACCAGTCGTTCCCGCGTGCCAAGCATCACCCCCCCTACCACCCGCACTAGCCCATGTGTCCCACCTTGCATGGAAGACAATCGGCGCATGAACCAAAGGATAGCCAAAAAGGCGGCTAGCACCACGAATAAGGCTAATAGTGCTTGTAAGAAAGCGCCCAGAGACGTGACAGGCAATTCGCGCGCCTCCCCGGCATTAGCGATGTTAGGCAACAAGATCATGCTGTACCCCACCACCGCCCAAATGCGGGCGCACCAGGACTGTTTGTCTGAAGCTAAAGCCAACCATATGCGAAGCGCCGTCTTAAACTGCTGACGCCAAAAGTAGCAGCCTTGCGTGTTTAGGCTCATTTATTTAGCCGGCGCAACCGCTCTGCCGGACTAATGATATCGGTGAGGCGGATGCCGAATTTATCGTTGACTACCACTACCTCCCCTTGGGCGATGAGGTAGCCGTTGACCAGAACGTCCATCGGCTCGCCGGCCAGACCGTCCAGTTCGACGACCGAGCCCTGGGCGAGCTGCAGTAGGTTGCGAATGGCGATCTTGGTGCGGCCGAGCTCCACGGTCAAGTGGACGGGGATGTCGAGGATGAGATCAAGGTTGTTGGCTGCCGGTTGGGTAGCGTCCGCGACTAGGTTTTGGAAGACATTTGGCGTTGGCTGTGTAGAAGATGGCTGTGCAGCGGCAGCACGCGCTGCATCTGCCGCCTGCTGTTCGGCCATTGCCGCCGCCCACTCATCCTCTACAGAGGTAGTAGCTGCGGCCTCTTGTTCGGCCATTGCCGCCGCCCAGTCGTCGGCGGTGATGCTATCTTTTTCGGCATCCTCGCTCATGGCAGGATCCCAGGCAAGCAGGCCATCCGATCTTCGCTATGCAACACCCGTTCTATCTTTAGCGCATACCGGCCATTATGTTGGCCGTATCGGCACTCGAACAACGGCACCCCATCGACGTGGGCGATGATCAACTCGGGAATATCCAAGGCAATAACGTCACCGACACGCAGGTTGAGGATCTGTCTAAAAGTGATGAAGGTATGCCCCAAGTTTGCCACCAACTCAACCTGCGCGTCCTGTATTTGCTGCCGCATCTGCTGTACCCAGCGCTCGTCGGACTCGGCGCGATCCGCTTGCATCGGGCTTGTCAGTAGATCGCGTATCGGCTCGATCATACTGTAGGGGATGCAGACGTGAAAATCTCCACCACCCGCTCCGAGCTCGATGTTAAAGGTTGTTACCACCACGATCTCCGTCGGGGTGGCAATGTTGGCAAACTGGGTGTGCATTTCCGAGCGGACATAGCTTAAGTCTATGCTGTAGATAGGTGCCCATGCCTTGCGAAACTCCTCAAAGGTCACCTCTAGCATCTTCTGGATGATGCGTTGTTCGGCCAGCGAAAAGTCACGCCCCTCCACCCGCATGTGGAAACGACCATCGCCACCAAAAAGCGTATCCACCACCAGGAAAACTAGGTTGGGGTCGAAGACAAATAGCGCTGTGCCCCGCAACGGTGGCATGTGCACAAGATTCAGGTTAGTCGGCACCACCAAGTTGCGCACAAACTCGCTGTATTTGATGACGGAGACAGGGCCGACGGATATTTCTGCGGTGCGACGTGTTAAATTGAACAGGCCGATACGAAAGTTACGGGCAAACCGCTCATTGATGATTTCAAGCGTGGGCATACGCCCACGCACGATACGTTCTTGGCGGCCAATGTCGTAAGGACGTACCCCCCCTGTCGCAACCTCCTCTGCAACCCGGTCTTCAACCTCCCCTGTAACACCCCGCAGGAGGGCATCGACCTCTTCCTGAGAGAGAAAGTCCTCGGCCATAGTTAGCGAATTCGGTTAGCTATTGAATGATGAAGGAGGTGAAAAGGACATCCTTGACACCAGTTGATTCCTTTTTCGCACCGATGACGCCATTGACCTCCTTACGGATCTCTTTGGCTAGCTCCAACTTGCCCTCAGAAGACATGAGCTCTTCAGGGGTTTTGCTGGAGAGCACACGCAAGAGCACGTTGCGCACCTCTGGCATGCGCTGCTTGACGGTCTCTTGCACCTTGGGATTGGCCAGCTTAAGTGATACCTCTACCTGCAAATAGCTCTCCTGATCAGCCAGATTGACTGTGAAGGTCTCAAGTCGCTCGAATATCGGTGTATCCTCCTCGACCTTCTCGACGTGCTCTTCCTCGTCTTGGCCTTCCTGCGGCTTGCCACCAAGCAACCAGACTGCAGCCCCGCCAGCCGCCAAGAGAATGAAAAGCATCACGACCAGTAGGATTACAAAAAGCTTCTTCTTGCCTGGTTGTGCAGTGTTGTTCTCATCTGAAGCCGGTTGTGACTTCGCCATGATTACCTCGAGACGAATGTTCACTTACGAAACATGGGGTTCTGAAAAAAAGCTTAGGTTGGTTCTCAGTTTCGCGCAAGTGCCAGAATACCAGACCGTGCCTGCAGGCAGCTTGCGAGAGACTGTCTTGTCTTTCACGCCTCGACAAGGCTTGCCAAGTAGGCAACGTCAGTTTAACCCAGAATTCGGATAAGTTAGGCTCGCGCCGAGATGCTACGCTCTAGCCGATGTGTATCCGCCTCCCTTCCCGGCTATCTGGCATGTAACTTCTCGGCCAGGAGTTTTGCCCCACCTAACGACCACCTCGTACAACACACCTCGCTCATACGCCCTCAGTCCTCCCTCGCCCACACGGATAATCGGGGTTAAACGTAAAGGTCGATCAGGCCAAATCCATGGCGCACAAGCACGCTATCGTGTAGCACCACGGGCTGGCTTAGGGCGGGCTTCGTCCACTTTTCAACCTCATGCCGATCTTGAAACCGCTCCTTCCCCACCTGCGCCTGGCCTAGGTTGATACCGACGTTAGCCAGCAAATCCCGAAGTCTTGACAGATTTTCATCGATGACCTCGCGCACCACTGGATGGGGCGTGAAAAAGTAAGCGCTCGCATCGTTACCAATCAGCGAGAGATGGACTTCTAGACTCCCTAAATGAGGCGGGTTGAGACTGATTTCAGCCCACTGTGTTTGTCGATTGGCCATCCATAGCAAGCGCTGGGCGAGTTCGTCTCCCCAAGCCGTAGAGCGTAACGGTTGCTGCATGACTAAAAGCTCTCGCCCGGAGACGGCTTTAACCGGATCGCTCACCCGCTCTGGAAGGCCTACGGCCTGCTGCGGCTGTTGTGTGTTGGACAACAGCGTATCCGCTTCTACGACCAGCAAAGGTGTGGTATGCGCCGGCACATCTTTGCTTTGTGATCGCAACGCTTGTTCAATAGCCTGCTGACTGTCCACGGTCAGCTCCGGCAACTTTTGCCGCTCCAGGGTAGATGTTGCCGCTGTGGCTTTAATTAATTGAGAAGGCTCACCCCAGGATTCTCTTTGGTCGGATAAAGAACCGTGCGCATTAACTATCCCTGGGTCATGAGAACTAACCTGACCACCCACAACGGCAGACCCGGCCACTGGTTGCAAGACCGCAAACGGCCTTGAGGCCTCGGTGGATGGTTGCCTTATTTCCAATAGGTCCAGCATTGGCGCCCTGATCCTATCTCCCGGGGGGTGATCCTGACTAATTGCCTTTCGTGAGACATCAGATGCCGCAACGCGTCCCAAGTCAACCGGATCAGATGAGATTTTCCCAACCAGAGGGCTTATAACCTCTGCCGCGCCACTACCCGCTATCGCCAGGAGCGGGTCGGCCGACGCATCTGGTTCCATCCTCGCCTTATGGTCGGGTAGCCCGGCAGAAGTGATGTCTGGCGAGGGCTTAGCTTGCCCCACGTCGGGCTGTGTGTGTGTCGAGAGAGGGCTGCTTATGCTGGCTATGACACCGGCATGAGTTAACGATAGGCCATCCGTCCCCTCCTGCCTTCCAGCCAGCAGGGACTTCAACAGCTGATCAAAGGCATGCGCTTGCGTTCGACTGGGAGATAATGTGTGCGCGTTAGCGCACCCCGAACATCCAACCGTTACATCTAATACACCAGCTAGCTTCATCGGAAGAGTCTTGCTCGTCCCACTTACAAGGCATCTTCATTGGAGCAATTACCATGCCAGATTTACTCATGTGCGTCATACTGGTTTTCCGCCAGCTTAGCCAGCTCATCAGTTAGATGTTGTTCATCTCGAGCTAAGCGCAGTACTTGCTCTAGGCGTGCTTTCTCGACGAGAACCTCATAGGCCTTCACCTTCTGCCGTTCAGCTAACCAGTGTTTATGCGCCGTCTCCCATCGTCTATGGGCCTCCTGCACCGCCTCCGTCTGCAGCCGGATGGCCTGCTCGATCTTGGCCAGGAAGGCGTGATAGTCGCGCATGAGGTAAACGGGCATACCACCCGTTTCGGTTTGAACAAGCTGTTCACGGTACTCCGCCAGGAAGCCTTCCAATTCCTCAAGGCGCCGTTTGGCACGATCCTCGTTGATTTTGAGTAATCTCAACATACGCTCGGCCGCCTGCATACGCTGGCGCGAGTGCTCTAGCAAAAGCTTGAGGGATTGGGATCTGGCCACCGCTTAGTCAGCCTTCGGTTACCGCTGGCAAAGGCCGAGCTTCATCTTCCAGCATTACCGGAATACCCTCACGTATTGGATAGGCAAGCCTATCCACTGGGCAAATCAATTCCTGCGCCGCTTTGTCATAGGTGAGCGGCCCCTTGCACAATGGACAGACGAGGATTTCAAGCAGCTTTGCATCCATGGTCAAGCATGAGTCGATTGCACACATACGTTTGTAGTCCCGAATCGACGCTGGCGTCAACCTCCAGCACCCAGTCATCGGCGCGACCAAAGGCGGCGCACTTGACGGCGTCCTTCTCGGTCATGACCACTGTGCCATGCGGCAGGTCGCGCCCCGTGAAAGGGTGATGGTCGGCAAAGGCATGTGGCTCGACCTCGGCCCCCAGCGCGCGCAACAGGGCGAAAAAGCGCTCTGGGTGCCCAATGCCTGCCACCGCGTGCAATCGCCGGCCGTTGAGCCAGCTCAAGGGCAAGGTGCGCCCGGGGTCGCGCAAATGGTATAGCCGCGTCGGCTCCAGCCGCATGCGATACACCGGCGGGCACACCCCGAGCCAATGCGGCTCGCCGCCGTGCACCACGACCGCATCCACCGTATTCAGGCGGCTGGGTAGCTCTCTTAACGGCCCAGCCGGCAACGGCCAGCCATTGCCGAAGCGGCGCTCGCCGTCGACGACGGCGATTTCGAGGTCGCGGGCGAGGGCGTAGTGCTGCAGGCCGTCATCGGCGATCAAGACGTTCACCTCGGGATGGGCGGCAAGCAGCCCCTTGCCCGCCAGCGCCCGCCGACGGCCGATCCAAACCGGAACCCGAGCGCGCCGCGCCAACAGCAGCGGCTCGTCGCCCACTTCGGCGGGGTCGCTGTCCGGCCGCACGGGGCAAGGTCCCTTGCTGCGTCCGCCATAGCCGCGGCTGATGATGCCAGGCCGCCAGCCCGCTTGCTTGAGGACGCGGACCAGCCAGAGGACGAGCGGGGTCTTGCCGGTGCCGCCAACGCTGATGTTGCCCACGACGATCACCGGCACGGCCAGCCGATGCACGGGGAGCAGCCGGTGCCGGTAGGCGAGCCGGCGCAGATGGACGAGCGCGATAAAGAGCGCGGCGAGCAGGCGCTGCCAGAACGGGACGACCGCCGAGGGACGCTTCAAGGCGCGGGATCAGGCTGGGTCTGGGTGACGAAGGTGACGCGGTTGAAGCCGGCGCGGCGGGCGGCGTCCATGACGTGGATCACGGCCTGATGCGTGGCACGCGCATCGGCGGAGATGACGATGATCGGGTCGGCCCTGCCGCCAGCGGCCTTGACGATGTCCTGGCGCAGGTGTTCCACGCCGCGGAAGGCGACGGCCACACCGTTCAAGCGATAATTGCCCAGGGCATCGACATCGACGTTGATCTGGGCTGGATCTTCCTTCGCCGACTCGCCTTGCGCCTCGGGCAGATTGATCTCGAGCTCGGCAAAGCGGGCGTAGGTGGTGGTGATGACCAGGAAGATGATGATGACGAGCAGCAGGTCGATGAGCGGAATGAGGTTGATCTCCGGCTCGTCGCGTCGCCAGCCGCGCTGGAAATTCACTTGCGTTCCCCGAGGACGATGTCCACCAGGCGCAGGGCCTGTTGTTCCATCTCCACCAGCAGGGTATCGACCTTGGCGCGGTAGTAGCGGTAAAAGATCATGCTGGGGATGGCGACGATGAGGCCAAAGGCGGTGTTGTACAAGGCGATGGAGATGCCATGCGCCAGTTTGGCTGGATTGCCGCCGCTAGGGCTTTGCGCGCCGAAGATCTCGATCATGCCGATGACGGTGCCGAGCAGGCCAAGCAACGGCGCGACGGTGGCAATGGTACCCAGGGCGGTGAGATAGCGCTCGAGTTCGTGCGCCACCGCGCGTCCGGTCTCCTCCAGCGATTCCTTCATCAGCTCACGGCTAGCGTTCAGGTTGTGCAGGCCCGAGGCGAAGACGCGCCCCATCGGCGAGCTTTCCGTCAGGGCGCGCAACAGATCGCCGTTGACGCCGTGACGGCGCAGGTTCTCCAGCGTCTGTTCGAGCAGGTTGGGCGGGCATATCGCCCGGCTGCGCAGCGCATAGGCGCGCTCGATGATGATGGCCAGGGCGATGATGGAGGCGAATATGAGCGGCCAGATCGGCCAGCCCGCGGCTTCGATGAGGGCGAGCACTGCCAAGACCTCGTGATGAACAGCGCGTAAATTTAGCTTGCGTGCCGCGCGGCGGCAAGCCGCACTACACTATAATGCGCACATGGATTCGACTGGCACAACGAGCGGGACAGCGCCGCGCCACGCCTGATGCAGCCCCTGATCAACGCATCTTGCCGTCCAGCCCTGCCATGATCAAACGTCTGATCCGCAAGGTGCTGGGGCTCACCGGCTACGCGTCGCGCGCTGCCCCGTCTGCGGCCCAAGGCGAGACCGACGCCCATCGCAGCCGCGGGGCGGTAGCGCCCCCGCCTGGGGGGGCTGCGCCGATCGCGCCCGCCGGCCCGCGTATCCTGCCTCTGGCTGAGCATGGCATCAGCCGCGAGCGGATCTCGCCTTGCGCCCTGAAGGTCACGCGCCGGCTGCGCGAGGCGGGATATGCCGCCTTCATCGTCGGCGGCGCGGTGCGCGATCTGCTGCTCGGGCGCGAGCCCAAGGACTTCGACGTGGCCACCGATGCCACCCCCGAGCAGGTCAAGGTCTTGTTTCGCCGCGCGCGCATCATCGGTCGCCGCTTCCGCATCGTGCACGCCTATTGTGGCGCCGAGACCATCGAGATCACCACCTTTCGCGCCATCAACCCACAAGGCGACGAAGAGGAGGAGCGCGTGACGACAGCTGATGGCCTCATTCTGCGCGACAACCTGTTTGGCACGCACGAGGAGGATGCGACCCGGCGCGACTTTACCGTCAATGCCCTGTACTACGACCCGGAACGCGAAGAGGTGTGGGACTGGCATGGCGGGGTGGCCGATGCCAAGCGGCGCGTGCTGCGCATCATCGGCGATCCCGAGACCCGCTATCGGGAAGACCCAGTGCGCATGCTGCGGGCGGCGCGTTTCGCGGCCAAGCTCGACTTCCACATCGACCCGGCCACGCGCGCCCCGATCGCGCAGCTTGCGCCCTTGCTCGCGCGCATCCCCCCTGCCAGGCTGTTCGATGAGATGATGAAGCTCCTCTTGTCGGGGCATGCCGAGCGCGGGGTGCGGCAGCTCAGGGCGGAAGGCCTGCATCATGGCATCCTGCCGATGCTGGATGCCATTCTCGACGACCCGGCGCGCCAGCACTTTCTGCACGCAGCCCTACACGACACCGATGAACGCGTACGCCACGGCCAGTCCACCTCGCCTGCTTTCGTCCTGGCCGCTCTGCTTTGGTTCGACATGCAGGCCCTCTGGCAGCGCTACCGGCAGGATGGACAGCCGGAGCAGGCCGCCCTGCATGCCGCCATGGCCGAGACCCTGGAGCGCCAGCGGCAGAGCTTGGCCTTCCCGCGCCGCCTCGACGGCATGATCAAGGAGATCTGGTCCTTGCAGCCACGCTTCGAACACCGCAGTGGCAGCCGTCCCTATCGCCTGCTCAACCACCCGCGTTACCGAGCAGGCTATGATTTCCTGCTCATCCGCGCCCGCGGCGGCGATGCGCCACAGGAGCTGGCCGACTGGTGGACCCGCTTCCAACAGGCCGATGAGCCGACGCGCGCGGCGATGCTGCTGCAAAGCGGCCACACCGGCGGGCGCAAGCGCCGTCGGCGCAAACGCCGCTCGGCTGCGCAACCGCCGGAACGCAACCCGACCGGCCCCGCGCCGGCTCAAGAGATCGCGGCACCAGCACCGCCCGCTGCATGACCGCCTGCCCTCTTCGCTCCACCGTTTGAGCGCGTCGATGGCCAGCCCGAGCGTGGATGCCTACATCGCCCTGGGTGCCAACCTTGGCGACCCCATCGGCCAAGTCATCGGCGCGGTCGAGGAGTTGGCCCGGCTGCCCGCCACACGGCTGTGCCGTCGCTCCTCCCTCTACCGCAGCCGCCCCGTGGGCGGACCGCAACAGCCCGATTACATCAACGCCGTGGCCTGGCTCACCACCCGTCTGCCGCCGCGGCAACTCCTGCACCACTGCCTGGCCATCGAGGCCCGCTACGGCCGCCAGCGCCTCGGCAAGAACGCCCCGCGTACCCTAGACCTCGACCTGCTCCTGTACGGCGGGCTGATTATGCGCGAGCCTGGCCTGACCCTGCCGCACCCGCGCATGCATACGCGCGGCTTCGTGCTGCTGCCGCTGGCGGAAATCGCCCCAGATTTGATCGTACCCGGCCATGGCGAGGTGCGCCGCCTCCTGGCGAGCACCGATGTCAGCGACCTGGTGCGCCTGCGCGAACCCAACCGGCGCTTGGCCGCGAACTGATGCCGAGCGAGCGCCTGCAGTATGTCGTGGTGGAGGGGCCGATCGGGGTCGGCAAGACCAGCCTTGCCGAGAAGCTGGCGCGCCTGCTCGACGCCGAACTGGTGTTGGAACAGCCGGAGAGCAATCCCTTCCTGCCCCGCTTCTATGAAGACCGTCGGCGGTTCGCCCTGGCGACACAGCTGGCCTTCCTGCTCGCGCGCCACGAGCAGTGCCGACAACTGGCGCAGGGCGATCTGTTCGGCCGGCCGCGGGTTGCCGACTTCCTGCTCGAAAAGGACAGCCTGTTCGCGCGCATGACGCTGGACGAGGCCGAATTCCAGCTCTACCGCAAGATCTACGCCGACCTGCGCCCGATGGCGCCGACGCCCGACCTGGTGATCTACCTGCAGGCAAGCCCCGCCACCCTCATGGAGCGCGTGCGCCGGCGCGGCCGCAGTTATGAGCGCGAGCTCACCGAGGCCTACCTGGCGGAACTTACCGACGCGTACGCGAAATTCTTCTACCATTACGATGCCGCCCCCGTGCTGATCGTCAACAGCGAACGCCTCAATTTCGTCGACCGGCCGGAGGATTTCGAGCTGCTGATGCGCCACATCCACGACATCCGCGGCAGACGCGAATTTATCAACGTCGGGGACTGATGCACCTGCCAGAACTGCTGAAACGATCCGCCCAGGGTGAAAAACTGGTGGCACTCACTTGCTATGACGCCAGTTTCGCCCGGCTGCTGGTGCGCTGTGGCATCGACATCCTGCTGGTAGGCGATTCGCTGGGCATGACCATCCAAGGGCATCGCACCACCCTGCCCGTCACCCTAGAACACATGGTCTACCACACCGAGGCGGTGGCGCGAGGCGCCGACGGCGGCGCCTTCATCCTCGCCGACCTGCCTTTCGGCAGCTACCAGGCCGGGCCCGAGCAAGCGTTCGCCGCTGCCGCAAAGCTCCTGGCTGCCGGGGCGAACATGGTCAAGCTGGAGGGGGGCGAGGTCATGGCGCCCACCGTCGCCTTCCTCAGCCAACGCGGGGTGCCGGTGTGTGGCCATGTGGGGCTGCTGCCGCAGGCGGTGAACCAGACAGGCTACGCGACACAGGGGCGCGATGCCGCCAGTGCCGCCCGCTTGCGCAACGACGCCGAACAACTGGTGCACGCTGGCGCGCAGCTCATGGTGCTGGAGTGCATTCCCCGCGCCCTGGCGCGGGAGCTCACCCAACGGCTAGCCGTGCCGACCATCGGCATCGGCGCGGGCCCCGAGTGCAAGGGTCAGGTCCTGGTGCTACAGGACATGCTGGGTCTCACCCCCCGGCCGCCGCGCTTCGTCAAGGATTTCATGGCCGGCGCCCTGTCCCTGGAGGAGGCGGTGCTGCGCTATGCGCGCGCGGTGCGCCAGGGCGATTTCCCTGGCCCGGAGCACTGCCTGTGAACCCTGGGTAGCAGCGCCCTGCCATGCAGCTCATCGACACCGTCGACCGCTTGCGCAGTGCGCTTGCCGGTGCGCGCGGCACCGCCTTCGTGCCCACCATGGGCAACCTCCACGCCGGCCATCTCGCCTTGGTGCGGCTCGCCCAGGCCGCGGGCCAGCCGGTGGTGGTGAGCATCTTCGTCAACCCTCTGCAATTCGGCGCCGGCGAGGATTACGAACGCTATCCGAGAACGTTGGCGGCCGATTGTGCCCTGCTGCAACAACACGGTGTCGACATCGTCTTCGCCCCCAAGCTCGAGGAGATTTATCCCGAACCGCAGCGCTTTCTGGTGCAGCCGCCGCTGGCCGACGAGCTCTGCGGCGCCTTCCGACCTGGCCACTTTGCCGGCGTGTGCACGGTGGTGCTGAAACTGTTCCACATCGTCCAGCCGCGCTGGGCGGTGTTCGGGCGCAAGGATTACCAGCAGCTCCATCTGATCAAGGCCATGGTGCGCCAATTCAACCTGCCGATCGAGATCCTGGAGAGCGAGACGGTGCGCGATGCGGATGGCTTGGCGCTATCCTCGCGCAACGCCTACCTCAATGCCGCCGAGCGCGCCGAGGCGCCACGGCTGTACGCGGTGCTCGACGCCATCCGGCAGCGCATCGAGGCCGGGGTGCGCGACTTCCCCCGCCTGGAAGCCCTTGGCCGCAGCGAGCTAGAGGCACATGGCTGGCGCGTGGACTACATCGCCATCCGCAGCCGCGCTACCCTACTGCCCCCGGCAGCGGACGAAAGCGACCTTGTGATCCTGGGGGCCGCGCGTTTGGGCGATACCCGCCTCATCGACAACGTCGAGGTGAGCCTATCGGGCCACGGTGGCGAGGCAGGGTAGCTTCGCCGCTGGCCGCTGCGCGGCCGCAATCCCCCCAGGCACGCGCCCCTGCGACATCAGGAAGAAACAGCAGTATAATGTTATATATGACGCCATCGATGTCGGCCGCCAATGCAACGCTCAATGCTCAAATCCAAACTGCACCGGGTGCGGGTGACGGCCTCCGAGCTGCAGTATGAGGGTTCCTGCGCCATCGACGCAGCCCTGCTGGAAGCTGCTGACATCAACGAATACGAGCGAATCGAGATCTACAACGTCAGCAATGGCGAGCGCTTCGCCACCTATGCCATCCGCGCCCCTCGCGGCAGCGGCATGATCAGCGTCAATGGCGCCGCCGCGCGCAAGGCGGCGGTGGGCGATGTGCTGATCATCGCGAGTTTTGCCAGCTACGACGAGGATGAGCTCAGCGCCTATCGCCCCAAGCTGGTCTACGTCGACGACCGCAACCGCATCACGCGCATCGGCAGCGAGATCTTGGCGCAAGCCGCTTGATCATCGCCGCCACACCCTTTGGGGCGGCTGGGGTAAGCCTGAGGAGGACCGCCCCCGGTCTGGTGGTTGGCCTTGCCCTGCCGCCCATCATCACTCGGTTCAGGCGAGGCGTGACGGCGGCTCATACTCGCACCGCGCTTGGCGGTAGACCCGCGCGCCCCATACGCCGCCCGCCATCGCGCCAGCGTTCGGCGGCCATCGGGCCTCAGCCGCGCGGCAGCGGCACACGCCCCCAGTCGAAATAGGGACCTGGATCGGTCTTGCGGCCTGGCGCGATATCGCTATGGCCGGCGGCAGCCTCGAGGGGGTAGGCGGTACGCAGTGCTGCCAGCAGTTCGGCGAGGACCGCGTATTGGGCGTCGGTGAAGGGCAGATCGTCGCTGCCTTCCAGCTCGATGCCAAGCGAGAAGTCATTGCAGCGCTGACGCCCGCGCCAACACGATTCCCCCGCATGCCAGGCGCGCTTCGAACACGGCACGAATTGGATCAATTCGCCGTCGCGGCGGATCAGGAAGTGGGCAGAGACGCGCAGATCCTTCAGGCTGGCATAGTAGGGATGCGCTGCCGGGTCGAGCCGGTTGGTGAACAAGGCCTCGATCGCTGCACCGCCAAACTCGCCCGGCGGGAGGCTGATATTGTGGATGACCACCAGCACGATCGCCTCGCCGGCCGGGCGATCGTCGCAATTGGGTGACGGCACGCGCCTGGCGGCGGTAACCCAGCCCTCGGCGTCGAGCGTCCAAGGCGAAGCCTGCATCACGGCTCCTCCTGCGGCGGGGCCGCCAAGGCGGCATCGATGGCACCTCTTAATGCCGCCGGGGTGATCGCGCAGTCGAGCCGGGCGTGGTATCGCCCATCGCGAAACAGGAACAGGGCAGGCAAATGAAAGACATCGTAGGCCCTGGCCAGGGCCTGCTGCACATCGACCACGTACAACCGCACATCGGCCGGCGCCGCGCTGGGCAATAGCCTCTGCGCGGTGCGGCTGGATCCGCAGCTGGGGCTGATGAACAACACCTGGCTCACCCCCCAGGCCTGTGCCGGGGAGGCATGCCACGAGTATTCATCAAGGCTTTGCATGTCCACATTATGCCTCTTCCAACGCGGCCCAAGACAGATGGGCAGAGCGCCGCTCAGCCAGCGCTTCACGCTCGCCGCGAGGGGTCGCTCACTCCAGACCGAGACGCTCCAAGCGATACCGCAGGCTGCGGAAGGTCACGCCGAGCAGGCGGGCCGCGGCGGTCTTGTTGCCGCCGGTGCGGGCGAGGGCGGCCTGGATCGCCTCGCGCTCCACGCGATCGAGATATTCTGGCAAGGAGATCTGCATCGCCTCGGGCGTGTCCTCGCTAGCTTCCACCCTAGGAGGGGCGAGGTCGAGGTCGGCAGCGTCGATCTCCCCGCCTTCGCTCAAGGCAAAGGCGCGCTCGAGGATGTTCTCCAGCTCGCGCACGTTACCGGGGTAGGGGTAGCGGCACAACGCCTCCAAGGCAGCCGGCGTCAAGCGCGGCGGTGGCTGGCCGCTGGCCTGAGTAAGGCGCTCGGCGATGTGTTGGGCCAGCAGCGGGATGTCCTCCGGCCGCTCGCGCAGCGCCGGCATGCGCAACTCGATGACATTCAGGCGGTAGAACAGGTCGTGACGAAAGCGGCCGGCCTCCACTGCCCGGGCAAGGTCCTGATGCGAGGCGCTGATCAGGCGGACATCCACCGGCTCCTCCTCCACGCCGCCGACTCGCCGCACCCGGCGCTCCTGGATGGCGCGCAGCAGCTTCACCTGCATCGGTAGCGGCAACTCGACGACCTCGTCGAGGAACAGCGTGCCACCCGCGGCAGCCTGGAAGAAGCCTTCTCGGTCGCTGTCGGCACCGGTGAAGGCGCCCTTTCTGTAACCAAAGAACTCGCTCTCCATGAGGTTGTCGGGGATGGCGCCGCAGTTCACCGCCACGAAGGGCTTGCCAGCACGCGGCCCCAAGGCATGAATGAGGCGTGCGGCCACCTCCTTGCCGGTGCCTGACTCACCGGAGATGAAGACCGGGGCCTGGCTACGCGCCAGCTTCTCGATTTTGGCCCGGATCTGGCGTATGAGGTGAGACTCGCCGATCAACTGCGGCACCTGCCCTGACGTCCTGGACTCCGGTACTTTCAGGGCGGTTTTCACCAGGGTGCGCAGCACCTCGAGTTTGACCGGTTTCATCAGGTAGTCGAAAGCCCCCGCCTTGAGGGCGCTAATGGCGTTCTCCGTGCTGCCATAGGCGGTGATCACCGCCACCGGGGTCGCAGGACTATGCTGCGCAACATAGCGCACCACCTCGAGGCCATCGCCGTCTGGCAGACGCATATCGGTCAACACCAAGTCAAAGCGACGCTTGGCGAGCAAGGCGCGCGCCGTGGCCACATCTTCGGCGGTAACTGTCTCTAGCCCCATGCGCAACAGTGCCAGCTCCAGCACCTCGCGCAGGTCCGGTTCGTCATCGACGATGAGGATGCGAGGCGGCGTCATCTCTGTACGTTTGTCCTTCATGAGCCTTAGGCATCAGGTTGTCGTCTGCTGCACGGCTTAAGGCAAGGGTTCTGCCACCTTTAGCGACAGGTTGTGGGTGTGACCGCCTTCGGTTTGCTCGACCCGATTAGCGTGCAGATGCTCTGGTGTCAGGCTATCGGCCACCCCCTGCATATCGTGCTTGCAGCTCAGCCGGAAGAGCGCGCCGCCGGCCTTGTCCAGGTAACGCAGGGTGCCGCCGTTGGCCTCTGCCAGCTCGCGTGCAATATACAGCCCCAGGCCCGTGCCGCGGGAATCGGTAGTATAAAAGGGCTCGAATAGGTGTTTTTGCACCTCGGCCGAGACCGGCTCTCCGTCGTTGAACACGTCGATCAGCACCGTGCCCTCCGGGGCGGCGACCGTCACCTCGATGCTACCCGGCTGGCGCTTGCAGTAGCGCCAAGCGTTGCGCAGCAGGTTCCAAAGGATCTGCGTCAAGTGCAGGCGATCGAAGCGCACATATAGCCCCGCCGGTACGATCAGCCGCACCACCTCCTGCGGCATGCCCTCCGCTTGCGCGAACTCGGCAATGAACTCGCGCAAAAACGGCTCGATGGGGAGGCGCTCCGGTTGCATGCGATCGCGTCGGTTGAGCGACAACACATCCTCGACCAAGCCATTCAAGCGCTTGGAATTATCATCGATGATGCGCGTGAGCCTGGCCATGGTCGGCGTTACCGCCTCCTCCTCGAGGAGCGCCGCCGCCTGCTGGATGGCTGCCAGGGGGTTGCGGATTTCGTGCGCCAGATTGGCCGTGAGCCGACCGAGGGCGGCCAGCTTCATGTTCTGCGCCTGCCGCTCCAACTCGGTCACGTCCTCGAGCAGGATCATGGCCCCAGCATTGTGCGTCGACTCGAGTTGCGTGAAGCGGGCGCGCAGCTGGCGACTATCGCTGCCGACGACGAAAGGCGTTGCGGGGGGAGTGCCAGTGGCGCGCCAGTCGTGCCAGAGCTTGGCCAGCGCCGGGCAGCAATGTTCCAGGCTGGCATGCGGGAAGATACGGCAGCTGAGCAGCTGCTGCGCGCGGGCGTTGTGCTGCAGGATCTGCCCCCGGGCATCGACGACCAAGATGCCATCGTCGAGCTGCTGGATCACCCAATCGTTGATCCGGGCCAGGTCCTCGGCCTCGGCGGCCTTCTCGCCAGCCAGTCGCGCGGAGCTGAGCGCGCCTTTGGCGAGCACGTGCGAAAAACCAGATACCGTGAAAAACCCGATCGCCAATAGGCCGGCGCGCAGATAGCCATCGTCTCGCCCCTGCCACAGCAGGGCCTGCAAGGTCTGTTCCATCAGCACCGCTAGCGTGCCCATGGCCGCCATCATGAACACCATCCGCGGCTGGGGGTGCATGCCGGCGGCCGCCATCGCCACGATCATGAGCAGGCCCACACCGCTGGCGTTGCCGCCCGCCAGCGCCATCAGGCTGGTGAGAAAGCACACGTCGGTGCCCACGTGCAGGATGAGCTGGTAGGGGAAGGCCGGGCGGCGGGCCGCGAGCCCCCGACCGAGCACCCAGGTCGCCACGCCATAGAGCAGGCCGGCCAGCGTCAGCCAGCGCGCATCCGCCTGCTCGAGGTGTGAGGCATCGGCATAGAACGGCGCCAGCGCAAAGAACAGCGCCAGGAAGCCGCGAAAGCGGTTGAGGTGATGCAGCGAGCGCCAAAAGCTGTCGGGATAGTCGGTGATGCCGACCGTAAGGCTCGCCATCAGGCCCCATTCTGGCGGCGGTGTTCTTCACCGCAATAGAAGCGACCCCGGCTCAGAATGGCCTCTGACCGGGGCAGATTCACGCCGCAGACATGGCAGCGCACCATGTCCTCGATCTTGGCTTCACCGGGCTGCCGGCTGGGAGGTTCGCTACGCCGGGCGCTGCTTTTCGCGAGCAGGATGACGACCACGACGACGGCGAGGACCAATAGCCACTTAAGCACGATCGAGCCCGTTCTTGTGCGTTTCGTTGATGCGCAACAGCAGGTGTTTGAACGGGAAATCGGCGCCGTAGCGGTTGATGGCCTGCATATAGGGCAGGTCGCGACCGGTCGGAAACTGATAGGTATCGGCCACCATCTCGTCATACATCTTGCGCAACACGCGATCGAGCAGATCGAGTAGGCCAGACCAGCGTTCCATGTATTCCGGCTCGTACTCGATGCTGGCGCGCATCTCGTCGACCTCATAGACGGCCTGGTGCACCAAATCGACGTATTCTTCGTATGTAGTCGGTTTCTTCATGGCTCAAGCACGGTGGATCAGATCGGATTGCAATATACCGCAAACTTGCTTGACCGATGCGAGGGGGGACAGTCCTGCACGATTGTGCCTCGCCTCCCAACGACATCGCTTAGATACCGTGCAGATGTACCGGCTTGACTTCTCCCGCACCTGTACCCATGTTCAGAATAATTGCCATACCTACTACCACATGTAATCCCTGCCTCTCAAGGATACCTCGGGTAGGAGTTAAGAGTGAGTCTGATAGAGGAGGAACAAGCGATGACCATCGATCTCAAAAAGTGGGTGCCTTGGAACTGGTTTAAAAAAGAGCAGGACAGTGGCCAAGCAGAGGCAAACCTGCCGGTGTCCAAAACTCAAACACCTACTCCCCTGCCGCCGGCATCCCTCGATCCCTTATTGCAGCTGCACCGTGAAGTCGATCGCCTGTTCGAAGACATGTTCCGCGGCTTTGGCCTGTCCTGGCCGCGCCTTGCCTTGCCTGCCCTCCCCTCGGACTGGCAGGGCATGCTGCGCCCGGCCTTGGACATCGAGGAGACGGACAAGCAGTATCGCATTACGCTGGAGGTGCCAGGCGTGGACGAGAAAGACATCCAGCTCACGTTAGAGGACGACGTGCTTTGGATCCGCGGCGAGAAGCGCCAAGAGCAAGAGCACAAGGATGCCCACTACCATTGTGTCGAGCGGCGCTACGGCAGCTTCCAGCGCGCGCTCAACCTGCCGGAGGACGCCGATCAGGAGGCGATCAAGGCCAGCTTCAAAAACGGCGTGTTGACCATCAGTATCGGCAAGCGCGCACAGGCGGTAGCGGAGCGCGGCCGGCGAATCCCGATCAACGCCTAGCGGCCTGCCGTTTGCCGCACCGGCTTGCGGCGGACGTGCTGCCGTTCTCGCCATGGCGCATTAACGGCATCCGGTAGGGGGCTTGCGCGCCTGGCGTTGCCCCCGCCGGGCATCAGTCTTCGGCCGGTTTCAGGCCTTGGGTGAGCGCGGCGATCTCTTCCACTTCGAGGGTCTCTTTGGCCAACAGCGCCTGCGCACCCTGCTCCAAGATGGCGCGGTTCTCCGTCAGGATGCGCATGGTGCGTGCAAACGCCTCCATGATGATGGCGCGGATGGCGGCATCGATACGGGCCTGGGTCGACTCGGCCACCCGGCAGCCCCCCGCCACCGGCTCCTGCACATCGAGAAAGCGCGGGCGCTGCGCCTCGAAGGCGATATAGCCGAGCTCCTCGTTCATACCATAGCGGGTGATCATGTCGCGGGCGATGTCGGTCGCACGCGCCAGATCGTCGGCCGCCCCGGTGGAGAGCTCGCCGAGGACGAGCTTCTCGGCGGCACGGCCACCGAGGAGAACGGCGATCTTGTTTTCCAGCTCGCGCCGCGTCATCAGAAAGCGATCCTCTGTCGGCCGCTGCAGCGTATAGCCCAAAGCGCCAACACCGCGCGGCACGATGGAGATCTTGTGCACCGGGTCGCTACCGGGCAGGGCCAGCGCCACCAGGGCATGCCCGATCTCGTGATAGGCCACCGTACGCCGCTCGCGCTCGTTGAGCACGCGGTTTTTGCGCTCCAGCCCAGCGACGATGCGCTCGAAGGCGGCGGTAAAGTCGGCCATCGCCACCGCTTCGGCCTTGCGCCGCGTGGCGGTAAGGGCGGCCTCGTTGATCAAGTTCGCCAGATCGGCACCGGAAAAACCGGTCGTCAGGGCGGCGACCTCTTCCAGCTTGACATCCGGGGCAAGCTTGACCTTGCGCGCATGCACTTGCAGGATAGCCAGTCGGCCTTTCTTGTCCGGCCGGTCGACCAAGACCTGGCGGTCGAAACGACCGGCGCGCAACAGGGCGGGATCCAGGATCTCCGGGCGGTTGGTGGCGGCGAGGATGATCAGGCCGACGGAGCTATCGAAGCCGTCCATTTCGGTGAGCAGCTGGTTCAAGGTCTGCTCGCGCTCGTCGTGACCGCCGACCGGCCCGGCGGCACCGCGCGCGCGGCCCAGGGCATCGAGCTCATCGATGAAGATGATCGCCGGGGCGCGCTGCCGCGCCTGCTCGAACAGGTCGCGCACCCGCGCCGCGCCGACGCCGACGAACATCTCGACGAATTCCGAGCCGGAGATGGAAAAGAAAGGCACCCCCGCCTCGCCGGCCACCGCCTTGGCCAGCAGCGTCTTGCCGGTGCCAGGGGGGCCGACGAGTAGTACGCCTTTGGGGATCCGCGCCCCGAGCCGGCCGTATTCCTGGGGGTGCTTGAGGAAATCCACCACCTCCGCCAGCTCCGCCTTCGCCTCGTCGACGCCGGCGACGTCGGCGAAGGTCACGCCCGTGTCCTGCTCGACGTAGACCCGCGCCCGACTCTTGCCGATGTTCATGAAGCCGCCCATGCCCTGCCGCTCGGCAAACTTGCGAAAGAGGAAAAACCACACGGCGAAAAAGGCCACGGCGGGCAGGACCCAGGAGAGCACGTCACGCAGCAAGGTGCTCTCGATCACCCGTGTGTACGGGACACCGTACTGTCCTAGGCGGGCGGCGAGCTCGGGCTCGACGCGGTTGGCCACGATCACCGTCTTCCCTTGTGCATCGGGTGACTTGAGCCTACCGGTCAAGGTGAGGTCCCGCACCACCACCTCCGCCACCCGCCCCTCTTTCAGGGCCTGCTCGAATTCGCTATAGGGTACGGGCTGGACGGTGCTGGTCGTCTGCCACCAACTCTGCAACGTAAGCAGGAGCAATAGCGCGATCAGCCAATAGCCCAAGTTCCATGTCTGTTGCTTGTTCATCTCTTGCCGCGGTATTAAGAGGTGGGATGTTTAAGCCTAACATGCCTTCCAGCACCTAGGAGGACAACTGCGCTTGGCAGGCGGTGACGGTAGGCGTGGCCAGCATCCTGGCCAAGCTGATACCTGCTTGCCTGCCGCCCGTAGCGTAGCGGCGGCCTAAACGCAAAGCGGGGCTCAGGCCCCGCTTAGGCGATGAAGGTTGGATGACGGCAACTACTTGCTCGCAAATTCCTCGAGCTTCCTGGCGCGGATGACGTTGCCATCCAGGCCCGCCTCCTTGGCCGTACCGCCATAGGCGAGCACCATCAGCTGCGAGTAATACAGCACCGGCATGTTGAACTTGGTGCCGTACTTCTTGTTGATCTGGCCCTGATAGAGCTCGGTGTTGGCCTGGCACAGGGGACAGGGGGTGACCAGCATCTCGGCACCGTTGTCGTAGGCGCTCTCGATGATGTCCTTGATCTGGGCCTGGGCCTTCTCGGGCTCGGAGAAGGCGAGCGCGCCGCCGCAGCAGGTGACCTTCTGGTCATAGGGCACCGCCTCACCGCCCATGGTCTCGATCAATTTATCCAGGTAGACCGGGTTTTCGAAGCTCTCACCGTGGATGCCGAAGGGGCGGTTGGTCTGGCAGCCGACGTAGCCGGCGAATTTCATGCCCTCGAGGGGCTTTTTCACCGGTTTTTTCAGCTCTTCATAGCCAAAGTCCTCGATCAGCACCTCCACCATGTGCCTGACCTGGGGGATGACCTTGATCTGCAGCCCCGCCTCCTTGAGCGCCTCCTGCGTGTCGGCCAACAAGGCGGAGTTGTGCTCGAGCCGCTCCTTGGTCTCCCGCGCCCCGAGCCAGCAGGCGGCACAGGTGGCGACGATGTCCTGGCCCGGCAGATGCGTCTCGGCAAGGGCGAAGTTGCGCGCGTTCATCACGTGCCGCGGCAGTTCGCCAGACTCGGCATAGCTGATGGAGGCGCCGCAGCAGTTCCAGTCGGGGATCTCGGTGAGCTTGATGTCCAGCGTCTTGCACATCGCCTCCACCGAGGTCAGGTAGTTGGAGGCGGATGCGCCTTTCTGCGAAGAGCAGCCGGGGTAGAAAGCGTATTCCTTGCGTGCCATGTCGAATCCTCCTTACGCGGCTGCCGCCTTGGCCGCCTTGCGCTTGGCCTCCAGCTCCCTGGCCTTGGCCAGCATCTTCTGGATGCCGTTGACGTCCTTGCACTTGTGGCCGCCGCCCAAGGCCTCGAAGAGGTTGAGCCGCTTGGCCTTCAGCAGGCCGAGCGCCACGTCCTTCATCTCCAGCCCCTTCTTGATGCCGGCCAGGAAGCCGTCCTTGAAATACAGCGCCTGGGTGAACTTGAGCTCGTTGACGCGTCCGGTCTTGGTGCAGTTGTTCCAGAACGTCTTCGACAGATGCAGCGTGGGCTGCATCTTGGGGGCGAGGCCCAAGCGATAGGCGTATTCGGCGATGCCGTGCATGATGTGGGTGATGGGCAGCTTCCTGGGGCAGCGCACATAGCAGTTGTAGCAGGAGGTGCACATCCACATCGAGTTGGAGGTGAGCACCTCCTCCCGCTTGCCCGCCCGGATCATCATGAAGATCTCCTGTGGCGGGTGGTCCCAGCCGGAGTGGAAATGGGTCGGGCAAGAGCCAGAGCACACGCCGCACTGCATGCACATCTTGACCCATTCGCCCATCTCGGCCTGTTCCTCGATCTCCTTGAGGAAGTTGTTCTTGTAGCGGGCGGCCATCTGTTGGTTGAGATTGCTCATTTGCGCCTCCTGCCTCAGAAGCCCTTGAAGGGGGATAGGCCGATCTCCTGGATCTTCGCCGCATAGGCGTTGATCTTCTCCGGCAGGGTGTCGATGTCGGTGATAGCCACCTCCACATCGAGCACCCGCTCCTGCTCGAGATTCATCCCCTTCAGGGTGTCATAGACCTTGGACATGCGGTAGCGGCCCAGCTCCGAGCCCTTGACGAAGTGACACTGGTAGTCCTCGCCGTGCTTGCAGCCCATGAGCATGACACCGTCGTAGCCGGAGTTGAGGGCATCGGTGATCCAGATGGTGTTGACCGAGCCCAAGCAGCGCACGGGTATGGCGCGCACGAAGGCGGAGTATTCCTTCCGGTTCATGGCCGCCATGTCCAGGGCCGGGTAGGCATCGTTTTCGCAGGCGAGGATCAAGATGCGTGGCTTGCCGGAGAACTCGTCCGGGATGTTGACCGCCTTGATCTGGGCGCCGACCGTGTTGATCGAATAGTTCTCGAACGAGATCACCCGCACCGGGCAGGCGCCCATGCAGGTGCCGCAACGACGGCAGCGGCTTTCGTTGAACAGCGGAAAGCGTTTCTCGTCCTCGTCGATGGCGCCAAACGGGCACTCGACCGTGCAGCGCTTGCATTGCGTGCACCCCTCCAGGCGCGCCGTGGGGAAGGAGAGGTCGCCGGAGCGCGGGTGTGCGGCGCGCCCCAGGCCTGCGTTCTCCATCGCTTGGATCGCCTTCATCGCCGCGCCAGTGGCATCTTCGATGGCCTGGGCGATATCCATCGGCCGGCGCACCGGGCCGGCGGCATAGATGCCGGTGCGGCGGGTCTCATAGGGGAAGCAGATGAAATGGCTGTCGGTAAAGCCCCACTTGAACTGCGGGATGTCCGGCCCCTGGCGATAGGCGAGGTTCAGGATGGACACCGGTTTCTCCTCCACCACCGCCGCCGTCTGCCCCCCCTCTTCGGCCTTGGCCTCGCCCTCGGCCGCAGCCACGGCGTCGATGTTCACGCCGGAATTGGGCACCACACCGGTGGCCAGCACCACCAGGTCAGCCTCGATCTGGGCGTTGCGGTCGTCGAGGATGAGGTCGTGGAACTTGACCGTGCAGCCCTCGCCAGTGGGCACCACTTCGGACACCACGCCCTTGGCGAAGATCACCCCCTTGTTCTGGGCCGAGCGGTAGAAGTCTTCGCCATTGCCAGGGGTCCTCAAGTCGGTGTACAGCACCACCGCATCCACGTCCGGGTTGGCGTCCTTGAAATACATCGCCTGCTTGATGCTGGTGTTACAGCAATAACCGGAGCAGTAGGGCAGGTGCTCGCCGCTGGCATCGCGCTGGCCGGCGCATTGCACGAAGACGACCGACTTGACTTCCTTGCCATCGGCGCGCTTGATCGGCCCGCCTTGGGCTGCGCGGGCGAGCGCCTCCAGCCCGGCCTGGTCGACGACATGCGGGGTCTTGCCGTAACCCAGGTGCGGCAGCTTGTTGGCGTCATATAGATTGAAGCCGGTGGCCTGGACGATGGCGCCGATGTCCTCGGTCACCGTCGGCCCGCTCTCCATGGCGATGTCGACCTTGAAGCGGCCGGGTGCACCGGCGGTCTTGGCGATGGTCGAATTGAGATAGACCTTGATGTTGGGATCGGCCTCGATGCTCGCCACCAGATCGGCCACGCCGTTGTCTTCGGGCGACTTGAACGGCTCGCGCGTCGGCACCCGCTTGTAGAGCTTGGCCGCCCAGCCGCCCAGCGCGCCGGTCTTCTCCACCAGCACGACCTTGTAGCCGGCCTTGGAGGCCTCCAGGGCGGCGGTCATGCCCGTAATACCCCCGCCCACGACGAGCAGGGTCTTGCTCGTACCGGTGTTCGGATTACCAGAGGGCTGCGTCATGGCCTTGACCTCGGCGCAAGCCATGCGCACGTAGTCCTCGGCCATCTCCTGCGTCGTCTCGCGCGCCTCTTCGGTATCGGGCCGTACCCAGATCACCCCCTCGCGCAGGTTGCCGCGGGAGATGGCGGTGGTCGGGAAGTTGAAGGCCTCGGTCTTGGCGCGGCGCGAGCAGGCGCAGATGGCGGCATGGGTGACGCCGGCGTCGATGTCGGCCTTGATCATCGCCACGCCCTCGGCGGAGCACAGGAAAGGATGGGTCCTGACGACCTGCATCTTGCCTTCCTTCTTGGCGACGGCCTCCAGGGCGGCGATGTCCAACCGCTCGCCCAGACCACAGCCGGAACAGATATATGCAGCGTGTTTTTTCTCAGACATGCTCAAGCCTCCGCACGGGCAACCTTGTTGACGACCTGGACGGCGCGCAGCGCGGCAGCGGTAGCGCTCTGCACGGCGCGATTCACATCCAGCGCGTTGGTGGCGCAGCCGGCGCCGAAGATGCCACCGTTGGCCGGATCGGCCATGATGAAGCCGGAGGAGTCGGCCATCACCTCCGCCGGGATGTCCACCCCCTTGACCGAGGGTTCCATCCCGATCGCCAGCACCACCAGGTCATGGGTATTGGCATAGCGTTTGTAGCCCTCGGTGTTCACGCCCCAGCACACGGGGTTGCCGTCCTTGTCCTGGGAGATGCGGGCCACTTTCGATTTGATGAAGGTGACGTTGGGATTGGCCTTGACCTTCTGATAGAAGTCCTCGAAGCGGTCGATGGCGCGGATGTCGATGTAATAGATGGTGCTCTTGCCCTCGTCGCCGTAGCGCTCCTGCACGTAGTGAGTCTGCTTGAGCGAGGCCATGCAGCAGAAACGCGAGCAGTGGCGCAGGTGGTTTTCGTCGCGCGAGCCGGCGCACTGGATGAAGGCGATGTTCTTCGCCTCTTTGCCGTCACTGGGACGCAGGATGCGCCCACCCGTGGGGCCATGTGGGTCAGCCAGGCGCTCGAACTCGACGTTGGTGATGACGTTGGGGAATTCGCCATACCGGTAGGGGGTGATCTTCTCGGCATCATAGGGCTTCCAGCCGGTGGCCCAGACGATGGCGCCGGCCTTGAGGCTGACCACCTCCTCCTTCTGCTCGAGGTCGATCGCCCCGTATTTGCACGCCGCCTTGGCGGCATCCGCCTCAGGCGTGCCGATGATGACGGGATCGATGACGTAACGCTGGGGATAGGCCATGCTGTGCGGCAGGTAGGCGGCCTTGATCTTGCCCAGGTTGTAGTTGAAGGCGTCGGGGATCTCGGTCGCCACCGCCTTGGCGCACTCGCCGCATGCGGTGCAGTTTTCGTTGACGTAGCGCGGCTTGAGCTTGACGGTGACCGTATAGTCGCCCTTGCTGCCGCTGATGCCCGTCACCTCGGCCATGGTCAGGACCTGGACGTTGGGGTTGGCCTTCAGACGGCGCAGGTTGATCTCCAGCCCACAGGTGGGGTGGCACATCTTGGGGAAATAGCGGTAGAGCTGGGCGGTGCGGCCGCCGAGCCAGGGGTTCTTCTCCACCAGCACGACGCGCTTGCCGGTCTCGGCCGCTTCCAGCGCCGCAGTCATGCCGGCGATACCCCCACCCACCACCAGGATGGTCTGGTTGGTCGCCACAACTGACGTCATGTGTCGCCTCCGAAGGTTGATACAGGAAGAAAGGGTTTGCGATCCGATGCGCAGAAACTATCGAATGTTACCTTGCAAAGACTGCGCGGGCGACCGCGGGATCAATCGAATGTTTCTATATGCGAATAGATAACGTAAATCTGATGAGGATCTAGAAACGTCGGCACGCCCCTGCCCAAGAGGTAGAAGGGAACGCCGCCTGACCAATCCTGCGCGATTAGACATGGACGCTCACCGGCTGCATATTGCACGCCTCGCCCGGCGCCGTCGGGACCTCGAACACCTCGAAACGCAAAGCCGCAAGATCCGCCAGGACATAGGTCGGTCGTGCGCCGACGCCCCCAACCGTGCCCGGGTTGACCAAAAAGGTCGTCCCCCCTTTGACGTTGTCGATCTTGCGCACGCTATCACGGTGGTCATGGCCGCAGCAAACCACGTCGTAATCGCCGGTCAGCGCCATGGCGGCGGCATAGTGAGGGTAGTGCACCATGAACAGGGTACGCCCGCCTAGGTGCACCACCCCATCCTGGCCGTGATAGCGAATGACGCTATCGGGCTCGTGCGCGAGTTTGTTCATGGCATAGAGGTCGCCGGTGTTGTTGCCGTGGATCACGTGCACCGGCAGGCCGAATTTCTTCAGCACCCGCAGGGTGGTCGGCGCCACCACGTCGCCACAGTGCAACACCGCCTGCGCCCCACGCCGTTGCGCATCGGCAACGGCATGTTCGAGCAGCCGGCGGTTATCGTGCGAATCGGAGAGGATGCAAACCTTCATCGGCGACGACAGCAGCCAAGCCAACTCCGCGCCTAGTATCTCAGGCGTATTGCCTGTCAGAACCTCGGCTTTTCCGGTGCGGCGTTGTACATCGCGATGCTGTCCAGGATCTCGCGCTTGGCCGCGTCAGCCCCTTCCCAGCCTTTGACCCGCACCCACTTGCCTTCCTCGAGGTCCTTGTAGTGCTCGAAAAAGTGGGCGATGCGCTCGAGCAATTCGGCCGGCATATCCTCGGGTCCTTGCGCCTTCGACCAGCAGCGGGTGAGCTTGTCGATCGGCACGGCCAGCACCTTGGCGTCGTCGCCCGACTCATCGGTCATGCGCAGCAAGGCCACCGGCCTACAACGGATGACTGAACCGGAGATCAGCGGGATGGGGGTGACCACCATCACGTCGCACGGGTCGCCGTCTTTCGACAGGGTGTGCGGAATGTAGCCATAGTTGCACGGGTAGTGCATCGCCGTGCTCATGAAGCGATCGACGAACAGCGCGCCGGTCTCATGGTCGACCTCGTACTTGACGGGGTCGGAATGGGCGGGAATTTCGATGATGACGTTGATGTCGTTGGGCACGTCGCGCCCTGAGCTCACTCGGTCCAAATTCATGGCTGATCCTTTTCAGACTAGTCAAGCTAATTCTTCAGCGGCCGCAAGCTATGGCAAGATAGCGGCCTCATCGAATTACGTCCCGTATCCCCCGCAATGCGCGAGTGCGAGGATTACATCATCTGCGGCGTGACCAACGCTGGCCGTAAATTCAGACCTAGCGACTGGGCTGAGCGTCTATGCAGCCTGTTTGCTACAACAGGCCCAGACAATCGCACGCGCTACTCGCCTCATGTCTATCCAATTAGCCGTGACGGGCTGGCCTGTGTGGTCGTCAACAAGGCCATGCAGGCGAGCGACCCGATGGCTTTCAAATTCTTGCTGGATTTCGCCCGCGACAACGACCTCAAGGTAGTCGAAGGCAGTAATCCCTCCCGCAGCTGATGCGCAGACCGTCCGCGCGCGCAGACGACAGCGCCCGTTAGCATCAAGCCATCGCCTTGATCGCTGCGGACAGCCGGCTCTTGTGTCGGGCGGCCTTGTTCTTGTGCACGATGCCTTTGTCGGCGATGCGGTCGATGATGCGCATGCTCGCCTGGAATACGGCTTGGGCTTGCGCCTTGTCGCCAGCCTCGATGGCCTTGCGGACCTTTTTCACCGCGGTGCGGTACTGAGAGCGCAGCGCCATGTTGTGCAGTCGCCGCGCGGCGTTTTGCCGGGCGCGCTTTCTCGCCTGGGCGGTATTGGCCATACTCCAACTCCTCGGGACTATGCAGAGAAAACCATTATCATAAGCCACCGTGCAAGCGTCTGACAAGAAAGCATCTTTGCCCCCGCCCAGCCCCTGCCCCGCCGCATGAGCCTCCTTAAAGCCCTCGTCTCGGTCAGCAGCATGACCCTGCTGTCGCGCATCCTCGGGTTTGCGCGCGACGCCATCATCGCCAGGGCTTTTGGCGCTGGCGCCATGACCGACGCCTTCTTCGTCGCCTTCAAGCTCCCCAATCTGCTGCGCCGGCTGTTTGCCGAGGGCGCCTTCTCCCAGGCCTTCGTGCCGGTGCTGGCGGAATACAAAAACCGACGCGGCGATGCGGCCACCCGTGAGCTCGTCGACCGCGTCGCCAGCGCCTTGTTCGTCGCCTTGCTGATCGTCGCCTTGCTGGGGGTGATCGGCGCCCCGCTCATCGTGCTCGTTTCCGCCCCGGGATTCGTGGCCACGGCGGAAAAATTCAAGCTCACGGTCGAGCTCACCCGCGTGGTCTTCCCCTACATCCTGTTCATCTCGCTTACCGCCCTGGCGGCAGGGGTGCTCAATACTTACGGCCGTTTCATGCTGCCCGCCTTCACGCCGGTGTTGCTCAACGTCGCCCTGATCCTGGCGGCGACCGTGGCGGCACCGTACTTCGACCCGCCGGTGCTTGCTCTGGGCTGGGGCGCCTTCCTCGGCGGTGTGTTGCAGCTCAGCCTGCAGTTCGCCGCCCTCAGCCGCCTGGGCCTCCTGCCGCGCTGGGACTTTCGCCCCAAGGACGAGGGCGTGCGGCGCATCCTCAAGCTGATGGCGCCTGCGGCCTTGGGGGTGTCCGTCGCCCAGCTGTCGCTGCTGATCAACACCCTGTTTGCCTCCTTCCTGCCCACCGGCAGCGTCTCCTGGCTTTATTACGCCGACCGGCTGATGGAATTCCCCACCGGGATGCTGGGCGTGGCCTTGGGCACCATCCTGCTGCCCAGCTTGGCCAAGCACTATGCCGATGCCGACCCGAGCGAATACGCGCGGCTACTCGACTGGGGCCTGCGCATGACCCTTTTGCTCGCCGCCCCGGCCGCTGTCGGCCTGGGCGTGCTGGCCGTGCCGCTGATCACCACCTTGTTCCATTACGGCGAATTCACCGCACACGACGTCGAAATGACGCGGCAGGCCCTCATCGCCTACAGCGTTGGGCTCATCGGTCTGATCCTGGTCAAGGTGCTCGCGCCGGGGTTCTATGCCCGTCAGGACATCCGCACGCCGGTCAAGATCGCCGTCCTTACCCTGCTTGCCACCCAGGCGATGAACCTGCTCTTCATCTGGCCTCTGCAACATGCAGGCTTGGCGCTCGCCATCGGGCTCGGGGCCTGCCTCAACGCCGCCATCCTGTTCTACAAGTTGCGCCTCACGGGCATCTATCGCCCCCAGGCCGGCTGGTGGACATTCCTCGCCAGGCTCGTCATAGCCCTGCTGGCCATGGGCCTTGCCCTGTGGCTGGCCATGGGAGAGGCGACACGCTGGCTCGACTATCGCGCCGGCGAACGCGTGCTGCGGCTGGCAGCGCTCGTCTTGGGCGGCGGCGGGCTGTATTTCTCGGTGCTGTGGCTGCTGGGCCTGCGGCTGCGCGACTTCAAGCGCGCCACTACATAGACGCCCTGCTGAGGCAGGTCTAGACTATATAGTTTTTCGGACCGACAACCGTCATGCGCATCACCCACGGCTGGCCCCAGACCTCCTGCCCCAATGCGGTGACCATCGGCAATTTCGATGGCGTGCATCTGGGGCACCAGGCCATGCTTGCGCGTCTGACAGCGCAGGCGGTTGCGGTTGGCGGGCTGCCGACGGTGCTCACCTTCGAGCCGCACCCGCGCGAAGTCTTCACCCCGGCAGCCGCACCCACCCGGCTCACCAGCCTGCGCGAGAAGCTGGAGATCCTGCAAGGGCTGGGGGTGGCGCATGTGCATGTCTGCCGCTTCAACCGCGCCTTTGCCCAGCTCACCGCCGAGGAATTCGTCCGGCGCATCCTCGTCGAGGGGCTGAAGGCGCGCTATGTGCTGGTGGGTGACGATTTCCGCTTTGGCGCCGGCCGCAAGGGCGACTTCCAGCTCCTTACGGAATTGGGACGGCGCTACGGCTACCTGGCCGAGGCCCTGCCCACGGTGGAGGCAGGCGGTCAGCGCGCCTCGAGCACCGCGGTGCGGGATGCCCTCGCCAACGGCGACCTGGCCACCGCGGCGCAGCTGCTCGGCCGTCCCTACTCCATCTCCGGCCGCGTCATCAGCGGCGATCGGCTCGGGCGCCAGATCGGCTACCCCACCGCCAACATCCAACTCAAGCACAACCGGCCACCGCTCACCGGCATCTTCGCCGTGCGGGTGCAGGGCCTGGAGCGGCCGAACTGGCCCGGCGTGGCCAGCCTCGGCACCCGCCCCACGGTGCATGCCAACGGGCGACCGACGCTGGAGGTGCATCTGTTCGACTTCGATCGCTCGATCTACGGCGCGCACCTGCGCGTCGAGTTCTTGCACAAGCTGCGAGATGAGGCAAAGTTTTCTAGCCTTACGGCGCTCATCAGACAGATCGACAGCGACGCGGCGCAGGCGAGGTGCTTGTTGAACGTATGCGCTCAATCCTGAAGCCTTGCACCGCAGACGAGTGTTGGGCGGTCTGCCCGGCGCTGCCAACCCGGCACCGCCACGCGCGGCGGAGCGCCACGCGCCGCTTCCGGGCGCTAAGCCCCGTTGAACATCCGACCTGGCCGCAACATGCCTGATTACCGACATACCCTCAACCTTCTCGACACCCCCTTCCCCATGCGCGGTGATCTCGCCCGCCGGGAACCGGGCTGGATCAAACAGTGGCAGGAAAACAAGCTCTACGACAAGATCCGGCAGCACTGTGCCGGCCGGCCCAAGTTCGTGCTGCACGATGGTCCGCCCTACGCCAACGGCGACATCCACATTGGGCACGCGGTGAACAAGATCCTCAAGGACATCATCGTCAAGGCCAAGACCCTCGATGGCTACGATGCGCCCTACGTGCCGGGCTGGGACTGCCATGGGCTACCCATCGAGCTCGCGGTGGAGAAGGCGCACGGCAAGGCGATCCCGCCTGCCCGCTTCCGCGAGCTTTGCCGGCAGTATGCGGCAAGCCAAGTGGAGCGGCAGCGCGCCGACTTCATCCGCCTGGGCGTGCTGGGCGACTGGGACCACCCCTACCTCACCATGGATTACCGCTTCGAGGCGGACATCATGCGCGAGCTGGCCAAGATCCAGGCCAACGGCTATCTCTACCTGGGCGCCAAGCCGGTGCACTGGTGCATCGATTGCGGCTCGGCCCTGGCCGAGGCAGAGGTCGAGTACGAAGACAAGATATCACCGGCCATCGATGTGGCCTTTCCGCTGGTTGACTGCGCCGACCTCGGCCACCGCCTTGGGCTTGGCATGAGCGGCGACTGTCCGGTCTACGCCGTCATCTGGACCACCACGCCCTGGACCCTACCCGCCAACCAAGCCGTGGCGGTGCACCCAGACTTCGTCTATGACTTGGTGCGCACCCCCAAGGGGGTGTTGATCCTGGCGCGCGAGCTGGCCGAGGCCGCCATCGAGCGCTACGGCTTCGAGACGGTGGAGGTGATGGGCCAGGTCCGCGGCCGGGCGCTGGAAGGGCTCATGCTCAATCACCCCTTCTACGCGCGGCAGGTCCCGATCATCCTCGCCGATTTCGTCAGCCTGGACACCGGCGTGGGGCTGGTGCACATCGCGCCGGGGCACGGTCATGACGACTTCGTGGTGGGCAGCCGTTATGGCCTCAAAGTGGACAATCCGGTCGGCGCCGACGGCCGCTTCTACGCCGACACACCCTTGGTCGGTGGGTTGACCGTCTGGGAGGCCAACCCGCGGGTGATCGAGATCCTCAGCCAAAAAGGGCTCCTGCTCGCCGAGGCGAAGACGCGCCACAGCTACCCGCATTGCTGGCGGCACAAGACGCCGATCATCTTCCGCGCCACGCGGCAGTGGTTCATCGGCATGGATATGCCACCCCAGGCGCGCGACGGCAATCGGCCGACTACCACGCTGCGCGAGCTGGCCATGCAGGCGGTGGCCGACACCCAGTTCTACCCGGCATGGGGACGCGCACGCCTGGAGGCGATGATGCAGAATCGGCCTGATTGGTGCGTCTCGAGGCAGCGCTACTGGGGCGTGCCGATCCCGTTTTTCATCCACAAGCTGACGGGTGAGCTGCACCCGCGCACGCCAGAGCTCGTCGAGGCGGTCGCTAAACGCGTCGAAGCGGTCGGCATCGAGGCCTGGTTCAGCCTCGATCCGGCGGAGCTCCTCGGGGCCGAGGCCGAGCACTACGAAAAGGTCCAGGACACCCTGGACGTCTGGTTCGACTCGGGGGTCACGCATGCCTGCCTGCTCAAGCAGCGTCCGGGGCTCAAGCACCCGGCCGACCTCTACCTAGAGGGCTCGGATCAACATCGCGGCTGGTTCCAGTCGTCGCTGCTCACCGGCTGCGCCACCGATGGCCACGCCCCCTACAGCGCGTTGCTGACCCATGGCTTCGTCGTCGACGGCCAAGGTCACAAGATGTCCAAGTCCAGGGGCAACGTGGTCGCCCCGCAGAAGGTCGCCGACACGCTGGGGGCGGAGATCCTGCGCCTTTGGGTGGCGAGCACCGATTATTCGGGCGAGCTGTCGATCTCGGACGAGATCTTGAAGCGCGTAGTCGAGGCCTATCGCCGCCTACGCAACACGCTGCGCTTCCTGCTGGCCAATACGGCCGACTTCGAGCCGCAGCGCCACGGCCTGCCCGTTGGCGACTGGCTCACCATCGACCGCTATGCGCTGGCACTGCTGAGGCGGCTGCAGGCGCAGACGATCGCCGATTACCGCAGCTATAGCTTCCACACCGCCATCCAAAGGCTACACAACTACTGCTCCGAGGACCTGGGGGCCTTCTACCTCGACATCCTCAAGGACCGGCTCTATACCACGGCGGCCAATTCGCGCGCCCGCCGCTCCGCCCAGACGGCGCTGTGGCACATCCTGCAAGCGCTCACGCGCCTGATCGCGCCGGTGCTGTCCTTCACCGCCGAAGAGATCTGGACCCTGGTCGGCAAAAGCGAGAGCGTGTTTCTGGAACTCTGGCACGAGCTGCCCCAGCAAGACGGCGAGGCCGAACTTCTGGCGCAGTGGCAGCGGCTGCGCGAGCTGCGCGCGCTCGCCACCAAGCGCCTGGAGGAACTGCGCGTGGCGGGCGACATCGGCGCCTCGCTGCAGGGCGAGGTGACCTATTACGCCGACGCTGAGGACTATGACCTGCTGGCGCGCCTGGGGGATGATCTACGCTTCGTGCTCATCACCTCCGCCGCGCGGGTCGAACGCGCCCCTGGCGCCACCCGCGTCGAGGCGCGCGCCAGCGCGCATGCCAAGTGCGAACGCTGTTGGCACTATCGGGCCGATGTCGATGCCGACCCGCGCTACCCTGGCCTGTGCGGCCGCTGCATCAGCAATCTTTATGGCGCTGGCGAGGTGCGCACCCATGCCTAAGCAGGCGGGCCGAGGGCTGCGTTGGCTTTGGCTTGCGGCGCTGATTATTGGCCTCGACCAAGCGACCAAGCACCTCGTGCAGGCGCATTTCGCCCCTTACCAGGACGTCGTCGCCGTCACCCCTTTCTTCAACCTGGTGCACGTGCACAATACCGGTGCCGCCTTCTCCCTCCTCGCCGACCAACCTGGCTGGCAACGCTGGTTCTTTCTCGCCGTCGCCGTGGTGGCGAGCGGTGTCATCCTGTGGCTGCTCAACAGCACCCGCGGCCGGGCGCCGTTTTGCATTGCGCTCACCCTGATCCTCGGTGGGGCGCTGGGCAACGTCATCGACCGCCTGGCCCATGGTCACGTCATCGACTTTCTCGACTTCCACGTCGCCGGCTGGCACTGGCCAGCATTCAACGTCGCCGATACCGCCATCACCATCGGGGCAGTGCTCTTGCTTTGGGACGGCCTCAAGCGCGGGCAGGCCAAGGGGGCGGGCCATGCGTGACGCGCAGCCGCCGGCGGATGGCCAGGCGCAGCGTGGCGCGCGCCTGGGCGACAAGATCACCCTCCATTACCGCCTGACCTGCGGCGAGGCAGAGGTGGTGAACACCTTTGGCGAGGCGCCGGAGACCTTCACGCTCGGCAGCGGCGAGATCGAGCCGCGCTTGGAGGTCTGCCTGCTCGGCTTGAAGCGTGGGGCGCATGTCACCTTCGCGCTCGACCCCGCCCAAGCCTTCGGCGAGCGAGAGGAGGCGCTGGTGCAGCGGCTTGCGCGCGCGGCGTTCGATCCCAGCCTCCCCCTGCAGGTCGGCCACACGGTAGACTTCAGCCTGCCCAACGGCCAGACCCTGCATGGAACCATTCTGCGCCTCGACGAGACTGAAGTGGTGGTGGATTTCAATCACCCGCTGGCCGGTCTACCGATTGCGTTCGAGGTCCAGATCCTCGCCATCGAATAGGAGTGGTGCATGTTCGACATCCTGCTCGCCAACCCGCGCGGCTTCTGCGCCGGTGTTGACCGCGCCATCGCCATCGTCGAGCAGGCGCTCAAACGCTTTGGCGCCCCCATCTACGTGCGCCACGAGGTGGTGCACAACCGCTACGTGGTGGACGCACTCAAGGCCAAAGGCGCGATCTTCGTCGAGGACTTGGCGGACGTCCCCCCCGGCGCCACCGTGGTCTTTAGTGCCCACGGCGTGCCGCTCGCTGTGCGTGCGCAGGCACAGGCACGGGGCCTGAAAGTGTTCGACGCCACCTGCCCCTTGGTCACCAAGGTGCACATGGAAGTCAGGCGTATGCATGAACAGGGCTATGAGATCGTCATGATCGGCCATCGCGGCCATCCCGAGGTAGAGGGCACCATGGGCCAGGTGGATGGCGGCATCTACCTGGTGGAAACCCCCGAGGACGTGGCCCGGCTCAAGGTGGCTGACCCCGCGCGACTGGCCTACGTCACCCAGACCACGCTGTCGGTCGACGACGCCGCCCGCATCGTCGAGGCCTTGCGGCAGCGCTTCCCCAACATCGTCGGGCCGAAGAAGGACGACATCTGCTATGCCACCCAGAACCGGCAAGATGCGGTGAAACAGCTCGCCAAACAATGTGATCTGGTCATCGTCGTCGGCTCGCCCACCAGCTCCAACTCCAACCGCCTGCGCGAGGTGGCGCAGAACATGGGCACGCCGGCCTACATGGTGGATCGCGCAGATGAGATCCGCCCGGAATGGCTCGCCGGCTGCCGACATGTGGGCATCACCGCCGGCGCCTCCGCCCCGGAGATCCTCGTGCAGGGGGTGATCGAGCGGCTGCGCGCCCTAGGCGCCACGCGGGTGAGGTCACTCGCGGGCATCGTAGAGAAGGTCAGTTTCCCGTTGCCGAAGGCGCTCGCATGAGGGCTGAGGACAGCCAATATCCGCCATCGGATCAGGATCTCACCCCCCTCACCGCCGCCGAGCGCGAGGCCCTGGCGGCAGACCTCAACGATGAGGAACGACGCGTCATCCTGCATCAGGGCACGGAGCGCCCGTTCTGCGGGGCGCTGCTCAAGGAGAAGCGCGCCGGGGTATACCGCTGCCGGCTTTGCGGCCTGCCCCTGTTCCGTTCCACGGCCAAGTTCGAATCCGGCAGCGGCTGGCCCAGTTTCTACGCCCCTTATCATCCGGCGCACATCCGGTACCTGCGCGACACAAGTCATGGCATGGTGCGCACCGAGATACGCTGTGCGCGCTGCGATGGCCATCTCGGTCACGTATTCGACGACGGGCCGCCCCCTACGGGGCTGCGCTACTGCCTCAATTCGGTGGCGTTGCGCTTCGAACCCGACCAGGTATAACCCTTGCACACCGTTACCAGGAGTACGCGGCTTGTTCGTAGTCTAACTCGTCTCCCCTGCGTCGCTTCTGCTCACAGTAGTGGAATCAACTCCCGTTGGTTTCCGCATCTCATATAGCAAGCGCTTGGGTAATATTCCCTAGCTAGCGCTTAACCTTCCCTCCCTTCTAACGGCGAAGAGACCATGCAAACCGATAGCCCCCACTTTAGATTCTTCGCACATCTATTGAAGACCATGCTAGTGAAGAAGGGATCCGACCTCTTCATTACTGTCGGTGCCCCGCCAGCCATCAAGATCAACGGCGAAATGACCCTGCTCCCCGGCCACCCCATCGGACGGGAAGACGCGCAGCAAATTGTCCTAGCAGTGATGAACGACAAGCAACGCGCCGAGTTCCTCGCGAGCAAAGAATGCAACTTTGCCCTCTATCTCGAGGACATCGGCCGCTTTAGGGTTAATGCCTACGTACAGCGAGGTTCACCCGGTCTTGTTGCGCGAGTGATCAACACGGTGATTCCGACTCTGGAGGAGCTGAGGCTACCGCCAGTGCTGAAAGAGCTCGTGATGCAAAAACGGGGGCTAATCTTGATGGTTGGCGCCACCGGTTCAGGTAAATCCACCAGCCTTGCCGCCATGGTCGACCACCGTAACACTCACTCACGCGGTCATATCATTACCATCGAAGACCCCGTGGAATTCATCCACCCGCACAAACAATGCCTAGTTATGCAGCGTGAAGTAGGGGTCGATACCGACAGCTGGCAAGCGGCACTGAAAAACACCTTGCGCCAGGCCCCCGATGTCATCCTCATTGGCGAAATACGCGACCGCGATACCATGGACTACGGTATCGCATTCGCAGAGACCGGGCATTTGTGCCTAGCCACACTACATGCCAATAACGCTAACCAGGCCCTTGACCGCATCATCAATTTCTTCCCTGCCGATCGTCGCCAGCAAATACTCATGGATCTATCGCTCAATCTCAAAGCGGTCATCTCGCAGCGCCTAATTCCAGCAACGACCGGCGGACGCGTGCCGGCAGTAGAGATCCTCATCAATACCCCGCGGGTAGCTGACCTTATCCTCAAGGGGGAGGTGCATCAGCTCAAGGAAGTTATGGCCAAATCTAGAGACCTCGGCATGCAAACTTTCGATCAGTCACTGTACGACCTCTGTGCAAGCGGTCTAGCCGAACCAGATACTGCACTACGCTATGCCGATTCCTACAATGATTTGCGTTTGATGCTTAAGCACCTTACAAAACGCCCAACCTCAGACGGTGAGTCAGGCCCCGAGTTATCTCTTGTCTAATCGGCGTCTTCTGCCTCACCCTCGAGAAAGGAGCCTCAATCGCCGCCAGCGAGCTTTTGAAAATACTCCGTGTATTTCTCGTCCTCGAGCCGCTCGCGGTTAGCCTCGAACTCGGCGCGCAGCTTGGCGGCCTTCTCCTTCAGGCGTGCCAAGCGCTTCTCGTAGGCACCAGGCTTCTCCTCGAGGAACTTCTCGTTGAACAGCACGTGCTTGAGGAAGTTCATCGCGAATTCGAGCAATTTCTCGTCATCGGCGATGATCTCGGCCATGGTCTCGACTGGCACCTCATAGGTGTCGTTGAAGGAGGTGCTCATGACGAAGGCGCGGAAGCGGTCGAGGTCATAGCTGGCCATGAAGAACAGCTGGTTGGACAGCGGCGTCGGACGACCGATCGACGGCCCCGCCGACTTGCGCTTCAGCACCAGCTGGCGCCAGGCGCGCCCCTTGTCGTCATACTCGATGACCCCTTGCTCGCTGCGGTACTCGTCTATGGTCTGCGTGCGGTCTTCCAAGTGCCCGAGACAGGTGTCCTCTTTGACCAGGGCATAGGCCTGGCGGTCGGTGTATTCGTCTTGCCGGCGCAGCGAAAGCAGAGCGATCGGGTAATAGCGGCAGGCCGTGGGGCGATCCTCATAGACGCTGCAACCTTCGGGCACCATGAACGGGCAGGCGGTACCGCCCGCCACCGGGCGCAGTTTGACGCCAGGCATGCCGTCTTTGTCCATTTCATAGGGGACGGTGTACTTCTGTAAAAATTCGCCAGAAGACAACCCCAGGCGGTTTTTCAGGCGCAGGATGTCATAGGGGGTCAGCGTGATGTCGATATTGCTGCAACAGACGTTCCAGCACTTGACCCCCCTGTGGCAGCGAAACTGGATGCGATAGCCACCGTCGAGCATCTTGGGCATGACTGGCGGCGCTTTGTAGGGCGAATCTTTGGCCAGGTTCTTGAATTGATCTTCGTACATAGGTCGGCGTGAGAGGCGAGTGGGGAGTCGGTGTTAGGGTTGCGCGCGCAAGCATAAAACATTAGGCAGGGGAAAGGCGCGCTGGGTTCCAATTTTTCCCGCCTGAAACAAAACCGGGCGCCTTGTGGGCGCCCGGCGTGGCTCAACACTGCCGCTTTAGTGCGCTGCCGATTTGAACAGCTTCGACTTGTCGACCAGGTCGACGTGGGCGCGCTTGAATACGGTCCACTTCTTGGTCGTCTTGTCGTAGACGGAGTTCACGAAGCAGTGCCAGTTCTCTTCGTCGATGAAGTTCTTGTCGGCGCGATAGTAGAAGCCCGGGTAGCGGGTCTCTTCGCGGAACTGGATGTGCTTCATGTGCGCCTCGGCAGTGAGGATGCGGTGGTAGTTCTCCCAGGCACGCAGCAGCTCGTGCAGATCCTTGGCGCGCATCTTCTCGGCGTCTTCCTTCAACATGGCCAGCTTCTCTTCCGCCACCTCCAACATCTTGGCGTTGGTGGTGTAGTAGGTGGAGACACCGGCCACATACTCGTCCATGATCTTCTGCAGACGGAACTGCAGCATCTTGGGCGTGATGTAGTTGGGGTTGACGTCGATGGCGGTGGTGTAGTCCTTGAACTCCAGGTAATTGCGCACCGGCTTGTAGATCTCCTCCACCAGCTGCTCCACCGGGGTGTCCAGCTCGGGCTTCAGGTCCTTGTGGTCGAGGCAGTACTTGACCATGGCCTTGGCGGCAATGCGGCCTTCGGCGTGTGAGCCGGAGGAGAACTTGTGGCCGGAGGCGCCGACACCATCACCGGCGGTGAACAGGCCCTTGACCGTGGTCATGCCGCGATAGCCCCAATGCCAGCCGGAAGGCAGATGCGCCGGAATCTTGTCCTTCTCGGGATGGGTCTCCTCGGTGGGCGCGCCGACATCGTCGGGTCCGGATACCCAAAGGCCACAACAGCCGGAGTGTGAGCCGAGCAGGTAGGGCTCGGTGGGCATGAGCTCGGAGTTCTTCTTCTCTGGCTCGATGTTCTCGCCCACCCAGATGCCGCACTGACCGACGCACATGTCGAGGAAGTCCTCCCACGCCTCGGCCTCGAGGTGCTTGACCTCGCGTGGCGACAGGGTCTCGCGCAGCTTGGCCAGGGCGGTCACGGTATCCATGTAGATCGGGCCGCGGCCTTCACGCATCTCCTTGAGCATCAGGTGGTTGCGCAGGCAGGAGGCGGGCACGGCGGCCTGACCATAGGGCGGATACTCGTTCAGCAGTTCCTTGTTCTTCTGCATGTAGACTTCGCCGAAGGCATTGACGGCCTGGGCCTTGAACAGCAGGAACCAAGCGCCGACCGGACCGTAGCCGTCCTTGAAGCGGGCGGGCACGAAGCGGTTTTCCATCATGGTGAGCTCCGCCCCGGCCTCGGCCGCCATGGCGTAGGTGGAGCCGGCGTTCCACACTGGATACCAGGCGCGGCCCGTACCCTCACCGACGGAACGCGGACGGAAGATGTTCACGCAACCGCCGGCGGCCAGTAGGATGGCCTTGGCCTTGTACACGTAGACCTTGTGCTCGCGCACCGAGAAACCGACGGCGCCGGCGATGCGGTTCTTGTCGTTCTTGTCGTTGACCAGTTTGACGATGAACACCCGCTCCTGAATGCGGTCCATGCCCAAGGCCTTCTTGGCGGCCTCGGCCACGATCCACTTGTAGGACTCGCCGTTGATCATGATCTGCCACTTGCCGGAACGCACCGGCTTGCCGCCATCCTTGAGCGCGGGCAGGCCTTGCGCGCCGTCGTGACGCTCGCCGTTTTCGTCGGTCTTCCAGATCGGCAGGCCCCATTCCTCGAACAGGTGCACGGAGTCGTCGACGTGGCGGCCGAGGTCATAGGCCAGGTCGTCACGGGTGATACCCATCAGGTCGTTGGAGACCATGCGCGCGTAGTCTGCCGGATCCTGCTCCGGACCGATGTAGGTGTTGATGGCGGACAGGCCCTGCGCCACGGCGCCGGAGCGGTCCATGGCCGCCTTGTCGACCAGCTTGATCTTGAGGTCCACGCCGGCCTCGGCCTTGGCCGCTTCGGCCCAGCGCATGATCTCGTAGGCCGCGCCACAGCAGGCCATGCCGCCGCCGATGAGCAGGATGTCGAGTTCTTCCTGAACGATTTCGGGATTACCAAATTCACCAGCCATAGTCTTACCCTCTCTTTAGGTTACTTCTTGCGAATCAGCTCTTCCGGTCTGCCGGCGCGGTAGCCCTTGGCATACTCGGTCGTGAAGAAGCCAGGCTTGGTGATGTCGGCCAGCTTGGGCATCGGCTTGCCGCCGTAGGGGTCGATCGAGCCCTCGGGGGTAGTGCGGATCGGGAACTTGAAGCGCTTGAGCGTGCCGTTGCGGAACTTGATCGTCCACATGATGGAGTCGGAGCCGCGCAGCGGCTGCACCTGGCCGCCCAAGGGGACGATGTCGGCGTAGTGGCGCACCTCGATGGCCTGTTGCGGGCAGATCTTCACGCAGCTGTAGCATTCCCAGCACTGCTCGGGTTCCTGGTTGAAGGCCTTCATGGCGTGGCCCGTCTCGGAACCGTCCTTGTCCAGCTTCATCAGGTCGTGCGGGCAGATGTACATGCAAGCGGTCTTGTCCTGACCCTTGCAGCCGTCGCACTTGTCGGTACGGACGTAGGTAGGCATCTAACTCTCTCCTTGTTAGCTAACAATCCGCGCAAGCGCGGTCCTTCGAAATCCAGGCCCCACCTTGGCCGGGGCGTATCGCGAATCCGCTTCCGGCGGGCCCGGGGATCTTCCTAGACGCATTTAGCCGAGGCACTCGGGTGAGCTCGTCAGCCGCTGGATGGCCTGCCGCAGCCGCCTGGCCAACCACCTGCGCCGGCATCACGCCGCTGAATGGCCCTTCAACTCGATCTTCACCTTCTCGTGTTCGGCGAGGCCGGCGTAATACCGCTTCAGCACCTCCGCCACCTCTGGGCGCGTGAACTCCGGCGGCAGATCCTTGCCCTCGGTGAGCATGGCGCGCACCTTGGTACCGGAGAGCAGGATGCGGTCCTCCTTGCTGTGTGGGCAGGTGCGCTGGCTGGCCATGCCACCGCATTTCTTGCACCAGAAGGTCCAGTCGATGTTCAGGTTCTTGGTCTCCAGCGAGCCCGGCGGGATCTCGTCGAAGATCTTCTGCGCATCGAACGGGCCGTAGTAATCGCCCACCCCAGCGTGGTCGCGGCCGACGATCAGGTGCGAGCAGCCGTAGTTTTGACGGAACAAGGCGTGCAGCAGCGCTTCGCGCGGCCCGGCATAGCGCATGTCGAGCGGGTAGCCGGCTTGGATGACGGTGTTAGGCACGAAGTAATTGTCAATAAGCACCTTGATCGCCTCCGTGCGCACCTCGGCAGGGATGTCGCCCGGCTTGAGCGCCCCGAGCAGGGAGTGAATCAACACCCCGTCCATGGTCTCAATCGCAATCTTGACCAGGTATTCGTGCGATCGATGCATCGGGTTGCGGGTCTGGAAGGCGGCGATCCTCGACCAACCGAGTTCCTCGAACTTCTTGCGCGTCTCCGCCGGCGTCATGAAGAGCTCGCCATACTTGGCCTTGAAGCCGCCGTCCGAGAGCACCTTCACCGGCCCGGCCAGGTTGTATTTGCCCTGGGCCATGACCATCTTCACGCCGGGGTGCTCGAGATCGGTAGTCCTGAACACCATCATGCACTCGTGTGCCTTGTCGATGGTGTATTTGTCGGTGATGCGCATGGTCCCCATGATCTCGCCAGTCTCACCGCTCACCAGGGCCACCTCGTCGCCCTCCTTGACGTCCTCGTCGTCGGTGGAGAGGGTGATGGGGATGGGCCAGAAGAGCCCGTTGGCCATCTTGAAGCCATCGCACACGCCCTGCCAGTCGGCACGGGTCATGAAGCCATCGAGGGGGGTGAAGCCGCCGATGCCGAGCATGATGAGGTCGCCGGTCTCGCGCGAAGACATCTTGATCTTTTTCATCGATTGGGCCCGCGCCAGTTCGGCTGCACGCGCTTCGCCAGTCAGCATCAGAGGCTTGAGTTCGCCACCGCCATGCGGTTTGACGAGACGGGACATAAAAACTCCTTATGAAATTTTGCTAGGCTAGTTCGGTTTACGCGGTCTGAGCATAACACGCCGCCAATCCAAGCCCTAATCAATATTATTTTCTCGGTAATAAACTTTTTGGATGCTGCTATCCTGATAGCAGGCGGGCATCGCCCACCGCATGCTCGTCCTCGGCGAGGCTTCGACCGGTAGATGGTCAGCGGGATAGCTTCACCCTGGCTTACGGCGCCTGTGGTTCATGACGGCAGCACCTGTTTGCCGGTATGCGCTTGGATCTGTTGTCGTAATCTATCTCGATGGAATTATGATAGCGTCAAACAAGTCACATCGCGCCCTTCTGCCACTGGCGTCACAACTGCCTGCTTTAACCTCAGCTGCGCATGCGGCCAGTTGCAGGTAAGTTATGGGGGGACGATGGTTGGCAACTACGTTAAGGGCTGTCTACTATGGATTTGATTCTCTGGCGACACGCCGATGCCCAAGATGGGGTGCCAGACATGGCTCGGGCCCTGACCGCAAAAGGGCGCAAGCAGGCCGCGCGCATGGCGGCATGGCTCAAGTCCCGTCTACCCGAAGGCTGCCGCATCTTGGTCAGTCCCGCCCTGAGGGCGGTGCAGACGGCCGATGCCTTGGGGCTTGCCTACGAGCTGACAGAAAAGATCGCGCCGGGTGCCGATGCCACCGCCCTGTTGGCCGCTGCCGGCTGGCCCGATGCAGGCATGCCGGTCCTGCTTATCGGGCACCAGCCGACTCTGGGACGGGTATGCGGACTGCTGCTCTGCGGTCAGGAGACCGAGGTCAGCATCAAGAAAGGCGGCGTCTTCTGGCTCTCCCATCGGGTACGGGACAACTGCCCGCAGACAGTGGTGAAGGCGGTGATGACCCCCGATCTCGTCTAACCCCTCATTCGGCCAACAGCTTTTCGATCACGGCCACGGTCTCGGCCTCATCCCACTCGGTGTGGCCCGAGAGGCTGTAGCGGATCTGTCCCTGTTTGTCGATGAGGAAACTCGTCGGCAGCACGAATACCCGCCAGGCCTTCATGCGCGCGCTGTCCTGGTCGAGCAGGATGGGGAAGGTCAGCGGCACCTCATGGAGAAAGGCGCGGATCTGTTCCGGGGTCTCGCCGGCGTTCGAGGCTAGGATGGTGAACGGCCGTTTCGCCATCAAGCGTGCCAGCCGTTCCATTGAGGGCATCTCCTTGCGGCAGGGCGGGCACCACACGGCCCAAAAGTTGACCAAGACCACGCGCCCGCGCAGATCCTGCAGGTTCACGCGGCCGCCATCGAGGGTGGGCAAGTTGAGTTCAGGCGCCGGCCTAGGCTTGGTGGGCTTGAGCAGGGCCGCGGTGGCCGGCGCACCGGCGAGGCACAGACTTAAACCGAAGAGGAGGAACAAGGCGCGTTTCACGGGGAGGTCTCCACGAGTAACGATTCGATCTGCGGCGCCAGGATCTCGCTCAACCGGGCGGCTGCCTCCTGCTCGGTGGCATTGGCGTCGCTGCGGTGATAGAAGCGGTCGCGCAGGCCTGGCAGCACGGTCACCTGCACGCGGCTACCTGCCGCCTCGAAGGCCGCCTGCATCGCCTCCCGCCACCAGTACCCTGCCGACGACATCGGCACCATGAGCTTGAGGTTGAGCCGCGTCTGACTGACGACGGGGGCGTACACGGGATCTTCTCCCGGTTCCGGGTCCTGATAGAGCAAGGGCCACAGCAGCACGGCGCCAGCGACTGGGGGCGCGCGGCCATGGCGCGCCCGCCAGGCCGCCACGGCGCGCAACGGCAGCGCGCTGGCATGACCGCTGGCGACGAGCACCAACGGGCGGCCGGCATGGCGCAGCCGCATCTGCTCCAGCCAATCAGCCAGATCGGCATCGGGCACCTGTGCCAGGCTGGCCGCATCCTGCGGCAGGAAGTAGGCGGCCAGCCAATCGCTGAGCCAGACCTCCATGCCGGCCTCGGCAAGCCGCGCAGCGGCGCGATGCTCCGCCTCGATGGAGCCATACTGGCCGCTGAACCAGAGCACGACCGCCCGTGCCTGCGCGTTGGCGTAGCGCTGACTGCTCAAGGTGATGCCCGAGCCGAGGTTGACGCTCTCCTCGCTGGCTGCCCCCAATACACCCAAGCTGGGCAGGAGGAAGAAAAAAGCGATGAGCTGCCGTTTCATGGCGCCTGAATAGCAGCGCGCGTACAGCGCATCAATGCGACATTCGTGCTATGTTGTGGCGCCTGCCGCTGCCGCATCCCTGCGCGCCGGTCGCGCCCCTGTCTGGCGAAGGCCTAATTGAGCTGGATGCGCACGCCGAACGGCACGCTCGCCTTGCCCTTGACCAGCCAGACCACGGGGTAAGGCGGTTCGCGCTCGGGGAATTGCCCCTCGGCATCGGTGAAGTAGACCAACAAGTCGGGGTTCAGGCGCTCGCGCTCCAGCCACTCGAAGACGGGACGAAAGTCGGTGCCCCCCTTGCCGCTCAGCCCGGGCGGTAGGGTAATCGGTTCCCATTGCGCAAAACGCCACGGCCCCCCGGCGCACAGCTTGTCATCGCAGGCGTGCAGCGTGACCTCGGCGCGCACCTGCCCTTTCAGCGCATCGACCTCGGCGAGAAACTCCCGCAGCTCCTCATCCTTGATCGAGCCGCTGGTATCCACGGCCACCACCACATTGATGCTCTGGCTATGCAGCCGCGGCATGAGCGCCGCGCCGGTGTCGCGGCGCGAGGTGCGCAGAAAGCTGTAGTCGTCGCGCGCCGCCTGCATCATGTAGCGCGCCAGCAGCGCCCGCCACGGTAGCTGCGGTGCCAGCAGATTGTCGACGAGGCGCATGAGCGACTGCGACAGTTTGCCGGCCTGGCGGGCGGCCTGGGCGGCGGCGGCAAGGCGGCTTTGCCACTGCTCTTTAAGCTTATCGGCATCCATGGGCGGCGGCGGTGGGGCCTCCTGCACCTCGCTGGCCGCTTGCGGCAGGCTGCCTTGCCCCTCCTGTCGCTGCGGCCGGCCACCACCGCCGTCGCTGCGGTCGTCGTTTGTCGCTTCGCCCTGGCCGCGACCGGCATCCTGTGGCTGGGACATCTGCTCGCCGCCACCGTCTGCCGAGTCGTTGTCGAACAAATGCGTGTCTTGTGTCTTTTCGGGCGGATCCTCAGGCAGTAGCGGGTAGATCTCTTCCGCCGTGAGCCCACGATAGGCCGCGTTCATGAGGGCGTCCTCCGGGCCCTGCATGCGCTCGTCGTCCAGGATCATGTTCACGGCATAGTCGCAGGCGACATCCCAGCGGTGCTTTTGCCGATGATTGCGACGCGCGAAGTGTGACAACGCGCAGTGCATCGCCTCGTGCGCCAGGACGAATTGCGTCTGCTCCAGGGTCAAGCGCGCGATGTAGCGCGGGTTGTAATAGAAATAGCGCGCGTCGGTGGCGGTGGTCGCACACCACTTCGGATCGGCCGCCTTCAATGGCAGATGCATGACCAAAGCGCCCAGAAAGGGCTTGTCGAGGATCAGCCGCGTGCGCGCCGCAGCCAGTTTGGTCTCGATGGCGGTGTTGTCGTCGTTCATGGGTGTTTGACGTTGACCGGGCGCCGCTTCAGGGCGTCGGCTTGAAATCGTAGAGCATGAGCTCCGCTACGCTGTTCGCCCACTCGACGAACTCGGGCACGCGGAACAAGGGCTGGCCGACGGCGCGATGCAGGTCGGTGACCAGCATCACCCCCATCTCCCGCTGCGGGAAGCGGCGGGCATACTTCAGGATGTTGGCGAGCTTGTCGGGGTCAGCCGCAGCTTGCTTCGCCCGCCGCACCAGCGCCGCGGCAACACCGTACTGCAGGTCCACCGTGCGCGGCACGCTGGTCTCGACGCCGGCCAGGATGGCGTCGATGTCGGGCAGATGCTCCATGTTGTCGATGAAGGCCTTGAGTTCGACGCCAACGTCATCGCCGACACAGGCTTGCAGGGTATCGGTCAACAGGTGGGGCTGGTTGGCGAATTTCTTCAGCGCACGGTCGGCATATTCCCAAGAGCGGGGGCTAGGGAAGGCCTCGGGGTTGTGCGCGGGGTCGTAGCGGAATAGCAGATCCGGCCGGAAACGCAAAAAACCGATGATGCGCTCGTCGATGTCGTGCGCCAGCGCCCAGGCGATCCAGTCGTCCAGGTTCGGCTCGATGTGATAGTGCGTGAAGCGGTTCGCCAGGGGCGCTGGCATGGCGTAGGTCACGCCGCGGTCGCCCTGGCGGTTGCCGGCGGCGAAGATCGCCCAGTGCTTAGGCATCTCGTATTCACCCAGGCGGCGGTCGAGGATGAGCTGATAGGCAGCGGCCGACACACTGGGCGGTGCGGCGTTGATCTCGTCCAAGAACAGGATGCCGGGCTCGGGGCAGTCTTTGTCCGGCAACATCTCGGGTACCGACCACTTCACCCGGTCATCCGAGGTCTTGAAGGGGATGCCGCGCAGGTCGGTCGGCTCCATCTGCGACAGCCGGATATCGACCAACCTTGCCCCGTGGCGGCGGGCAATGCCGGCGATGATCTGCGACTTGCCCACGCCCGGCGGACCCCAGAGCATGACGGGGGTGTGGATGCCCTGGGCACAGCTCAAGAATTCTTGGTCGAGGATGATTTCGATCTGGGATGGGCGCATGATCTGTCAAAAAACGTACTTGTTGGCTTCAGGCGCCCCAGCGGCCGCTTCGAGGCGTGCCGCCACCAGGGCTGCATTCACTCGCGCCCTGTCCAGCACGCGGGGCAGGAGGCGATGCACCCGTGCCAGCCAGGCAGGCTGCCGGCAGGCGGCCGCCTCCAGCCAGTCCCGGGTCGCCTCGCTCAGATCGGGCAGCAGCAAAAGCAAGGGCGCAAGCCAATTATGATAATCCCTAATAACTGACTGTTCCAGTAGGTTATTCCCGGCGCTGCGCAGCAAAAGCTCCGGAAAGGCCTCGGCGCTTAGGGTACGCTCGCGCCAGGAGGCGGCCAGCCGCAGGCCGCCACGGCCTTCGCCGCTACCGTCCGGGCGGCGCAGGAACCATTGCGCAGCGGGATAAGGGCGCGCGGCGCCATTGACCGCGCGGGCGAGCCAATCGCGGTGGTCGCTGTGGGGCGAGGTCTTGCGCGTCGCACCCTGCTCCTGCTGAGCGAGCGTCTCGGAGTGAAAGCCGGTGTAGCTCAGGACGAAGGGCTGCCAGTGCGGGTCGATCGGTTCGGGCCGAAAGCGGCTGGGCAACTCACTGGCCAGCAAGGCGAGCGGCAGCCCCTGCTCCTTGTCCAATAGCCACAATTCCATGCGGTCGGCGAGCGGGAAAGGCAGGGGTGGGCGCTGCGTGAGGGCCGCAAGCAATTCAGCCGGGATGCGCTGCCCGGCCTTCACCCCCTCTCCCTCCACCCAGACGCCAACCGGGCGCATGAGGCCTTGCGCGTCTTCCGCCCGTAGGTGCCAGGTGAGCCCATCGAAGCTGTGCGCGCTGGCCTCGCCCAGGTCGATGACCTGCTCCACCCCTCGATAGGGGTTTACACGCCGGCGGGCATAGGTGCGTATCGGCATGGCGAGCTCTTTACGGTAAGGCGCATGCGCGCCGATGATGCACTCGACCGCTCGCGCCTGCGCTGCTGCTCAAGCGGCACGAGTAGGGTGTCCCTTGGCACGGGAGTACCGGATAGGGTCCTGAGTTCCCGAGCGCGGCCGCCGCTGCGCAGCGATGGGCGGCAACCGTCACCGGCGCCATGGCCTTTGCGCACTGGGTGGCAATTTGCTAACGTCATCTCTGCTTGCGTCTCGACGATCATGAATTTCTGCAGTCATTGCGGCGCCCCCGTCCACCTCAAGGTCCCCCCTGGCGACAATCGCCCGCGCTACGTGTGCGAGCGCTGTGGCACCATCCATTACCAGAACCCCAAGCTGGTGGTGGGGTGCATCCCCGAGTGGGAGGACCGCATCCTGCTGTGCCGCCGCGCCATCGAGCCGCGCTACGGTTTGTGGACGCTGCCCGCCGGCTTCATGGAGAACGGCGAGACGGTGGCCGAGTGCGCGCAGCGCGAGACGCTCGAGGAGGCGGGCGCACGGGTGGAGCTATTGGGGCTATATAACCTGATCAACCTGCCGGACATCAACCAGGTCTATCTCATCTACCGCGCGCGGCTGCTCGACCTCGATTTTCATCCCGGTCAGGAGAGCCTGGAGGTAGCCCTGTTCCGGGAGGCGGATATCCCCTGGCAGCAGATCGCCTTTCGCACCGTGCAGATCACGCTCGGCCACTTTTATGCCGACCGCAAGTCGGGCGTGTTCGGACTGCATGTGAACAACATCTATCACAAGCCGCGCTGAGCAAGTGGTTGCTGCTGCCGCGGCGCAGGCAAGCCGCAGCTGGGCAGGCGAGCGCCGCTAGCAAACGGGCACGAGCCGGCATGCCGCCGCAGCCGCGATGCACCGCCCGCCTGGGGTGAGCGGGCTGAGGCCGATCGGCTTCGGCACGGGCTTCAACCGCGGCGGGGAATTGCCGATAATGATCAATCGATCGGCTATAGTTGCGCGTATGGCCAGGAAGTTCATCAAGCGCTTGCTGCCCCACCCGGACCGCATCCGCCACAACCCTTCGCTGCGGTGGCTAGGGCCGGCCATCCACGACCCCAACCTCTGGCAGTTCAACCGCCGGTCGGTGGCCGCTGCGGTGGCAATAGGGGCCTTCTTCGCCTTCATCCTGCCGGTGGCCCAGTTCCTGGCCGCTGGCATATCGGCGATCTACATGCGGGTGAACCTGCCGGTGGCCGTGACCAGCACGCTGATCACCAACCCCTTTACCTTCGGCCCCTGGTACTACCTGGCCTACAAGATCGGGGCGTTCATCTTGGGAGCGCCAGCGGCCGGGGTGTCGGTCGCGACCTCAGCCTCCCCTGCGGTCGAGGGGTGGTGGGCACAGTTACTGGCAGGTGTGCAGCACCTGCTCGCCATGGGGCCGCCGCTGTTCGTCGGTCTCGCCTTGCTGGCCGTCGTGAGTGCGGCCTGCGGCTACCTGCTGGTGCACCTGTTGTGGCGCATTCCAGCCTATCTAAGGCTGCGGCGCAGCCGGCTGCGCCGCCGATCGCCGCCCATGGTGTAGGCCCATGCGCCCCATCCCGATCCTCCTGTTGTTCGCGGCCTTGGCCTGCGGCGCCGGGCAGGCGGCTGAAGAGGCTGCCGATGCGGTCAGCGTCGCCGTGAGCCGTAGCGGTGATAGCCTTACATTGACGGCCGAATTCAGGGTGCCCGTGAACCTGCGCCTGGCCTGGGACGTGCTCACCGATTTCGAACACATGCCAGCCTTCCTGCCCGGCCTGCGGGAAAGCCATGTGCTGAGCCTTGCCGGCAATCAACTGACGGTAAAGCAGAAGGGTGAGTCCAGCCTGGGCGTGCTGTCGGTGGAATACGAGTCGGTGCGCATCATCGAGCTCAAGCCCTACCAGAGCATCCATTCGCGCACCGTCAAGAGCAGCCTGGGCAATGTGGAGGGGGTGACCCGGCTCATCGCCGAAGGCCGTAACCTCACCTTGGTGCAGTACTCCGCCAACGCCCTCGCCGAGTCGAGCCTGGCCAACCTCATCCCCAGCAGCTACCTCAAAGATGGGCTCAAGGCCCAGTTTCAGGCCCTGCGCGAAGAGATGCTGCGACGGGCGCGGCCGCAGTTGGGCCAGATGGCGGTCGCACCCAAGGGCGGCTAGCCCCCGCTTCGTGCCGTTTGCTGCAAGGCCTGTGCCTCGGCCGGACTGAGATGGCGGCCCGGCCAAGGGATCAGCGCGGGTACACGCTGGCGGTAGCGTCGGTAGGCCTCGCCATAGCGCTCGATCAGCTTGCGTTCCTCCAGGCGGCTGCCGACCAGCACATAGACCGTCACCGCCAAGGCAGTGGCGAGCCAGGCGGCATTGAGGTCCCGCGTCCACAAGAACATCAAGCCCAGGCTGTACCAAGGATGGCGCACGTATCGGTGCAGCGGCGAGAGCACGAAGCCTTCCTGCTCGCGGCCGTCACGCCGCCGCCACTGCCTTAGCCCCATGAACTCGCCCATGTCGTACCAACGCAGGCTCCATAGGAAACCGGCCACGGCGAGGGCGGCCGCCGGCCAGCCGATCCAGGCGGGCCAATGCCACAGGGCCGCACCGGGCGCTTGCAGCGTAAGCCAGAGCGGCGGCACGAGAAGCAGGGTGGCCAGGCCGTTGTAAGCGAGGCGGTAGGCGGGGGCGAAGCGGGGCCAGCGCTGCGTGATCCACGCTTTGACGCCGCGGCTAGCGAGCCAGGAGTGCAGGGCGCCATAGGTGAGCCAGGCGCCAGCGATGAGTAAGTAATCAGGCATTGCTTTTTTAGGTCCACTCTACACGTGACGTCCTATCGTTCTTCTTTTACCTGCTGAAGAGACCGGCGAGCTGCTTGGCTAGATTCGTGAGGCAAGCTGATAATGACTACCTCGCATAAACTTTTGCTCCATCTCTGCTGTCTCAACACTGGCCGAAGTAGCGAGCAATTTCTGATACCTTGAAGCTGCCAGAAAAACTCTCCCTTTGTATATCCCTTGCACGGCAAGCTTACTGCGCATTTTTGCCCGACGCCTAGAACGGAGCGCATGGGACGAATGTCACTTGCATAGAGGTCGATCTTGGACGCGCACGCCCTCGCCCCAGAAGAGCACTACATCCGCAAACAACCCTACTACGAGCCGGTCGGCAACGAGATCGCCATCTTCGAAGCGGCCTACGCCAACCGGCTGCCGATTTTGCTCAAAGGCCCAACCGGCTGCGGCAAGACCCGCTTCATGGAATACATGGCCTGGCGGCTTAAGCGGCCGCTGATCACGGTCTCGTGCCATGATGACCTCACCGCCTCCGACCTCGTCGGCCGCTACCTGGTCAAGGGCGGTGAAACGGTGTGGGTCGATGGCCCGTTGACGCGCGCCGTACGCGTCGGCGGCATCTGCTATCTGGATGAGATCGTCGAGGCGCGCAAGGACACCATGGTGGTCATCCACCCCTTGGCCGACGACCGCCGCACCTTGCCGATGGAGAAACTGGGCCTGTTGCTCGAGGCGCCGGATACCTTCGCGCTCGCCATTTCCTACAACCCCGGCTACCAGAGCGTGTTGAAGGATTTGAAACAATCCACCCGGCAGCGCTTCGTCGCCCTGGAGTTCGACTACCCAGCGCCCGAGCTGGAGCAACGTATCGTCGCCAATGAATCGGGGGTCGATGCCGCCATGGCCGCGCGGCTGGTGAAATTCGCCCAGATGACCCGCAACCTCAAAGGCAGCGGCCTGGAGGAAGGCGCCTCGACGCGTCTGCTGGTACATGCCGGCAAGTTGATCGCCAGCGGCATCGACCCCGTCGCCGCCTGCCAAAGCGCGGTGGCCCAAGCGGTCACTGATGATCCGGACATGCTGGCGGCGATCCAGGAGTTGTCCTCTTCGATCTTTTAGCCACACGGAGGTCGTCATCATGGCCAACGCCTTGCGCCTGATGGCGTTTATCGCCGCCCTGTCCCCCCTCGCCGCCCATGCCGATAACGGGCCTAGGCCCAAATCCGGCGCCGAGGTCTATGCCCACTACTGCGCCGCCTGCCATGCCAGGGGCGAGCTCAATGCCCCCAGGTTTGGCGACCGCAAGGCCTGGCGCCCCCGCATCGCCGAGGGGCAGAAGATGCTCGAGCGCACCGCCATACGGGGCATACGCAAGATGCCGCCCAAGGGCGGGCACCCGCATCTGAGCGATCTGGAGGTCAAACGCGCGGTGGCCTACATGGCCAATGCGGCAGGCGCCAAGTTCAACACCTACGAGTGACGGGGCGATAGTGTCCTTACCGCAGCTCAGCCGCGTCGAGATCGAGGCCCTGCTCGATGAGTGGCTCGAGACCGAGTTCACCTTCCACAACGTCGGTCCCGTCGCGCGCGCCCTCTGCCGCTTGTCGCGCGATGACCAGGATTTCGTGTTGGACTGGATACGCCGTATCGCCAGCACCCATATCACGCTCGCCTTCCGCTTCAGTCAGCGCGCACCGGAATTGATCAAGCGCCTCGATCGGCGCGCCATCGAGGCCTGGGCGGTGCATCTCTGCGACACCTACGACCGCGCCGGCATGTATGCCGCCATCGCGGTGGCCGATCAGGTCGACCGTTTCGTGCATGTGCGCTCGGAGCACACCGCTGGCGCCCTGTACGACGAGATGGCCGCGGTGCTGGGCAACTTCGTGCGCGGACTATCGGGCCGCCGGCTCAAGCTGGAACAGGGGGAGGCGCCGTACACCGACGGCGAGCGCATCTTTCTGCCGGCCATCATCGCGCGTTTTCCGCGCCGTGAGGACAACTTCAAGCTCGCCAAGGCCACTGTCGCCCTGCTCTGGGCGCAGACCCGCTACGGTACGCTGCGCGCCGACATGCCGGCGCTGTTCGCGCGATATCCCGACCCGGCGCACGCCCGCAAGCAATTTCACGCCCTGGAGACCTTGCGCCTTTTGGCCCGGATCGAGCGCGAGCTGCCCGGGCTCCATCGGCAGATGCTGCAGCTTGCTGCCGCGCTCGGTGAGCAGCTGCCCGCTGAATGGGCGGCGCTGCGCGCGCGGCTTGCCGAAGCGCAGGCAAGCGTCGAGGATAGCGTCGCCCTGCTCGCCGAGGCCTATGCCCTGCCCCCCTTCTCCCCGTGGTGCTTTCAGGGCGAACTGCGTCCCGAGGCCGTGGCGAGCGCCCGCGCCACGCGTGTGGACAAGGAAAAGGCGCGGCTACGCATCAAGCTCGCCCAGCTCAAGGAGGAGCTCAACCGCCATCGCGACGAGGCCGCCAAGCCAGACAGCGAGCGCGTCGCCCAAGAGCAAACCGGTTTCAAGGTCACGCCCCGTGAGGCGCATGGGCAGCTGGACTTCGAACTCACCCTCGATGGCGCCCCCGTCGCCCCGCCCGACGACGTCAAACAGCTGTTCACCTCGGTCTGGCTAGACTTCGGCGACATTCCCCCGGAGTATCTGGTGCCTGCGGGGCAAGGGGAGTACGACCCGAGCCTGTACGAAGAGCAGGCGATCGACCCCGACGCCGTGTGGCAAGGGACCTATCACGAGCAGGGGGCCGAGCTCTATCCGGAATGGGATCACCGTCGCCAGCACTACCGTAAGAACTGGTGCGTGATGCGAGAGAAAGAGGTCCAGCCCGTCCATGACGATTTCTACCAGCAGACGCTGGAGCGCTACAGCAGCACCGTCAAGGGCCTGCGCCGGGCCTTCGAGGCCATGCGCGACGAAAACCGTCTGCTCAAGCGGCAACCGTATGGCGATGAGGTCGACCTCGATGCGCTCATCGAGGCCCTGGCCGAGGCGCGCGACGGCCGCGAGATGAGCGACCGGCTATTCGTGCGCCTGCACCGCAGCGAACGCAACATTGCCGTCATGTTCATGGTCGATATGTCCGGCTCGACCAAAGGCTGGGTCAATGAGGCCGAGCGGCAGGCCCTGATCCTGCTCTGTGAGGCGCTCGAGCGGCTTGGCGACCGCTATGCCATCTATGGCTTTTCCGGCATCACCCGCAAGCGCTGCGAGCTCTACCGCATCAAGACCTTCGACGAGCCCTATTCCGACGAGGTCAAGGCGCGCATCGGCGGCATCCGCCCCCAGGAATACACGCGCATGGGCTTTGCCATCCGGCATCTGACCAAGCTGCTCAATCAGGTCGAGGCACGCACCAAGGTGCTCGTTACCCTGTCCGACGGCCGCCCCGACGACTATTTCGACGCCTACCGCGGCACCTATGGCATCGAGGATACGCGCATGGCCCTGATCGAGGCCCGCCGCTGCGGCATCCACCCCTTCTGCATCACCATCGACAAGGAGGCACGTGAATACCTGCCGCACATGTATGGCGCCGCCCGCTATATCATCCTGAACGACGTGGCCGACCTGCCGTTCAAGGTGGCCGACATCTATCGCCGCATCACCACCTAGCGCACATGCCCGCCCTGTCGATCGAGATCGGACACTGCTACAGCAACGGTGCCTATGGACGTGCCTGGGGCGTTCGCCTGGTGCAGGCGGTGACCCGCGACGCCGAGCGAGGCGTCGAGATGGTGCACTTCAAGGGTGTGGCTGGCGCCTGCCGGCGCAAGACCGGGCAGTGCACCCTGGATGAATTCCGCCGCTGGGCGAAATACGAGGTCTGTCTGAACGAGAACTCCTGGCAGCGGGTGGGCGCGGCCGATGCTGCGCCTTGAGCGCAGACAAGGCCGCGGCCCAAGCGCGGCCTTCTGCCCTAGCGACTGCGGCCTACTTGGCCTTGCCGATCACCTCGATCTCCACCCGCCGGTTTGGCGCCAGGCATTCGATCAGCTTCTCCTTCGGCTGCTGCATGTCGCATTGCACCACGGGCTGGGTATCGCCCATGCCGCTGGTAATGATCACGTTGGGCTTCACCCCCTTGGCCACCAGGTAGGCCTTGACCGCACGCGCCCGCGCCTCGGACAGTTTGCGATTGGCCTCTGGCTTACCGGTCGCATCGGCATGCCCGACGATCTTGATCTGTTCCACCTCACCCAGGGCCTTGATCTGAGCAGCCACCTCATCGAGCCGCTGCCTCCCCTCCTTGGATAGGTCGCGCACCGCGGCCTTGTTCGGCTTGAACAGCGTATCGCCCGACAAGACGATCTTGCTGGCCGGCGTTGGCGCGGGCTTGGCTGCTTCGGCTGGAGGCAGGGCTACGACCTTGGCCGCCTCCGCCGGCTTCGCGGCTGGGGCGGCCGCCGGCGCGCTAGCCGCAGACGCGGCGGCAGTGCCGGCTGCCGCCGGGGCACCAGCCGCCGGTGCCCCAGGCGCGGCCGGCGTGGGGGTGATCGCCGGCACGCCCAGCATGCCTAGCCAGGCGTTGGCCTCGAACGGCGTCGTGCCGCTGACGCCGCTCCATGGATTGGGCGGAAGCGGCAGCGACGGGTTCAGGAATCTCGCCCACATCGGGCCGTAGGTCTTGGGATCCATGGCTGCGGCCAGCCAGCCCATGTAGTAGTTGGGGTTGATCGGCGCCACCATCAGGTTGATCGCCTGCGGGTCCAGCGGCGCCATCATCCACTTCATGTACATGCCCGGGTTGAGGGTGTTCAGCATCATGCCCCACAGCTTCGGGTCCAGCGGCAGCATCGCCCAGCGCAGCATCTTGCCCGGGTCG
>JBEPZO010000003.1:0-71712 GCA_041640815.1 Thiobacillaceae bacterium
CATGTTCGCTAAAGCACGCTTTGAAACGACTCAATCGCTCCAGGTGCTCATCCACGTCACTGCTGCTCAAGCGGCTTTTGCATTCCACCGCCACCGCATGATCGCCATCGATGACCAATAGATCGATTTCCATCAGCACCACGCCGCGGTCGTCGCGCGCTTGGGCGTTGGGATAGACGCGGTGCACCGGAATGCCTTGCGCTTGAAACAGCTTCACCACCGCCGGCATGACCATGTCTTGCACAAAGTCGCCCAGGCGATTGCCCAGGTTGCCAATCTGCCGCTGGAGCTCACGCATGCGCCGGTCGGTCTCTTGCATGCGGCGGTCGAATTCTCGGCTGCTTTCGCGGTTGCTTTCGCGTAGCTCGCGGATCAAACGGTCGGTCTCTTGCAAACGCCGGTCAGTCTCCTGCATCCGCCGGTCGGTCTCCTGGCCCTGCAGGGCTAGGCTAGCCACCAGCGCCCGGATGTCTTCCCAGCTCATCTCAGAAGGGTCACGTGTCGGGGTGGTCATCGGCTTACTTGCTTGCGCTCGTTCACTAAGTGTCCAAGTATACGCTTACTTCCTCGCCGGGCGCGTACGTTGAGAAATTCCGCCCCCTCACCTGCCTGCAAGGATGACCACAGCGGCTAGAAGCAAATGAGGGGTGACTATCCGGACCTAAAGCTGCGCGCAAAACGCACGCGCACGTGTGCGTTTTTGCGCGTCGCGCCATGGCGCCCCTACCGACCTAAGTACCTAAGACCGCGCCAGCGGGCAGGTACCCTTTGCGGTAGAGGAACTGCGGATCAGTCACTTTTCGGAATCCGGCATGTAGGCACAGGCGGTGGTGAACATGCCGCTACTGGCCAAGTTTGTCGGGCTAGACCTAGGAGAGGATATCGTCCCGAACGCGCGCATCATCCTGGGCTTCCGCTACCTGCCCAAGCGGCGTGGCTTGGCCTGATCCTTATGGTCAATATAAATAGGCGTGAGCGGGCCAATCGGTGCGTTGGGAGGATGGCAGCTGCAGCCGCGCAGCTTGATCGGCTGCGCCGATGTTAGCCTATGCCCAAACTTCGTTTTCACTCACCAGGCTAGCTTTGTTATGTCTCGCAGCGAGCACTCCGTGCGCCAGGCTCTCCTTCCCCCTCGCAGCTTTCTTTGGCGTTTTCTTAAAGCCCTGCTTTTTCTTGTCTCTTTACTCGGCTCGATCTATCTCTTGCGTTGGCTCGGGCTGGAGCTCGACCAGGGCTGGATCGACCGCGCGGTGCGCGGCCGCGGTGTCATCGGGGAGATGGTGTTCATCGGCGCGGGAGCCATGGCCATGGCATTGGGCCTGCCTCGCCAGCTCATTGCCTTTCTCGGCGGCTATGCCTTCGGCGTCCTCACGGGCACCGCTTTCGCCCTGCTGGCAGCGGTGCTGGGGTGCGCGCTCAGTTTCTACTATGCCCGCCTGTTCGGTCGTGCCTTGGTCAGCGGCCGTTTTCCGAACAAGGTTAAGCGTTTGGATGCGATTCTCAGCCGACATCCCTTCCACATGGCCTTGCTCATCCGGCTCCTGCCCGTCGGCCACAACTTGAGCACCAACCTCATCGCCGGCGTGTCCAGCGTGCGTGCCCTCCCCTTCCTCGCCGGCTCTGGGCTGGGCTACCTCCCCCAGACCCTCATCTTCGCCCTTGCCGGCAGCGGCGTGCATCTCGACCCTGGCTGGCGCATCGGCGCAGCAGTGGCGCTGTTTGTGCTCTCCGCCATCCTGGGTGTGTGGCTGTATCGGCGCTTTCGCCAGGAAATGGCTGCCGTGGCCATGCTCGAGTCCAAGTTAGACCAGTAGAGGCCAGCCTGTTACCGCCCCTAACCGGCAGGGGAGGGGAGCGAAGGACCCCCTTTGCCCCTTGGGAAACGCAACTCGACCCCCATTTGCTCGTCAATTGATCGTCTAGGAGCCGATGCCATGCTTGATCCGCTACATATCGTCTGTCCGCATTGCCAGGCCGTCAATCGGGTGCCGGCCACTCGCCTCGCGCAAGGCCCGAAATGCGGCCAGTGCCACCGGCCCTTGTTCACCGCCCACCCGGTTGAGCTCAACATGGCCAGTTTCGAGCGCCACCTTGAGCGCGACGACATCCCGCTGCTGATCGATTTCTGGGCCCCCTGGTGCGGCCCCTGCCGCATGATGGCGCCTCAATTCGAGTTGGCGGCCGGCATGCTCGAGCCCCACGTGCGCCTGGCGAAAGTGAACACGGAGGTGGAGCAGGCGCTGGCTGTACGTTACGGCATTCGCAGCATCCCCACCCTGGCCCTGTTCCGAGGTGGCCGCGAAATCGCCCGGCAGGCGGGTGCCATGGGGGCGCAGGACCTGGTGCGCTGGGTCAGGGCTCACCTCTGAACCCGCCGGAGGGTGGACATGCGCAAGCATCTTGCCTTGGCGTTGTTGTGCATCCCGCTTCTGTGCTCGCCCCCCAACGCCACCGCCCAGGATGCCAACGTCGAGGGGCTACGCCAGACGGCGCGCGCCTTCTCGGGCGTGGCCCGCAAGGCCGCGCCGTCGGTGGTCTTCATCCAGGTGGAGGGCCAGGCGCAGGAGCGCCCCACCGACGAGGGGCTGGCCTGGCCGTTTCACGATGAGCTGCTGCGGCGCTTTTTCGGCGAAGACTTTCCTGGGCGGGCGCCGCGGCGCCCGCCCCGCCGCGTGATCAGCCAGGGCTCGGGCTTCGTCTTCGCCAGTGATCAGCGCGCCACTTACATCCTGACCAACAATCACGTCGTCGAGGACGCCGGGCGGATCCTGGTGCGTTTCCAGGATGGCCGCGAGTTCATAGCCCGGGTGCGCGGCACTGACCCTAAATCCGACGTGGCCGTGCTAGAGATCGAGGCGCAAGGCATTCCGGCGCTGAAGTGGGGCGACTCGGCCCGGCTGGAAGTGGGTGAGTGGGTGGTGGCGCTGGGCAACCCATTTGGCCTGTCGCATAGCCTCACCGCCGGGGTGGTGAGCGCCAAGGGCCGCACCAGCCTGGGCATCAATGATTACGAGGATTTCATTCAGACCGACGCCGCCATCAACCCGGGCAACTCGGGCGGCCCCTTGCTCAACCTCGACGGCGAGGTGATCGGCGTCAACACCGCCATCTTCAGCCGCAGCGGCGGCTACATGGGCATCGGCTTCGCCATCCCGAGCAACCTGGCGCGCACCATCGCCGAGCAGATCCTCACGCAAGGACGGGTGATCCGCGGCGTGATCGGGCTCACCGTGCAGCCCCTCACGCGCGACATCGCCGAGGCCATGGGGCTCAAAGACTTGCGCGGTGTGCTCGTCAACCAGGTCATCGCCGGCTCGCCAGCGGAGCGTGCGGGCCTGAGGCCGGGGGACGTGCTGGTGAGTTTCGACGGCACACCGCTTGCGGATGGCGGCCAGTACCGCAATCGGGCCGCCATGGCGCGGCCGGGGAGCACGGTGGTGCTGGGGGTGATCCGGGACGGGCGACGGCTGGACATCCCGGTACGGGTGGGGCAACTGGACGAGGCTGCCCTCGAAGGCGCCCAGGCCGCGCAGGCCCTCGGCGTGGCAGTGCGGGCGCTCACCCCCGATGAGGCCAGGCGTGCCCGCGTCGACAAGGCCGTCATCGTCACCGCCGTGGAACGCGGCTCGTTGGCCGCCTTAGCCGGCATCACACCGGGCAGCCTGATCCTAGAGGTCAACGGCATCGCCGTCGGGACGCCGGCCGAATTCGCCGCCGCCCTGGCGAATGCCGGCCCGAGCGTGCTTATGCGGCTCAAGGAAAACGGCCGTAGCCGTTATGTGAACCTGCGCTGGCGCTAAGCACCCTGAGGCGGGGGCGAGGATTACGCCGCGCCGAGGAGGGCATTCAAGCGCTTGACGAAGCCGGCCGGGTCGGCGAGCTGACCGCCGTCGAGCAGCACGGCCTGATCCAGTAACAGCAAGGCCAGGTCCGCCTGCCGCGCTTCGCTCTCAGACTCGATGCGGCGCACCAGGGGGTGCGTCGGGTTGATCTCCAAGATCGGCTTGCTCTCGGGTGTCTTCTGGCCCATGGCCTTGAGCATGCGCACGAGGTGCGGGCTCATGTCGTGCTCGCCGGCGACCAGGCAGGCCGGCGAGTCCACCAGGCGGTGGCTGACGCGCACATCCTTCACGCGGTCTGCGAGCAAGGTCTTGAGGCGGTCAACCACAGCCTGCGCGGCCTCGGCCTTGGCGGGCTCAGCGGAAGTCTCCTCTTCGGCGGTTTTCACCGCAGAGAGGTCGATCTCACCCTTGGCCACGCTGGCAAGCGGCTTGCCGTCGAACTCGAACAGGTTGGCCACCAGCCACTCGTCCACCCGGTCGGTAAGCAGCAAGACCTCCACGCCCTTCTTGCGGAAGATCTCCAGGTGGGGGCTCGCTTGGGCGGCGGCGAGGCTGTCGGCGGTGAGATACCAGATCTTGTCCTGTCCCGCCTTCATGCGACTGACGTATTCGGCCAGCGAGACGCTGGGGGTGTCGCTCAGGGTGGTGGTGAACCGCAACAGTTTCGCGATGCGCTCCTTGTTCGCCGGATCCTCGCCCACGCCCTCCTTGAGCACGACGCCAAAATGCTGCCAGACCTGGGCGTACTTCTCCGGCTGGTTATTGGCCAGGTCTTCCAACAGGTCCAAGGCCTTTTTCACGCAGCCGGCGCGGATCATCTCCATGTCGCGCGTCTGTTGCAGGATCTCGCGCGAGACGTTGAGCGGCAGATCGGCCGCGTCGATCACACCGCGCATGAAGCGCAGGTAGGCGGGCATCAGCCGCTGCATGTCCTCCATGATGAAGACGCGCTTGACGTAGAGCTTGATGCCCGCCTTGGCCTCGCGGTCCCAGAGGTCGAAGGGTGGGTGTGAGGGGATGTAGAGCAGTACGGTATATTCCTGTCGCCCTTCTACGCGCGCGTGGATCCAGGCGAGCGGATCCTCGTAGTCATGGCCGACGTGTTTGTAGAAGGCCTTGTACTCCTCTTCGCTGATCTCGCTCTTCGGGCGCGCCCAGAGGGCACTGGCTCGGTTGACCGTCTCTTCTTCCCCCTTGTCGTCGACGAAGACGATGGGGATGGGGATGTGGTCCGAGTACTGGCGGATGATGGCCTTGAGCCGCCAGGGTTCGAGGAATTCGTCTTCTCCCTCCTTGAGGTGCAACACGATCTCGGTGCCGCGGCTGTCCTTGTCGACGGTCTCTATGGTGTATTCCCCGGCCCCGTCCGACTCCCAGCGCACGCCGTGCTCGCGCGTCAGTCCCGCCCGGCGGGTGGTGAGGGTCACCCGGTCGGCGACGATGAAGCTGGAATAGAAGCCGACGCCAAACTGGCCGATGAGCTGCGCATCCTTCTGCTGATCGCCCGTGAGCCTGGAGAAGAATTCGCGCGTGCCAGACTTGGCGATGGTGCCGATGTGATCGATCACCTCCTGGCGGCTCATGCCGATGCCGTTGTCGCGGATGCTCAAGGTGCGGGCCGCCTTGTCAGCGCGGATCCAGATCTTGAGCTCAGCATCCTGCTCATAGAGCGCAGGGTCGCTCATCGCCTCGAAGCGCAGCTTGTCGGCGGCGTCGGCGGCGTTGGAGATGAGCTCGCGCAGGAAGATCTCCTTGTGGCTGTACAAGGAGTGGATCATCAGATGCAGCAGCTGCTTGACCTCGGCCTGAAAGCCGAGCGTCTCCTTGATGTGTTCGGACATGTTTCGATCTCCCCTTTGCAAACGTGGGGAAAATGAGGTTCGGGAAGCTGGCTTCAAGAGGATGGCTAGCTCGCTTCCGGCTCAGACGCGCTTCTGGCCGACTTGCTACGTAAAAAAGCGCCAACGACGTCGCTAGCCTAGGGAAGATGCCATAAGTTAGCCAGGGAGCCATTTTCAGGCGCGCAGCCCTAGCACGTCCTGCATGTCATAAAGCCCATTGGCCTTGTCGGCAAGATAGCGCGCCGCCCGCAAAGCGCCCAGCGCGAAGGTCATGCGGCTGCTGGCCCGATGCGTGATCTCCACCCGTTCGCCAATGCCGGCAAACAAGGCCGTGTGCTCGCCGACGATATCGCCGCCGCGCACGGTGGCAAAGCCGATAGTCTGGGCCTGTCGCTCCCCGGTCACACCCTCGCGCCCATAGATGGCACAGGTGCTGAGGTCGCGTTTGAGGGCCTGCGCGATCACCTCGCCCATACGCAACGCGGTGCCGGAGGGGGCGTCCACTTTGTGCCGGTGATGGGCCTCGATGATCTCGACGTCATAACCTTCGGCCAGCACACGGGCAGCGGTCTCCAACAGTTTGAACACCAGGTTGACGCCTACGCTCATATTGGGGGCGAAGACAATGGGGATGTCGGCGGCGGCCGCAGCGATGCTCTTGCGCCCCTCGGCATCGAAGCCGGTGGTGCCGATGACCATGGCCACACCAGCGCGGCGGCAAGCGGCGAGATAGAGACGTGTCGCCTCAGGGCGGGTGAAATCGATCAATACATCGGCCTGTTGCACGGCGGTGACGACGTCATCGCTGACCTTGACCCCAATCGGCGCCCCCACCAGTTCACCTGCATCGCGGCCGATGCTCGGGCTACCTGGACGGTCCAGGGCTGCCACCAGGCGCAGGTCGGTTGCGGACGCCAACGCCTCCAGCAAGGCACGCCCCATGCGACCGCTACAGCCGGTGATGACGACGCGCTGACTCATGGTGTTGCCCCCTCCTTGGCCGCCGCACCTACGGCTGTGCCCGTGTCGATCCCCCGCAAGACTCCGTTCTGAAACACGACGGTAAGACGCCGCTTTGCGATCAGCCGCCCGTCCTTTTCCACGCGCAACACATAGTCCCAGCGGTCGGCATGAAAGGGGTCGACGATGAGCGGCGTCCCCATCACGAAGCGCACCTGAGCGGGGGTCATACCGGGCTTGAGCTGATCCAGCATGGCTTGAGTCACCTCGTTGCCTTGCTGGATGTCGATCTGATAAGGTTTGAGGCGGTGGATCGGGTTGCCGAGGCTGCAGCCTCCAAGCAGCAGCGCGAGGGCAACGGCTAGCTTGTTCATCGCTTCTTCATCCAACTGGTCCCTGCCGGTGGAACGCCCCCTTTAGGCAGTGGGTGTAGGGGTAGCGCATGACTCGCCGCGCCGACGCCTTGCTGGGCGGTAGCCTTCACGGGCATGGGTCTGCCAGCGCGAGCGAGCGTTTTCTCGTTTTTAGGGCCGCTTATTTGGGGCATCATTCGCGCTATGATAGCGCGCGTCCAATAGCTCAGTCACGCCATGGCCGACGGCAATCAACTGAAGAGCATGGGTTTGAAGGCGACCGGGCCGCGTCTGCGCATCCTGGGTCTGTTCCAACAGGCGGAGAAACGCCATCTCACCGCAGACGAGGTCTACCGCATGCTGCTACAAGAACATGAGGACGTCGGCCTGGCCACGGTCTATCGCGTGCTGACGCAGTTCGAGCAGGCCGGGCTGCTGATCCGGCACCATTTCGACAACGAAAAAGCGGTCTATGAACTCAACCAGGGTGGCCACCACGATCACCTGCTTTGCATGCAGTGCGGCCGCGTGGAGGAGTTCTACGATGCGCAAATCGAGCAGCGGCAGCGCCAGATCGCCGAGCAGAGAGGCTTCCGCCTGCACGAGCACTGCCTTTACCTGTACGTCGATTGCCTCAAGGAGAATTGCCCCTACCGGACGCAGGGCGGTGAGGGGTGAGGCAGGCGCATCACGCCTGCCGTGCGTGACGCGCAAGCATCTCGCGAGCATGCTGGCGTGTGGTCTCGGTCAGCTCCACGCCGCCGAGCATACGGGCGATCTCTTCCACCCGCGCCGCTTCGTCGAGCCGTCGGACGCGGCTGAGGCTACGCCCGTCGACCTCCTCCTTACTCACCTGCCAGTGGTGCGTGGCGCAGGCCGCCACCTGCGGCAGGTGGGTGACACAGAGCACCTGCCGGTCGCGCGCAATCTGCGCCAGCAACCGACCGACCACCTCGGCCACGCCGCCGCCGATGCCGGCATCCACCTCGTCGAAGATCAACGTGCGGGCACCGCTTCGTCCCGACAACACGGTCTGCAACGCTAGGCCAAGGCGCGACAGCTCACCGCCGGATGCAGTGCGCGCCAGTGGGTGCAACGCCTGGCCCGCATGCGGTGCAACCCAGAACTCCACGCGCTCGCGCCCGCTCGCCTCTGGCGCACAGGGATCCAGCACCACCTGCAAGCGGCCGCCCTGCATCGCCAGCTGTTGCATGGCAGCGCTCACCGCCTTGCCTAAGGCCTCGGCAGCCTGGCGGCGGCAGGCGCTCAAGTCTGCAGCGGCGGCCTCGTAGGCCGCCAGCGCTGCGGCCTCAGCCGCCGCCATGGCCTCGATGTCGGCCGCCGCGTCCAGCGCCGCGAGCTGTTCACGGGCATCCGCTAGCAGACGCGGCAATTCCTCTGGGGCACAGCGCAGCTTGCGTGCCACCGCCATCACCTGGCCGATGCGCGTCTCGGCGGCGGCCAAGGCCTGCGGGTCGAGCTCCACGCGCTCGGCATAGCGGCTGAGCTCCCGCGCCGCCTCTTGCGCCTGGATCAAGCCCTCTTCCAGCATCTGCACGCCGTCGGCGAGGCGGGTGTCGAAGGCGACGAGCGCATTCAACTTGGCCTTGGCCTGCTTGAGCCGGTCAATGATGCCATCGCCCTCGGCCTCCAACAGCTCGATCACCGCCTGAGCGCCGTTGAGCAGTTCGGCGGCATGGGCAAGACGGCGGTGGGTCTGTTGCAGCTCCTGCCATTGCTCGGCGTGAAAGTCCAGCGCGGTCAATTCCTCCACCAGCCAGGCCAGGCGCTCGCGCTCGGCGGCCTCGGTATCGGCTCGCCGCTGCGCCGCCTCGCGCTGCCGCACCGCTTGCTGCCAGGCTCGATAGGCAAGGGCGGTGCGTTCGGCCAGCGGCTTGCAGCCGCCGTAGGCATCCAACAGATCGCGTTGCATGCCGGGCTGCAAGAGCGAGTAGTGCGCGTGCTGACCATGGATGTCGACGAGGTGGCTAGTCAGCTCGCGTACCTGCTGCAGGGTGGCCGGCCGGCCGTTGATGAAGGCGCGTGAGCGTCCCTCGGCCTCCACCGTGCGGCGCAATAGCAGCTGCTCGCCTCCCCCCTCGAGGCCAGCCTCGGCTAGCCACGCTTGCAGCTGCGGCATATCGGCGAGGGAGAACTCCGCCACCACCTCGGCGCGCTTGGCCCCGGCGCGAATGACCGAGTTATCGGCACGCTCGCCAAGCACCAGCCCGAGCGCGCCCAACAGGATCGACTTGCCTGCCCCGGTTTCTCCCGTCAAGACGGTAAAACCCGGTTGCAGCTCTAGCTCCAAGTGCTCGATGAGCACGTAGTCGAGCAGGGTCAGGCTGACTAGCATCGCTTTCAGGGCTCAGCGACCAGGGCATGTCAAGCTCGTGCACGCCTAGCGATTGGCTTCACGACAGCTTTTCCCCCCAGTGCAATTTTTGGCGTAAGGTGTGATAGTAGTTGTGATTTTCCGGGTGCAATAACCGGACGGTGTTTTCGGCGCGTTGGATGACGACCCGATCGCCGACCTGCATGTCGGCGTGTTGCTGGCCATCGAAATGCACGCGCGCATCATCCGCCTGGATCAGGTTGATCTCGATCTCTGACCGGCTATTCACGGCGATCGGACGTGCGGACAGGGTGTGCGGGCAGATAGGGGTGAGGACGAAGGCTTCCAGCGTCGGATGCAGGATGGGCCCTCCAGCGGACAAGGCATAGGCAGTGGAGCCGGTGGGTGTTGCCACCACGAGGCCATCTGCCCGCTGGTTATAGACGAATTGGTTGTCAATGTAGATCTCAAATTCTATCAGCCGCCCGAGGGTGCTCTTGCTCACCACCACGTCATTGAAGGCATAGCTTCTATAGCACACCTGCCCCTGACGCCAGAGCTGAGCAGATAGCAGAATACGATCCTCGGCGATATATCTACCAGCTAACACCCCATCTAGGGTGGTGAACATCGAGTCCACTGCCACATCAGCCAGGAAGCCCAGCCGCCCATGATTAATCCCAATCATGGGCACACGATGGTCAACCAAAGTCCGTGCCACATTCAGCATAGTGCCATCACCACCTAACACGATGACTAAATCGGCTAGGCGGCCGATTTCTTCTAAAGTGGCTGAATTAAGATCATGGATCTGGCCGATCTCTGCGGTGTGAGCAGTGATGATGACCTCATGGCCCCGACCGATCAAATACTGGGCCAGTTGGCGCACAGTATGACTCGAACCGATGCCATAATATCTGCCGACGATGCCGATCGTCTTGAAATTCGAGTTCATGGCATGAAATTATATGGATAGTTGGTAGTTCATTGCCCTGTCCGTGCTTGCATGCTCAACGAGCGCGCGCGCATCCTACTCAAGGCCTTGGTCGAGCGTTATATCGAGGACGGTCACCCCGTCGGCTCGCGTACCCTCTCGCGCCAAGCTGGGCTCAATCTCTCACCAGCCTCCATCCGCAACATCATGGCGGATCTGGAGGAAAGCGGCTACATCGCCAGCCCGCATACTTCCGCCGGCCGCATTCCCACACCACGGGGCTATCGCCTATTCGTGGACTCGTTGCTGACCGTCAAACCCATCGAGGGTCCGCTGCTGTTCCAACTCCAGCACAGCCTCACCCCCGGCGATCCACAGCGCCTGGTGAACACGGCGTCACAGTTGCTCGCCGAGCTTACCCACTACGCCGGCATCGTGCTCACGCCCAAGCGGCGCAACCAAAAACTGCGTCAGATCGAGTTTCTCAAGCTCTCGGACAAACGTATCCTCTTGATCATGGTGACCATGGACGGCGAGGTGCAAAACCGCGTCATCCTTACGCCGCGGCCTTACACCGCTAGCCAGCTCACCCGCACGGCCAATTTCTTCAATCACCATTTCTCCGGCTTGAGCTTCGAGCAGGTTCGTCCCCGCTTACAGAAGGAGCTCCGAGCGCTCAAAGACGACATCAGTAAACTGATGGAAGCTGTCGTACAAACAGGTACCGAGGCCTTTATCGAGGCCAACACAGACTGCGTCGTCGCCGGTGAGTCCAACCTGCTTAAGACCCCAGACTTAGTAGCCAACATGGCACGGCTACGTGAGCTTTTCACCCTCTTTGAGCAGCGCACTGAACTGCTGCAACTTCTTGAAGCGAGCCATCAAGCCACGGGGGTGCAGTTGTTCATCGGCGCGGAGTCCGGAGTGGCGCCACTGGACGCTTGTAGCGTCATCACTGCCCCGTACACGGTCAACGGCGAGGTGGTCGGCACCCTGGGAGTGATCGGCCCGACGCGCATGGACTACCCGCGCATCATCCCCATCGTCGACATCACCGCGCGACTGCTGTCCAACGCGCTGTCCTACCACTGATCGGGATCGGTCGCCGTCTCACTCACCGATCCTCCGTTCGCTGCCACACGCGCATGGCCTTCCTGCCCGAACCGCCCCATCGTCACGACCAACCCCGCCGCATCGGCATCCTCTTGATCAATCTGGGCACCCCAGAAGCGCCCACGCCGGCGGCCCTGCGGTCCTACCTACGCGAATTCCTCTCCGACCAGCGCGTAGTCGAGCTACCTCGCCTGCTCTGGTGGCCGATCCTCTACGGCATCATCCTCAATGTCCGGCCGCGTAAATCGGCCGCGAAATACGCCAGCATCTGGACGCCGGAGGGCTCGCCGCTCAGGCTGCATACCGCACGCCAGGCCGAGCTGCTGCGTGAGGCACTAGCCCGTCGCACGCCGGTGCCGCTGGTGGTGGAATACGCGATGCGCTACGGCCAACCCTCGGTTGCGGCAGCCATCGCTCGGCTCAAGGCGCAGGGCTGCAATAGGCTGCTTGCCTTCCCCCTCTACCCGCAGTATGCCGCGAGCAGCACCGGCACGGCCTTGGATGCGGTCTACCGAGTATTGCTCCAAACGCGCAACATGCCGGAATTACGCACGGTGCGCCATTTTCACGACCACCCCGGCTACATCGACGCCCTGCGCCAGAGCGTGCAGAGCTACTGGGCCGAGCACGGCCGTCCGGATGTCTTGGTGATGAGTTTCCATGGCGTGCCCCGCCGCAGCCTGGAGCTGGGCGATCCCTATCACTGTGAATGCCAGAAGACCGGCCGCCTGCTGGCCGAGGCCCTCGGTTTGGCGGCAGAGCAATATCGCGTGACCTTCCAATCCCGTTTCGGGCGGGCAGAGTGGCTCAAGCCCTACACCGCCGAGACCCTAGAGGCCCTCGGCCGCGCCAAGACACGTCGCGTCGACGTCATTTGTCCGGGCTTCGTGGCCGATTGCCTGGAGACCCTGGAAGAAATCGCCATGGAGGGCAAGACGCTGTTCCTCAAGGCCGGCGGCGGCGCCTATCACTACATCCCTGCCCTCAACGAGCGACCGTTGTGGATCGAGGCATTGGCCGACCTCACCCTCACCCATCTGGCCGGATGGTTGCCGCCGACATGGGACCCTGCCGGCCAACAGGAGGCATTGGCCCAGACATTGCAGCGGGCCCGTGCACTAGGCGCAATGAACTAGTAAGCTTTCTGTTTCAAAAGCGCATGAATATTAGCGTTCGCTTGTTGACTAGTATTCCTGGCTCATGCACATTTAGCGCTAGCTCGGGCAGGTCCACGCAATAGGCCTGCGGGGCAGGTTTGTATCGGTGGTTCGCCACTGTTTTTCTTTTTGTTTGGAGGAGCGCATGCATAAAAAAATCCTGAGCGCGGGCCTATTTGGTGTCGGCCTGTTTGCGATAGTGGGCGCCACCATGGCGGCTGATGCCCATATTCGTACCATCGCCAGCACTTGTATGAGCTGCCACGGTCCAGATGGCAAGAGCAAATCGGCAATGCCCACGCTTGCCGGTCTCGACAAGACCTACTTCGTTACCCAGATGAAGGCCTTTAAGTCTGGTCAACGCCCTGCCTCGGTGATGCATCGCCATGCGCAAGGCTACACGGATCAGGAGATCGAAAAGATGGGCGAATATTTCGCCGCGTTGAAGTGATATCGAACGACGCCAACCTGATGCGAGGAGAACGCACATGAATTTCAATCGCCGTGATTTCCTGACAGCCGGTGCAGCCATTGCCGTTGCTCACAGCATGCCCGGATGTGCAAGCGTTGGTGGCAACGCAGCACCACACGTCGTAGTTGTTGGCGCTGGTTACGGGGGGGCCACCTGTGCCAAGTACATCCGCAAGTGGGATCCCAAGATCAAGGTCACCGTGATCGAGCCGAACGACAAGTTCGTCTCCTGCCCCATCTCCAACTGGGTACTGGGCGGGCTGAAGACCATGGCCGACATCACGCATAGCTATGACACCCTGATCAAGAAATACAACCTCAATTGGGTAAAAGACACGGTCATCGGCATCGATGTGGACAAGCGCACGGTCAGGACGGCAGGCGGTCAGACCATCGCCTACGACCGCTTGGTGCTGGCGCCGGGCATCGAGGTGCGGACCGACACCATCGAGGGGTATAAAGAGGCATATGCTGCGCAGAAGGTGGTGCATGCGTGGAAGGCCGGTCCTGAGACGGCCCTGCTGCGCAAGCAACTCGAGGCGATGCCCGACGGCGGCGTGTTCGTGATGTCCGTGCCCATGGCCCCCTATCGCTGCCCGCCTGGGCCCTACGAGCGGGTGTGCATGGTCGCGAGCTACTTCAAGAAGCACAAACCGAAGTCGAAGATCATCCTGCTCGACGGCAACCAGGATGTGGCTTCCAAGCCGGCCTTGTTCAAGTGGGCATGGAAGACCTATTACGACGGCATGATCGATTACCGTCCCAACAACGCGCCGAAGAAGGTCGACCACAAGACCATGACGGTCTCCACCGAATTCGACGACGTCAAGGGCGACGTCCTCAACGTCGTGCCGATCCAGCGTGCGGGCGAGGTGACCGCCTTGGCTGGGGCCCGCAACGACAGCAACAAGGTCTGGTGCGTGGTCGATTTCGTCACCTTCGAATCCACCACCGCCAAGAACGTGCACATCATCGGCGACTCGGTGCTCTCCAACCATCCCAAATCCGGGCACATGGCGACCAACCACGCCAAGGTCTGCGCCAGCGCCATCGTCGAGCTACTCAACGGCCGGCAGCCGGACCCGGTGCCCGTGGTGGCCAACACCTGCTACAGCGCGGTATCCGAGACCACGGCGGGTCACGTCGCCACCGTGTTCCGCTACAACCCCGAGAAGAAACAGTGGGATGCGCAACCGGGCGGCGGCGCGAGCGCCCAAGGCGACGAGATCAACTTCGTCTTCAACTGGGCCTGGGCGGAATCGATCTGGGCGGAAGTGCTGAGCTAAGCCGCCAAAGTCTACCCATGCGGGGCCCTGCGGGGCCCCTTTTCATTTCGGGGCCGAACGGCTGCCGTACTTGCGGACGATACCGACGACGACGCCGAAGACCTCTAAGCTGCCGCGCGGGCGGATGACGGGGTAGGCCGGGTTGGCGGGCTTGAGGACATAGGCCCCCTGTTCCTTGGCCAAGTATTTCAGGGTGAACTCGTCATCGACGATGGCTACCACCAGGTCGCCCTCCCGCGCCTGCCGGCCGCGCTCGACGATGGCGATATCCCCCGGCTGGATGCCGGCATCCTGCATGGAGTCCCCCTTCACCCGCACGAGCACGGTGCGCGACGGGTGTTCGATGAGATATTCGTCCAGGGTCAGGGTCTCCTTCACCGAATCATCGGCGGCATGCGGGAAGCCGGCGCGAACGGATTCGGCCAGCACGCGCTCGAAGAAGCGCGGACCGGGCTTCAAGCGCCGGTCTGGCATGGCCTCCAGATAGCCATTGAGGCGCAGCCGCGCCACCAAGGCAGCAACGGAAGACTTGGATTTGAGCCCCAGCAATTCACCGATGCCGGAATAGGGCGGAAACACGCGGTGGCGGGCGTAATAGTCTTGCAGCTTGGCGAGATAGGCGGCGTCTTGAGCCATGGCAGGCACACTCCCAAGTTGAGCTGCCTCAGTATAGAACGATCGTTCTATGCTGACAACTACCGCTACGTGAGATGAACCAGATGGCAGCCCGCTTCCTGGCAGACCAGATAGCCGCCACCTGCGTACCACTCGGGCAGGACCCAGCGTTCGCAGGGTTGATCGTCGACCAGCAGCCGGTGGTGGGCCGGGCGATGGGTATGACCGTGGATGATGCGCCGCACCCCATGCTGGCGGAAGGCGTTCAGCACCGCATCAGGGTTGGCGTCCATGATCTCGAGGCGCTTGTCGCCTTTCGCCTGCTCGCTCTGCTCCCGCAGCTGACGCGCCAGAAGTAGCCGCTGCGGCAGCGGACGGGAGAGAAAATCGGCCTGCCAGGCCGGATCGCGCACGAGGCGGCGGAAGCGCTGATAATCGAGATCGTCGGTGCAGAGGGTGTCGCCATGCATGAGGAGCGTGGGTTGGCCGTACAGATCGACCACCTGCGGCTCCGGCAGGAGGCTGCCGCCGGTTGCCTCGGCAAAGGCGGCACCCAGGAGAAAATCCCGGTTGCCATGCATGAAGTACAAGCGCACACCTTGTGCGACCAGCCCGCGCAGGGCGGCGACCACCTGCGCAGGGAAGGGCTCGGTCAAGGCGTCATCCCCCACCCAGGCCTCGAAAAAATCGCCCAGGATGTAGAGCGCCTCGGCAGACGTGGCGACGTGTGCCAGGAAATGGAAGAAGCGATCGACCGCCGCCGGCCGCTCGGCCGTCAGATGCAGGTCGGAGATGAACAGGCAGTGGCGCTGCTCCCCGGCCATGGCACCTGCGTAAGCATCGCCCTTCCCTGCCATGGGCGGTGTGGACATTAGCCGCGCAGCGGCAGATTGAGGCGGGTTGGCCGACTTGCCAGCGACGTGGTGAGACATGAGGTTTGGTTGTGTATGGGGTAGCAGCGTAAGTGATAACGGTAAAGCCGCGCCGACAAGTGGGGAGGAAGAGCAGATAGAAGGCATCCACCTTGCCTTACTAGGCGGGGCGCTATGTTCCACCGCGTCGACCCTATGGTGGTCAAACGGTTCCTAGGCGAGTGGCGATTCACGCTGCATTTGGCTCTTGCACATCGATACGCTCAATCACCACCGGTTCCAAGGGCACATCCTGATGTCCAGCAAGGATACCCGTTCTGACCTTTTTGATCCGGGCGACTGTGTCCTGTCCGGCGACAACCCGGCCAAAGACACAGTAGCCATACCCCTGTGGGGTTGGCTCGGTGTAATCGAGAAAAGGGTTGTCCGCGACGTTGATAAAAAACTGGCTAGTCGCCGAATGAGGGTAAGGAGTGCGCGCCATAGCAATCGTATAAGCGGTGTTTTTTAGGCCATTATTGGCCTCGCTTTGAATAGGCGCGTGGGTTGGCTTTAACTGCATATCCTCCGTATAGCCCCCACCTTGAATGATGAAGCCGTCGATGACGCGATGAAAGATGGTCCTGTCGTAGTACCCTTCCTTGGCGTAACGCAAAAAATTGGCCACAGTAAGCGGCGCCCGAGCGGCGTCAAGTTCCAGGGTGATCGGGCCGAAATTGGTGTGTAGGATAACCATAGCCAAAGTCTTTTTATGATTTCGCTTCGGCAACAAGGCCGGGGCAAACGGCGAATACAAGATACTCTTCTGGCGGAAGATAACCCCGGTGATTTACGGACTGCGCTTGAGTCGGTATTAGCTCTACTCCATACTCCATAGGTTATCGGCGTGCCAGCACCATCGCTACTGACCGGTTAGCAGACGATGTATGTTCCATGGCAATGCGCCATTGACCGTCACTAGCACGCAAGTACAGCCGTTTGGCCGTGGTGTCGCGCAAGCGATCACTTTGGTACTCCTGGGTGAAAGCGACTACAGCAACTTGCGTATCAGGTAGAAACACACTGATATTCGACAACGCAATGCGTATCCAGTCCTTGTTTTCAATATTACGACGCTTGGTTGTCGCCCAGGTCTTGTTCAACATGTCAGGTAGATAATGGCGGAAGAATCGTGCCACGTCGCGTGCTTCCCAGTCCGTACGCCATTGCTCCAGTATAGTAAGCAGCTCCTGCCGCTGCATCTCCCAGCTCACGGGATCCAGCCAATCACTGCGTTCAGCGATAATGACTGGTGTTTTACCAACTTCGATAAATTGCGCCAGATCGGTTAGATCAGGATTCGCCAGTACTAGACAGCCGTCGCTCGCGCGTGGCGGCCTGCTATAGGTGCCGGATGGTGTGCCATGAATCCAGATGCCATGCCCGCTACGACCGTGCAGACGATCCCACTCATTCGGATAGTCCAGGGGATAAGCGCCAGCGCCGTAGAAATCGCTCAATTGGCTTCGTGGTAAATAGCCGGAAATGGTATAGACGCCGACCGGCGTTTTCTTGTCTCCCTCCACCCGTTTATCGGTCCCGTTGCGACCAATGGTCAGGTAATAATCGCGCACGAGCCGAGGTACGCCATTGACATTTTCAAACACATACAAGCGCGCGCGACTGGCATCGGCGAGCAAGGCGTACTTGTGTTCAGGTGACAGCATAAGCAGCTGTCTGGGCAAATGATCCGGACGGGGTTGATCGAGGTAGCGCATGAGCCTCATGCGCGCCTCTTCTCGGAGGTCGTTCAGCGATACTGGTGAAGCCCGAGGCACCTCCCCCATCGTAGAGAGCGGGCGAACGCGGGCAAGTAGCAGGTCGCCGCGTATCAGATGGGCTAGCCTAAAATCGGGACGAATGGAAATAAGCTGGTTGATGCTATTGAGCGCAGTATCCAGTCGGCTAGCACGGATCTCCAGCAAGGTCTGGGCCAACAGGACATCCGGCGAGAGCAAGCGGCTAGGCGCTTCGGTAGATGCTAGACGCAGAACAGATTCATTGGCCTGCGACGATACGCCGATAGCAATCAAAAAGAGCAAAAACCAGAAGGACTGGGAGAACCTGCCGTGCATCACCCTAGCGTTCGCTAATGATCTTCCACTGCCCATCTTGGAGCTCCAATTCTAGCGTCTTGTTATACGTGCCTTGGAGATGCTCGGCCTCATAACGCTGTTTGAACTTGGCCGTAGCCTTGCCTTCGGTGACAGTGAGACTAAGGTTGCTAACCTGGACTTTGATCTGTTTCGGAGCGAGTAAGCGCTGACGACGTTGCGCTTCCCACGCAGATCGATCTATGCCATGCGGGGGGACGAAATTCTTGCCATAAAAAGCTAGATATGCTGCCACATCCTGCCTGCTCCAGGCCTGGGCCCAGTCGCGGATCGTCTTCTCGATCGCCGCCTTGGCCTCTGCCGGGGGAGAGGCGGCTGCGGCAGGCAAAGGCGTGACCCCTGCTGGCGTCTCAGGCGTTGACTGGGTGCGCGCGCCGGTGGCGTCGGCGAGCGCCGCGTCGGGCCTGACCTCCTCGCTGTCGGCGACCACCGCCTTCCTCGCCTCGCCGCTGCCCGCTGGCTCCGGGCTGGTGCTGGTGGCCTCTTTCCCCGGGGCAGGCACCGTCGCACTGCCAGCTGGCGCCCTGGCCGCCGGCTTGGCCGCGGACCGCGTCGCGCTAGGCCTGGCCGCCTCTGCCTTGGCAGCATCGGCCACCCGGGTCGGGCTGAACAATTCCCGTATCAAGGCCAGCTTGGTCTGGGCCGAGACGTTGGACGCGTCGAGTTGTAAGGCCTTGTCGTAGGCCAGCGAGGCCATCTTGGCATAGACGTCGCCTAGGTTTTCGTGCGCCGTGGCATAGCTCGGGTGGGTGCGAATGGCCTGCTCCAGACTCTGTTTCGCCCGCTCGTATTGACCCTGGGCGGCATACAGCACGGCGAGATTGTTGTAGGGCTCGGGCAACTGCGGATAGTCGGCGGTGAGGTCGGAAAAGACCTTGATCGCCTCCTGGTAACGATTGAGTTCGGTGAGGATAAGCCCCTTCAGGAAACGGCCCTGCGCGTCCTTGGGGTTAGCCGCCAGATAGGCGTCGATCTTGGCGAGCGCCTGGGTATGCCGGCCTTGACGGAACAGCTGACTGGCGTCCTGCCAGCCTTCGCTGCTGGCACCGACCAGTGCCGGCAAGCAGACGAGGAAGATGAGCGCGAATCGGGTGATTGACATCGGTGCTATACTCTCAACCGCAGCGTACAGTTGATGACCGCGCCAATTCTAGCAGACGGCCAAACCCATCGCAGCCCACCCCTAGCCATGAGCGACAGCGCCCCGGTGCAGCATTTCATCCGCTCGATCATCGAGCACGACCTGGCCAGCGGCAAGCACACCACAGTCGTCACCCGCTTTCCGCCGGAACCAAATGGCTACCTGCACATCGGTCATGCCAAGTCCATCTGCCTGAATTTCGGCCTCGCCCAAGATTACGGCGGCCGCTGCAACCTGCGCTTCGACGACACCAACCCGGAGAAAGAGACGCTGGAATACGCCGAGGCGATCCAGGAGGACGTGCGCTGGCTCGGTTTCGAGTGGGATGGACCGGTGCGCTGGGCGTCGGACTATTTCCCGCAGCTCTACGAATATGCCGAAGAGCTGATTCGCAAGGGCCTGGCCTATGTGGACGAGCTCACCCCCGAGCAGATGCGCGAATATCGCGGCACCCTCACCGAGCCAGGCCGCCCGAGTCCCTGGCGGGAGCGCAGCGTCGAGGAGAACCTGGATCTCTTCCGCCGCATGCGCGCCGGCGAGTTTCCCGATGGCTCCAAAACACTGCGCGCCAAGATCGACATGGCCAGCCCCAACATCAACCTGCGCGACCCGGTGCTCTACCGCATCAAGCGCACGCAGCACTTCCGCACCGGCAATGCCTGGGTGATCTACCCCATGTACGACTACACCCACTGCATCTCCGACGCGCTGGAGGGCATCACCCACTCCCTATGCACCCTGGAGTTCGAAGACCACCGACCGCTCTACGACTGGGTGCTGGACCACATCAGCATCGACTGCCACCCGCAGCAGATCGAGTTCTCACGCCTCGAGCTGCGCTACACCGTCACCAGCAAGCGCAAACTCAACCAGCTCGTCGCCGAAGGCCACGTCGCCGGCTGGGACGACCCGCGCCTGCCGACGCTCAGGGGGATGCGCCGGCGCGGCTACACGCCCGCGGGGATACGCGAGTTCATCCGCCGCATCGGCATCTCGAAATCGGAGAACATCGTCGACCTCTCGGTGCTCGAGGGCTGCATCCGTGAAGACCTCGAGGCCAAGGCGCCGCGGGTGATGGCGGTGCTTAAGCCACTGAAGGTGGTATTGACCAATTATCAAGAAGGGGTAAGCGGAAGCCGCGAGGCGGACTTCCATCCCAACCGTCCCGAATTCGGCCGCCGTGCAGTACCCTTACACCGCGAGATCTGGATCGAGCGCGACGATTTCACCGAGACGCCGCCCGAAGGCTGGCAGCGCCTCACCCCTGGAGGAGAGGTGCGACTGCGCTACTCCTACGTCATCCGCTGCGATGAGGTGATCAAGAACGCCCAGGGCGAGGTGGTGGAACTGCGCTGCAGCATCGACCACGACACCCTGGGCAAGAACCCGCAAGGTCGCAAAGTCAAGGGGGTCATCCACTGGGTCTCCGCACTGCATGCCCTGCCGGCCGAGATACGGCTCTATGACCGGCTGTTCACCGACCCGGAGCCGGATGGCCACAAGGATCGCGATTTTCTCGACTTCCTCAACCCGCACTCCCTGGAGGTGGTGCAGGGTTGGGTAGAGGCTTGCGTGCGCGACGCGCCACCCGAGACCCACTACCAATTCGAACGCCTGGGCTATTTTTGCACTGACCGGCACGACCACCGCCCAGGCGAGCGGCTCGTGTTCAACCGCACCGTGACGCTGAAGGACTCCTGGGCGAAGGGACAGACGGGGCCCTGACGCGGGAGCGATCCGATGTTCAGGCGCATTTTGGTGGCCATGGATGGCAGCGACGCGGCACGGCGCGGCCTGGACCTCGCCATTCAGCTGGCGCGCGAGGGCAATGGCGAGCTGATGCTCTTGCATGTCTGCCAGCCGCCTTTACCCCTGGCGGTCAACGGCGACTGGACCATGCCTGCCCTCCCACCGCAGCCGCAGCGTGAGGTGGGCGCGCGCCTGTTGAAGGCTGCGCAGGAGACTTGCCGCCACGCAGGTGTCCGCGCCGAAACCCGCCTCGTGGATGCCGACGGGCGCGGTATCGGCCCCCTCATCTCGGAGACGGCAGCCGCTTGGCAGGCCGACCTGATCGTCGCAGGCAGCCATGCACGGCGCGGCCTGGACCGCTTGCTACTGGGCAGTGTGGCAGAGGGCATCCTGCGCACGGCACGCCTCCCCGTCCTGTTGCTGCCCTTAAGCTAGGATCGTCATGCTCACCCTTTACAACTCCCTTAGCCGTAAAAAAGAGGTCTTTACCCCCATCACGCCCGGGCAGGTACGCATGTACGTCTGCGGCATGACCGTCTACGACTACTGCCACCTGGGACATGCGCGCGTGTTGGTGGTGTTCGACATGGTCGTCCGCTGGCTGAGGGCCTCGGGCTACACGGTCACCTATGTGCGCAACATCACCGACATCGATGACAAGATCATCAAACGCGCGCAGGAAAACGGTGAGCCCTACACCGCCCTCACCGAGCGTTACATTCGCGCCATGCACGAGGACGAACAGGCCCTCAATGTGCTGCCGCCGGATCGCGAGCCGCGCGCGACCGAATACATCGGCAAGATGCTGGACATGATCCAGCGCTTAATCGACCGCGGCCACGCCTATATCGCTGAAAATGGCGACGTCTATTACGCCGTGCGCAGCTATCCGCCCTACGGCCAACTGTCCGGTAAGTCGCTCGACGACCTCATTGCCGGTGAGCGGGTCGAGGTGGACCCGCACAAGCGCGACCCGCTCGACTTCGTGCTCTGGAAGGCGGCCAAACCCGGCGAGCCGTCCTGGCCGTCGCCCTGGGGACCGGGGCGGCCCGGCTGGCACATCGAGTGCTCGGCCATGGGCACCGATCTGCTCGGCCCGCACTTCGACATCCACGGCGGCGGCCAGGACCTGCAATTCCCCCACCACGAAAACGAGATCGCCCAGTCGGAAGGGGCCTACGGTTGCAAATTCGTCAACTACTGGCTGCACAACGGCTTCGTGCGCGTGGACAACGAAAAGATGTCCAAGAGCCTGGGCAATTTCTTCACCATCCGCGAGGTGATCGCCCGCTATCACCCAGAAGTCGTGCGCTTTTTCATCCTGCGCGCCCACTACCGTAGTCCGCTCAATTATTCCGACCAGCACTTGGCGGATGCTAAGAGTGCCCTGTCGCGGCTATACCTAGCGCTGCGTGGCTTGGAGGCCGAGGTCGCGCCGATCGACTGGCAATCACCCTATGCCGCACGCTTCAAAGCGGCCATGGACGACGACTTCAACACGCCCGAGGCCCTGGCCGTGCTCTTTGAACTTGCCAATGAGCTCAACAAACACCGCAGCGCCGAGCTCGCCGGGCAGCTCAAGGCATTGGGCGGCGTGCTCGGTCTGCTGCAACGCCCCCCTGAAGAGTTCTTACGGGCAGCGAGCGCTAAAAGCGGCTCGGATTACTCCGAGGTGCGCATCGAGGCGCTGATCCGCGAGCGTCTCGAGGCGCGCCGCGCCAAGGACTACAAGCGAGCGGATGCCATCCGTGACGAGCTGAAGGCAGCCGGCATCGTGCTCGAAGACACGCCCTCCGGCACGACCTGGCGGCGCGCCTAAGAAAACGCTAAAAAAGCCGCAAGCGGGATGGAGGACCCGCAGCGGCTTGCCGCGAGACACTAGCGTTTCCCTTAGACTTTGAGACTAACAAGGTCATCAGTTGGTGCGCACATAAGTCATGCGTTATCGCATCCTGCCTGTCACCCCCTTCGCGCAGAACTGCACCCTCCTGTGGTGCGAGGCGACCGGCCGCGCCGCGCTCATCGATCCAGGCGGCGAGGCAGAACGACTCCTGGCTGCGGTCGCCAGCGAGGGGGTGACCCTGGAGCGGCTGCTGCTCACGCATGGCCACTTGGACCACGTGGGCGCTGCGTTGGAATTGTCGCGGCGGCTTAACCTGCCGATCGAGGGGCCGCATGCCGCCGACGCCTTCTGGCTGGAGCAGCTGCCGCAGCAGGCGGCCTTGTTCGGTTTCCCGCCCGCAGAGCCCTTCGAGCCTCACCGCTGGCTTGCGGATGGCGATACGGTGCGCATTGGCAATTTGTGCCTTGACGTGATCCATTGCCCGGGCCACACGCCCGGCCACGTCGTCTTTTACCACCCGGCCAGCCGCCTCGCCTTCGTCGGCGACGTGCTCTTTAAGGGCAGCATCGGTCGCACGGATTTCCCCTTTAGCGACACTCAAACACTGCTTCGGTCCATTCACGATAAGCTTCTCTCTTTGGGAGATGACATCAGCTTCGTACCCGGGCACGGTCCACAGTCATGCTTCGGCGATGAGCGTCGACATAATCCCTACCTGCAGAAATCGTTGCCTGCTCAGCATCTAGCCTCTAGTACGGGTGCAAACGCTTGAAAGCTGCCTAGGCGCGCGGTTTCCCTGTAGGTTGGTCTGCTACAGTATCTCCCCCACGCAGGCGCCACCTAGTTTACGATTGCGATCAGGACTATAAGAACATAAGAATATTAATAGATTACTAGATTTTCTTTGCTGGTAGCAGTAGCATAAATAGGATTGTTATCGATGACTGCACCCAAAATGATTAAGACTGCCTCTGTTTTGTTGTTCGCGCTGCTTCTTGTTGCCTGCAGCAAGGAGCAACAGGCTACGCATGCAACGCAAACGCCCGCTATCAACGCTGACATCACTCAAGGTCGTAATCTCGCACAAGCCAAGTGCAGTAACTGTCATGGGCTTGATGGGCGTGGGCGAGAGCCACGCATCCCACACTTGGCGGGGCAAAAGCTAGGCTATCTCAAGCTGGCCATGCGCGAATATCGCACTGGTGATAGATCGCACATTGCGTTAAAGCAGCTTTTCTCTGAGCTTTCCGAAACCGAACTCGATAGCGTGGCCGCCTACTATGCCAGCCTCCCGCCAATCGCCCCGGCTAAGATTAACAGCAAAACGGCCGCAGCTACGGATGCTCTCCAAGCTGGCCGGGCCGCCGCTGCTGCCTGCGGCGTGTGCCATGGTGAGGACGGTAACTCTAAGCTAGCTGGCACGCCTAGCTTGGCCGGTCAACATCGCGACTACCTCCTCGCTGCGATGCAGGCCTACATAGACGGTACGCGTAAGCACACCGTAATGTACACACAGCTGACCGCTCTGGATACGGCGACGCTGCAAAATCTGGCCCAATACTATGCCGCGCAGCCGGCCAAGGCTGTGCAGCGTGTAATCACCGGTGATGTGAAAGCGGGTGAACGTCTAAGCGCCGCCTGCGGTGGCTGCCATGGACTGCAAGGTCAGACCGTAGATGCGCATACCCCAGCCTTGGCTGGACAAGACCCGGAATACCTCATCGCCAGCATGCAAGCCTACCGTGATGGCAGTCGTATCCATGCCGAGATGAAGGAATTACTCCAAGCCATGAACACCACTGAACTCGGACACATCGCAGCCTACTATGCTGCTCAAACACCGCGCCAAGGACATGCCATCGCCAGCCTCTCCGCCAGCGAGTGGGTCAAGCGCTGCGATCGCTGCCATACACCGGCTGCTGACAATCCCCTCGTCCCCCGCATCGCGGGCCAGCAGCACGATTATTTGGCCCATGTATTGCGCGATTACCGTGAGAGTAAGCGCAAACAGTCGGTCATGCATGCCATGGTGGCGCCGTTAAGCGACGCAGATATTGAGGGTATCGCTGCCTACTATTCGAGCCTTGGCCCGCGCTAGAAGACTCTGACATGGATCGCCAAGCGCATTAGCTGTGAATGCCGTTATGCTACCGCGCTCGAGCGCATGCGTCTGACCGCACCCCAAAAAACCAGTAGGTACCAATGCTCTATTGACACCCCTCTACCCCTCTCCAATGGCCGGGGAAGAAACTCTGCTCATTTCCGCCGAGGTATTGGTGATCGACGGCCTTATGTATCGCCGAGCAATAGCTTCACCTCGCGCAGCAGCGCTGCCACCTCTAGACTGGCAATGGCTGCACGGTGGCCTAAGGCGTTAATCGTGCAACCAAGTGCGGCAGCCTGGCGGTAGGCGGTGCGGCTTTTGAGCTGGGCGGCAAGCATCGGGATGCCGAACTCGGCCAGCATGCCCAGTACCTCTTGCGCCAGCAGGGTGTTGAGCTGTGCCTGGTTGACGACGAGGCGTGCCTGAAGTGTGGGATTTTTGTGCCGGGCGCGGGCGATGGCCTCGCGGATGCGCAGGCTGGCCCACAAGTCGAGTGGCGAAGGGATGACTGGCACCAAGGCGAGATCGGCCAAGCGCAGGGCGCTATCGGTGACCGGAGCGCTGGCGTGCGGCGGGCTGTCGATGACGATGTAGTCGTAATCGGCGAGGCGCTTGCGTAGTTGTTTGTGCAGCTTGCCCGCCTCGTCTGAAAAATCCTCGACCGTGGCGGGGAAGCCCCTGCCCGCCCGCGCCCAGTGCAAGGCGGTGTTCTGCGGGTCGGCATCGGCAACGAGGACCTTGGCGCCCGCGTCGGCCAGGGCACCGGCCAGCAACATCGCCAGGGTGGACTTGCCCGCGCCACCTTTCTGGTTGACGACGGCGATGACGCGGGCGGTCATGGGATGGCTTCGCCGTGCCAGCCGAGCGGTGAGAGTCCTCTGGCCATGGCCCCGTCGCGCAGGTGGTGCAGGAACTCCGAGGGACCGGCAGCGTAGAGGTCGGCATGGCTCAAATCGCTGTGTGCGGCGAGGATGCGTTCGGCGGCATGGCGGGCACCGCCTTCGGCCCTGAGGGCGGTGTAGCTGAAATTGTCCAGCGCGTCGGCCCAGGAGCGGCATAGATTGTCCTGATAGTGAGGAAGAGTATCTGCCACCCAGTACAGCTGCATGCGCTCGGCCATCTCCAGCGACATGGCGTGTTGCACGAGGCTCTTGATGGGGGCGAAACCCTCGTCCCAGGCCGCGAAGATCACCGACCGGCGAGAATCCATGTTGATGACGAAGCTGCCATGCGGCCCTTCGATGATGACAGGGGCCTCCTTGCGCAGCTCCTCGAACACCTTGCGCGCGAAGGGGCGGTTGTCGCGGCGCACATGCAGCTCGATGTGCCGGTCCTCGCAGGGGCAGCTGGCGATGTAATAGTCGCCGCTCACACCATCGGCGGTGAGGCGGATACGCTGGCCGGCCAGGAAACGCAGGCGCTGGCTGCGCGGGGTGGTCAAGTGCAAGGCGGCGACAGCCTCGTCGAACAGCTCGATGGCCTTGACCTTGGTGGGGATGCGTTGCAGGGGGATGTCGCTGGCGCCGGCGACGCTGGCCTCGATGACGATATCCGTCACCGCCGTGTAAGCGCACATCAGAAAAACGTTGTTCGCCTTTTCCGACGCTTTGAGCGCGAAGTCGTGCGGATGCACCTTCTTGATCTCGCCGGCGAGCAAGCGCGCCCGGCACTCGCCGCAGTTGCCGTTGCTACAGCCGTAGTTGAGCGGGATGCCGGCGCGCAAGGCCGCATCCAGGATGGTGTCGGCCCCCTCGACGAAGAACTCGTGACCCGAGGGTTGAACCTTGACTTGCGCTGAGACGATGCGCATTGCGCTCTCCTTCTCTAGCAGGAGCCGTTGCCGCTCCGCCTGCTCGGGCGCGGCCTGGAGCTGGCCGCGCAACCACTGTTTGAGTGCGCTCACCGCCTGGGCCGTGTCCGTGCCGCCGGTATCGACCAGATCGTCGAGCTTGCGCAGCGTCCAGTCGAAGAGTTGTTCATAGTGCGTCAGCAAGGACTTGGCGGCGGCATATTCGCTGGACAGGTCGAACAGCCGGTCCGCCAGCACCTCGCGGTCTGGCAGCGCCCGCTCGAAGATGCGCTTGGCGAAGGCCTTGCGCTTGATCTCTTCGACGCGCTGATATTCGCCGTCGTCCTCCCATTTGACATCGGGGAAGACGCGCAGCAGCTCATCCATCTCCACCTCGCCATCGTAGGTCTTGAGCTCGCCGGTCTTGATCATGTGCTGCAAGGTCGCACGCGGGATGCCGACCAGGCGGGCGACGCGGGATAAGGAGAAGGTGTGCGCCATACCTCGATGATAGTACGTCAGGCCAGGCTAAGGGGATTCCCCAAGTGCGGCGGATACGCTTTAATCCCCTCCCATCCCCCATCACCCTGCCCTCCATGTCCCATCCCCCATGCTGAATCTCGTCACCCGCCCTTGCCCGGCTCACGTGTTCGAGCAGCTGCGCCGCGGCGGCCTGCCGCCCTTGCTGGCGCGGCTATACGCCAGCCGGGGGGTGAAACGCCAGGAGGACTTGAAGAGTCGGTTGACGGAATTGCTCCCCTACACCGGCTTACTCAATTGCGAGGCAGCTGGCGCGCGGCTGGCCGATGCCATCCAGCGTGCGCAGCGTCTCTTGGTGGTGGCGGACTACGACGCCGATGGCGCCACCGCCTGCGCCGTGGCCGTGCAGGGACTTACGGCCATGGGGGCAGAGGTGGATTACCTGGTGCCCAACCGCTTCGAGTACGGTTACGGGCTCACCCCCGAGATCGTCGCGCTCGCCGCCGAGCGACGGCCGGACGTCATCATCACTGTCGACAACGGCATTGCCTCTCACACCGGTGTGGAGTCAGCCCGCCAGCTGGGCATCGAGGTGCTCGTCACCGATCACCACCTGCCGGCACAAGGCGGTGAACTGCCGCAGGCACTCATCGTCAACCCCAACCAGCCCGGCTGCCCCTTCCCCAGCAAAAGCCTGGCTGGGGTGGGGGTGATGTTCTACGTGTTGGTTGCGGTGCGGGCCGAACTGCGCCGGCGCGGCTGGTTCATGGGGGGACGCGCCGAGCCCAATCTCGCCGAACTGCTCGACCTGGTGGCTCTGGGCACGGTAGCCGACGTGGTGCCGCTGGATGCCAACAACCGTCTGCTGGTGCAGCATGGCCTCAAGCGCATGCGCGCCGGCCAGGCTCGGCCGGGCATCGAGGCCTTGTTCCGGGCAGCGGGGCGCGAGTCGGCGCGCGCCAGCGTCTACGACCTCGGTTTCGTCCTGGGGCCCAGGCTGAATGCGGCAGGGCGGCTGGCCGACATGAGTGTGGGTATCAATTGTCTGCTGGCGCGTGATCTTTCCGAGGCGATGCCGCTGGCGCGCGAACTCGACCGCTTGAATCGGGAGCGCCGCCAGATCGAGGCCGACATGCAGGAGCAGGCCCTGGCACTGCTGGAGACGAAGGACGTGGACGACGGCTGGAGCCTGACCCTGTACGATCCCAGCTGGCATCAAGGCGTTGTGGGCCTGCTGGCCGCGCGCCTGAAAGAGCGCCATCACCGCCCAACCATTGTATTCGCTGATGGCGGCGACGGGCTGCTCAAAGGGTCGGGCCGGTCCATCCCGGCGCTGCACCTGCGCGATGCCCTCGACCGGGTGGACAAGCGGCACGCCGGCCTCATGCTCAAATTCGGCGGGCACGCCGGCGCTGCGGGTCTGATCCTGCGCCAGGAGGACCTGCCCGTGTTCGCCGCCGCCTTCGAAGCCGTCGCACGCGAGCTGCTCACCCCCGCGGATCTGAAGCGGGTGATCGAGACCGACGGCCCGCTGCGCCCCGAGGAATGCCAGCTCGATCAGGCCCTGTTGCTGCGCGACGCGGTCTGGGGTCAGGGCTTTCCGCCGCCGCTCTTCCACGGCGAGTTCCGCGTCGATAGCCAACGCCTGGTCGCGGACAAGCACCTGCGCTTGCGGCTCTCAGGTGGGGGGCTCAGCGCCGAGGCCATGCTGTTCAACCATGACGCCCCCCTGCCGCAAGGCATCCAAGCGACCTACCGGCTGGAGGTGAACGAGTGGAACGGCAAGATGAGCCCGCAATTGACCCTTGAACAGTGGTGCCCGCTAGACGAAGATGGCCGGCCGTGAAGCTCGCGATCTAGCCCCGCCACCTCGCCCGGCGTCGGCCTGCCGCCACGGCGACACCCAAGACCATTGCCCATGACCGGGGTGACGCATATGCAAGCGTGGCTTAGCGCGGAATTGGAACCCCTGGCGCTGTTTCTCACCAGCATGGGGCTGGGGCTGTTGATCGGTCTGGAGCGCGAACGCTCGCCGGCAGCCAAGGCGGGGTTACGCACCTTCACCCTGGTGGCCTTGGCCGGCACGCTGGGCGCCATGCTCGCGGAACAGACCGGCGCGCCCTGGATCCTGGGCGCCGGGCTGATCATCCTGGGCGGCATGATGGTGGCGGCCTATTTCCGGGTGCCGCAGGAGGCAGACCCGGGCACCACCACGGTCGCCGCCATCGTCGTCTGCTATGGCTTAGGCGCCTTGGTCTGGTACCGGCATACCCAACTGGCCGTCGCCCTGGCGGTCACCACCACGGTGCTGCTCTATTTCAAGGCCGAGCTGCGCGGCGTCACCCAGCACCTCACCCGGCAGGACCTGGTGTCCTTCCTGCAGTTCGCCGTGCTCTCCCTGGTCATCCTGCCCGTATTGCCGGATCAAGGCTATGGCCCCTACGCGGCGCTGAATCCCTATCAGATCTGGTGGATGGTGGTGCTGATCTCGGGCCTGTCGCTCGCTGGCTATGCCGCCCTGCGCCTGGCAGGCGAGCGACAGGGGGCGCTGCTCACCGGCCTGTTCGGCGGTGTGGCCTCCAGCACCGCCACCACCCTCACCTTTGCCCGACACGCGCGCCGCCGGCCAGAGCTCATGAGCGTGGCCGCCTTGGTGATCCTCACCGCCAACTGGGTCGTGCTGGTGCGCTTGAGCCTCCTGGTTGGGCTGGTCGCACCCGCCTTGCTGCCTCAGGCCGTGCGCATGCTCGGGCTCGCCGCCCTCGTCGGTGTGCCGCTACTCTATTGGCGCTGGCGACACTTGCAGCGTCAGGAACTGCCCGAACTGACCTTGAGCAACCCGACCGAGATCCGCGCCGCCCTGGGCTTTGGCGCCCTCTATGCCGGCGTGCTGTTCGCCGCCGCATGGCTGTCGGACTGGGCCGGTAGCCGTGGCGTCTATGCCGTGGCGCTCGCCTCGGGCCTGACCGACGTCGATGCCATCACCCTGTCCAGCCTGCGCCTGTTCGGCCTCACCACCTTGAGCGGTGAGGAGGCCTTGACCAGCATCCTGCTCGCCTTGCTGGCCAACATCGCCTTCAAGGCGGGGCTGACCGTGGTCATCGGCGGCGGCCGGCTGGCGCTGCGCACCTTGCCGGGATTCACCGCCGTGGCCTTGGGCGCATGCGTCGGTTGGTGGTCGCTGTGAACAAGGTCCCCACCCATGCCATCGGCTTCGACGACGCCCCCTTCCAGCGCCGCCACCGCGGTGACGTGCTGGTGGTGGGCGCTGTGCATGCCGGCGCGCGGCTGGACGGCGTGGTCGTCACGCGGGTGCGGCGCGACGGGGTGAACGCCACCGAGCGCCTGATCGCCAGCGTACTGGGCAGCCGCTTCTACCCACAACTACAACTCGTCTGGCTCCAAGGCATTGCGCTCGCCGGTTTCAACGTCGTGGACATCCACCGGCTGAACGCCGCCACCGGCCTGCCCGTGCTGGTCGCCGCGCGCCGGCGGCCAGATCTGGAGGCGATCCGTCGCGCCCTGCTGGAAAACGTGCCCGGCGGCCGGCACAAGTGGCGGCTCATCGAAGCGGCCGGCCCCATGGAGCCCTTGGGCGGTATCTGGATCCAACGCGCGGGGATGGGGGCAGAGACTGCCGCCGCTGCGGTGGCCTTTTGGCAGCTCCATGGCAAGCTGCCGGAACCGCTGCGCACCGCCCATCTCATCGCCGCTGGCGTGACCGGCAGCCAAAGCCGCCAGCGCGCCTAGGGAGGGTAACTCCCCCAGGGGATCCCCAACGAAGCCCCGCTAGCGGCCGGGCTGCACGTCGATAGAGGAGGCGCCGTTTTCGCGGCTCACGCAAAACGCACGGGCAGAAACTGCTCGATCAGCCACATGGCGGTCTCGGCATGCAGGCTCACCTCGCGCACGCTGAAGCGGCTGTTACCCTTGGCCAAGGCGGCGTAGACCAGGAGCTGGTCGGCGGCGTGCAGGTCGACCCCGGCAGCGTTTTGCAGATCGGCGCGTAGCGTCCCTCCCGCCTGCTCCCCCAAGGCTTCGGCGCTGACGCCGCGCTCGGCCACCACCGCCGCGCCCAGGCGGCCGTGCCCAACGCCAACAGACGGGCCAGCTGCGGCGTGACGCGGCTTCAAACAGACGCTGCGCCTGCGGGCGTAGCGTCCCCTGCCTTCCCTCTAGCCAGCCCGATCGGACGATGCACGCACGCATCCGGTCTAACATGAATGCGGATAGACCTACGGGAGGGCCAAACATGGAGAGTATTCTCGTCACCGGTGCCAATCGGGGTCTGGGGCTCGAATGGTGCCGTCATTATGCCGCACGCGGCTGGCGCGTCTATGCCACCTGCCGCCACCCGGCGGATGCCGACGCTCTGCAGGCGCTCGCCCAGGCGCATCGCCACCTGAGCGTGCACCGGCTCGACGTCACCGACGCCGACAACATCTATGCCCTGCGCGCCGAGCTGGGGGAGGAACCCATCGACGTTCTGGTGAACAACGCCGGCGTTTATTTGGAGAAATACGCCCCCGATCCGGCCATCCGCTACGAGGAGTGGCTGAAGACCCTGGCGGTCAACACCCTGGGGGCCGTGCGGGTGAGCGAGGCCCTGGCGCACAACGTCTCCCGCAGCCAGCGCCGCTTGATCGTGGCCATCAGTAGCCACATGGGCTCGATTGCCGACATCTCCACCCCAGGCAGCTATTATTACCGCTCCAGCAAGGCGGCGCTCAACGCCGCGATGAAGGGCCTGGCGCTTGCCTACCGGCCGCTAGACATCGGCGTGCTGATCCTGCATCCCGGTTGGGTCAAGACCCGCATGGGCGGCTGGCAGGAGGCACCGTTGACGCCCGAGCAAAGCGTGGCCGGCATGAGCCGCTTGATCGATGGCTACACGCCGGAGATGAGCGGTCGCTTCTTCCGCTACGACGGGCGCGAGCTGCCGTGGTAATTGCCTCGCCACGCCGCCTGGAGCTCAACTCGCAGTGCGTGCTCCTGGCCACGATAGATGGGCGAGAAGTGGAAGGGGACGACGTTTCTCGCCCCCGCCTCCCGCGCCAGCCGGCCGGCCTGGGCGGCGGTGAGGTGTTTTTTCTGCCGCGCGCGCTCGGCCAGCTCGTCCAGAAAGACGCATTCGATGAACAGCCAGTCGGCATCGCGCGCCAGTTCCACGATACGCTGGGCGTTCTCGGCGTGATAGACGACATCGGTGACGTAGGCGATCTTCACCCCGGGGGTGATCTGCACGCAGTGCATCAGCGCGCCGAGGGGGCGCTCGCCGGCGGGGGTGGCGATCGGTGTGTCGGCGGACGCCCGCGCCAGCACCGCCGCCTTCAAGCCCTTGAGCCAAGGCCCCACGGGCAAGCCCAGTTCGGCCAGGCGGTTTTTCCAGATGTTGACGTGCCGCTCTTCTTCCAGGGCAAAGCCCAGGCAGGGCGTGCCGTGGTCGAGAAAGGCTGCGCGCACGCGAAACCCCGACTCCTCCCATACCACACCCCCTTCGATGCGCAGTTTCGCCTCGGCCTCGCGGCGAAAGCCCGTCTGCACCCGGAAGCGGGCCTGGCTGGCGGACCCGTCTGGATGGAGCTCCAGCACCGTCAGGGTGAAGTCGTTCGCGTAACGCTGCACGAGGTTCCAGGTATAGGCGGCGAGCTTGGCCTCGACCTGCTTAACAAAGCCAGGCGGGCCATACAGGCGTACCCCCCGGTCGCGACCCAGACAGATGCGCAGGAACCAGTCGAAGCCCATGAAGTGGTCCATGTGGCAGTGACTGACGAAGATGTCGCTCACGCGCAGGATCTTGCGCGGCGGCAGGGCGTTGAGGTTGCCGAGGTCGAACAAGAGCGCCCGCGCCTCGAACATCATGTCGACGAACAGGGCTGGGTCGCCGAAGGGATCGTTGACCAGCTCGGGCAAGAAGGCGGGGCGCATCAATGCCTGCCGTGGAGGATGCCGACCGCCCAGGCGAGGACCGGCTTGAGGCGCGGCGGCAGCAGCCGCGCTGCCTCGTTGACGTTGACCCATCGCCACTCGTGGTGCTCAGGCCGGCCGAGCGCTGGGGAGACGGGTAGCCGGATGCTCACCTGATCCGTTGTGGCCAGGTAGTAGCGGGCGATCTTGTGACGCGCGCCATAGGGGCCGACGTCGATCGAGACCTCGCCCCAAGGAAAGTGGAGATCGGTCAGCCCCGCCTCCTCCGCCGTCTCGCGTAGCGCCGCGGCAAACGGTGTTTCGCCCGGCTCGAGCTGGCCCTTGGGGAAGTCCCAGTTGCGCCAGGCGCGCAGCAGGAGCAGGCGCCAGCCGCTGCCGACCCGGCGGACGACCACACAGCCAGCGGAGGTGGGCAGGGAAGCGTCTGTCGGCATGTCGGTTATCATAGCGGTCATGGACGCGGAAAAATCACGCGCGTGGGACGAGAAATACCACACCGGTACGCCCGGCTGGGACCGTGGCAGCGTCAGTCCCGCCCTGCTGCACTGGCTGAGCGCAGGTATGCTCACGCCCTGCCGCATCCTCATTCCCGGTTGTGGTCATGGCCACGAGGTGGTGGAGCTTGCCCGGCGCGGCTTTGCCGTCTGCGCCGTCGACATCGCCCCGACGCCGCTGGCGCGCCTCGATCGCAGGCTCGGCGAGGAAGGGCTCGAAGCGCAGCTGATTCAGGCCGATGTGCTACATTGGCAGAGCGCAGCCCCTTTCGACGCCATCTACGAGCAGACCTGTCTGTGTGCCCTACCGCCGCAGGAGTGGCCCGCCTACGAGGCCCAGTTGCATGGGTGGTTGCGGCCCGGCGGCCGGCTCTTTGCCCTGTTCATGCAGACAGGTCGGCCGGGTGGGCCGCCCTGGCATTGCGAGTTGGGTGAGATGCGCGCCCTGTTCCCAGCCGAGCGTTGGCATTGGGTGGAGCCGCCGCAGCGCGAGATCCCCCACCCCAACGGGCTGTTCGAGTACGCAGCGGTCCTCGAGCGGCACCGGTGAGGCGGGATGGTTGAGGCTGGTGAGGCCACGGCTCGACCGCTTCGACCCCCCCGTAGCGCTACGCCCACCTATTGGGCCAGGTCGAGGTCCATCTGGATGGCCTCCAGCCCCTTGCGCGCGCAGGCCTCGTCCTGGGCGCCACTCGGTGCGCCCGACACGCCGATGGCGCCGATGATATTGCCCGCGGCCTCGATCGGCAGCCCGCCGGCGGAAAACACCAGGCCGTCCACCTTGCCGACGGAGAAGGGCTTGGTGAAGCGGTCCTCCAGCTCGGACAGGGGGGCATTGAAGTTCACCGCGGTGTAGGCCTTCTGCCGGCTCACTTCCAAGGTGACGGGCGGGGCGAGGGTGTCACGCAGCACCGCCATCGGCAGTCCGCCGCGATCCACCACGGTCACGCCGACCTGGATGCCTTCCTTGCGGCAGGCCATGACGGCGGCATGCGCCACCTTTTCGGCAGCCTCCATGGTCAGGCGCGGGATGCGCACGATGACGGAGGTATCGGCCAGGGCTGGCACGGCAACGGTGACGAGCAGGCTGGCGGCAAGGAACTTGTCTAGCGGCATGGTCTTCCTCCTTCTTCAGGCAACAGTTGGTGTTCGGGGATGGGCCCCCTGAATTGGGCGAACAAGGCGCTGAACCAGCTCCCCTGATAGCCGGCAGCGCTTTGCCGATGGTATGCCGGCAACTGCCATTAGGCTAGGCCCGGCCGCGCGTGATGGGCGCCGTGCAGGTTGAGATTCAGGATCAGGCGCGCCCCAGGTCGGCAGGGCCAGATTGCGAGCATATTTGGTGTCCCCAAGCGGCGTGCCGTAATGGAAGGCGTTGTCCACGACGCTGATGAGGAAGGCCCGCCCCAGCATACAGGCCTGCTCGCCATAAAGGGTGAAGGCAAGCCCATAGAGCAGGACGACAAGCCAACCATCTTGGCGCACGGCGCGCAACGTTGCCGGCAACAACAGTTTGTCGGTGAGGGCCTGCACCACGTTGTGCTCGCTCGCAAGGCGACGTGCAAGCCACTTTCGATCAATTTGTCATGTCATCGGAGCAGTCGTGCAGCTCTCTTTGTTGCTCCCTGTGAGGTGATATTGTATGCTGCTCTTGCGGATGGCCAACCCGCACACAGACTTTTGAGGAGAATTTGAGGAGACAACTATGCGTAAATACTTGCTTGCTGTGGCCACTGGCCTAATGGCCAGCGCGCAGTGCCAAGCCGCTGAGCCGGTACCGTCAAATATTCTGTATGACGCGACTAGAACAAATAAAACCATCTGGCCACTTCCGGTGAAAAACAGCGGCGAACTCATATACAACGAGCATCGTCAGGATTTATCTAGATGGCCTAGCCTGAGCTACGAGGATAAGCGGCCTACACGCAGACCAGAGAAAGTCGATCTGCAAGGCCCGCATAACGGCAATGCTGAAAATGGCAAGAAAATCGCCATGAATACTCAGCGCGGTAACTGCTGGGCTTGTCACATTTTGCCAGGTGATACACAAGGTGGAACTGGCGGGCCACCGCTGTTGAATGTCGGTGCCTGGGGTTACAGCGACGCGTATTTGTATCAGCAGATATATGACCGACGCGTGGCAAATCCCGACACTGTCATGCCGCCTTATGGAACGAATGGCGTTTTGAGCGACCAGGATATTCGTGATATCGTTGCCTATCTGCAATCATTGAAATAAGTATGGAGCGAGACATGAAAGTTACTACCTTGGTTTGCGCCGTCAGTGCACTGTCAGTTATCACAGTGGCGACCGCCCAGAATACCGGTGAACCATACCGGGAGTACACCCATTATATCGATTATGGGAAAAATCCGAAGGCCAGCGATGATATCAGGCATACCGGTACCTGGAAATATTGGAAAGACCGTGCGAAACTTGATCCAAAAAGAGTTAACAGCGCCGACGAGCAGTGGACAACCAATTGGAAGTTCATGGATCCACCCTATAACGATACTTTGCATGGCGGCCACGAAGCTTTGGAGCGCGGCGAAGAGTTATTCAAGCAACTAAATGCAAAAGGAACGTTTGCCGCATGCCTAGGTGCAAAAAATGGGAATTTGAAAGGTTTGCGCTTACAATATCCAAAATATCGCGAAGACATGCAAAGAGTCATAGGACTGGAGGCCGCGATCGAGTACTGTGCCGCCAAGGAAGGTATGAAGCTAGAGAATGGCAGCTACGACAATAGCTCCGTGTCTGTTTATATTGCCTCGTTCAGCAACGGCATGCCTATTAGTATCGATGTGACCAAGGGGCCATTGAAAGAGGCTTTCGAGCGGGGTAAGAAGCTGTTTCACACTAAAGCAGGGTGGGTGAATTTCTCATGTGCTACTTGCCATGTCTCATTAGTAGGCAAGCGACTGCGTGGACAAATACCTACTACTCATTACGGTGACGTTGCCCACTGGCCTACTTACAGGACGAAAGATGAATTACAGTCATTGCATGTCCGCTTTACTGAATGCAATCGGAATTCCGGAGTACAACCGCTTAAGGTAGGAAGTCAGGAATACACCGACATCGAGGTGTTTTTGACGGCGCTCAGCAACGGTTACCCCGTGGCCGTACCAAGTGCTCGCGACTGACCAACAGGGCCGCGTGGGTATGCCACGCGGCCCGGAAGTTAATTTTTCTTTTTCGCGCCACAGCTGACCGTTTGTCAAGTCTTGCGGTAAATCGAACCGCAAACCGGGCCATACAGCCGCTCACGGCTTTCTTCAACGCACCTTAACTATGTCGAGAATGTCGTAGGGCCACACCAACTGAAATGAGTGCCGGATACGGTGTTTTAGGCGCCCTAGCGCCTTTGTGGGTCTTCTGAGGCTACGAGCTGCTTAATCACACGCGCGGCGGCCAGTAAGCCGAAGGTCGCCGTTACGCACACCGATGAGCCATAGCCGGCGCAGTTGAGGCCGTGGATACGGCCATCCGCCGGGCGTTCGTAACAGACACCACCCTCCCCCCGGGGATAGCGCAAGGGTTCGGTAGAGTAGACGCACTCGACACCGAAGCGGCGTCCCGCTTCGCGCGGGAAGCCGTGCCGACGGCGCAGGTTGGCGCGCAGCTTGGCGAGCAGCGGGTCGCCGCTGGTCAAGGCCAGATCGCTGACCCTCACCTGGGCGGGGTCGGTGCGTCCGCCCGCGCCGCCGACACAAGTCAGCGACAGGCGCGCGCGCAGACAGTACACCACCAGGGCGGTCTTGGCGCGCGCATTGTCGATGGCGTCGACGACATGGTCGTAACCGCCGGCGAGCAATGCGGCCACGTTGGCCTCGGTGAGGAATTCTTCCACACAGTTCAGACGGCAACCCGGATGAATCTGCTGGATGCGTGCGGCCATCGCCTGGACCTTGGCCATGCCCAGGGTGACATCGAGGGCATGCACCTGGCGGTTGATGTTCGACTCCGCCACATGATCCGGGTCGATCAGGGTCAGGGCGCCGATGCCACTGCGGGCTAGGGCCTCAGCCACCCAGGAGCCGACGCCGCCGATGCCGATCACGCACACCTTGGCGCGCGCCAGCCGCTCCAAGGCCCCGCTGCCATAGAGGCGACGCACGCCGGCGAAACGGCGTTCCATGTCGAGGGTAGGCGGGCTGGGATAGAGGTCGCTCATGCGCGGCTAGGCAAAAAGCGGGCTGCTCATATGGTGCAGCCCCTGCCAGCGGGCGTCCATAGGCCATGTCTTGAGCGGAGGGAGGGCAAGGGAAATGCGCATGAGCCGGCCATGGCTTAAGTGCAGAAAACGGCGGCAGTAGGCGAAAGAGCGCCTGCGTGGCATCATGCGGCACCGATGGCTAGCGTGCCTGTCCAACTCTGCAACGCCTGCCTGCATCACCTTCGAGCATGAACCACACCGTCCACCGCCGCCGCTGGCGCGCACTGCTGCTCAGCCTGCCAAGCGGCCTGTTGGCCATTGCCAGCGCGCCGCTACACGCGCAGGCGACACTCGACCCATTCGCCGTATGGCTACAGGAGGTGCGCAAAGAGGCCCTGGCGCGCGGCATCAGCCCTGCGACCCTCGATCGGGTGCTGACTGGACTCACCCCCATCCCGAGCGTGCAGGAACTCGATCGCCGGCAACCGGAATTCGTCGAGACCTTTCTCGATTATCTCGAGCGTCGCGTCACCCCTGCCCGCATCGAGGAAGGACGCAAGCAGCTCCAACAGCAGCAGGCCCTGCTGGCCGAGATCCACAGCCGCTATGGCATCCCCCCCCAGATCCTGGTCGCCTTATGGGGGCTTGAGACGAATTACGGCGCCCACCTGGGCGATTTCCCGGTGCCTGCCGCCCTGGCCACCCTGGCCTACGACGCGCGACGCAGCCAGTTCTTCCGCGAGCAGCTCTTCAGTGCCTTAAGCATCCTGGATGCCGGTCACGTCCTACCCGAGGCGATGAAGGGCTCCTGGGCCGGAGCGATGGGGCATCTGCAATTTATGCCCACCACCTTTGTCGCTTACGCGGTAGATGCCGACGGCGACGGTCGCAAGGACCTCTGGCGCTCACTGCCAGATGCCTTCGCCTCGGCCGCCAACTACTTGAGGCGCCTGGGCTGGCGCGGTGAGGAGCCCTGGGGGCGCGAGGTACGCCTGCCCGCCGGCTTCGACTGGGAGTTGGCGCAACCCGGCGTGAGCAAGCCGGTCGACGCCTGGTCTGCCCTGGGGGTGACCCAGGCCGACGGCAGTCCTCTGCCGCCCTCCGATCCCGCAGGCGCCATCGTCGCGCCGCAAGGCCACAAGGGCCCTGTTTTCCTGATCTACCCGAACTTCTACCACCTGCTCTCCTGGAACAGGTCCATCCACTACGCACTCGCGGTCGGTCACCTGTCCGACCGTCTGCGTGGCTTGCCGCCGCTGCGTTTGGGCCAGGAGGCGCGGCATGAACGGCTCAGCCGCCGTGACATCGCCGAACTGCAGCGCCAGCTCACCGCCTTGGGGTTCTCGGCCGGTGAGCCCGACGGGATCGTGGGCGCACGCACGCGGATGGCGCTCCAGGCCTTCCAGCGCAGCGTCGGCCTGCCGCAAGACGGCTATCCCTCTGCCGAGGTGTTGGCGCGTGTGCGCGAGGTGGCGGTGCAGCGCGGCCTCACTGCAGCGCGCGTCGACCCGCCGAGCGAGGCGGTCATGACCATAACCCCCGTTAGCGTGCAATGAGCTTGACGCGAGGGGGCATCGCGCGCATGCTGGCGGACATGCACGGCCCCCAGCATCCTCCCGCAAGCGCAGCCCACCGCACACGCGGCGGCCGCTTGCCGTGATGGGGTGGTCAGTGCGTTGCGAACCCTTTATAGCGAGCTGACATGCTACCTGCCCTCCCGCACGCTTTAAGCCAGGCAGAGCTCATGCGACTGGATGACTTTCTGCACTCGCCTGCCTGCGGGCGCGACGCCATGGGGCTATCCTATGCGCATGGCTTCCTCACGGCCATGGTGAGCGGCCCCGAGCAGCTTGAAACCGGCGAGTGGCTGCGCCTGGTATTTGACGAGCCGGTGTTCGAAGACGGCGCCCAGGCGCAGGAGGTGCTCGGTCTGGCGCTACGCCTCTACCAAGATATCGAGACCAGACTCGACGCGCCGGGGGGCTTCCAACCGATTCTCCAACTGTACCGCGACGCGGCTGGACAAGCGCACGTCGATGCCGCCGCGTGGTGCCAGGGTTACCGTGCCGGCATGAGCCTGTGCGCAGAGCAATGGGCAAGCGGCAGCGCCGGGCGGCTCGGGGCCATGCTCGCCCCCATCGTCACCCTGGCAGGTCAGCCGCCGGCGCTGCTCGGGCCGCGCTACCCCCAGCTCTGCGCCCAACTGCCACTGGCCGTGCAGGCCATCTACCGCTACTGGCGCGCGCAAGCCTCGACGTGATCGCCGGCTCCTGCGCCGCGGCGCGCCCGCCCTCGTCTTGCCGTGGGCCGTGCAAGGGGCTTGCCAAGCTGGATATGTTGCAACCAGCGCAGGCGACAATTCGCCGACCTGCCGTGCCGGCGCTCACTCGTAATGGATGAACTCCTCGGCCGGGGTGTCTTCGCCGTAGCGGTCGATGAGACCCTCGAGCTCCTCGTATAGGGTCTCGTCCTCATCCTCGTCGAGCACGCCCTCGCCCACGAGATGGGCCACCAGCCCGTCGTCCATGGCCTCGATCACGTCGCCGAGGGTCGGCGGCCGACCCGACTGTTCCATCACCGCCTCGATCACGCGGCTCAACGCCTCGCTCGCAGTTGGCCGGATAAAGTCGCTTGCCGGCGCCTCGACGCCGAATTCGTCGATGAGACGATCCAACTCGGAGAGCAGCGTTTCACTCGTCTCGGGATGCAGGAGGTCGGCATCGTAATGCTCACCCGCCTCGCCGGTGGCCAAGGCTGCGCGCACCGATCCCAGCGTGGCGGGTTCGAGGGCATCTGGATTGCTGGCATGGGCCTCGAGGATCTGGGCCAGCTCGGGAGAAACGCGACTGGCAACATCGATACTGCGGATCATGCTGCATCTCCCTTCTTCATGGGCAAGCATCGAGTCTTTACTTTCTTTGTAATCAGCGCCGCGGCGGCGTCAAGTCGTGCGCTCAACTCAGGCCACGGCAACGCCGCTTAACGCGGGCTGGAGGCCGTGGGCGCGGCGGGGAAGCGATACCGCCACCACTGCAGGACACGCCCGTGCAGGGACTCATAGAACGACAGCATGGCTGGCAGCCAAAACAGCGTGACGAGGGTGGTCACGACCAGGCCGAAGCTGATGCTGGTGGCCATGGGGATGAGGAACTGCGCCTGCAGCGAGCGCTCGCTCAAAAGGCCGGATAACCCGCCGATGGTGGTGAGCGAGGTGAGCAGGATGGCCCTGAAGCGCAGGCAGGCCGCATTGATCAAGGCCTCGCGCACGGCCACCCCCTGCTCGCGCTGATGCCGGTAGAACTCGGTGAGGATGATGGAATCGTTGACCACGATGCCGGACAGCCCGAACAGGCCAAACAGCGACAGCACCGTCAAGTCGAGCCCCATCAGCCAGTGGCCGAAGACCGCGCCCGCCAGGCCGAAGGGGATGGCGAGCATGATGATCAGCGGCCAGCCATAGTGCGCGAAGACCCAGGTGAGGATGAGGTAGATGAGGGCAAGGCCGAGGATCATGCCCAGCCGCATGTCGCCGAGGGTTTTGCGCTGATCGGCAGCGCGGCCCTCGAATGACCAGCGTATGCCATGGCGCTCGCTCAGTTCGCGCAACGTGGTCTCGGCGAGCTGGGCCAGGATCTCGTTGCTATTGGCCACTGCGCTCATGACTTGGGCATTGACCTCTACCGCGAGCTGTGTCTCGGCGTGGCGCAGGGCCTCGAACCCCTGTCGGCTCTGCCAAGTGGCCACCGTCGCAAGCGGCACCCAGGAGCCGTCCGGGGCACGCACGGTCAGGCGATCGAGGCTCGCGAGGCTGTTGCGCTCTGCCGCCGGCAGGCGCAGGCGAACCTCCACTTCCTCGGTGCCGTCCTGGAACAACTGGACCAGGCGGCCATCGTAGGCCGCGCGCAACTGCCGCGCCAGCTCCTCCACCGTAAAGCCGAGCGCCTCGCCGGCGGGAGTGAGGCGAAACAGGATCTGCTCGCGCCCATAGGGCATGTCGTCCTCGATGCCATAGACGCCGGGGATCTTGCGCAGCACCGCCATGAGCTCCAGCGCTGCCTGTTTGAGCGTGTGGGCATCGCGGCCGGTGAGCCGCACCTGGATGTCGGAGCCAGGCGGGCCGGCGCGGCGTGGCGCGACCACGAAGGTCTCCATCCCCGCCGGCAGTTGAATGCGCGACTGCCAAGCCTGCACGAATTGATCGGTACGCACGGTGCGCGCATCGGAAGGGATGAGCTCCACCGTCAGCGAGCCGAACTGATCCCCTTGCCGCAGCAGCAGATCGCCCGACAAGGCGCCGCTGCGCAGCACCGACTGGGCGACAAGCCCGCCACCTAGCGCCTCCTCGGTCTCGGCCAAGGTCTGGCGTAGGTGCTCGAGGAAGGCATCGACCTGCGCGCGCGGTGTACCGCTGGCGAAGGTGGCGTTGGCGAAGATCATGTAGGGTTCGGGGGTGGGGAAGAAGGTGAATTTCACCCGCCCGCCGACGATCAGCCCCACCGCCAGGATCAGTAAGGCAATCCCCGCCACCACCGTGCTGGCACGCCAGTCAAGCGCCTGCGTCACCAGGCGGCGGAAGGGCCCATCGCGCAGCCGGTCGAAACCGCGCTCCAGGCGCGCGCGCAGGCGGCTAGCGCTGGCGGCCGATTCGCGCGCGAAGGCGCTGCGCAGGTGCGCGGGCAGCACCAAGAAACACTCCACCACCGAGGCCAGCAGCACGCACACCATGATGAAGGGGATGTCGAACATGATCTTGCCGATGGGACCGGAGACCAGCATCAGCGGGATGAAGGCCGCCACGGTGGTGAGGCTGGAGGCGATGACCGGCCAGAACATCCGCCGCGCCCCGCCCTCGGCGGCAGCAAGCGGCGGCTCGCCCATGCGCCGGTGGGCGTAGGCATCTTCGCCCACGACGATGGCGTCGTCGACGATGACGCCTAGGGCCATGATCAGGGCGAACAGGCTCATCATGTTGATCGTGCCGCCCATCGCCCAGAGCACGGCCAACGTGGCCATGAAGGCGGTGGGGATGCCCATCGCCACCCATAGGGTGACGCGACCGTTGAGAAACAGCAGTAGGATGCCCACCACGATGACGAGGCCCAGCAGGCCGTTCTTCAGCAGCAGGCTGATGCGTTCGTCGATGAGGCTCCATTGTTCGTCATAGACCTTGAGCTCGACGGACTTGGGTAGCCGCGGCCGCGTATCCTTGAGCCACTGGTGCAGGATCTTGGCCGCCTTGAGCGAGTGCCCCTGCTCCGCACGCTTCAGTTGCAGCTCGACGGCTGGACGTCCAGCCACCTCCAAGAACTGGCTGCCGTCGCGCGCCTGGCGCGTGATCTTGGCCACCTGGCCGAGCTCGATGCGGGTCCCGGCCTCGGTGACCAAGGGCAGGTCGGCATAGTCGCGCGGGTCCTTGCGCAGGTTGACGCCACGCACCTCGCGTTCGACCTCCGCCTCACCCAACCTGCCTGCCGGGGCGTCCCGGTTGATGGCCATGAGGCGCTGTGCGACCTGATCCAGTGAGAGCCCCAGGCGCTCCAGCTCGCGCGTCGGGATCTCGATGGCTATCTCTTCCTCCGGCAGGCCAAGGACGTCGATCTTGTCGACGCCGCGCGCGAGTAGCTCGGCCTCGAAACGGCGCGCCAGGGTGCGCAGTTCGGTGAGGTTGTCGCCGATGATGAGCAGGCGCGCGATCGGCTCGTAGCGCACCACCCGGGTGACCTGCGGCGGCTCGGCATCGGCCGGCAGATTGCGGAATTCGCTCACCGCCTGCTTCACCTCATCGAGGGCGGTGATGGGATCCGTGCCCTCTTTCAGTTCCAGCGTGATGCTTGCCAGGCCCAGGGTCGAGGTGGAGGTGAGCTTGTCCAGGCCGGCTACGGTTTTGAGCCGTTGCTCCAACGGCGTGGTGATCGCCTCCTCCACATCCTCGGCCGCCGCACCGCGCCACTCCACCCGCACGCTGATGACGTCGAGATCGAAGTTGGGAAAGAACTGGATGTTCAGCCTGCTCAAGGCAAAAAGGCCCGCCACGATCAGCATGATCATGAGCAAATTGCCCGCCACTGGGTGGCGGGCAAAGGCGGCGACGAGATCGCGGCGAGGCATGGAGGTGGCCTAGAGAAAACGTGCGGTGGGCGTCCGTTCAGGATGTGCGCAGCGCTGGCATGCCTGGACGGACTAGCCGCTTGCCAGGGCGGTGCCAAGCGCCTGCGCCAGATCGGCCTTGAGGTCGTCAGGGTGTTCCAGGCCCACTGCGATGCGGATGAGGCCATCGCCGATGCCGGCCGCCGCCCGCTGCTCCGCCGTCATGCGGCTATGGGTGGTGCTGGCGGGGTGCGTGATGGTGGTCTTGGCATCGCCCAGGTTGGCGGTGATGGACATCAGGCGCGTGGCGTCGATGACCCGCCAGGCGGCGGCCTGGCCCCCCTCGACCTCGAAGGAGAGGATGCCGCCGCCACCCGACTGCTGCCTTTGCGCCAGCTCGTACTGGGGATGCGAGGGAAGCCCCGGGTAGTACACCCGGGTCACACCGGGCTGGCGCTCCAACCATTGCGCCAGCTCAAGCGCGTTGCGCGTATGGGCCTGCATGCGTAGCGGCAGGGTCTCCAGGCCCTTGAGCAAAACCCAGGCATTGAAGGCAGAGAGGCTAGGGCCAGCGGTGCGCAAGAAGGCAAAGACCCCCTCCATCAGCTCCCTGCTACCCAGAACGGCGCCGCCCAACACCCGCCCCTGGCCGTCGAGATACTTGGTGGCAGAGTGAATGACGATGTCCGCCCCCAGTTGCAAAGGGCGTTGCAGGACGGGGGTGCAAAAACAGTTGTCCACCGCCAACACCGCACCGGCTGCGTGCGCGATGTCGGCCAGGGTGCGGATGTCGCTCACCTCGGTGAGCGGGTTGGATGGCGACTCCAAAAAGAAGAGGCGGGTGTTGGGCCTCACCGCTGCCTGCCACTCGGCCGGCTCGGTGGGGGAGACGAAGCTCGTCTCGATGCCGAAGCGCGCCAGGATGGTGGTAAATAACTGCACCGTGGAGCCGAAGATGGCGCGCGAGGCGACCACATGTTCGCCGGCGCGCATGAGCCCCATCACTGTGGCGAGGATGGCCGCCATGCCGGAAGCGAAGGCCACGCAGCGCTGCGCGCCTTCCAGTGCGGCCAGCCGTGCCTCGAACATGGACACCGTCGGGTTGGTGAAACGGGAGTAGATGGGGCCCGGTTCGGTGCCGGCGAAGCGGGCCGCCGCCTCCGCCGCGCTGGTGAAAACGAAGCTGGAGGTCAGAAACATGGCCTCCGAGTGCTCCATGAACTGGCTGCGCGCGGTCCCCGTTCGGATGGCCATGGTCTCTGGGTGCAAGGTGTGGGTCACGGTCATGCCTCCCGCAGCAAAGGGCTGATGTTAGCGCAACGCGGCGGCCACCACTCAAGCGTCAGTGCGCCAGATTGAGATGCAATTGCCGCGTGGGCAAGGACTGGCGCGCAGGGATGAGGCCGTTGCGCTGCGCCTCGAGCAGGGCGAGGTACTCCTCTGTCACGTCGCCGGTGATGTAGCGGCCGTCGAAACAAGAGGCCTCGAAGGATTGAAGCCGTGGGTTGACCGACTGCACCGCCTGGATGAGGTCGGGCAGGTCTTGGTAGATGACGGCATCGGCACCGATCTCACGGCAGATCTCTTCCTCGGTGCGGCCGTTGGCCAAGAGCTCGCTGCGGGTCGGCATGTCGATGCCATAGACATTGGGGAAGCGCACCGGCGGGCTCGCCGAGGCGAAATACACCCGATGCGCGCCTGAATCCCGCGCCATCTGGATGATCTCTCGGCTGGTGGTACCGCGCACGATGGAGTCGTCCACCAGCAGCACGTTCTTGCCGCGAAACTCCAAGGCCATCGCGTTGAGCTTCTGGCGTACGGATTTCTTGCGCACGGCCTGGCCGGGCATGATGAAGGTGCGGCCGATGTAGCGGTTCTTGATGAAGCCCTCGCGGTAGGGCAGGTTCAGGCGCATGGCGAGCTGCAAAGCGCTCGGCCGGCTGGTGTCCGGGATGGGGATCACCACGTCGATGTCCAGGTGGCGATATTCACGCCGGATCTTGTCGGCCAGCATCTCGCCCATGCGCAGCCGCGTCTCGTAGACGGAGGTGCCGTCCAGAACCGAATCCGGACGCGCGAAATAGACGAATTCGAAGATGCAGGGGTTGAGGCTGGCGTGCTCGGCACAGGGGTGGCTATGAAACTGGCCGTCGAGGGTGACGATGACGGCCTCACCCGGCGCCACGTCGCGCACGGGGCTGAAGCCCAGGGCATCGAGGGCCACGCTCTCGGAGGCCACCATCCAGTCATGACCCGTCGGCGTCTCCAAACGCCCGATGATCAGCGGCCGGATGCCGTAGGGGTCGCGGAAGGCCAGCAGACCGAAACCCGCGATCATCGCCACGACGGCATAGGCGCCGCGGCAGCGGCGATGCACGCCGGCAACCGCAGCGAATACATCCTCCACCGTGAGGCGGTGGCCGTGCACCGCCTCATGCAGCTCGTGCGCCAGCACGTTGAGCAGGACCTCTGAGTCCGAACCCGTGTTCACATGCCGCAGGTCCTCCCGAAACAACTCGTCCTGGAGCTCGGCGGTGTTGGTCAGATTGCCGTTATGCCCCAGCACGATGCCGAAGGGGGAATTGACGTAAAAGGGCTGGGCTTCTGCCGGGCTCGACGGGGTGCCTGCCGTGGGATAACGCACGTGGGCAATGCCGGCATTGCCCACGAGGTTACGCATGTCACGCGTGCGGAAGACGTCCCGGACCATGCCGGTGGACTTGTGCATGTGGAACATGCTGCCATCGGCGGTGACGATGCCGGCCGCATCCTGCCCCCGGTGCTGCAGCATCTGCAAGCCGTCGTAGAGGAGCTGGTTGACCGGCTGGTTGGAGACGATACCAAGGATGCCACACATGATTTACCCTCTTGCGTCAGAGGCGGGTCGCGCCCACGATCGATTTTCCACCGCCTGGTCCGGCCAGGGGCTGTATGGAGCGATGCGCATGCTCGACTAATAGCGGATGTGCTGCACCAGCTGCGCTGGCAGGAAGGCCATGACGGTCCTGGCGCCCGTTTCGAGCGCTTCATTGAGCAGCGCGTCCTGCCAAAACCGCGTCTGCGGCAGCGCGGTCAGCCCCGCCAGCAGCGTGAACAGAAGCACGACCAAGCCACCGCGTGCGAGCCCAAACAGCAGGCCCAGCAATTTGTCGTAGAAGCCGAGTCCAACCCATTTCACCATCCCTGCCAGGACTGCGCCGCCCAAGCTGGCTGCCCCGACGGTGACGACGAAGACCAAGATGACCGCGGCGAAGTGACGCAAGGCCTCGCTCGCCACGCCCGGCACCAGCGGTGCCACCAGCGGCGCAAGCGACTTGGCGAGGATGAAGGCAAGCACCCAGGCCCCGAGGGAAAAGACCTCGCGGATCAGGCCGCGCATCAGGCCAATCACCGCCGAGGCGGCGAGAACGCCGAGGACGATGAGGTCGAGCGCGGTCATCCCCGACTCAAGGCCCCAGCAGAATCGGTCCGAACCCCTTGGCGCGCAGCTTGGCCTGCACCTCCAGGGCCTCGCTGCGCTGCGCATAGGGGCCCATGCGCACCCGCACCTGGCCGCCGACATGCTGGACCACGACGGCGAAACCCGCCGCCCGCGCCTTGTCGGCCAACTGCTGGGCGTTGGCCGCGTTGCTGAAGGCGCCCAGCTGCAGATAATAGCCGCGCGCAGCAAAGGCCTCCGACGCCGGCGCGGCGCCCTGGTCGCGTGTCTGCGCCACCTTGGGGGCGGCAGGGGCGCGAGGAGTGGCGGGGGCGGGCTCGGACGCCGTGTCAGGGGGGGTCTTGGCGGGCGCAGGGTTGACCGTTGGCGCTTGCGGTGCGGTCTGCGCGATAGGCGTGGCCGGCTCGACCGCCTCCTCGGCCGAGGCGGCAGCGGGCGCTTGGGGATCAAACGGCGTGGACTGATCGGGGATGCGGATGTCCACGCCTGGCCCCAAGGGTTTGGGCTCCGGGTTGAATAGCATGGGCAGCACGACCACGGCGAAAAGGGCCAAGGCGATGGCCCCTACCAGCCGCCGCCGCGCCCGCCGGCGCAGTTCCAACTCCTCATTCGTCAGCGTATCGCTCTCGGCCATGCCCCCTCGCCTCCCTCCGCCTCGCCCGACAGCGGCGCGGCCAGTGCCCACCGCCATGCAGGCCGTATTCCCGCCGCGGGCATAAGCCCACTCGGCACCCCGGGCCGCTTCCCGCCGCTTTCCGACCGATCCGCCTTTGCACCGCTGTCCTCGCGCCCGGCTTCAGGCCGCCAGGTCACGCTTGCCAGATCTTGCGGCCAAGACACGGGTGGCGGCAGCCACGGTGTGGAAGGAACCGAAAATGACAATTATATCGGCTGGGCCGGCGCTCGCACAGGCCGCATCTAGTGCGTCGGCGACCTCGGCATGCGCCTGGGCGGCCTCGATCTCGGCGTCTTTGAGCAACCCGAGCAGGGCGTCAGCGGACAGCCCGCGCGGACCAGGCAGGCCGGCGACGTACCAGGCATCGATGTGGGGACGCAGCGCGCGCACGACGGCGCGCACGTCCTTGTCACGCAGCATGCCGAACACGGCGAGGCGGCGGCCCCCGGCGCCGAGGCCGGACAGATTGGCCGCCAGTGCCCGCGCTGCCTGCGGGTTGTGCGCCACATCCAGGATGAAGGTGGGCGCACCAGGCAGGACCTGAAAACGTCCGGCTAGACGCGCCTGCGCCAAACCCGTGCGCAGGGCCTGCAGGCTCACCGGCAGGCGGTCGCGTAACGTCTCCAGGGCGGTGATCGCCGCCGCCGCATTGGCGAGCTGAAACGCACCGGGCAGGGCCGGCGGCGGCAGCTCCGCATAGCGCCGATTGCCGACACGGCAGGTCCAGCTGCCCTGCTGGGCCTCGATGCCGATCTCATGGCCCAAGCGGTAAAGCTTCGCGCCCACGGCATGGGCGTGGTCGAGCAGACTCTGGGGGGGCTCGGGGTCGGTCACCACGGCGGGGCGTCCAGGGCGGAAGATGCCGGCCTTCTCTCGGCCTATGGCCTCGCGGCTATGCCCCAGATAGTCCTGATGATCGAGGTCCACCGAGGTGATCACGGCACAATCGGCATCGAAGACATTGACCGCATCCAGGCGGCCGCCCAAGCCCACTTCCAACACCGCGGCCGTCACGCCGAGTCGGTTGAACAGCCAGACGGCAGCCAGGGTGCCATGCTCGAAATAGGTCAAAGGGATGTCGCCGCGCGCGGCTTCGACCGCGGCTAAGGCAGCCATATGCATGGCGTCGGGCAGCGCCGCGCTGGCCACGCGCACCCGCTCGCCGTAGTGCAGCAGGTGGGGCGAGGTGTAGCAACCCACGCGATAGCCCGCCTCGGTGAGCACGGCCTCCAGATAGGCGCAGGTCGAGCCCTTGCCATTGGTGCCGCCGACGGTGATCACCGGACAGGAGAGGGTCAAGCCTAGACGGCCGCGCACCGCCTCCACCCGCTCGAGTCCGAGCGCGATGCCGACCGGGTGTCTGACCTCGAGCCAGGTCAGCCAGTCAGACAGGCACTTCGGCTCAGCCCGCCGCTTCGTGCTGCCGGCAGACCGACCTGGACGGGTCGTCTCTTGCTTCAACCCCGATCGACCGGACTTTACGCTTTGGGTACGGGTTTACGCATGAGGGCCGCGAGCAGGCGAGCGATGGTCTTACGCAGCTCGCGGCGATCGACGATCATGTCGATGGCGCCGTGCTCGAGCAGGAATTCCGAGCGCTGAAAGCCTTCCGGCAGCTTCTCCCGCACCGTCTGCTCGATCACCCGCGGCCCGGCGAAACCGATCAGCGCCCCGGGCTCGGCGATGATGACGTCGCCGAGCATGGCGAGGCTGGCCGACACGCCGCCCATGGTGGGGTCGGTGAGCACCGAGATGAACGGTAGCCGATGCGCGGCGAGCTGGGTGAGGGCGGCGCTGGTCTTGGCCATCTGCATGAGCGACAGCAGCCCCTCCTGCATGCGGGCGCCGCCGCTGGCGGTAAAGCAGATGAAGGGTTGTTTGCCCTTGATGGCGGCATCGACCCCGCGCACGAAACGCTCGCCGACCACCGATCCCATGGAGCCGCCCATGAAGCGAAACTCGAAGGCGGCCGCCACCACAGGCATGCCCATGACCTTGCCCGCAACCACCACCAGGGCATCCTTTTCGCCGGTCTCCTTGCTCGCCTCGGCGATGCGCTCGCTGTATTTACGGCTGTCCTTGAAGCGCAGGGTATCCACGGGGGAGATGTTGGCGCCGATCTCGGTCTGCTCGCCGGCATCGAGCAGAAGCTCGAGCCGCTTCCTGGCACCGATGCGGTTGTGATAGCCGCACTGTGGACAGACCTGGGCGTTGTTGTCCAAATCAGCGGCATAGAGCACGGCCTCGCAGCTCGGGCACTTGCTCCAAAGCCCTTCGGGCACGGTCTTCTTGGCCGCCTCGACCCGGCGCTGGATCTTGGGCGGCAGGATCTTCTGGAACCAGCTCATTGCGGCGGCGAAAGGTGTTGGGTTGGCGGATCATGCGCGTCGATGGCGGCGCGCAGGCCGGCGACCAGGTCGCGCACGTTTTCGAGCAGGGTCGCGCGCGGTGAGCGCTCGATCTCTTGCACCACGCGGCTGCCGATGACCACCGCATCGGCAAGCTGCGCCACTCGGCGAGCAGTCTCGGCATCGCGGATGCCGAAGCCCACACCGATGGGCAGATCGGTGTGGGCGCGGATGCGCGGCAGCCTTGCCGCCACCTCGGCGAGATCGAGGCGATCGGCACCGGTGACCCCCTTCAAGGAGACGTAGTAGATGAAGCCGCTGGCCTGGCGGGCGATGGCTGCGACGCGCGCCTCGGGGGTGGTTGGCGCGAGCAGGAAGATGGCGTCCAGGCCATTTTTCATCAAGTTGGCGGCAAACTCGGCCGCCTCCTCGGGTGGGTAATCCACCGTCAGCACGCCGTCTACGCCTGCCGTGCGGGCCGCCTGGCAAAAGTGTTCCTGCCCCATGGCCTCGATCGGATTGGCGTAGCCCATGAGCACCACAGGGGTATCGCTGTCGCTGCCACGGAATGCCTCAACCATGGCCAGGACCTGGCGCAGGCTCACGCCGTGCCGCAAGGCGCGCTCCGAGCTGCGCTGGATGGTCGGACCATCGGCCATGGGGTCGGAAAAAGGCACCCCCAATTCGAGGATATCTGCCCCTGCCGCAACCAGGGTGTGCAGCAAGGGCACGGTGAGGGCGGGCTCGGGATCGCCGGCGGTGATGAAGGGGATGAGCGCCTTGCGGCCCTGCGCCTTGAGGCTGGCGAAACGTTGGGCGATGCGCGACATGGGTCTGATGCTCAAAGTGCGATGCCGGCGAGCGCGGCAACCGTGTTGATGTCCTTATCGCCCCGCCCGGACAAGTTCACGAGCAAGATCTGGTCGCGCGTCATGGTCGGGGCGAGCTTGGCCGCATGGGCGAGGGCGTGGCTGGACTCCAGAGCGGGGATGATGCCCTCATAACGGCACAGGTCGTGAAAGGCCTTGAGGGCCTCCTCATCGGTGACCGCCACATATTCGGCACGGCCGCTGTCCTTCAAGTAGCTGTGTTCCGGCCCGACGCCCGGATAGTCCAAGCCGGCGGAGACGGAGTGCGTCTCGAGCACTTGGCCGTTGCCGTCCTGCATCAGATAGGAGCGGAACCCATGCAGCACGCCTGGCGTGCCGGCGGCCAGCGGTGCGGCGTGCTTGCCGGAGGCCAGCCCCAAGCCGGCGGCCTCGACGCCGATCAAGCGCACCTCGTCATAAGGGATGTAAGGGTGAAAGATGCCGATGGCATTGGAGCCGCCGCCTACACAGGCGATGACGGCATCCGGCTGGCGGCCGACGAGCTCGCGCATCTGCACGATGCACTCCCGCCCGATGACGGACTGGAAATCGCGCACCAGCATGGGATAGGGATGCGGCCCGGCCGCGGTGCCGAGGACGTAAAAGGTGTGCTCGACGTTGGTCACCCAGTCGCGCATGGCCTCGTTGAGGGCGTCCTTCAGCGTCTTGGAACCGGACTCGACCGGCACGACGGTGGCCCCCAACAGCTTCATGCGGAAGACATTCGGGGCCTGGCGCTTGACGTCCTCGGCGCCCATGTAGACCACGCACTCCATGCCATAGCGCGCCGCCACCGTGGCGGTGGCGACACCGTGCTGGCCGGCGCCGGTCTCGGCGATGACGCGTGCCTTGCCCATGCGGCGGGCCAGAAGGGCCTGGCCGACGGTGTTGTTGATCTTGTGCGCGCCGGTGTGATTGAGATCCTCGCGCTTGAGATAGATCTGCGCCCCACCCAGCACCTCCGACCAGCGGCGGGCATGGTAGATGGGGCTGGGACGGCCGACGTAGTGCCGCAATTCGCGTTCGAGCTCGGCCTGGAACTCGGCGTCGTCGCGCACGCGCTCGTACTCGCGGCGCAATTCATCCAATGCCGCCATCAGGGTCTCGGCGACGAACACCCCGCCATAGGGGCCGAAATGCCCACGGGCGTCGGGTAGCCGCAGCAATTCGGCCCAGCGCGAGCCAGCCGGCACCGCGTTGGCGCGTGTGGCAGCGGCGAGGCCCGTAGCGTGTTCATAGCTCTGCATTGCGCACCTCTCGAATGAATCTGGCGATCCGGCCTGCGTCCTTGATGCCCTTGTCGACCTCCACCCCGCTGGAGACATCGACGGCCCACGGCCGCACACGGCGAACCGCTTCGGCAACGTTGTCGGGGGTGAGCCCGCCGGCCAGGATGATCGGCCGGGGCAAGTCGGGAGGGATCAAGTCCCAGTCGAAGCGCTGACCGGTGCCGCCGGGGCTGCTGGGGTGATAGGCATCCAGCAGTAGGCCGCGCGCGCCGGCATAGACGTTGGCGTATTGTAGCAAATCCGTCTCTGGCCTCACCCGCACCGCCTTGAGGTAAGGGATGCCGAAAGCGGCGCAGAATGCGGGCGGCTCATCGCCATGGAACTGCAGCAGATCTGGGCGCATAAGCTGCAGCACCGCCCGCACCTCGGATGGCGTCGGATCCACAAACAGGGCTACGGTCGTCACGAAAGGCGGCAGCACTTGAGTGATCGCCGCCGCCTGTTCCACGCTCACCCGCCGCGGACTGGCGGCGGCGAACACCAGGCCGATGGCATCGGCCCCGGCATGCGCCGCCGCCAGCGCGTCTTCGATGCGGGTGATGCCGCAGATCTTCACCCGGGTCATGGCCTAAAAAAGCATCTTATGCGAATAGCGCCGGCATGAGGTCACGCGCGGCCGGCTCTGGCAAGCCCCACACAGGATCATAGCGCACGCCGGTGAGATAAAGGCCCTCCGCAGCAAAGGTCGCCGCCCCTAGGGTACGGTTGCGACTGGCAAGCAGCTCGGCAATCCAGTCAGGCGACCGACGCCCAAGACCGACCCAAACCAGGGCCCCCACCATGTTGCGCACCTGGTGGTGGAGGAAGGCATTGGCGCTGAATTCGAACACGACGAAGTCCCCAATGCGTTTGACGCTCGCCCGGCGTAGTTCGCGCACCGCCGAGCGCGCCTGACACTCCGCCGCCCGGAAGGCGGAGAAATCGTGCCAGCCCAGTAGATGGGCCGCAGCGGCCGCCATCTTATCGGTGTCAAGCCGCGCATGGACCCAGCCGACGCGGCCAGCGAGGACGGCCGGTCGCACCGGGTGATCGAGCAGAACATAACGGTAGCTGCGCTCTTTGGCCGCATGCCGGGCATGGAAGTGGTCGGCCACCTGGCGCGCCCACAGGACGGCCACGCTGGCGGGCAGCAGGGCGTTGACCCCACGCACCCAGGCGCTATCCGGGCGCGCGTGGATGGCATCGAAATGCACCACTTGGGCCAGGGCATGCACCCCGGCATCGGTGCGCCCTGCCACCACGGTCTGCACCGGCTGGCCATGGATATGGCTCAAGGCCTGCTCCAGGACGTCCTGGACGGCGCAGCCGGCGGGTTGGGTTTGCCAGCCGCAGAAGGCCCGCCCGTCGTATTCGAGCCCCAAGGCTATGCGTACAGCCACGCCACCCCCAGCAGCATGAGGCTGAGCACGCACCAATCAGTGAGGCGATAAGGCCGCACGGCAAGCTCGACGCTGCCGGGTTCGCGCTCGTCGGCTGCTCGAGCCGCGAGCAGATCGCGTAGCGCCGCTAGACCCTCGGCGCGTTGCATCGCCGTGAGGGTGAGCATCAGGCGCACCGCCACGCGATCGCGATCGACCCCCACGGCCGTGAAGGGACGCAGCAGACTGTATAGCCCTGCCATGAGATCGACAAGCGGCATGCGCAGCACGAGGGCGTCGAGCAGCACGAGCAGCAAGCCAAGCCGCCAGGCCTGCACGAGACCCTGTAGGAGGCCCTCGCGGCTGGGTGAGTAGTGCGCTAGCCCCGCGACCAGGGCATCACCCGGCAGACTGTAGCCATACATGACGAGCGTGAGCATTAGCAGCCAACGGGTCCGCCGCAACAGGCGCATCACCTCCCCCGCCCGGCCATGGCTGACGATGCCCAGGGCCAGGCTCAAGCCCGCAAGCTGCGCCAAACCCAGCGCCGGGACCACCAGGGCGGCCAGTACAAAGCTTAAGATGCGGATGCCTGGGTGCAGCGTGGCAACGACCTACGCAACCTCACTGAGTAATTTCTTGGCCGTGTCGCGCTGCTGGCTGTCGCCATCGTTCAACACCTCTTGCAGGATCTCGCGCGCCCCCTCGAGATCCCCCATCTCAATATAGGCCCTAGCGAGATCGAGCTTGGTGTTATTTTCCTCCCAGATTTCCGGATCAATCTCGGTTGGCGCCTCCTCCGTGCGCACGCTCTCGGCCTCATCCTCCGCAGCCTTTTCAGAAGCGGCACTCTGGGTCTCGTCTAACTCACCGCGCGCGCCATTTCGCTCCGCTGGCTCACTGAGCTCCAAGTCAATGGCGCTAAGATCTAGATCCCACGGTGCCAGCGAGTTTTCGTCCTCCTCAAGCATGGCTGTGGCCTCGGTGCTCTCTACCGTGGGAGCTGGTCCTTCTTCAGCAACGATCGGTTCGGCAGGCTTGGCCTCTGCTGTAGTCAGTTCGGCCCCCTCTTTTTCTTCATCTACAAGGTTAAGCGCCGCTGGGGAAGATGAGGTCGCACCTGTCTGAGCGGATAATGGTTCGAGTGTGCTCGCCTCAATCACCGCTATATCATTCTCCAGGGGGCGATCGACAGGAGGCGCTGGCGCTGGAGTTTCCGCCTGCAACATCGCTAATTCAGCTGGTGGCTCGATACCACCTTCAGTGCTGACCGCGGGGGCCACTAAAGGCTGCTCAGCCACTTTTTCCTCAGGGACTGTCTCAGCTGTAACCTCAGCCTCTGGCTCAACCAAAAGCTGGCTTGACGGTTCTTCTTCGGTATAGGGAAGCGTGTCGATGACCGGAGAAGTTGCTACAGGAGCATCCTGGGCTTGGGCGTATGCGTCTGCTTCTTTGGCGGCTAATCCAGCAACGGCCACTGCGGCAGCGGCCGCTGGTGCCGCCGAGCTAGCCTCGACCACTGCCATACGGTACAAGGGGTTGTCCGGATCTATGCTACGTCCCATCTCGGCGACTTTCTGCCAGATCTCGCTACCAGCACCCACCCTAGCATAGAGTGCCCGCGCCTGTGCCTCATAGGCGAGCCGGTCCCTGCGCGCTGCGTAGATTTCCAGCAGCTTGAGCGCAATCTCGTGCCGATTGGGATCTTTATTTAGCGCTTCTTTCAGGATTTCTTCCGCCTGGGCATCACGGCCATAGGCGATATAAACCTCAGCCTCAGCGATGGGATCAACCTCATGCGCATCGATGGTCCCCATACCCAAGCGGCTAAAATCGGTCATCAGCGCAGTCCCCTCTGTGGGCGCACCAGACGCTTTCGCATCTGCGCGCGTCTGAGCGCTATCCCTCGTCCGACCACTGACTCCTAGGGTCTTGCTCGGTTGAGTCTTCCGCTGCCGGTGCTTGTGCCAAGACATCCCCGCCAGCACGAGGGTGAGCAATCCCGCAGCGGTAAGACCAACAAGATATAGAGGGTTGTCAAACAAAATCGCCCACCAGGCCGACTCGGCCCCCCTAAGGTCTGGGGAGGGAGGTGTCAGTCCAGGGGTTGGCTCTTTCGCTGTTGCAGAGGGAGCAACCGGTGCCGGTGGGGGCGGAGCCACCTCCTCTCGACGGGCAGCCTGTTCCTCAGCTTTCAAGCGTAGAAGGCGTTGCAAATCCTTGATGGTGCGCTCAAGCTGGTCAATGCGCTCCTGTGCCTCTTTCAGCGCTCGAGCCTTGGCAGCAAGCTCCTCCTCTAGGGATTGGATACGCGCCAACGCCTTGCCAACCTGTGGCTCACCACGGGAGAGCTTAAGCACATCCTCAACAGGCTTTGCCGGTGTCAGCGTCCGGTTTTCAGACTTGGGCTGAATGCGACCGCCGGCGGCATCATGGCTAAGACTGGCCGCTTGGGAGGCGGCCTCTGCCAACCGCGCCCGAGAGGACTTCCACGCCTTGACCTGCAGTTGCACCTCCCGGATGGCAACCATGGGATCGATGAGCAGAACTTCTTCGCGCTCAGGGATGACGAGGGTTACCCCACGCTTGAGACGATTCATGTTCCCACCAAGGAACGCTGATGGATTTTGAGCGTAGATAGCCAGCATCATCTGCTCTGTGGATGCATCCGCCGGCCTGGTCTTATTGGCGATGGCGTTAAGGGTCTCACCACGGCGTACCGGCCCATAGCGCCCTGCCCGATCTGACTCAGCCGACTCCTTAGGTAAAGCATCCTCTTTGGCAGGTTGCTTGACTAAAGCAGCTGCGACTGGTGGTGCATCCTCTTTAGATTTGGCCTCGGCCGGTGGGTCAAGCAATAGCGTGTACTCACGAATAAGACGGCCAGCGCTCCAGTTCAACTCGATGAGCAAATCGAGAAAAGGCTCAGCGATCGGTGAGGTAGAGGTGATACGTATGACTGGCTGACCATCATGACGCCGTTCGACTTCAAAACGCAGCGCATTGAGAATCTCAGCGCGCTCGATGCGGGCCTGTCGAAAGGCTTCAGCGCTGGCGAGACGAGCACTCACCGTACCGAGTTCTTCACGCTGAACGTCGACTAACTCTATCTCAGCGCGTAATGGCTGCCCCAGGGCGGAAAAGATAGCCAGTTTGCCCAGACCAACCGCTTCCGCATGCAAAGCGATAAAGCCGATGAAAAGAAAGACACTATGCAGAACGAAACGGTACATCGTTACGCCCAGTGGCAATCCATCTCCATACTTAAACCTGGCGTGTAGCACTTTGAATCGCGCAATTGTAACCGCAGATGCCGACAAAACACGATGCAGTAACGTAATCTTGCCCAGCGAGCGGTTCAGAGAGTCCTACGCGATTTGTTATTGCCGACGTCACAATTGCATCCGCAGCTATCACAGCTCTGTTGCTCTGCCGTAGGGTTCCTAATGCAAAGTTATCTTTAATTCCTCTGAGATTCAATCAGTTTTTCTACGCCTCGGCAGAGCTGTAAGGCCTCCAACCGGGAATGATCGTAGGTAAGCCAGAAAGAGAAACACCCTGCGTCCGCATCTTCCAGCCTGAGTCGCCCCAGCACGACATCCGTGCTATCGACGCCATCGGTGGCGGGCGTCGGCGCAGCCCCAGGCAGAGTACCCTCCATGACCAGCACGCCTGGTACCCGCGCCAGCCGCGCGCGTAGCCTTTCACGCTCCAGACCGCCAGCAGCGCGGCCATGCAAGGCGACCACGCCGCCGTGGAAGGTGGGTATCCATGCCGCGGTGAGTTGCGCGACCATCTCCTCCCCCCAGATCCCTTGCAGCGCATGCGCAAGACTACGCTCCAGGGCGCTTAGGCCATCCTCACCGATCTCCCCTACTTGCGGCAGCAGGTTGAAGGCGATCTGGACGGGGAAGACCTCGGGCTCGATCGCCTCCAGCGCGAACAGGGCACGCGACTGCCGCGCCAGTTCATCGACCCCGCCTCGCCCTCGCGCCGCGACGGGCAGGCCAATGAAGCCCGACAGACGCCGCAAGCCGGCATCGCCCACGAGCGGCAGGAGCACGCGCGCAATCGCCGCCATCGGTGCAGACTGCACCTCGATGAGCTGACCGGCGGGAGCGGTGGCAAGCCCCTCCACGGCCACCAGGCGACAGCCACGCGCGATAAGATCGCGCGCCAGACGCATCGCCGACGGCGTGCGTGCAGCGAAGATCACCGCCTTTAGCGTCGACCAGTCGACCTCGTCGGCACGCTGGCAGGGGAGCTCGGCTTCGCCGTAGCGGACACAGCCCTCTGCCTCTTCCAGGCTGACGGGCAGGATCGCTGCCGGCGCCTGGGCAGACTGCGCCAGCGCTTCCAGCAGCGCCTCGCCGACCGGGTCATCGGCGCCGACGACGGCGATGGGTCGAGGGTCCACGCCGGCCAGCTTCAAGCCTCCAGCAGGATGCGCAACATGCGCCGCAGGGGCTCGGCCGCCCCCCACAGCAGCTGGTCGCCGACGGTGAAGGCGGCCAGGTATTCTGGGCCCATGTTGAGTTTGCGCATACGTCCCACGGGCACCGTGAGAGTGCCGCTCACGGCGGCGGGAGTAAGCTGCGCCATGGTGATCTCACGCTCGTTGGGCACCACCCGCACCCATTGGTTGTGGCTGGCGATGATGGCGTGGATGTCGTCAAGGGGGACATCGCGGGTGAGCTTGATGGTGAGCGCCTGGCTATGGCAGCGCATGGCCCCGATGCGGACGCACAGGCCATCGATGGGGATGGGGTTGGCGCTGCGGCCAAGGATCTTGTTCGCCTCCACCTGTGCCTTCCACTCCTCCCTCGACTGCCCGGTTTCCATCTGCGCGTCGATCCAGGGGATGAGCGAGGCGGCAAGCGGCACGGGCCAGGCATCCAGGGGGAAGCGGTCAGAGCGCAGAAAAGCGGTGACCTTGCGGTCGATCTCCAGGATGGCGGCAGCCGGGTCGTCGAGCAGGGCTTTGACCTCGGCGTGGATGGCGCCCATCTGCTCGAGCAGCTCGCGCATGTTGCGCGCGCCGGCGCCAGAGGCGGCCTGGTAGGTCTGTGGCGCGATCCACTCCACCAGGCCGGCCTCGATGAGGCCGCCGATGGCCATCAGCATGAGCGACACCGTGCAGTTACCGCCGACATAGGTCTTCACCCCCCGGGCCAAGCCGTCCTGGATGAGCCTGCGGTTGACCGGGTCGAGGATGATGATGGCCTCCTCCTGCATGCGCAGCGTCGAGGCGGCATCGATCCAGTAGCCGTTCCAGCCCGCCTGGCGTAGTCTCGGATAGACCGCCTTGGTATAGTCGCCGCCCTGGCAGGTGATGATCACCTCCATCGCCTTGAGCGCGTCGATGGACATCGCATCCTTGAGCGGCGGCACCTCGCGGCCGATGTCCGGCCCCTGTCCGCCTGGGTTGGAGGTGGAGAAGAACACCGGTTCGATGAGGTCGAAATCGCCCTCCTCGCGCATGCGGCCCATGAGCACCGAGCCGACCATGCCGCGCCAGCCGACCAAGCCTACTGTCTTTTTCATGTCGTCAACCTCTATTGCCGTGATCGATCACAACGCCGCCACGACGGCATCACCCATGGCGCTGCAGGAGACGCGCTCGCAGCCCTCGGTCCAGATGTCGGCGGTGCGCAGCCCACGGGCGAGGACGCGCTTGACCGCCGTCTCGATGCGCCCGGCGGTAGCCTCGTCGTCGAAGCTGTAGCGGAACATCATCGCCAGCGACAAAATGGTGGCGAGCGGATTGGCCAGGTCACGACCGGCGATGTCGGGGGCGCTGCCGTGGATGGGTTCGTAAAGCCCTTTGTTGTGCGCGTCGAGCGAGGCCGAGGGCAGCATGCCGATGGAGCCCGAGAGCATGGCGGCCTCGTCGGAGAGGATGTCGCCGAACAGGTTGCCGGTGACGATGACGTCGAACTGCTTCGGATTGCGCACCAACTGCATGGCGGCGTTGTCCACGTACATGGAGGTGAGCTCCACCTCGGGGTAATCCTTCGCCACCTCGGCCACCACATCGCGCCACAGCTCGGAACACTCCAGGACGTTGGCCTTCTCGACCGAACAGAGCCTTTTGCTGCGTTTCATGGCGATGCCGAAGGCCACGTGGGCCACGCGCCGGATCTCCGATTCCGAGTAGACCATGGTGTTGTAACCCACCCGTTCGCCATCTCTGACCTCGATGCCGCGCGGCTGCCCGAAGTAGACATCGCCAGTGAGCTCGCGCACGATCATGATGTCTAGCCCGGCCACCACCTCCGGCCGCAAGGTCGAGGCGCTGGCAAGCTCGGGATAGAGCAGCGCCGGCCTGAGGTTGGCGAACAGGTTGAGTGCCTTGCGGATGCGCAATAGCCCGCGCTCCGGGCGCAGCGGGCGCGGCAGCTGATCGTACTGCGGGCCGCCCACTGCCCCCAGTAGCACGGCGTCCGCCTGCTGTGCGAGCTTGAGCGTAGCCTCCGGCAAGGGGTCGCCTACTGCATCGTAGCCCGCGCCCCCGATGGGGGCGAGCTCGGTTTCGAGCTTGAGTCCATCGCGCCTGAGGGCGTCGAGCACCTTCATCGCCTGCGCGACGATCTCCTTGCCGATGCCGTCTCCCGGCAACACTGCAATCTTCATGCACCGATCTCCAGATTTGCCTCGCTTCGCGCTAGTGGCAACGGGCTAGGCAGCTTGTGATGCCGCGGCCGGCGCCTCGAACAGCCAGGGCGCTTCCTGACGGCGCCGCGCCTCATAAGCGCGGATCTTGTCGATATGCTGCAAGGTGATGCCGATGTCGTCCAGCCCGTTGAGCAGGCGGTGCTTGCGCTCGGCATCGACCTCGAAATGGATCGTCTCGCCGAAGGGTGTGGTGAGGGTCTGCGCCTCAAGGTCTACCCGCAAGCGGTAACCGGGGTTGGCCTCGACCTCTTGGAACAGCCGCTCCACAACCTCGGCCGGCAGGACGATGGGCAGCAAGCCGTTCTTGAAGCAGTTGTTGTAGAAGATGTCGGCGAAGCTCGGAGCGATAAGGACGCGGAAGCCATAGTCCTGCAGGGCCCAGGGGGCATGCTCGCGCGACGAGCCACAGCCGAAGTTTTCGCGTGTGAGCAAGATGCTGGCGCCTTGGTAACGCGGCTGATTCAACACGAACTCGGGGTTGAGCGGCCGGCGGCTACAGTCTTGCCCCGGCTCGCCATGGTCCAGATAGCGCCATTCATCGAACAGGTTGGGTCCGAAGCCGGTGCGCTTGATGGACTTGAGAAACTGTTTCGGGATGATGGCGTCGGTGTCGACGTTGGCGCGATTCAGGGGCGCCACCAGGCCCTCATGGCGGATGAAAGGCTTCATCGCGTCGATCTCTGGATGGCCTCGCCGGCCTTCTCGATGTCTTGGCCGATGCCGCGCACGGTGTTGCAGCCATAGAGGCCAACCACCACGCCGATGGCCAGGCCGATGAGCAGCAGTTTGATCACGCCCAAAACGATCAAGTTTTTCGGGGTCATGTGCCTCCCTCGACGTCAATACGACATGGCATTGGCCATGTCAGGCCCAAAGGACGTAAGCGCCGGGCGCCATGCGCCCGCCTTGCCCCCTCGCCCGGGCGGCAAGGGGGTGCCCATGCCGCGTGCGCTTCGCGCCTTACAGCGTGCGCACATCGACGAAATGCCCAAAGACTGCCGCGGCGGCGGCCATGGCCGGGCTGACCAGGTGCGTGCGCCCGCCAGGCCCCTGCCGTCCCTCGAAATTGCGGTTGGAGGTGGCGGCGCAGCGCTCGCCGGGCTCCAAGCGGTCGGCATTCATCGCCAGGCACATGGAGCAGCCCGGCTCACGCCATTCAAAGCCCGCCTCGCGGAAGATGCGGTCCAGCCCCTCGGCCTCGGCCTGTGCCTTCACCAGCCCGGAGCCCGGCACGACCATGGCCAGCTTGACATTATCGGCTAGCCGGCGCCCGCGCACCACCGCCGCCGCCGCGCGCAGGTCCTCGATGCGCGAATTGGTGCAGGAGCCGATGAACACCTTGTCCACCTTGATCTCGGTGATCGGCGTATGCGGCGCGAGGCCCATGTACTTCAGGGCCCGCTCCCAATCGGCGCGTTTGACCGGTGTGGGCGCCTCGGCGGGATCGGGTACGCGGCCGGTCACCGGCACCACCATCTCCGGCGAGGTCCCCCAGGTGACCTGGGGCACGATGTCGGCGGCAGCGAGCGTCACCACGGCATCGAAGCGGGCGTCCGGATCGGAGACGAGCGTCCGCCACCAAGCGGCCGCGGCCTCGAACGACGCCCCTTTGGGGGCAAAGGGCCGGCCGCGCAGATAGTCGATGGTCTTTTCGTCCACCGCCACCATGCCGGCGCGCGCACCGGCCTCGATGGCCATGTTGCACAGGGTCATGCGCCCTTCCATGGACAGGTCGCGGATGGTGCTACCGGCGAATTCGATGGCGTAGCCGGTGCCGCCGGCGGTGCCGATCTTGCCGATCAAGGCCAAAGCGATGTCCTTCGCCGTGACCCCATGGCCGAGCTCACCCTCGACCTTGACCAGCATGCGCTTGGCTTTTTTCTGCCAGAGGCATTGGGTCGCCAGGACGTGCTCGACCTCGGAGGTGCCGATGCCAAAGGCCAAGGCGGCGAAGGCGCCGTGCGTGCTGGTGTGCGAGTCGCCGCAGACGATGGTCATGCCCGGCTGGGTGAAGCCCTGCTCCGGACCGATGACGTGCACGATGCCCTGCCGGCGATCCTGCATCGGGAACTCCAGCAGATTGAATTCCCGGCAATTGGCATCGAGGGTCTCGACCTGCAGCCGCGACACGGGGTCGGCAATCCCCTGCGCCCGGGCGGTGGTGGGGACGTTGTGATCCGGCACGGCCAGCACCGATTCCGGACGCCATGGCCGGCGACCGGCGAGTTTCAGCCCCTCGAAGGCCTGCGGGCTGGTCACCTCGTGCACCAAGTGGCGGTCGATGTAGAGGAGCGTGCTGCCATCGGGCTCCTCGTGCACCACATGCGCATCCCAGAGCTTGTCGTAGAGGGTTCGCGGCATCGACGGTTAAATGAAGAAAGGCGGCGAGAGCATCACTCCCTACCGAGTCAAGAATTGCGTAGTATACCATTCCCGGTGATTGCAGCGAACCAAAAGCGCGAGCGAAAACCGCCTGGCGTAGTAGCATCTATCTGCGCCTTGTAGGGGGCCAGCGTTTCGCCGTATGGGCGGACAATCACTCCGATCTCGCGCCGTCTGCGCAGCCGCCTAACCGCCTAGGGGGTAAAAGGCGCTCAGGTGATGCTTTAATCGACATGCGACCTGCCATGTCATCTTGCGCATGTGCTGGCTCGTCAGGATCGCGGCTTAGCCCCTCTTGTTCATCTTCTTCTGGGATGTAGGCTTCGTCTATTTGCAATACCTGGCCAGCCCGCTACCATCCCCCTGGCTTGATACGATTGATGGAGCCAGTAAACCGTGCCTGACCTCGACAACATCCAACAATTGCGCGCACTCCTCTTCGAGATCAGCCTAACACTTGGGCAAGGGCTATTAGAGGAGGAGGAGATCCACCGTTTCCTCGCTGCCGTCTGTGATTACCTTACGCCAAAGGCTTGTGCAGTTGGCCAACTGCGTGCTGACGGCGGCTGGCAGCTTTACAGTCATCCGCGCGAGCATGCCTGGTCTGACTGGTCCGAGCTGATGACCGCTGGACCCAGCCAGCTCTCTGGGCTACCCCCCGAGTCCTTTTGGAGTGTGGGGCGCGCTGAAGAGGGTACCATCCATCTCTGGCCATTGGACGATTTCGGTGTATTTGCCATGCACGTCATAAGGCCGTTGGACCCGGCGATGCTAATGGAGGTCGCGCGGCTACTGACGCGTTTTAAGTGGTCTTTGGCCGCATGCCGTCACCACGCCTGGGTGACAGAGTTAGTTTTGGCCCAGCGGGTAAGTAACCGAGTTTTCGAATTCATGCCGCAAGCCATGGTTTTCTGCGACGCTGACAATCGTATCGTCGATATCAACCCGGCCTTCACGCAGGTGACCGGCTACCGCCGCGAGGAGGTAGTAGGGCAATCTCCCAAGCTACTGTCATCAGGTCGTCACGACCAGGCCTTCTACGCGGCCATGTGGCAAAACATCAAAAGCAAGGGCTATTGGCAAGGGGAGATCTGGAACCGGCGTAAAGACGGCAGCATCTACCCCGAAATCCTCACCATCGTCGCCATCCCCAACGAGGCGGGTGAGATCGAGCGCTATGTCGGGCTGTTCCAGGACATCAGCGAGCTGAAGGCGAAAACAGCAGAGCTTGAGTCCTTACATGACCAGCTAAAGCAGAATAACGCCTACTTACAAGCCATTTTGGACAACCTAGGCGAAGGCGTCTACACACTGGATGGCGAGGGGCGCTGCACCTTCTTCAATGCCGCCGCCGAGCGGCTACTGGGCTGGCGCGCCGAAGAGGTGTTGGGCCAAGACTTACACAACATCATCCATCACCACCGCGCCGACGGCAGCTTTTTGCCCGCCGAGGACTGCCCCATCCGCCTTGCATTCACCGACCGACGCATCTACCGCAGCGAGGATGAGACCTTCTGGCACAAGAACGGTCTACCGGTGCCTGTACGCGTTGTAGCGGCCCCACTTTACCAGGAGGGGCAACTGGTTGCCTCGGTGGCGGTATTCGACGACGTCAGCGCGCAAAAGGAGCTGGCCCAGAAGCTGCGTGAGGCCAAGGAGGCGGCCGAGTCGGCCGCTAGACTGAAATCGGAATTCCTCGCCGTGATGAGCCACGAGATCCGCACACCGCTCAATGGTGTTATCGGCATGGCCGACCTGTTAGCCGATACCGCATTGGACAGCGAGCAAGCAGAGTATGTACGCACCATCAAGGTCTCTGCCGATCACCTGCTTGCCCTGATTAACGACATCCTCGATTATTCCAAGTTAGAGGCCGGCGCGATGGTGTTGGAGGACTTACCCATCCCCCTTGGCCCTCTGCTCGATGCTTGCCTTGACGTAGTTGCGCCGCGTTTAGCAGACAAACCGGTGCTACTGCACAACCACCTTGACCCCAGGCTGCCGCCGGCGATCCAGGGTGATCCGACACGGCTTAAGCAAATCCTGCTTAATCTGCTTGGTAACGCAGCGAAATTCACTGAACGGGGCGAGATTGAGCTCGCAGCATTTGCCCCTGACCCGCATCACATCCGCTTCATGGTGCAGGATAGCGGTCCTGGCATTGCTGCCGATGTGCTGCCACGGCTTTTTAGCCCGTTTACCCAGGCCGAGGCAGCTACAACGCGCAAATACGGTGGCACAGGCTTAGGGCTTGCCATCACGCGCAAGCTGGCCGAGGCCATGGGCGGACGCGTGTGGGCAGAAAGCGAGCTGGGCGTTGGCAGCCGCTTTTACGTCGAGCTCCCGCTTCGGCCGGCAACAGAGGCATCTGCCCCAGTCAGCCTGTCAGGCCTTACTTTGGCCTGGATCGCAGATCAGCATCATCTACCAGCACCCGCTAAGCAAGTATTGTTGCTTTGGCAGCGTCTACTCACCGCCTGGGGCATCACCGTCAAACCCTGCACCCAGCCCCATGAGCTGGAGGGACTTCTGGGCACGGCTGCGGCGGGGGCCGTAGTCTTCGCCCCGATCAACGAGAGTTGGCGCGCTAAGCTGCTTAAGCTATGCCGCCGCTATCCGATCTTCGTCGTCTTTCCTGATCAGAGCGATAAGTCGGAACGGGATTACTGGCAGGCCGTGGGGGCTGCTGGTATCTTTAGTCCACCTTACGCGCAATCTCGCATTCACGACAGTTTCGCTCAGGTCCTCCTGACATCCCCCAACCGCTTGACCAGCCCAAGCACTGACAAAGGCCCATTAGAATCAAGCAGTTCGCTTAACCTGCTGTTGGTCGAGGATAACGCCGTCAACCAACGCGTCGCGGTGGCCATGCTCGAAAAACTCGGACACCGGGTAAGCGTTGCGAGCAATGGGCTTGAAGCGATCAACGCCTGGCAAGCGCAGCCTTTCGATCTCATTCTTATGGATTGCCAAATGCCCGAGATGGATGGCTTTGCCGCAACCGCAGAGATACGTCGACTGGAAGCCGAAACAGGACGGGCGCGCACGCGTATTATCGCCATGACTGCAAACGCCTTGGAAGGTGACCGTGAACGGTGTCTCGCCGCTGGCATGGACGACTACTTATCCAAACCCGTCACACGTGAACGACTAGAGCAGGTCTTGGCGCGCAACAACCTGCTTAGCGTGAACTCACCTTCTTCGCCGCCGCCTGAGATCATCGACCACAAGGCCCTTGAGCTCGCTACAGGAGGAGATGCTGAACTGGCTCGAGAAATCCTGGATATCTTCATCGCTGGTTTGCCTAAGCTGGTGCAGCGATTACAGGAGGCAGGTCGTCAGCAAGATGCGCAAGCTATGGTTGCGGCGGCACATGAACTTAAGGGGTCGGCTGCCAGCGTTGGCGCTCGGGCGTTGTCCGCACTCGCGGCTGAACTTGAGACAGCTGCTCGCGCCGGCCGCATCTTGGGTGAGCCGCTCGCTAAGCTCGAGACCGCCACTGAGGCTTTTTTGCGCGCCATTCGCGCCCATGGCTAGGAATCTAAACGATGTCCCTCATCCTCGCCGTCGACGACAATGCCACCAACCTCGCACTGATTGAGCGGCTGCTAAACAAGCTCTCCGGGGTTGAAAGCATAGCCCTCACCGACCCTGTACTGGCGCTGGATTGGTGTGTGGAAAACCGCCCTGATCTAATCCTCCTCGATTACATGATGCCGGAGTTGGACGGGCTCACCTTCATGCGCCGACTGAAGGCCATACCCGAACGCGCCGCCACGCCGGTGATCATGATCACCGCGGATCTAGAACGTGATGTACGCTATCAGGCCCTGGAACTTGGGGCGCGGGACTTTCTCACCAAACCCCTAGATGCCGCCGAATTCACCGCACGGATCAAGAACCAGCTCGCGCTCATCGATGCCGAGCGCAAGCTCGCCGACCGCGCGGCCTGGCTCGCCGAAGAGGTGGCCAAGGCCACACAGGAGATCCGCAGCCGCGAGAAAGAGACCATCCTGCGCTTGTCGCGCGCCGCCGAGTACCGTGACCCAGATACTGGGGCACACCTATTGCGCATGTCACACTATTCTCGCCTGATCGCCGTCCAGATCGGCCTTTCTCCCGAGGAACAAGAGCTAATCCTGGAGGCAAGCCCGATGCACGACGTCGGCAAAGTAGGCATTCCGGATGCAATCCTCCTCAAGCCCGGTCGGCTTGATGCGGCTGAATTTGAGATCATGAAACGCCACCCGCGCCTTGGCTATGAGATCCTAGCTGACTCAACCTCGCCCCTACTGCAGGCAGCAGCCATCATCGCCTTGAACCACCACGAAAAATTCGATGGCTCGGGCTATCCGCAGGGGCTCAGTGGCGAGGCCATTCCCCTGTATGGCCGCATAGTCGCTATCGCCGATGTTTTCGATGCCTTGACCTCGGAACGTCCCTATAAACAGGCCTGGCCGCTCGAACGCGCCCGCGCCTTCCTCGTCGAGCAAGCCGGCAAGCATTTTGATCCCGTACTAGTTGAGGCCTTTCTGCGTGCCTGGGACGAGGTACGGGCCATCCACGACCGTTACCAAGAGCGCCCCACCAGACCATGATCGATCAGCAACGCCTTTCCGAACATCAGGCAAACGGGCGTCTGCCTGGCCCTTCTCGTGTCGCACGGCAATTAATGCTTAAGCTCGAACGTGACAACACGCCCCTTACTGAGCTCGTGCGCCTCATCCAAAGCGACCCGGCGTTGGTCGGACGACTTCTACGCCTAGCCAACTCTGCCGCCTATGCGCGGCCACGCCCTGCGGTAGCCATCACCCCGGAGGTGCTCATGCTCTTGGGGCTACCCACGGTGCGGAACCTCGTCCTCGCTTTCTCCCTCATTGATGCACAACGAGATAGACACGGAAACGGCTTCGACTACCAAACCTTCTGGTCGCGTGCTCTGGCCGAGGCCTGCGCGGCCCAGTCCTTGGGCACCATCTGCCGCGCTGCTCCTGCCGCTGAACTATTCACCCTAGGCCTTGTGGCAGAGGTTGGCAAGCTTGCGCTCGTTGAACTCGAGGCAGAAGCGTACATGAGGCTGCAACAAGAATACCCCACCCAAGACATAGCGAACTTGCTCGAGTTAGAGCGACAGCGTCTAGGGATGGACCATATACAGTTATCCGTGTGGCTCCTTAACGATTGGGGTTTCCCCAAGCTATTTCAGGATGCGGTGCGTTGGCATGTTATACCCAAGGAAGACTGGCCATGGGACGTCAGTAGTCGCCCCTGGAAGGTCGCTGCCACCCTCAGCCTCGCACACCGCCTAGCTGACAGCTTTTTCCTGGCCGACGAAGCGCGCCTGCAAGAGCTCAGAGCCATCGAGCCCCTTGCCGCCTCACTCGGCGTCTATGACCTCATCCCCTTCGGCGACGACATCTTGCAGACCTGGCGGTCTTGGGGAGATTTGCTCGCCGTCCCTGTGGTTTTACCCGCTTCTTTTGCTGAGCTTTCGACGCGTTTTACCCCGGTTCGACCCCCCCACATCCGGGTATTAATTGTAGAAGACGATGTCGCCATGGCGAGGTTGCTGGAGGGGCTGATGGCCAAAGCTGGGTTCGAGGCGCGCTTGGCGAAAGACGCGCAGACAGGGCTCACCCTCGCCCTCGACTGGCTCCCCGATATCGTGCTCACCGATCTGGTCATGCCTGGCGGTGGCCTCAAGCTCATCGAGGGACTACGCGCCACGGAGGCTGGCCGCCAGATGTACGTCGTCGTCGTGACCGTGCTCGACGACACCGACACCTTGGCCCAGGCCTTCGCCCTAGGCGCCGACGATTATGTCGTCAAGCCTTTCGACGCCCGCATCCTGCTTGCCCGCCTAAAGGCAGGCACGCGCTTGATCGAGCTCAAGCATGAGCTCATTCGTCGCAACGCCGAGCTCGCCGAGGCCTTGCAAAAGGCCGAGGCCGCCGCACTCACCGATGCGTTGACTGGTCTACCCAACCGGCGCTACCTGGTCAACCGCCTGGGTCAAGAATGCGCTGCAGCTAAGCGCAACGACCGTTCCTTGTGCGTGCTGCTGATCGATATCGACCATTTCAAGCGCATCAACGACACCCACGGGCACGAGGTAGGCGATGCCGCACTCATCGAGGTCGGGAAACGGCTGCGCAGCGTCTTACGCGCTAGCGATGTGGTGGGACGTTTCGGCGGCGAGGAGTTTTTGGTGCTGGCAACTGACACCTCTCTGCCAGCCGCCTGCCAACTCGCTGAGCGCTTACGCGCTCACATTAGTGCCACTCCCTGCTCTATCGGCAGTATGGTCATCCCAATCACTATAAGCGTCGGTGTTGCCGCCATGGCACAGGATACCCCTAACTGCCATGAGGTCGACAAGCTTTTGCGGCGCGCCGATCAGGCCCTTTACCGAGCTAAGGCCCAAGGTAGAAATCGCGTCTGCAGCGAATCGGCAACCTGAATTTCACGGCCAGCCCCGCCAGGCGAAGACGGCGGCCGCCGTAGCGGCACACGTCGCGCCGAGGACAAAGGTGAGGCTGGCGCCAAGGGCATCCCAGGCCGCACCGGCGTAGAGGCTGCCGAAGCTGCCGCCGATGCCATAGGCCAAGCTGTTGTAGAGCGCCTGCCCACGGGCCTGAACGCGGCCGCGGAAATGGCGATGCACCAGGGCCATGGCCGCGGCGTGGTAGGCGCCAAAGGTGAGCGCGTGCAAGGCCTGAGCAAGCAGCAACACGGGGACGACATCCACCCACCAGGCGAGCAGCAGAAAACGCAACGCCGCCGCCATCAGCGTCAGCAGCAACACCGTCTCCATACGCACCCGTTTGATGAGTCGCGGCAGGGCGAGGAAGATGCCGATCTCGCAGATCACGCCCAGGGCCCACATCCAGCCGGCAAAGGTCTTGCTGTAGCCAGCCTCGACCAAGTGGATGGTGAAAAAGGTGTAGTAAGGGCCGTGCGCCGCCACCATCAGGATGGCGGCGATGAGCAGCGCCCACACCTCTGGCCGGCGCAGCACCTGGCCCATGGGCGTGTGTTCATGCTCGGCATGCACTAACATCGCCTCGGGGATCAGGCGGCTGCTGAGCCAGATGCCGACGAGCAGGCCGAGCACCACCCAGGGCACGATGCCGGTCGGGTAGTGATCCAAGGCGGCGCCTAGGCCCAGCACCACGAGGATGAATCCGATCGACCCCCACAGCCGGATGCGGCCGTAGTGGTCGCTGCGTTCCTTGAGGTGGGAGAGCGTGGTCGCCTCTACCAACGGCAGCGGTGCGCTCCAGAAAAAGCTGATCAGGCTCATCACCGCGAACAGCCACCAGAAGGATTGATCGAGAAAGACGCCGAGATAGGCGAACAGGCAGGCTAAAGCGGCGGTCTGCACGATCGCCACGCGGCGGCCGCTGCGGTCGGCGATGTGGCCCCAGACATTGGGCGCCAAGATGCGCATGACCTGCAAAAGCGACATCAGCACCCCGATCTCAAAGGCCGCGAAGCCGAGGGACTTCAGGTATAGCCCCCAATAGGGCGCCATGGCGCCAATGAACGCGAAATAGAAGAAGTAGAAGCCGGACAGGCGCCAGTACGGCACGGTGGACATCGTCACGGCAGGCTAGGCAGCAAAACGGCCCAGAGTTGGGCTCCGGGCCGCAGGCGTCGGGGCCGATCGCTTTAGTGCTGTTCGGCGGCGAGGATCATCCTGTAGAGCTTGTCCTTGAGGTTGACCCGCAGTTTCTTGAGCTCCTCGAAGTAGAGATCCGAAGCCGCCTCCACCCGCTGCTCGATGCGCACGATCTTGTGATCGACGTCATCGTAGTCGCGCATCATGCGCGTGAACTCATCGTTGCTGAGCATCAGGCGGCGGATGGTTTCCTGATGCTCCGGGAACTCGTGAAACAGGTCGTGGCTTTCGAGCATGCGCGTTCTCCTCTTTGTCAGGCTAGGCTAGGTGCGCGGCGGACGCCCCGGGATGGCAGGGGTTGCACACACGACATCGGCGTTCTGCGCGCGGTGGCGCAGGGCGTGGTCCATCAACACGATGGCCAGCATGGCCTCGGCGATGGGCGTGGCGCGGATGCCCACACAGGGGTCGTGCCGACCGTGGGTCACCACCTCTACCGGCTGGCCGTCGAGGTCGATGGAACGACCGGGGATGCGGATGGACGAGGTCGGCTTGATGGCGATTGAGGCCAGGATGTCTTGGCCGGTGGAGATGCCGCCCAGGATGCCGCCGGCGTGATTGCTCAAGAATCCCTGCGGCGTCAGCTCGTCGCGATGCTCGGTGCCCTTTTGCGCCACACAGGCGAAACCGTCGCCAATCTCCACGCCCTTGACGGCGTTGATGCTCATCAGGGCATGGGCGATGTCGGCGTCGAGCCGATCGTACACCGGCTCACCCAGGCCAACGGGCACGTTCTCCGCCACCAGGTTGATGCGCGCGCCCACCGAGTTGCCCTCCTTGCGCAAGGCGTCCATGTAACGCTCGAGCTCGGGGACGCTGTCGGGGTCGGGGGCGAAGAAGGGGTTGGTGTCAACGGCCTCCCAGCTTTTGAACGGGATGGCGATGGGCCCCAGCTGCGCCAGATAGCCGCGGATGACGGTGCCGTAGCGCTCGCGCAGCCACTTCTTGGCGATCGCGCCAGCCGCCACACGCACCGCGGTCTCGCGCGCGCTGGCGCGACCGCCGCCGCGGTAGTCGCGAATGCCGTATTTCTGCCAATAGGTATAGTCGGCGTGCCCCGGCCGGAAGGTGCGGGCGATGGCGGCATAGTCCTTGCTACGCTGGTCCTCGTTGCGGATCAGCAGCGCGATGGGGGTGCCGGTAGTCCGCCCTTCGAACACCCCGGAGAGGATCTCCACCGTATCCGACTCGCGCCGCTGCGTGACGTGGCGCGAGGTACCCGGCTTGCGCCGATCGAGCTCACGCTGGATGTCCGCCTCGCTCAGGGCCAGGCCAGGCGGGCAGCCAT
>JBEPZO010000004.1:0-71254 GCA_041640815.1 Thiobacillaceae bacterium
TGCGCTGGGACAGCGCCTATCTGGGCGAACACATGCGCAGCGTCAAAGGGCTGGATGAGGCCGCCATCGCCGAGCGGCGCGAGCGCATCCGCAGCTTTCAGCAGCACGACTTCCGGTTGCTGGATCGACCCGAGGCCTTGTTCGAATGGGCCTGTCGCCAGACCTACCTGGCCCTGGCCAACATGATGACGATCGCCGCTTTGCTGGGCATCGATTCCTGTCCCTGCGAGGGGTTCAACCGCCGCGATGCCGAGGCCGTGCTCGCCCAGCATGGCTTGCTGGAGCAGTCCGTGTGGGGCTTGGCGGTGATGGTCTCCTTCGGCTATCGCGTCAAGGAGCCGCCGGCCAAGACCCGCTGGCCGCGCGAATACGTGGTGCAATGGGTCGGCTAGGCGGAGGGTAGGGCGATGGGCCCCCCTAGCTCCTCATCCACGCCGCAGTGCGCACGGAGGTGCCGTTTCGCCTGGTCTTCGCCGATGGCAGCAAATATCGCCACGGCGAGGCAGAACTCGCCTTCAGCCTGAGCTTCCGCAATCGCCGGGCGAGCTGGCGGGTCTTGCTCTACGGCCACACCGGCTTGCTGGAGGCCTACTGGGCGGGAGTACCTCTACCGATGACGCACGCCGACAAGGTCGCGCGACTGGCCGAGGCGCTGCGGGCAGAAAACAGCGCCGCCCCCCTCGGGCTGGCCAAGGACACCTCCAACCTGTTCCGCGATCGGGCTGAGCTGCCCAAACGCCGCCTGGACGTGCGCGGCTTCAACGAGGTGCTGGCGGTCGATGCCGCCGCCGGCTGGGTGGAGGCCGAGGGCATGGTCACCTACGAGCGTCTGGTCGACGCCTGTCTGCCGCATGGTGTGATGCCCGCGGTGGTGCCGCAGCTGAAATCGATTACCCTCGGCGGGGCGGCTGCCGGGGTGGGCATCGAGGCCGCGTCGTTCAGATACGGCCTGGTACACGAGACCCTGCGAGCTGGAGGTGCTGCTGCCCGACGGTCGTGTGGTCGTCGCCAGCGCGGACAACGAATACGCCGATCTGTTCTTCGCCTTTCCCAATTCCTACGGCACCCTGGGCTATGCCCTGAAGCTCAAGGCGAAGACAGTACCGGTCAAACCCTATGTGCGGCTTAACCACACCCGTCACGACGACCGCCAGGCCCTGTTCGCCGACCTCGAGCGGCGATGCGGCGGCGGGGCCGACTTCATCGACGCCGTGGTGTTCGGCCCGGAAGAGGCGGTGATCACCGAGGGGTTTTTCGCCGAGACGGCGCCCTATCTGAGCGACTATAGCTACGAAAAAATCTATTACCGCAGCCTGCGGCAGCGCAGCGAGGACTACCTCACGGTGCGCGACTTCATCTGGCGCTGGGACACCGACTGGTTCTGGTGCTCCAAGAACCTGGGGCTGCAAAACCTGCTCCTGCGCCGCCTGGCCGGCCGCAAGCGGCTCAATTCCGTGTTCTATACCCAGATCATGCGGCTCAACAGCCGCTGGGGGCTGACCCGCCGCCTCGACCGGCTGCTGGGGTTGCACCGCGAATCGGTGATCCAGGATGTGGACATCCCCATTGAGCGGGCGGCCGAGTTCCTCGACTTTTTGCTGCGCGACATCGGCATCCTGCCGATCTGGCTCTGCCCCATCCGGCCGCAGGGGCGGCGCTTCACCCTCTACCCGATGGCGCCGGGCAGCTTGTACGTCAACTTCGGCTTCTGGGACGTGGTGCGCCGCCGCCAACCCTTTCCGCCCGGCCATCACAACCGGCTCGTCGAGCTCAAGGTGGCCGAGCTGGGTGGGATCAAGTCCCTCTACTCGGAGGCCTATTACCCGCCGGACGAGTTCTGGCAGCACTATGGCGGCGCTGCCTACCGGGCGCTCAAGGCCAAGTACGACCCACACGGCCGTCTGCCCGATTTGTACCAGAAGGTGGTTCTGCGCCATTGAGTCAGCCAGCCGGTGCCGCGCCCTTTCCGCACGCTGCACAGCGTGCGCCTCGAGTGTCGCGCCATGGCCTACCTGCCCCACCCACTCTTCCCCGGCCACGTTGGGCGCTAGCTCTCGCCCAGGTGCTTTGGCCCTGCCTGCGACCGTCTCGCTCAAGGCTACCTCGCTCATGCGCTTCGCGTCTTGCCGCGTCCTAAGGGCCAATCTGGGTTTAAGTCTTTTTGCGCCATCAAGGAAGATCTGGCTTAAAGCCAGGCGCTTCTCTTAGCCATACCATATAGTCCGCCTGCAGGTCCGTTGCCGAACGGTGTGACACTCACGCGCCTAGGGCTCGGATCCCGGTAGCTAGGGGTTGCCATTTAAAATGATAACTATTATCATTTGTGAATCTCGACCGCGCCAGGCACACATCCCGATGTGTCTGCGCTGACGGTCGGACCAGCCGCCAGCCATGCCCAGACCGGGCCAGCCAGCCTGAAGTCCCTGCCGGTGATGTCGGCATTCGTGTTGGAAAGGACCTTGGCATGGAAGTGGATCAAGCGAACAGACACCCGCCTTGTGGCGATCTGTACCGTGCAGCATCCGCCGAACCTGACGGCATGCCACAAGCCGCCTGTCTTGATGACCGCATGCGCTCCCTGCTCACCGCCAGCCGCCTGCACGCCAAGCACGCTAGGTTGTTACTGGAGCGGGCCGAGGCCGATGGCTTCGGCGATGAGGCGCAACAGATGCGCTTTCAGCGCATGAGTGAGCATTTACGGCAGGGCGACCTGTCCGGCCTTGCCACCCGGCTGGAGGGTAGGGGGGTGACATATGTGTGAGCGGCATCGCCTGAGCGCCGTCGTGCGCGCCATGTTCACAGCGGCGCCGGAAACGGCACCAGAAGCATCCGCACCGGCGGCGCTGACTGCGTCCACGGCCGCCCTGGCCCGGCGCCGCAGACGCCTATGGGAGCTGGAAGAAAAACACCACTGCCCGTTAGTGGGCTGTTGCCTCAGCCTGGCGGAGCTCAAGAAGCTCGCTCGCCAAGGCGGTTTTCGGGGTGAGCGCCTAGACGCCTACCGCCTGCATGTAGAGGCCGTATCTCTGGCTGGTACGCACAACGCCGTCGCACAGCGTATGCAGGCCATGCTGGAGCGCAAATACGCCGCCTGGGTCAAGCGCTTTGCCGCCCTGACCACGGATGCTCAGGTGCGCGAGAGCTGGCGGGAACATTTCGATCGCGGCGATGTGGCTGGCGCCATGTGGGCGGCCCTCACCCATCCGGCGGCCAGTGAGCAAACGCGAAACTGCATCTATGCCGATGTGCACATGCTCTCCCATCAACTCGTGGCTGGGCAAATGGAAGCGATGCGCCGCCTGGCCCACTTGGAACAGGAGCATGCGCAGCTTGCTGCACGTCTGGCCGAGCAGTCGCGGCGGCATGCCGAGTCGATGGCCGAGGCACGTGCGCGACAACAGGCGCTCGAAGAGGACAACCGCCAGCTGCGAGCAGAATTACATGACACGGAAAGTGTTAAGGAGCGGCTACAACGCTACGAAACCGGGCAAGTGATTGTCGACATGGGGCGACGCCTGCTCATGCTGGAGGCGGCCAACGCCGAGCTCCGCCAGAAAGCTGGCCGTGCCGAGTCGCTGGAGCAAGAGTTGAAAAGCCTAAAGGCCGAACTTTTGCGTCTCAGGCAAGAGCGGGACGCTGCGGTGAGCGAGCGCGATGCCCTCGAACGCATCTATCTCTCCGACGGGGCATCGCTTGAAGCATGTACTGGCGATTGCGCCCAGTGCTCGAACACGCTCAGCGTACGCTGTGTCCTTTGCGTAGGCGGACGCACCGCCTTGCTGGCGCACTATCGCAAGCTCGCCGAACGCCTCGGTATACGCCTCATCCACCACGACGGCGGGCGCGAAGATGCCCTAAGCCGCCTGCCTGAGCTGCTGAACGTATCAGACGCCGTGATCTGCCCCACCGACAGCATCAGCCATGCCGCATACGGGCAGCTCAAGCGCCATTGCAAGGCCAACCGCAAGCCTTGTGTGCTGGCCAGGACCTCGGGAATCGCCGGCTTCGCCGCCGCACTGTCACAGCTGGCCGGCGGGCAGGGCGATGCACGCACTCAATTCCTGCAACTGGATTCACAGCCATGACCCACTCGCAGCTTCCATCGACCAAGGACCAGGGCACTGCGACTACGCCGACGGCGGCGCGCGCGCCGCAACCTCTGGTCATCCCCAGCGACACGCTGTTCCGGTCCGATCGGCGTGAGGTGGTGATCCTACATGAGGGCCACGCCTATCGCCTACGTCTGACGCGGCAGAACAAACTGATCCTGACCAAATGAACACGCTTGTCTGCGAAGCCATCGAGGGGGAATATGCCAAGGTCCAGCGAGCCGCTATGCCGCTTGCGGGCGGCGCCTTGGCGCGCACCGGTAGCATGCGCTTCGGCACGCGGCCTGAATTGCAGCCTCCCGCTCTCCTGCAGGAAAGCAGGCGTATGCGTTGGATCTGGCTGTTTCCTGTCATTGGCACTCACGCACTCGCCGTTCACCTTTTGTGGTCCATGTCGCCGACGTCGCGTGAAGTCATGCCGCCTACCCCGGTGCTGGTCAGGATCATCAGCCCGGTGTCGGCGCCCAAGAAGGAAACTCCATCCGACCCTCTGCCACCGCGTCGGCGTGTCGCACCGTCCAGGTCTCAGGCGTCGCCGCCCGCTCTTGCTACGCCCGTGCCGTCGTTGGCAACGACGCCGTTGCCGTTGGAGTCGGAACCCACGCCCGTCGTCCCGCCCCAGTCTAGGCCACTGTCGCCAGAGCTCGGGCCCGTGCCTGTAGCACCGTCGCTGCCGGTGCCAAGCCCGGAACCCTCCGCCGCAGTGGCTGCCGCCGCGCCAGCTGCGCCCCCGGCACCGCGCGCCGAACCCATACAAGCGCCGCGCTTCGACGCCGATTATCTGGACAACCCCGCGCCCGCTTACCCGGCCCTATCGCGACGGTTAGGCGAGCAGGGCCGGGTGCTGCTGCGCGTGTTCGTGAACGCAGATGGCAGCGCCGCGCAGGTGGAGATCCGCGAGAGCAGCGGCTTCGAGCGGCTCGACCGCGCAGCGCGCGAGGCGGTCGCGCGTTGGCGCTTCGTGCCGGCGCGCCAGGGCGACCGGCCGGTGGCGGCCTGGGTGTTGGTGCCCATTTCATTCAATCTGAGGAGTTGACGAGCATGGAACAGGAAACCTTGGGCCTCGCCCATTTCATCAGCCAGGCCGACGGTGTCGCGCACTTTGTGCTGGCCGTGTTGCTGCTGATGTCTATTGCCACCTGGTATCTGATCGCTACCAAGACCTGGGGCTACTGGCGTATGCGCCAGCGCGGGCGCGATTTTTTGCGGCGTTTCTGGGATGCGCCCGACCTCGACGCGGTGGCGGCCGATCTGCACCGGCATGGCATACACGACCCGTTTTCGCATTTGACGAGCCACGCCCTGCGCGCGCTGGAACACTACCGTCATCGCAACGGCGCCCGGCTCATCGAGGCCGGCACGGCGGACGAATTCCTCACCCGTGCCCTGCGCCGAGCCATCGAACAGGACACCGCGCGCCTGGAATATGGCCACACGGTGCTTGCCTCAGTGGCCTCCAGCGCGCCTTTCATCGGTCTTTTCGGCACGGTCTGGGGTATCTACCACGCCCTGCTGGCCATCGGCCTATCCGGCCAGGGCACGCTTGATAAGGTCGCCGGGCCGGTGGGCGAGGCATTGATCATGACCGCGCTGGGGCTCGCCGTGGCCATTCCGGCGGTGCTCGCCTACAACGCTTTCACGCGCGCCAATCGCTTGATCTTGGCCGAACTGGATGGCTTCGCGCATGACCTGTTCGCCTTCCTTTCCACCGGCAACCGCAGCGCGCCCCCTTTAGCGCGCGATGCCCGCGCATATGAACCACGCGCCGAGGTGCGCGTGGCGACGGAGGGCGCGTGATGGCATTCGGCGGATTCTCGGCCAACCGCACCGGTCAGCCGATGGCGGAGATCAACATGATCCCGCTCATCGACGTGATGCTGGTGCTGCTCATCATCTTCATCATCACCGCGCCGCTGCTCACCCATGCCGTGAAGATCGACCTGCCCAAGGCCAGCAGCCAGATTAACGTGGCCGATCGGGAGTACATCCAGCTCTCCATCGATGCTGCCGGCAACGTGTACTGGAACGGTGAGCCGCTGGGTGAGCACGCATGGCGTGCGCGCATGGCCGCCGCCGCCAAGCTCGATCCGCAGCCGGAACTGCATCTGCGCGCCGATGGCGAGATCGCCTACAAGCGCGTGGTGACGGTGATGTCCGACGCCGCGCGTGCCGGGTTGACGCGCATCGGTTTCATCACCGACCCGCGCGAAACACCTTAGCCCTACCCCAAGCCCTCCCCTGCTCCTGGGCGAGGGGCAAAGGAAACCTCGCAAGCCAGCCAGCGCTTTTTTGTGACAAGAGAGGACTATCGATGCAAGCGAAGAAGAAGCGACTGGCTGTGGCTATTGACTCCGGCTTCCGTGGCACGCAGATGGATCGCGTGAAATACACGCGCGAACTGCTGGAAACGCCGCGTTTGATCACCGTGCATCCGGAATGCAACAAGAGATGAATGAGTTTTTGCTTTACTTTTTATATGAGAATGATTATCATTGGCGTAGATGCAATCACTTGCTCAGGAGCCCTTACCTATGAATATCATTGATACCATTGTTCCCCTCAAATCTATCTGTGAACAGACGCCCGCCCGCATGGTCGCTGGTGCCCTGGCGCATCTTGCGCGTCACATGGAAACCGGTTGCCAGCGTTCGGCATATCTTGCCGCCATGTTGCTTGAACAGATTGCCAACGATGCAGAGGCGGATGAACACCTACGTCGCCATGCCCGTGAACTGGTCGAGATTCTCGATCGCGAGGGTGAAAATGGCTTGTCCACGTATGGAACGACTGACGATCGCACAGTATTGGCAAGCGATGCGCAACGCGTGCTGAGGGGAGCGCTTTGATCGAGTTCCGGTAAAAGACGCGAAGAAGCGCCGCCACAAAAAAAAGAAAAAAGCACGGCCAGGAGCGCCTTATGGCATCGCTAAGGCAACGACGATGTCAATCTGGTGCGACTTACTGGCCTGTACAACAAACTGTTACGCCGCTGATCAGAGTGTTGACCCGGTAGTGATTTCACCCCTGACCGGAGCGTCTCATCGGGCGAGAAACCCTTTGTCAGATCGAGAGCCACCCAAGGCGCCTGCATCAGCGTGTGCGCCCGAGGCAGCCAACGCTTTACCCCTCGGTCGCGGGATCGCGCAGGGGTTTTTGCTTCGCCAGCCAGCCAGGCCATCGGGCCAGCCAGCCATTTGCACGACGACAACTGACTGGACCGAAAGGACGACGAAATGGCTGTTTATCGATTGAGAGCTTGCCCGCTCAAGCCGATAGCTTCGCTGGTTGCACTTTGGCTGACGACACAACAAGGTATTGCGCCTGCACTGGCAGACAGCGTGACCTTGCGTGATGTGGTAGTCAGTGCGACATTGACCGATCACGAGACGCGCACGGCGCCGGCATCAGTCGCCGTAATAACGCGCGAGGAAATCGACACACGTAACCCCCTTGACCTGTTGGATGCCGTGCGCGGCACCCCAGGAATCACGCTGATGGGTCGCGGCCTGGGCGGACGCAAGACGCTCGCCATGCGCGGCCTGGAGGGCAAGCATGTCCTCAATTTGATCGACGGTCGGCGTATTACGCCGACTGACGATGTGGTTGGTCACTCAGACTACCAGTACGGTTGGTTGCCCATGTCGGCCATCGAGCGCATAGAAGTGATCCGCGGACCAATGTCCACACTCTACGGCTCAGAGGCGCTCGGTGGCGTGGTCAATCTCATCACGCGCCAGCCCAAGGATCGCTGGATCGGTTCGCTCGGGCTGACTGGCGCCGATCTGCGTTCGGGTGACGGCGGCGGCCGCGCAGGCGCCAGCCTGTTCGCGGCAGGTCCTGTGGGCGAGTCCTTCGATGTGCGTCTGATGGCGGAGAAGAACCGCATCGGCGACGTGCCGCGCAAAGAAGACCCGCGCTATTCCGAACTGGAAGGCCGCAAGACGCAAATCCTCGGTGCGAGCGGACGCCTCAAGCTGGCGCCGGCCCAAACCCTCGAGGCCGGCTGGATAGACGGCGAAGAAGAGCGCTGGCGCGACGATCTTCGTCTTCCTGCGACGCGCTACATGGATCGCTACGCCATCGAGCGCAACCACGGCTATCTATCCTGGCGAGGCGAGTTCGACGGCTGGCGCGCCCAGGCCAACGCCTATCGCAGCGAGTTCGACGTCAAGAACTCACGCACCAACGGGGTGACCCCGACCCCGCCACAAAACTTCGTTGACGTCGCCTACGACGCCTTGGCCACCACCCGGCTCGGTAACCATCGCCTCACCTTCGGTGGCGAATTCCGCACCGAAACCATGACCCATCCACATCTTGCCACCGGCAAGGACGATGCGACGCACAAGGCGCTGTTCATCCAGGACGAGGTGCCGCTGCTTATGCAACTGGCGCTCACCGTCGGCCTGCGCGCGGACAACCACGAGTTTTTCGGCACTGAATGGAGCCCGCGTGCGTATCTGGTCTGGGAGGCTGCGCCCGAGCTGATCATCAAGGGTGGCTATGGCCACGCTTTCAAGGCGCCCACGCTCAAGCAGGTCTCGCCGGTTTATGTCGGCTCAGCCGGGCCACACTCCTTCTATGGCAATGCCGATGTCAAACCGGAAAAATCAGATTCGATCGAGATCGGTGCCGACTGGCAGCGCGGCCCGCTCAACTTGCGCGGCGCCATTTTTCACACCCAGGTCAAGGACCTGATTACCACGCTCCTGTTCAAAACTGACCCAGCTCCACCGTATCCGCCGCGCAGACATTATCGCTACGTGAACCTGAACAAGGCCGAGGTCACCGGGCTGGAGACCGGTTTCTCCTGGAACATCAGCCCGGCACTGCTCTGGCAGACAGACCTGACCATGCTCAGAACGCGCGATAAGGACAAAGACAAGGAACTGTATTCGCGGCCGCGCACCAGTGTAGCTTCGCGGCTCGACTGGAAGGGTGGACACGGATGGAGCGCGCGTGTCGGGGTCGAATACATCGGTAGCCAGCTCATCGCCGTGACGACGACGACCGATGCCCGCCTGCCCGCCTATAGCTTGTGGAACGTCAGCCTCGCCAAGCAATACGGCAAGACGCTTACGGCTCGTGTTGGCATTGACAATCTTACTAACGTGCGGCTCGCCGAAAAGGACCCCAACTTTGGTTATGCCGAACGCGGACGCACGCTGTTCGCCAGTTTGCGGGCGGATTTTTGACGATGATAAAGCTGCTTCAGTTGTTGGCCGTATGCTGTTTCCTGGCCGCTGGCGCCGCCCAGGCGGGCAATGTGCTGTTCATCGCCACAAGCAACGTGCCAGCCGGCAAGTTCCGCCTGCTCACCGAAATCGGCGCCATGCACGGCTTCACCGTTACTACGGTGAAGTTCGAAAAGCTGCCGGCTGAGTCGGATGTCACGCTGTGGCAGGGTGTCGATTTCGTATTTTTCGACACGCCGCAGGCTCACAACGAGGACGCGGTGCGCGGCAAGTTATCCAGGGCGCTGCCTAGCCTTGTCTTGCCGCATATCTGGATGCTCAATGCAAAGCCGAAGGCCAGTGGCTTTCCCCCAGCGATAGCTGACCGGCTGCACGCCTATTACGTGAACGGCACGCGACCGAACTTCGAGTCCTTCTTCCGCGCACTCGCCGCGCACCGCCAGGGCAAATCACTCGACGGCATACCAGCACCGGTGATACTCCCGAAAGTGGCGATCTACCACCCACAAGCGCCTAATCTCATCTTCACCTCTATTGCCGACTACCTGCGCTGGAAAAAAATCGATCCGAAGAACCGGCCACCGACGATTGCCATATCGGTGCATCAGACCTATATCAGCAGTGAGCAAACCGCCTACATAGATGACTTAATCGCGCGCATCGAGGCGGTCGGCGCCTTGGCCGTGGCTTGGTATGCGCCAGTGGTCGGGCCGCAGGCTGAAATGCTCCGGATGGATGGCGAACTCATGGTGGATGCGATCATCAACACCCAGATCGTCCTCGACCCGGAGGCCAGACGCAGAGAGTTGGAGACTCTAGGCGTGCCGGTGGTGCAGGCGCTCGCCTATCGTAGGGGCGACGAGCTCGAGTGGCGCGCAGACCCGCAAGGCGTGCCGCTCAGCGATGTGCCCTTCTATCTCGCTCAGGGCGAATACGCCGGCATTTCCGACCCCATTCTCGCCAGCGTACGGAAGAAAGGCGACGATGCGGTCACAGTGATAGCCGAGCAGTCCGACGCGATCGTCCGCAAGGCGATCAATCTCGTCCGTCTGCAGCGGCTACCCAACGCGGATAAAAAAGTGGCGCTGATGTTCTGGAACTACCCGCCCGGCGAAAAAAACCTCTCTGCGTCCTTTCTCAATGTGCCGCGCAGTCTCGAGGCTACGCTTACCGCTCTGAAACACGCCGGCTATACAGTCGAAACGCCCCCCGAACGGGTATTGATCAGTAGCCTGCAGCAACTGCTCACCCCTTTCTACCGCGACGGTCAGCTCGATGCACTGCTGAGCTCCGGCCTTGCCGAACGCTATCCGGTTAGACGCTACCGCAAGTGGCTAGAAGCCTTGCCCCCCGCAGTTCGCGACGAAATGATGGCGAAATACGGTGACCCAGCCAAGTCTGGCATGGCAATACAGCACAACGGCGAATCATTTTTCGTCATTCCCCGCTACAAACTTGGCAACGTGGTCATCCTGCCTCAGCCGCCGCGTAACGAAAAGTGGGAAGACAAGGAGAAGGCCATCTACCACTCGACCAAGTCGCCACCCTCGCATTTCTACTTCGCCGTCTATCTCTGGGTGCGCGAGCAGTTCGGTGCCGACGCCATCGTGCACTACGGCACCCACGGCACGCAGGAATGGCTACCCGGTAAGGAGCGCGGACTATCCGTGCACGACTATCCGATGCTCGCAGTCGGTGATGTACCGGTGGTATATCCGTACATCGCCGACAACATCGGCGAGGCGCTACAAGCCAAAAGGCGTGGCCGCGCCGTGATCCTATCGCACCAGACGCCCCCATTCCGGCCTGCTGGTCTGCATGAGACGCTGACCCATATCCACGACCTGTTACATGCCTGGATGAATCAGGATGAGGGGGCGGTCAAGGAGCGCATCAAGTCCGATTTGCTCGCTGCTGTGAAAAAAGAGCGCATCGAGCGCGATCTAGGTTGGAGCATTGAACGCGCAGCTGCCGACTTTGCGGCCTTCGTCGATGCACTGCACAACTATCTGCACGAACTGGCCGTAATGGCGCAGCCGCTCGGTTTGCATACGTTGGGGCGCGCGCCTGACGACAAGCACCGCCTTGCCACCGTGTTGCTAATGCTTGGTCGACCGTTCTGGGAAGCGGCTGCCGTCCAGGTAGGTGCGCAGCTGGAAGATGTTGATGAAGCCTTGGCTACGGATTACGAGCGCCTGACCGATACAGCGCCTTATCGATTGCTACAAGCGCACCTGGTTGCGGGCATGCCAGACGACGACTTGCCTGCGCCCCTGCGCGCTAACATCGCCAAAGCGCGCCAATGGTATGCCGACATCGGTGCCGGCAACGAGCTGCCAGCACTGTTAGCTGCGTTAGGCGGCCGATACATTCCGACCTCCTATGGCGGAGACCCAATCAAGAACCCAGAGGCTTATCCAACCGGGCGCAACCTCTATGGCTTCGACCCTTCGCGTGTGCCTACCAAGCAAGCTTGGGAGGCTGGCAAGCTAGCAGCAGAACAGCTACTCGCCGAACACCGCAAACACAGTGGTGTCGCGCCGCGAAAACTGGCGCTCTCGCTCTGGTCTGTGGAGACGATGCGCCATCAGGGCATCCTCGAAGCCCAGGCGCTGTGGCTCATGGGTGTCGAACCCGTTTGGGACGCTGGTGGGCGAGTCATTGACGTCAAACTCGTCTCGCGTGAAGCGCTGGGGCGAGCGCGCGTTGACGTGGTGCTCTCCGCCACGGGCCTGTATCGGGACCATTTCCCCAATGTGATGAAGTTGCTGGCGAAGGCTGCGTTGCTCGCGGCAGAAGCGACAGAGGCCGACAACCCGGTAGCTGCCAACAGCCGGCGCATCGCCGTTGAACTGGAGCAACTGGGCGTCGCCCCCGCCATAGCGAAACGCGCTGGCCAAACCCGCATCTTCTCTTCCGAGAGCGGACGCTACGGCACCGGGCTGGATGACGCCACGCTCGCCACCGACACCTGGAAAGGCAAAGCAGAGGGCGACAGAAAGCTAGCCCAGCTGTATTTATCGCGCATGCAATACGCCTACGGCCCGGATGAGGCCGACTGGGGCAAGAGCGGCGAGGCGTTGACCGGCCTGAAGGCTGTGAATCTGTATGCCACCCACCTCAAGGGTACAGAAGGCGCGGTACTGTCGCGTACCTCCAACACCTACGGCATGCTCACCACTGACGACCCCTTCCAGTATCTCGGTGGCATCGGCCTGGCGGTCCGATATCTCGACGGTAAAGCGCCACCGCTCTACATATCAAATTTGAGAGGCGGCGGTGGCGGCAGAATCGAGGCCGCGTCGCAATTCCTCGCCAAGGAACTCGCCACGCGCTACTTCCATCCCGGCTACATCAAGGGGTTGATGGCCGAAGGTTACGCCGGCACGCTCGTGGTACTCGACGGGATAAACAACTTCTGGGGCTGGACGGCGGTGGCACGCGAGGTCGTGCGCGATGACCAGTGGCAGGAGTTCGTCGATGTCTACGTGCGCGACAAGTACAAGCTTGGCCTCAAGCAATGGTTCGAGCACCACAACCCTCATGCGCTGGCGCAGACCATTGAGCGTATGCTCGAAGCGGTGCGCCAAGGCTACTGGCGGGCCGACCCAAAGTTGGTCGCCGAACTCAAGGATCGCTATCGGGAGCTGGCGCGCCGCTACGACGTGAAAAGCGACAACGCCACCTTCGAGAAATTCGTCGGCCTGACTGGTTACGGCCTCGCCGCTGCCGCACCCGCTGCGCGGCATGACATCTCGCCAGCGCCGACGTTGCAGCCGCCCGCCGACAAGTCCGCCACAGCGGAACCCGCGCCTGCCCCGCCGCCGCTCATCGAAGGCATGCGGCTAGACAAGGTGGGGCCGCCGCCTGCCATGGACTCGCTGGCGCTGGGCGTGATCCTGACTCTGCTGCTGGTCATGGGAACCGGCGCCTGGCGCCAGGGCAGGAGGTTCGCCTGATGCGGCGCACGATTGCCCTGGCAGTATTGACCGCTTCATGTTCGGCGCTCGCTGCCGACCCGGCGACCACCCGACTCAAGGAAGTTACCGTCACGGCCACCACCGACGCACTGGCTGAGCAGCGCGAGGCGGTGGCGCAAAAGACCGTGATCGACCGTAAGGAAATCGAGGCGCTCGGTGGCCTGACGGTCGGCGAGGTGATTCGTAAGTTGCCGGGCATCGAGGCCGGCGAGCATGGCGTCGACGGCGGCATGGCGGCGCGGGCGCGCGGCATGGGTCGTGACGCGGTTCAGTTTCTCGTCAATGGCGAACGGCCGACGGCCAATGCGCGCTTCGCGTTGACGCAAGTCGGGCGCATGCCGTCCAGCGAGCTGGAGCGCATCGAGATTTTGCGCGGCGGTTCGGCCGAGTTCGGCGGGGCGGCGGCAGTGACGGTGAATCTGGTGATGCGCCAGCCGCTGGCGCGCGCCTCCACCTCGCTGAAACTGGTCGCCGGCCAGCGCGGACCGGAAGCCAATGCGCAGATCGGCTTCAGCCGCGGCGGTGGCGAAGGAGGCTTTTCGTGGCTCATGCCCGTTACCATCAATCGACATGGCATGCCGGTGGCGCTGACGCTGCAGCGCGACTCGCCATTACCGATCGGTCAGCAGCGGGAAACGGAGCGCGGTGACTATGTCATCGACGAATTCATCCTCTCGCCGCGCCTTTCCTGGCGCAAGGGTACCGACGTGCTGACCATCTGGCCGAGTTACTACCACAACACCGGTGAGCGCGCGACGCAGATGGCGCGCGCTGGCGGAGACACTCGCACCGACAAGGAAGACAGCGGCATCCGCATCGCGCGGCTGCGCGCCGAGGGCGTGATGCGCATCGGCGAGAACAAGCTCTCGGGGCGTGCCGCCGTCATGACGGGGCGTCGCCGTGCCGACCGCGACCGCAGCGCGCGCGACCATCTGGGTGCGCTTACCGCATGGACCGAAGCGGAGCGCCGCGAAGACAGGGAGTTTTGCGCAGCCTTGCGCATAGACCGCCCCGTCGGTTCGCATTTTCTTTCCGGCGGTATCGACTTCGCGCAGCTTGGTCGCGAAGACCGCCAGAACTTCAGCGGCGCATTCACCAGTGCGTCCACGTTCGACGGCGACGAGCGGCACTGGACCTTGTGGGTACAGGACGAATGGGCGCTGCGCCCCGACTTGACGACGACGCTGGGACTGCGCGGAGAAACCATGCAGATCACGACGAATGGTGTGAAACGCCGCTACGGCGCGGTCGGTCCGGCAGTCGCGCTGCGCTGGGAACCGGCGGCCGGCTGGGTAGCGCGCACTTCGCTGTCCGGCGCGATCCGCTTTCCCAAGCTGGAGGAACTGACGGCGGTCACCACGCGCGGCGCTTCCGGCAACTCGCCGCTGGAGCCGGATCGCGGCGGCAACCCGGCCTTGGAGCCGGAACGCATCGCCAATCTGGAAGCCGGCCTGGAGCGTCATCTCGCCGGCGGCGTGCTCGGCGTCAACGCCTATTGGCGACGCACGCAGGATTTCGTCGAGCGCCGCACCGCGCTGGAAGGCGCGCGCTGGGTGGATCGCCCAGCCAACGAGGGCGACGCGCGCCACTGGGGGCTGGAACTCTCCGCCAAGCTCAAGGGTGAAGGTCTGCTACCGCTGTCCAATGACGGCAGCCTGCGCGCGATGCTCACCCTGCCGCGCGGCAAAGTCCATGATGCGCGGCTTAGCATCGACCGCAAACCGCGCGAACTGCCGCGCTACAACTTCACGCTCGCCTACGAGGGCGGCCTGCCGGCCTGGCAATCGACCTGGGGCCTGCAATGGCAGAGGAACGGGGCGGTGAAAACCGTGGTGCCGGGGGAGCTTGTCGCCTACACGCGCCGCCGCGACCTGCTCGACGTGCACCTTGTGCGCCGGCTTGATGCCGAGCTCAACCTGCGCCTCACCCTGCAGAACATCCTCGGCGCCGGCACGCACCGCTACGCCTCGGCGTGGAACGGCGCCGACGCCTGGCGGCTCGACAGCCGCGAAGCTGGCCAGCGCACCTGGTTCTTGTCGCTGGAGGGCAAGTGGTGAGGATCGCTTCAGCTACTCCGAGGCACTCGCAGCAAAATGCCGCCGGTGTCAGGATGCGGCGCGGCCCATGAAGCGCGCGTTGCGTCAAGCCCGCCCGCTTGTCGCCCGACACCAGCACATCGGCTCGCGCTGCTTGGGCGAGCGCCGGCAGGAAGGCGTCATCGGTGTGTTCGACATCGATGCCGGACGGCAAGGCGTCGACAAGCAGTCCCTGATCGAGCGCGTTTACCAGCGTATCGACCCGGTGTGGCTGCAGGGTGCGCTGCGCCAGTCCGGGCGTCTTACCCCATTTGTTTGTTTTACCCATAGGAGTCATACCGCATGAGCCAAACCCTCGAAGCCTTGATGTACCAAATCGGCCAGGTCTTCCTGATCCCGACCTTGCTCGCCATCACATTGCTGTTCCTCTACGCCTTCTACGCGCTCGGCGCCTTCGTCGTGCAATGGTGGCAACGGCGGCGCGCGGCGATTTCCTTCCAGGCGACGCGTGGTTATCCACTGGTCGCTTGGGCGCGGGAAAGGCCGTTCGTGACGGCGGACGACCTCGACGTAGCAGCGCACAAGCTACTCGAACTGCCGCGCGTCGCCACGCGCGTCGCCCCCATGCTCGGCCTTGTTGCCACCATGATCCCGATGGGACCGGCGCTCAAGGGGCTCTCCGACGGCAACCTAGCGCAGGTCTCCGACAACCTTACCGTCGCGTTCTCGGCGGTGATCCTGGCACTGATCGCCGCCGCTCTCACTTACTGGATCGTTTCAGTGCGGCGACGCTGGTTGGCTGAGGAACTGGCCTGGCTTTCCGCGCAGCCGGCATTCGCGGCGCGCGCGAGAGCATACGCTGGGAAGGCGGAACCCGAGTCGCGGTTCGATGAAGCAATTGAACCAGGGGCGGCAGCATGAAATTCCTGCACGAACCGGAGTCGGACGACCCCATCCTGTCGGTTGTAAACCTCATCGATATCTTTCTCGTCATCATCGCTGCGCTGCTCATCACCATTGCACAGAACCCGCTGCTCGATCCCTTCTCGAAGAAGGACGTGACGGTCATCATCGACCCCGGCCAGCCTTCCATGGAGGTGATCGTTAAAAAGGGCGAAAGGATCGACAAATACAAGGCCAGCGGCCAGATCGGCCAGGGGGAGGGCGAAAAAGTGGGTGTGGCCTACCGCATGAGGGATGGTTCGATGATATACGTACCTGAAAGTGGTAACAGCGGGCAGTGATGCCGAGAGAGAAGCAGCGCAGGCCGTCCTCCTTTTTACGCTTACTCGACTCTATCCATGCCTGTCGCTGCGAAGTCGAGTACGGTCTTTTTTGAAATCCGAGGTGGCCGGCGTGCTGTAGCACCCGTGTAGCATGTCCGGCGCTGCGGAGGGACAAGGATGTTGCGCAAAGGGAACGCAAAATAGCCGCGAGCACAAGGGCGTGCGCAGCGGCGTAGGGTACAAGTCGCACGATGACCGCCAGTGACGGACGCCACGCTGTGTAAGACCTGGACGCGGTGTATGCAAGCGTAGCGGCATACCCAACAAGGTAGCGTAGCGGCCAAAACGGCGTAATAACGGGGTTTCGGTGTTGGCTCATATCGGCGGAGCCGATGGTTTGGGCCTGCAGCAACCCGGCTCACGTGACGTAGCGATTTGTGCGCCAATTTATACTTGACCCCAGAACATGAGAATGATTATTATTATTCAAACCATCGCGTTAGCCAGCCGCCGCCAGCAATACCGTTCAGCTGAGTTTCATGAAAGGTATTGTCATGCGTTTTTCTCTATCTTTGCTCGGACTGGCGCCACTGTGTGTCTTCCCCACTGTCCAGGCCGAAGATGCCGCTTATTTGCCTCCCATCTACGTCACTGCCAAGGGTTATGCGGCCGATGATCTCGAAACCCCCGTGGCGACGAGCGCGCTCGGTCGCGACGAACTGCTGCGCCGCAATGCGCAGAACGTCGGGGATGCGCTACGCGGCAAGCCGGGCTTGGCCGTCTTCAGCGATGGCGCACAGGGACAGAATCCGGTCATTCGCGGCTTGAAGAAAGAGAGCGTGGTGCTGCTCATCGACGGCATGCGCCTGAATTCTGCTCAGCCGCAAGGCGCCATCGCCTCCCTCATGACGCTCGGCCTGGCCGAACGCGTCGAAGTGGTGAAAGGTCCGGCGTCCGTGCTCTATGGCACCGGTGCGCTCGGCGGCGCGATCAACGTCATCCTGCCGCAGGCGCGCTTCGCGCCTGGCGCGACCTTCGACCTGGCCGCGAGCTGGGACAGCGCGAGCGACGGCACGCGAGGCACTGGCGTAGTCAATCTCTCCCAAGGAGACCACGCCTTCCTGGCAGGCGCATCTCTCGCGCGCATCGGCGACTACCGGGCGCCCACCGGCAAGGTCGACCTGACCGGCTACGACAGCGAGGCGCAGCTTGCCCAGTACCGTTTCCGCATCGACGCCGCTCAGCAGTTGCGGGTTTCTTTCCAGCAACAGATCGACAAGGACGTCTGGTATCCCGGGTCGAAGAAGGCCCATCCGGTCGCGCCTGCGGTCGTGGGGAACATGATCGTTCATTCCCCGCGTCAGGAGCGTTCGCTGGCCGAAATCGGCTATAGCCGCAAAGGCGCAGGAGATACGCCGCTCAACCTCGACCTGCGCGTCTATCGCCAGGATGTCGAGCGCACAATCTGGTCGTGGAGCGACCGGCAGCGCGTCGACAAGGCCCGCACAAAAGTCACTTTCGCTACCGACGGCTTCGACGCCAAGGCCGACTGGCTCGTCCATGAACAACACCTGCTGTCCTTCGGCGTCAATGCATGGCGCATGGAGGCATCGCCGGACCGTTATCTTGCGAATCCGCCTCCGGAGTCGCCGTTCGTGCGCAATCTACCCTTCGAGGGTGGTCGCCTCTCGGCACTCGGCTACTACATCCAGGACGACATGCGCTTTGGCAAGCTGAACGTGCTCGCTGGCCTGCGCCACGACACGGTGAAGGGCGACGCCGACTCGATAAATAACGGTGCCGTGACGACCAACCTCGACCGCAAGGACAGCGCCATGTCAGGCAGTCTCGGTCTGATTTACGAGGTTGCGCCGCTGCTGCGTCCCTTCGCCAGTCTTTCGCGTGGCTTTCGCGCTGGCGAGATGCGCGAGCGCTTTGAGTCCTCGCCGCGCGGCGATGGTTACCACTATCGGGGCAATCCGCAAATCAAGCCGGAAGTCGCCACGCTCTTCGAGCTGGGCCTGAAAGGCGCCAACAGCGACTTCCAGTATTCGACCTCGATCTATCGCAACCGCATTAGCGACTTCATTACCGGACAACCGACGGGCGAGTTCATCGGCGGTTTACCCGTCAAGCAGACGGTCAATCTAGGCGAAGTCGTCATCAGGGGCTTCGAGGCAAGCGCGCGCTGGCAATTCACGCGCAAGCAGTGGCTCACTGTCGGCTACTCGCGCCTGCGCGGCGAAAACAAGGATCTCGGCGAGCCGCTATTCCAGATGCCTGCCGATGAACTGTCGCTCGGCTGGGAGGGGAGTATCGGCCCTGGCGTGACAGTGGATGCGACGTTGCGGCTGGTGCGCAAGCAGGATCGCATCGCCACCGTGTTCTCGCGCGGTACCGAAAATGCTACGCCGGGTTTCGGCACGCTCGACCTTGGCGCCACCTGGGCTTACGCCAAGGATCAATGGCTGCGCCTCGCGGTGAAGAATGTCGGAGACAAGGTTTATCACGAGCATCTGACCGAAGGTGTATCAGGTCAGGAAATCAAGGCGCCAGGCCGTAGCCTGCAATTCGTCTGGCGCGGGATGTTCTGATGCATAGACTACTTACATTCGTGATAGGCGCCTGCCTGGCAGCCGCTTTTTTTGCTTTCACTGGCTCGGCCTATGCCAAGCTGTCGAAACTTGTGCTGTCCGGCCCCTACGCTGCGGTGTCGTACCCACTGATCCATATGGTCGATAGCGGCGCGCTCAAGGACGTGGCTGAAACCATCGAGTTTCGCCCGTGGAAAGACCCCGATCAGTTGCGCGCGCTGGCGCTCGACAAAAACACCGATGTCGCCTTCATGGCAATGCCGACCAACGTCGCCGCCAACCTCTACAACCGCGGCGTCAAACTGAAGCTGCTCAACGTTTCTACCTGGGGCGTGCTGTGGCTGGTCTCGCGCGATCCGAACCTCAAGAGACTCGTCGATTTCAAGCGGAAAGAAATCCTTATGCCTTTCCGTGCCGACATGCCCGACATCGTGTTTCAGGTCCTGGCGGAGAAACAAGGGCTGGATGTGAAGCGCGACTTCAAACTGCGCTACGTGGGCACGCCACTTGATGCCATGCAGCTGCTGATCACGCGTCGCGCCGACCATGCGCTACTCGCCGAGCCGGCCGTCTCGGTTGCGCTGCGCAAGACACAGTCTTTCCCGATCAGCCTTATTGCACCCAAGCTGTACCGCAGCGTCGATTTGCAGCAGGAGTGGGGGCGTGTGTTCCAGCGCGAGGCGCGCATCCCGCAGGCGGGGATTGTGGCATTGGGCAAGGCCCTCGGCGAGCCAGCACTGGTCAGAAAATTCCAGCAGGCCTACGCTGCCTCGCTCGCCTGGTGCGAGCGGCATGCGGACGAATGCGGCAAGCTGGTGGCGAGCCGTGTCGACATGCTCACGCCGGAAGGCGTAGCCGACTCGGTGCGCTTGGATAACGCCGCGTTCATTACAGGGAAGGATGCGCGGCCCGAGCTCGAATTCTTCTTTGGCCTGCTGCACGCCCGCCAGCCGGGAGTGATCGGCGGCAAGCTGCCGGACGCGGGCTTCTACGGGCAATGACGCTGCTGTCACGCTGGCTGTCCGGCCTGCCCGCCTATCTGTGGAGCGGTTGGGGCGCAGTTTCGAGCCTTTTTCTCTTCGTCGCGGCCTGGGAGGCGCTCAGCCTCGCCTATGGGCCGTTGATCCTACCCCATCCCGCTGCTGCCTTCGGTAGACTGATTGAGCTCTTCGAGAACGGCACCGCCTGGTCTGAGCTTGCTGTCACTGCGCGCCGCGCGATGGCCGGCTTGGCCCTCGCCATTGTTGCCGGCAGCGCGCTCGGACTGCTAGCCGGCCTGTCGTCGACGGCTGCCATGCTAGCGCGGCCGATCGTCACGGTGCTGCTCGGCACGCCGCCGATCGCTTGGTTGGTGCTGGCGATGATCTGGTTCGGCGCCAGCGATGGCACGCCCGTGTTCACGGTGCTGGCTGCCTGCTTTCCAGTGATCTTCGTCGGCGCCTTGCAAGGCACGCGTACTCTCGACCACCACCTCAAGGATCTGGCACATGCTTTCCGCCTGCCGTGGCAGATGCGGCTGGCCGACCTGTATCTGCCGCATGTCGTCTCGTACCTGTTTCCGGCCTGGATCAACGCGCTCGGCAATGCCTGGCGCGTAGTCGTCATGGCCGAGCTATTGTCCTCTGCCGATGGCGTTGGCGCTGCACTGGCCGTGGCACGCAGCCAGTTGGACATGGATGCCGCACTGGCCTGGATCGCCGCCGTCGTGCTGGCGCTTCTGGCTGTCGAATACCTGCTGCTAGAGCCGATCAAGCGCGAGCTGGAGCGCTGGCGGCACACTGAAAGATGATCGATAAAGATGCTGCGAATTTTTCACCTTCGCCATATTTTCGCGCAAAAAACAGTGCTGGACGGCATTGAGTTCGAGCTGACTACCGGGCAGGTGATTGCCATCGTAGGCCCCTCCGGTTGTGGTAAGACTACATTGCTGCATCTTGTCGCGGGTCTGCTCCCATTGCAGGAAGGGACGCTGGAGAACGGCTTCGTGCGTCCTGCTGTGATGTTTCAGCAACCACGCCTGCTACCCTGGAAAACTGCGCGCGAGAACATTGCGCTAGGTCTCAAGGCAGCCGGCCGGCCGGTCGAGGAACGCGATGGTTTGGCACTGGCGATGGGAGAGGCCGTAGGTCTCGATATGGCAACCCTTGATCTATATCCGCACCAACTCTCCGGCGGCATGCAAAGCCGTGTCGCGCTGGCGCGCGCGCTGGTGCTAGAACCGGACTTGCTGCTGATGGACGAGCCGTTCTCCGCTCTGGACATCGGTCTCAAAATACAGCTTTATCGTCTGCTGCTTGAATACCGAAGAGCGCGTAAAGTGGCTATTTTGATGATTACTCACGACCTCATGGAAGCCGTGCGCCTCGCCGATATCATCCTCGTCATGGCTGCCGACCCGGGTCGCTTCGTCCACCGACTCGCCCTCGATATGCCGGCAGCGGCGCGCGATGACGACTTCGTTCACCGCATCACCGCGGAATTTCTCCATGCGCCCGAGGTGCGCGCGAGCTTCGGCCTGCCATGTTGAGGCCTGGCCATCCGTTTTGGAGCTGCGCCCTGCGACCCTTCTTCCTCTGCGCGGCGTTGGCTGCGCCGCTCCTCATGCTGACGTGGCTCGCCTTTCTCGTCCTCGGCCTGCCGCTGCCCGGTGTTCCCGGCGGCCCCTTCGTCTGGCATGCGCACGAACTGCTTTTGGGCTTCGCGCTTGCCGCGATGACGGGTTTCCTATTGACTGCCGTGCCCTCTTTCGTCGGCGGTGCGGATTTCGGCGCCATGCCGCTACGCGCGCTCGCCGGACTTTGGCTGATCGGCCGCTTGGCTTTCAACCTCTCGGGCGCACTGGGTGCACCGGCGCTCGCCGTTTCCGGTCTTGCCCATCTGACGCTGGTAGGCGGTCTGGCCTATCTCACCGCGCCGCGCCTGTGGCGCGATACCGAGCGGCGCCACGCATCCTTTCTCTGGGCGCTGGCGGGCTTCGCGTTTTGCATCGCGGGTTTCTACTTCGACGCGCTGCGGGGCACGCCGCCCACACGCTGGCTACACGCGACGCTCGGCGTCTACATGATGCTGATTGTCATCGCGCTCTCGCGCATCTCGATGCGCATTGTGAACCACGCCATCGCGGAGGCGGGCATCGCCGGGCTTGCCTACATCGCCCGCCCGCCGCGCCGCAAGCTCGCCATCGTCTGCATCGGCCTTTACACGGCTGCGGAATTTTTTTTGCCAGGCACGCGCTTCGCCGGCTGGCTGGCGCTCGCCGCCGCCGCCGCGCTGCTCAACCTGATGAACGACTGGCGCATCGGTCGCGCGCTGTTCCGGCTCCGGCCCGCGATGCTCTTTGGCGTCTATATCTTCATGGCGGCGGGCTATGCGACGCTTGGCGTCGCGCTGGTGTTCGATACTGACGCCATCAGCGCCGGCCTCCACCTGTTGACCGTCGGTGCGCTTGGCATTGCCATCTACGCCGTGATGAGCATCGCCGGCCGCGTCCATTGCGGCCAACCTTTCGAGACGCGCGCGTGGCTACCGTCAGGCGCCATCTTGTTGGCGCTGGCCGCGCTGCTGCGCGCGCTCGCCACCTGGCCGGCGGCGCATCCCCTCTACCTTTGGCTGTCCTCCGGCCTTCTTTGGTGCGTCGCTTACGGGCTGTTCGCCTGGTATATGCTGCCCCTGTTTCTCGCGCCGCGCGCCGATGGCTTGCACGGCTGCCGAGGGACGGCCATCCCCTGAACGAACGTCGTCCTGCCTGGGCCGACTTTCATTGGCGCGAGCGAGAGTCATTGCGATAGCTATCGGAAAACAAACAATTAGATTCGCTCCCGCGTCGGGCATAACATTCCTCCCGTCGCAGGATGACTGCAAACCAATCAACCAAACCAATCAACCTAAAAACCGCAGTTGCCGCACCTGAACGAGCTGAGATACAAGACGGGGCAAGGGATTTGGGCAAATAGGAGGAGTCACCCAATGGGTGAGTCGAAACTGAAGCGACTGAAGCAGGAGGAAGCCTTGCAAAGAAGCACCGGGCTGCAAACGGTCGGCGGCAAGATACACGTCCGCTGGGAAGCGGATAGCGCGGCGACGCCGATGGGGCAACTGGCCTACTCCATTGAATTTCTCCACCTGACGGGACTCTGGTCGCGCTGGCAGGAAGCCTGTCCGCTGTCGTACACGAGTGGCAATGCGCCGAGCAAGGCCGATGTCCTGGGCACCTGGCTGCTGTCCATCCTCTCGGGTCACAAGCGCTACGCCCATGTCGCCGCCATGCGCTGCGACGGCGTCAATCCGGGTCTCCTGGGCTGCGCCAAGGTCATCTCTGAAAACGCGCTGCGCCGAGTACTCTCGCGCATTCCCGAGACGCAAGGCGTGGGCTGGTTGGACGGTCACCTCTGCGAGAGCGTGACGCCCCTGCTGGACGCTGCCTGGATACTGGACATCGACACCACCATCAAGCCGCTCTACGGCAAGCAAGAGGGTGCGCTCATCTCCTACAACCCGCACAAGCCCGGTCGTCCCTCCCACAGCTACCACACCTATCTCATGGCGGGACTGCGCCTGGTGCTGGGCGTGGAAGTGCGCGCCGGTAACGAGCACAGCGCCGCCCACAGTCAGCCCGGCCTGTTGCAACTGCTGGACGAACTGCCCCAAGAACGGAAACCCCGACTGGTCCGAGGCGACAACGCCTTCGGCAACGACGCGATGATGCGCGCTCTGGAAGCGCGCCATCAGCCCTACCTGTTCAAGCTCAAACTGACCAAGAACACCAAGCGCTACATCGGACGCTTGTTCCACGAGCCGGACTGGCTACCGGCCGGCCAGGGCTGGGAAGGCAAGGACGGGGAACTGGCGCTGACCGGCTGGACAAACCCACGTCGGGTGGTGGTGCTGCGCCGCCCCTTGGCCGGCGAGATCGTGCTGGCGGGAGAGCGGGAAGGCCAACAGGTTCTCGCCTTCGTCGAAGCGGACCGCAAAGCGGGGAAGACCATCACGGGCTACGAATATGCCGTCCTGGTGACCAACACCGAGTATGAGGTCTTGAGTCTGGGGCAACTGTATCGAGACCGGGCGGATGCCGAGAATGCCTTTGACGAGTTGAAGAACCAGTGGGGCTGGGGGGGCTTCACCGCCCATGATCTGCATCGTTGCCAACTGGCGGCGCGGGCCGTGGCGCTGGTCTACAACTGGTGGAGTCTGTTCGTGCGTCTGGCGAATCGAGAAGCCCGGCGCGAGGCGATCACCAGTCGGCCTTGGTTGATGACTTCCGTGGGCCGCCGCACGGAACACGCCGGTCAGACCACCCTGACGCTGACCGGCCTACACGCCGAATTCGACAAGGCGCGGGTCGCTCTGATGCGGGTCTCCGCCTTGCTTCAGGAGTGGGTGACCACGGCTGCGGAGCAGTTCAAATCAAGAACCGTTTGGGCGCTCTGTTGTGATCAACTCAAACGCGCCCTGGCCGCGATTGGGCCACCGTCTGGTCTCGCGTTGCCTGACAGGTCACAGGGCAACTGCGGTTTTTAGGATTAAAGCTCGCCAGCGGCGCGATTCTCAAGGCCAGAGCCGTCATCCTCGCTACCGGCGCGCGTTGGCGTGAACTGAACGTGCCCGGCGAGCAGGAATTCAAGGGCAAGGGCGTCTGCTTCTGTCCGCACTGCGACGGGCCCTTGTTCAAGGGCAAGCGCGTCGCGGTGATCGGCGGCGGCAATTCGGGCGTCGAAGCGGCCATCGACCTGGCCGGCATCGTCGGCCACGTCACGCTGCTGGAATTCGGCGACGCGCTGCGCGCCGACGCGGTACTGCAAAACAAGCTGTACAGCCTGGCCAACGTCACGGTGATCAAGAGCGCGCAGACCACCGAGATCACCGGCGCCGACGGCATGGTCAACGGCCTCGCCTACACCGACCGCCTGACCGGCCAGGCACAGCACATCGCGCTGCAAGGGGTGTTCGTACAGATCGGCCTGTTGCCCAATACCGACTGGCTGAAAGGCGTGGTGAGCCTCTCGCGCTTCGGTGAGATCGAGATCGACGCGAAGTGCCGGACCAGCCAGCCGGGTATTTTCGCCGCAGGCGACTGCACGACGGTGCCGTACAAGCAGATCGTCATCGCCATGAGCGAGGGCGCCAAGCCGCGCTGACCGCGTTCGATCACCTGATCCGCGCCTCGGCGCCGGCCGGCTGAGTACCCTGCGGCGCGGGCCGCCGCCGCATGCGGCGCCTTGAAACCGGCGAAACCGAGGTTCTGGACCCCGGCGTGGCCGGGGCGTGAATCTCCCATCAACCGGGTGCGTGCGAATGAATTCGCACCTACATCAGTTACCGCTTGACCCCGCATCATTCAACGCCCACCGCGGCGCCCAGAATTATTCACCCCTCACAAAAAACCCCTTGCAAATACGACTGATTCGCAATTATTGTATTTCACCATGCGCCTTCCGACCTCGCCGATCCGGCCTGGACGAACGGAGGCTTCCCCGCCAGCCAGTTCGCAGCGCGACCAGCCAGCCAGCATGCACAACGAAGGAGGCTGCCATGGAATGGATGAGAACCCTGAGCTGGATCGTGCGCGGCGCGCCGCGCGGCGGCCTGCGCGTGGCGGACGCGCCGACGCCCTGGCTGACCTGGGAAAACCGGGGCGGGACGGCATGACGGGAGATTACCTGGTGCGCCGCGTTCAGCCGATGGTCAAGCGTATGCGACGCGAGCGAAGTCGCGGAAAACAAGCAAGACAAACTGATCACGAAAAGATGAACACCTCCAACCCACTCCACATCTCGCCGGACCTCACGCCGCCGCCGCGCGGTGACGCGCAAGCCCTCGCCGGCGGCGAACTGCCTCCGGTGCGTGTGTTGCTCGCCTCGCTGCTCTTGCTGGCCTCGAAACAGCGCGAATGCCCGAAGCCGGCGACGCTGCGCGCCCTCGCCTTGCAGATGCAGCGCCTGGCGTTGCACCCCGAGGCAAGCGCCGAGGACAAACGTGCCGGCCTGCGTCTGGCCTGCGAGACCTATCACGACGCCCTGGGCTGGCTGGCCGCCTGCGGCGATGCCGGCCAGACGGCGCATTGACGGCGCGCGCCATGACTACCCCCGTGCCACGCCCCGAACTGCTGTTGTTGGCGACGCTATACCTGCTGGCCAAATACGCGGCCGTCGATGACGACCCCGCTCGCGCGAATGCCGCCCTGCATCATCTGCGCTGCCTGGCGAGCCATCCCGGCATCGATGCCATGCTGCGCGAAACCTGCGCGCAACTGGCGAGCAAACTGGAAAGCCGGGGCGGCCATGACGAGCGCGCGGATCCGTGCCCGACATGCCGTCAAAGCGGGTGCATTGAGGGTACGCGCCGGGATGGCCATGACTTTTATCAATAAATAAGAGAATCATTCCCAATAATATAGCGCCCAGCCAGCCCCGAACGTCCCGCATGACGTTTCCGCCAGCCAGACCCCCGAACCGGTTTTCCTGGAGCACGTCATGCCATCGAGACGTTTCGCACCCTTGACCTTCGCCCTGCTTGCCGCGACGCAAGCCAGTGCGGCCATCACTGAAAATACCCTGTCCACCGTCGTAGTCACCGCCAAGGGCTATGACGGCGATCTGCTCGCCACGCCCAACGCCGTGGAAATCCTCGCGCCAGCGAGCGGCGCCGCCGTGGCGGGCGCCCTGTTCGTCGGCGAGCCCGGCCTGGCGGCGCATGTCGACGGCGCATGGGGGCAGAACCCGGTGCTGCGCGGCCTGAAGAAGGAGAGTGTGCTGGTACTGGTGGATGGTGTGCGGGTCAATTCCGCGCAGCCGGTGGGCGCCATCGCCTCCTTCCTCGACCTGGGCCTGCTCGAGCGCGCCGAGGTGGTGAAAGGGCCGACCTCGGTGCTGTACGGCAGCGGCGTCATGGGCGGCGTGGTGAACCTGATTACGCCGGCGGCGGCGTTCCGCGACCAGCCGGGCTGGGAGGGCCGCTTCACGCTGGGCGCCGGCAGCGCCGACCACGGCCTCAATGGCGCCGTGGTCGGCCGCTACGGCAATGCCGGTCACGCCCTGGTGCTGGGCGCGGCGGTGCGCGAGACGGACGATTACCGCGCGCCCGGCGGCAAGGTGGCGCGCAGCGGCTACCGTAGCGATTCCCTGCTGCTCAAGTCGCGCCACCGTCTGCGCGACGACGCCAGCCTGAGCCTGAATCTGCAACGCCACGCCGACCACGACGTCTGATATCCCGGTTCGACGCGCACCGGCGCCGGTATTCCGCCGCCGCTCGGTAGCGTCACGTTGCATTCGCCCGAGCAGCGGCGCGAACTGTATGAAATCGGCCTGGAAAGCCGGCTGGGCGACGGCCTCCTCAAGGCCGAGGCCTACCGGCAGCGGGTGTTTCGCCAGATCCGCGCGCATTCCGCCAACCTGGGGCGGGATTACGTGCGCAACGACGTGACCTTTACCACCGACGGCGCGCGCGCCACCTATCAGTTGCCGGTGGCGGACGCGCATCTGCTCACCGTCGGCGCGGATGCCTGGAAGATGACCGGCGATCCCGAGCGAAAACCCTGGGATGGCATGGACAAGAAATCCGGTAAGCCGCCCATCAAGCTGGAGTGGAAGAGGCCATGAGGTTCATGACCACCATGCTGACCGTCAGCCTGGGCATGCTTGCCCGCGTCTCTGCCGTCTGGCAGGCAGCCTGACCTCTGAGGCAACCCGCAATTGAAGGCGCGACGCACATTGGGCCCGTACCTGGGGCGTTTCCTTGCCACCTGGGGTGGCAATGTGGACCTGAGCGTATACGCCTGCAAGCAGGGCAACCAGGTCCAAGGGCTCATCCCTCTGGAAGGGGCGCGCTGGTTCAAATACCCAGACGACATGGGTGAGGCGGCGAACACCGGCGCCTTGCTGGATTTCAAGCACTACGCGTCCATCAAGCCGCAACCCACCCTGCGCAGCAACGCAGCGCACAGCGGTAGAGCCCAACTCAGCATGGGCCTGGGCGCGGCGGGGCGACCGCGCGGCAGCGGCGACCTGGGTCTCGGCCATGCACGGTCCAGCGCGCGCCTGACCTTGGGCGGCAACCTGCCATGGACGCCGCCTTGGAGCAGGGGCGCGGCAACGATCTCGGGCAGACCGGCGTGTCATGCGTCGGCTTGGTCCTACGCCCTGTACGCGCCAGACAAACAGCTTTCCCGGTGCCGCTGCGCGAACGACGTCACTGGCCCGGGCAAGGTCGAGGATCTGGTGCGATACAGCGCTCATGTGGTCAAGCCGGCTGGAATTCGATCGTCAGGAGGGCGCGCACCGCGTCTTTCTGGTTTTGTAGGCAAGTGCTAATTCAGAAAGGAGCAAACCATGAAGCTCGACTTCAACGCCCGTGCCTGGCACAACTGGCTCGGCGTCATCCTATCCTTACCCATCCTCATCGTCGCCGTAACTGCAGTATTCATTGCGCATGAACATGAGCTCGGTACCAAATCCATCGATGTCACCCGCTACGTCTCCTGGCTGCCTGGCTATGGCGAGGCCGAAATGCAGGCCAGGAAGACCGAGATACGTACCAGCCTGACCACGGCGGACGGCCAGCATTGGCTTGGCGGCAAGGGGGGGCTTTATCAGCTGGTAGATGGACAGGTGCGGCAGGTGGCTGCACTGGCGGGCATGGAGGTGCGCGACATCGTCGCCGCCTCCTTCGGCCTGGTGGTAGCCGCGAAGAACGGGCTTTGGCTCAAGGATGCGGCAGGCTGGCAGCAGGTGGTCAAAGGCGATGCCTGGAACGCCAACCTCAACCCGGACGGCTCGGTCGCTGCGACCCTCAAGGGCAAGGGTGTACTGGTCAGCTACGATGGCCGCGACTGGATGCCGGATGAGGCCACCGGCGCCGCCCTCGCGGCCATGCCAGCAGAAACCCTAGCAGCCAAGACCATCACCCTGCATAACCTGGTCATGGACCTGCACTCCGGCAAGGCCTTTTTCGGCAAGGAGGCGGAATGGATCTGGATCGATCTGGTCGGCCTGGCCATGGTCTTCCTAGGTGGTACTGGTGTCTACATGTGGCGGCGGGCCGAGAAGCGCAGGCAAGCCCAGTTGGCTATCCAGGCGGTTTCTCCCACGCACGCTGCCCCTGCTGAGGCCGGAGCCTGATGCTTTATCTACTTGGTCTGGCGACGCTGGCCTTGGTGGTATTCGTCCTTTGGTGGCTGGCCGACGGTATGCGCGCCTTGGTGGCGCGACTACGGCTGGAGCTGCGACGCCGCCAGACCCGTACGCCGATGAAGCTCGTGGTGGCTGCGCGGGAAGACCTGACCGACGAACTGTTTCGCCTGACTCTGATTCGGGCTGACGGCAAACGCTTGCCACGCTTTCGCAGCGGTCAATACTTCACCGTACGTACGCCGGCCGGCGCACGCCGCTACTCTTTGGCGGCCTGGACTGCCCGACCCCGGCAGTACCAACTCGGCATCCGCAAAGTGGCCCGTGGGCAAGTGTCGGGCTGGCTGCACACGCACGCCTGGCCCGGCTTGGAGCTGGAGGTCATGCCGCCCGCAGGCGATTTCGTACTTGGGCGCGTTGCCGGTGAGGTGGTGCTGGTAGGCAGCGGCATGGGCCTGACACCCCTCGCCGCCATGGTGGATAGGCTTATGCACAGCTCTGCCGGCCGTGTTTGGCTGTTTCACGCGGCGCGCTACCAGTCTGAATTGATCAGCTACGCTGATTACACAGAGCTTGACCGAAACTATCACTGGTTTAACTACCGTCCTTGCCTGAGCCGACCCGATGCGGATTGGGCCGGCTTGCGGGGCCATCTCACTGCTGCCGATCTCACCCGCGAACTGGCAGATCCCGCCTGTGCCCATTTCTACCTCTGCGCCCGTCAGGAAATGATGGATGCGCTGGCTCTTGGCCTTGCCGCCTTGGGCGTGCCTGTAGCGCACATCCATCGGGAATCTTTCGGCGGCACAGCCACTGCCAGCAAAGGCGAATACAAGGTCGCCATCGTCGACCACGGGGAATACACCTTCCGGGGCGAACCCAGTCTGCTGCATGCCCTGGAAACCTGGGGGATACCCATTGAGGCCGACTGCCGGGCGGGTGAGTGCGGCGCCTGCAGGGTGCGACTCAGAGCAGGCGAACTGCGTGCCTGCCAAGCGGTCTGCGAGACCCTAGGGAAACGGCTACGTGCCGGCGAATTCCTCGCCTGCAGCGTCATTCCTGGGACCGACCTGGAAATCGAGTTGCCTCTTTCTTGTACCTCTTGACATCCCGTGACAGCCGCGATGATTGCTGTTCCGAGCTTACCCACTATGGACGACCGCGAGCTATTTTCGATCGCATTGTTTGTCTAGGTCCGTGTCGTCCGCTCCGTTGCCATCTCGACCGCAGGCATTATCGATAGCATGAGCCATGTAGCTAGCGGCGCGCATAATTGACAACGATTCTCATTTACGGATAATATGTTGTAGAGGTGCCCATCAAGGATTGCAAGATGTACGTCTGTGTTTGCCACGCTGTCACTGAACGCCAGATCCGCGAAGCCGCAGTGCAGGGAATGCGCACCGTGAAGGCGCTCAAGCAATGCCTGGGGCTAGCGAGTGTGTGCGCCAAATGTGCCCGCTGCGCACACCAGATTCTGCGCGAATACGACGGCTGTATCGAGTCTCGATCGGAAGCGGCCGACTGAGAGATCCGGCACTGCAACCCTTTACAAAACTGTCATAATGAGCAAGGGCGTGCGTGCATATCCCGGTGCCGTGCGTTCCTGCCACCAATTAGCCAGTCATGCCGCTGGGGTCGTGGTCGCGGTGTGCAGCCAACGGTCGGCTTTCATCAACCGGTGACAAGGAGTAATCGCGTGAAAGGCGACAAGAAGATCATCCAGCTGCTCAACAAGGCCCTCACCATCGAGCTCACGGCCATCAACCAGTATTTCCTGCATGCCCGCATGTACAAGAACTGGGGCTTTCACGACCTCGGCAAACGCGAGTACGAGGAGTCCATCGAGGAGATGCGCCACGCCGACAGGCTGATCGAGCGCATCCTCTTCCTGGAGGGACTGCCCAACCTACAGGACCTGGGCAAGCTGATGGTCGGCGAGAACGTGCCGGAATGTCTGGCCTGCGATCTCAAACTCGAGCAGCAGGGCCGCGCACATTACCTGGAAGCCATCCACGCCTGCGAGACGGTGAAGGACTATGTCTCGCGCGACATCCTGGAAGCGATCTTAAAGGACACCGAGGACCACATCGACTATCTGGAAACGCAGCTGCGGCTGATCGAGCAGATGGGTCTGCACAACTATCTGCAATCCGCGATGGGCAAACTTGCGTCGAGCTGACGTCGATTTACCCTGCCTGCGGTTAAGAGCAGGCAGGGTGGGGGAGACTCGTTCAGACCTTCAATTCCGCCAGCAGGCTGGCCAGATCGTCGGCGTGTTCCTCCTCAATCGCCAGGATGCCCTCTAGCATGCGCCGCGTGGTGATGTCTTTGTCGCCCAGATAGCGGATCATCTCGCCGTAACTGTCGATGGCGATGCGCTCGGCGATGAGGTCTTCCTTGATCATGTCGATCAAGTTCTCGCCTTCCACGTACTCGGCATGGCTGCGCATCGCCAGGCCCTCGGGGTTGAAGTTGGGCTCGCCCTTCAATTGCACGATGCGCGCCGCGATCTGGTCGGCATGCTGCTGTTCCTCGTTGGCATGTTGCAGGAATTCCTGCGCCACGGAATCGGCATTGATGCCGGTAGCCATGAAATAGTGGCGTTTATAGCGGAGGATGCACACCAGCTCGGTGGCCAGGGCCTCGTTGAGCAGCTTGATCACCGTCTCGCGGTCGGCCTTGTAGCCGACGGTGACGGCGCCGTCTTCGATGTGCTTGCGGGCGCGCGCGCGCAGGGTTTGGATGTCGGTGAGAAAAGGCTGGTGCACGCTGCCTTTGCTTGCACCCTTGAGCTGGGTTTTGCCGGGGTTTTTGGCCATAGCATCCTCCTTCCATGGTGATTGCCAACTCTCCGCTCAACCAAGCGCGGTGTCCAATACCATCATGATAGCGAATCCTGCCATCAGGCCCAGGCTGGCAGGGGTCTGATGGCCGTTGCGATGGGTTTCGGGGATGACCTCGTGCGACACGACAAAGATCATGGCGCCAGCCGCGAGGCCCATGCCGACTGGGTAGGCGAGCGCCAGGCCGCTGGTTAGCCCCACCCCCAGCAAGGCCCCGAGCGGTTCCATCAGTCCGCTCGCGGCCGCGATCAGCACTGCCCGAGTGGTGGTTATGCCGATGGCGCGCAGGGCCATGGCCACCGCCAGGCCTTCTGGGATGTCCTGCATGGCGATGGCCGCGGTAAGCGGCAGGCCGACGCCGAGATCGCCGCGCGAGAAGGCCACGCCGATGGCCATCCCCTCCGGCAGGTTGTGCAGGGCGATGGCCAGCACGAACAGCCACACCCGGTTGACGCGCGCGCTGCCGGCGCCGCATGGCCCACTATGCACGTGTTCGTGAGGGGTGAACTGGTCCAGGCCGAGCATCAGCAGCACGCCGAGCCCCAGTCCGGCAACCACCACCAGCGCCGCCACCAAATCGCTACCGGTTATCGCCGCGCCGGCGGCAATACCAGGCAGGATGAGGGAGAAGGCGCTCGCCGCCAGCATCATGCCAGCGGCGAAGCCGAGCATGACGTCTTCGGTGCGCTGGGAGAGGCGGCGCAAGAACAGGGCAGGCAGTGCCCCGAGCGCCGTGGCGGCAAAGGCGGCCAGACCACCCGTTAGCGCCAGGCGCAGGGCGGCATTGGCACCACCGCTAGCGACCTGCCAAAGGCTAAAGGCGAGCAGTACCACGACGGCAAGCAGGGAAGCGGCTAGCCCCAGCGCCGGCCAGGGATGGAGCTGGGCATGGGCTAGCCAGCTCGCCAGGAGCGAGGGGGTAGGGGAGGGCCTAATGATGTCCATCGGGTCAATCGCCTGTTGGCACTGTCAGCTCGAAGGGCAAGTCGGGCAAAAAGTGTCGTCTACCACATTGACTATAGCCCTGTTTACTAAATTGGCGGTAGGCATTGTTGGGGTGAATTATCAGATTGTCCATTAGGCCCGTACCTTCGTGATTCTAATTCCTGATGATGCTTGGTTACGCCTCTAAGACGCTCTCAGGCCTGCGCTTATCCCCCTCGCCCCTCTCCGGCCATCTTGTGCTCAATTTCTCGGCCAGGTATTCAAGCACACTGCGACTGTCACGTACAACCTGCCTTGCTCATGCGTTTTGAGCCTTCCCGCGCCCTCAAGGACAATCTGAGATAATTTAGAACAAATCGATCGACAATTATCGATTGCTATCACGGGCACTCGAGCCGAGCAGGCCGGTGTAGGGCGATCCGGGATAACATTTAGGGTTCACAGCCAAGACTCGCAGCAGATCCCGCTTGTCGTCCAAACTCCACACCGACGCCCGCGCTGTACCCGCCGCGTGGCTCGCGCCCCGCTGAAGCTCCGTGTACGCCTTGCTCCGCACCTACTGGCCCGAATACCGGCATTACCGCGGCAAGCTCCTGCTCGCCGTGGCTGCCATGCTCGTCGTGGCCGGCGCCACGGCGGCCATCGCCTGGCTGATGAAACCGCTCCTAGACGAGGTGCTCCTTCAGAAGGACACCACCCTGCTCTACCTGCTGCCCATCTTCGTCATCCTCGCCTATCTGGCCAAGGGTTTGGGCGGTTACGCCCAGATCTATGCCATGAACCACATCGGCCAGGACATCGTGCGTAAGGTGCGCGACCGCCTGCTCAGTCACATGCTGCACCTGGATCTCGCCTTCTTTCACCGCCACCATTCGGGCGAGCTCATCAGCCGCGTCACCAACGACATCAGCCGCATCCAGAACGCGGTCTCCACTGGCCTGGCCACCCTGTTGCGCGAGACCCTCACCGCCATCGCCCTGATCGCGGTGGTCATCTATCAAAGCCCAAGTCTGGCGTTCTTCACCCTGGTAGTAATCCCAGCCGCCTATGTGCCGGTGGACCGACTGTCGCGGCGCTTGAAACGCATCGCCCACGCCGCGCAGGCCAGCAGCGCCGAGCTGACCGCTAGCCTCTCAGAGATGTTCGCCAATGTGGAGGCGATCAAGGCCTACCACACCGAGCAGTTCGAGGCACGCCGCTTCGCTGAGGTCAACCGCCGCTTCTTCGGCGTCAGCATGAAGGCGGTGCGCACGCAGGCGATGGTGGTGCCGGTGATGGAGCTGTTCGCCTCTTTTTCCGCCGCGGCAGTGATCTATATCGGCGGCAGGCAGGTGGTCGAGGGCAGTCTCAGCGTCGGCGCCCTGTTCTCGTTCATGGCAGCGCTGTTGATGGCGGTGGACCCGATCCGGCGGCTGTCGCAGGCCTATACCCAATTCCAGGATGCCATCGCCGCGCAGGAGCGCATCGAGGCCATGCTGCGGCTAGCGCCGGAGGTCAAGAGCGGTGATGAGGAGTTGTCGAGGGTCGATGAGCTGCGCCTAGAGCGGGTGAGCCTCGCCTATGACGGGCAGCTTGCCTTGCGGGAGGTGAGCCTCAGCGCCCGGCGGGGCGAGATCATCGCCCTCGTGGGGGCAAGCGGGGGCGGCAAGAGCTCGGTGGCGAGTCTGTTGCTGCGCTTTTACGACGCGAGCGCTGGCCGGGTGAGCCTGAACGGGCAAGACATCCGCATCTATTCCCTCGCCTCGGTGCGCCGCCGCCTGGCGCTGGTCACGCAACGCGTGCACATCTTCAACGATACCATCGCCGCCAACGTGGCCTATGGTGCGCAGGTGGACGAAGCGCGTGTCATCGCCGCCTTGACCAAGGCCAACCTGTGGGAATTCGTGCGCACGCTACCAGAAGGGATGCATACCCGGCTCAACGAGGGGGGGACCAACCTCTCGGGGGGACAGCGCCAGCGCATCGCGATCGCCCGCGCCCTCTACCGCGAGCCGGACGTGCTGATCCTGGACGAGGCGACCAGTGCCCTGGACAACGCCTCCGAGGCGGCCATACTCGACACCCTGCGTGCCCTGGCGCCAGGGCTCATCACCCTGATCATCGCCCATCGCCTGAAGAGCGTCGAGATCGCCGACCGCATCTATCTGCTCCAGGATGGGCGCGTGCTGTGTCAGGGAACGAAGGCCGAGCTGATGCACAGCTGCCCGCATTTCCAGGAGCTTTATCGATGAAGTTCAACCTTCAGACGCCGTGGGGACGTGCCTATGCCTGGCTTTATGCCATGCTGGTGGAGCACAACTTCACTAACATCTTTCGCCTCAACTTCCACCGCCTCTCCGACGAGGCCTACCGTTCCTCACAGCCGACGATGTGGCAGCTCAGGCGCATCGTGCGCAAATACGGCATCAAGACCATCCTCAACCTCAAGGGCGCCAATCCCGATTCGGCCTACTGGCACTTTGAACGCGAGCAGTGCGCAAAGCTTGGAGTGAAACTCGTCGATATCAGCATCGCCTCGCGCAGCATCCCCACGCTCGAGCGGCTCAAACGCGCCAAGGAGGTGTTCGAGACCGTCGAATATCCCATCTGGATGCATTGCAAGGCGGGGGCCGACCGGGCCGGGATCTATGCCACGCTCTACCAGTATTTCCGGCAGGGCATCCCGTTGGAGCAGACCGACCAGTTGCGGCTGTGGCCCTATGGCCATATCCGCCATTCCAAGGCGGGCAAGTTCGACCACCTGATCAAGCTCTACGCCGAGTATCGCAAGGATCACCCCGAGGTGGGGCTGCTGGAATGGGCGGAAAAAGTTGCCGATCTCGAGCGAATTGATCGTGAATTCAAGCCAAAGGGAATAGCAAACTTCATTAACGATTATTTGCTAAGAAGAGAGTGATACCGCATGGGATTTGAAAGCGGCCTGCCGAGACAGCAAGAGGAATGGGCTGGCGGAATAGTTAACAATGTATGGTGGTAAATCACAAGATATGACGATGAAGCAGGAGTGCAGAATTAAATTCAAGGCTAAAGCGTACGTCGATGCTATGGAGTGTACCTCGGGCTGGGTATATCAGATATGGTTAAGTCGGTTGTGCAGCGGTTAACAAGTCGAACCAGCACAAGAGCCGGAAAAGTAATAACATGATAAGACAGGAATCAAGGCTGTGGCTGAGCAACTGACATCATGCTAACTAAGGTCGGATCAAAATTATACAACTCGAGTTCGAGCTGCGCCTGAAGGCCATTCGACAAGTCAGTGCTTTCATGGATCGAAAACAATAAGTGTTTGATAACCAGGGGGGTGCGAGCAGCTTGGCGGAAACGCTTAATCCAAGCCAGTACTTCCGTCTCAACCACGCCATAGAACGAGACACGCAGCCGATGACGCTGTAGACCTGGATAACCAACAACTGATTCTTCTCGTTCGAGAGAAATGGTGGGGTCAGACATGCCGCTGCTCAGTTTGATATTTAGCGCGGTATCCATCCATTCGGCGCGACGAGCCTTACCGATAAGACTGTTGGCTTTAGCATACTCGAGAGCAGGGAGAGAGCCTTTAAAGTTTGCATATCTTTCCTGCAAAGAGGAATACTCTTGAGATACGCTATCATATTCGTTTTTAATGGTGATGAGCTGAGCATTAGCGGACAAGATAAGCTGGTCAGTAAGCACTTTAAGTACCATACTGATCAGCAGTATGCTGATAAAGAGGTACAATTTAATTCTCTTCTGTGCGTAGAGATGTGTAAAAATAGTACGAACCGCTGTTAAATCAAGCATATACTAGTCTGTCATTTTCAGGCAAAAGCGTAAAGGCTGCAGATGATCCGTCAAGCCGCGCTCACTGGAGAGTGCAAGGCCTTTGCGTCCTTGCGTTTCATCGATGATCAGCTGGCTATTCACGACAGTGCTGAGCTGAGTATGTGCATGGTCGTAAAAATCCATTAGAGACTTGATGCTTAGACCAGACTTTGGGATAAGTACGATGTCGATCTGGCGTTGAAATTTTGTAGGATGGGGCAAGTTATCCGATTGGCGTCCATCGAGATTGGCTAGCGGGTCGTCCTGACTAGAGCTAACAGGTAACTGATGTAGATCTGCCTGCTCATGGCAGACTTTGCTACCCGCTAAACTCCACGAAATCGAACTAACCAGGGCATAGTTTCGGAGAAACTCGAGTTTACCGGATAAGCGATTAAAATCGTCGACTGGATCAGGAGCGGGTTGAAGGATGTTCTCTACAACTCTGCCGATTTCAACGAGCAGGTCATAAGTATACTCTCCAGATCTGATGTTTTCTTTGAGTGAGCTGATACTGCGACGCACTTCAGAAATGCGTGAAGCAACCTGGCTGACTTCAAGCTTGCGCTCATTCCAGCTTTTAATCCAAAAGCTCAAATAGACTGTAGACCATAAAAAAACTGCAAGGGTCAAGAAGAGCAAACCTGTATCTAAGCGATTGATATAGTAAGAAAGTTTTAATTCTAGTGGTGCCAAATTTATTCTTGGCCGAATGGAAAACAACAACTCGTTTTCTTCGAATGATGACGAGTTAAGTAAATAAACGACAGGACGTGTAGAAACTGACGCTATTTTTCGGTTGATAAGATATTGCCATGTCACCTCGATCTCGTGCTGTAATTTAGCATCCTCGGCGGCGCTGAGTCGTAAGTAACGAGTCAAGATAGGCAAGCGACGATTGATTGCTATCAAACGAATATGTTCGCCGCTCCTGTATAAGAGGATATAAACGTCATCTTTATACTTTTTCTTGGCATATGCCCAGAGCAAAGCGGTGCTCGTCGATAGACCTTCTACAATTAAGTGGTGAGACTTAATGATATCGAGTACGGGTGTAATACGATCGTTAGCCCCCAAAGCAAACAAAGCCACATTACCCGCACCATATATGGGTGGGCCGAGCCAAACATAGGATTTATAAATGGTGTCAGGATAAGCCGCGTCGATCTTTCTCTTCAACAGCTTATTACGATCATGCCAAAGTAGCGCTGGTATTGAATCGGCTTGACAGGCTTCATCAGATAAATTTGTGATCAGCCATACATATTTTGTAGATAATTTGTCAGGGTCGGTCTTAATCCATTTCCCTTTTTTTCTTTGCCAGAATGAAATATTGTCTTCCTCAATGTATATAAAACTTAACATCTGATCTCTACATTTTCATCATGGATAGAACATCATATACAGGACCGATTACAGAAAGCGCAATCCAGCCGAGAAGCAAACCTAAAAACAATGTCATCATCGGCTCGATTGTGGAGTGAATGCGATCAATGCTGTCATCAATGTCGCGCAAATAAAAATAGCTGATGTTTTTAAAGCTTTCGTCCAGATTCCCGGATTCCTCGCCGATTCGTATCATTCGAACTACGATAGGCGGGAAAATGTCCTCATAACTGAATGCCTGGGAAATGGTTAAACCGCTCGCCAATCTTGCATGCGTGTTTTCTAGAGCGCGGGATAAGGCTGAGTTCGAAACTAATTGTGTTGACTGTGCTAATGCCTCGAATATGGGGATGCCCGAGCGATACATAAGTGCTAAAGTGTCAACAATGCGCGCAATGTATAATTTTTTCAGTATTCCGCCTATTATCGGCGCGTTGAGAATCAGCTTGTCGATGTTATATTTCACGCTCGTGGAGAGTTTCGTCAAGAGCGAAGTGGCGGTGAGAGTCACGAATATGAATAGCGTGGCAGTCCACCACCAATTCTTTACAAAATCAGAAGTCATGATCAGCAGACGCGTTTGAAGTGGTAGACTTGTTCCGGTGGATTTGATGAACTCCACGATTTGTGGCACAATATAGCTTAATAGAAAGGTCGCAGTGCCAAGGATTGTCACAAGAGCAAATGCTGGATAGATCAATGCCTTTTTCGCTCTACGAGCAAGGTCGTCGCGCCATTTCAGAGATGTGACAATATCGTGCAGGATCTCTACAAGAGAACCGCTCCTTTCGCCGGTGTCTATAAGTTTAACAAGTTCTCTATTGAATTGCTGTGTTGAATTTATCGCCTGTGATAAAGAGCTTCCATTGTTGATTTCGTCTGCAATCATGACGGCGAGCTCTTTGAGGGTTGTGTGCCGAGATGATTCAGACATGTCATGCAAAATATCGATGATTGGCAAGCCTGCCTTCAGCAGCATTTCCAGATAATAAAAAAAATCAATTTGTTCTCGGATAGATAGTTTTCTAGAAAACTTAAGCTGATGTGATGGTTTTACTTGTGCGGCAGTAAGGAGAGTCAAGCCTGCGCCTTCGAGCGTTTTGGAGAGGTCCAACTCGTTTAAGGCATTACATATGCCTTTTCTTATATGGCCAAACTGGTCAATGGCTTTGTAGCGATATAGCGTGCTCATGCTGAAGCGACTTTTTGTTGTAGTTCTGTTAGGTTAACGACTCTTTTCAGTTCATCAAGGGTTGTAGTGCCATCGGCGACAAGTTTAAGGCCTGAATAGGCCATGGGTGTAAATCCGTGTTTTTCAGCCTCTCGTTCAATTTCTGTAATTTTCGCGCCCGACAGAATCATGTCATCGATCTCTTGGGTGCAGAAGACGATTTCCATTACTACAGTACGTCCTTTATAGCCAGTATTTTTGCATAAAGGACAGCCAGAGGGTTCATACACAACATCAACGTCACGCTTGATCAATCTAAACAGAGCTTGTTCTTCTCTATTTGCCGGGCGTGGTTTAGCGCACCGACATAGTTTTCGGACGAGTCGCTGGCCAAGAATACCAATGATATTCCCTGCCATTATGTCATGACTAAGACCTAGGTTGGTTAGTCGCGGTAGTGCGCGCAAGGCTGAATTTGTATGTAGTGTAGATAACACCATATGTCCGGTCATGGCTGCACGAAAAGCCATTGCAGCAGAATCAGGATCTCTGATTTCTCCTAGCATGATGATGTCAGGATCCTGCCGCAAGAGTGAACGAATACCGGATGAGAAATCGATTTTGGACGCTTGTCCAATCTGTGTTTGCCGTACTAGTCCAATTGCATACTCGACTGGATCTTCGAGCGTCATGATGTTCACGCCATCATGATTAAGATGGTTCAACATCGCATAAAGCGTTGTAGTCTTGCCTGAACCAGTAGGCCCAGTAACGAGTAATAATCCCTCCGGTCTTTGCAACATGAGTTTGAGCAGACTGAGCTGTGAGCTTTCGAGGCCGAGGGCGTCTAGTGATATGATTGCCCTCTTTTTATCCAGCACGCGGAGGACAAAGTTTTCCCCATGTATTGTAGGTTGTGTGGAACAGCGGAAGTCTATTAGCCGACCTGCAACGGGTAAAGTAATTCTTCCATCCTGAGGTGCCCTCATTTCGGCAATATCCATCCCGGACATGATCTTAAGCCGAGTACAAAGAGGCGGCCAGAAGTTAAGATGAAGTAGACGAATAGTGTGTAGCACGCCATCGATGCGATATCTTATGCGAAGTTGGTGGGCTTCTGGCTCAAAGTGGATATCTGAGGCATCGTTCAATACGGCATCGGCTAAGAGTAGATCAGCGAGACGTACGACAGGATGCTTATAATCTTCTAAAGAACTAGTTAGCGTTACTAGGTCAATACTCCCAGTCTCGAGCTCATGCAGGATATTGTCGATATTGAGCTCATGTCCATAACTACGATTGATCGCTTCAGATATTTCATCTTTCGACGCCAACCGAAATTCTGTCAGTACTTTACCAGCAAGATGACGTCGAATTAGGTCAATTGCAACCACATCATAGATATCAGATATTGCAATCAGCAGGATATTATCCTCTTCGTCGTATGCAACAGGGAAAGCGTTTGCACGTATCGCGATGTGTTTTGGAAGCAATGCTAACGCCTGGGGAATAGGTATAATACCTTTTAAATCTATCCATTCTACACCTCTTGCAGTGGCAAGATGTTTCGTAATTGCATCATGGCTAGCAAAACCTAGCCGTACAATGATCTCCCCTAGGCGTTCGCCACTGGAACGCTGCTCCCGTAAAGCAATCTGGAGCTGGTCTTGGGTGATTACACCAGATGATACTAATAATTCTCCCAAACGTGCGCTCATTGCAACTCTAACATCTGGTTGAGGATATGTGTGCGATGCCAGGCTAGGTCTCGATCAAAGCCAATCGCTGCTTTATCCATATCCTGAGATAGCCTTAAAGCTTCTCTATAAAAAAGCATAGCTTCTCGGTATCTGCCTTGCTTTTCCAAAGCTACAGCACGGTTATAAATGTGTTCCGCTTTATTTGGCTCTAAATTCGCTGCTTGAGCGAATGCGTAATCAGCCTCACGCCACAAACTACGATGGAACTTCGCAATACCAAGTGCTGACCATAGCATAGCGTGATTTGGATTTTGTTGCAAAGCAACTACCAGACGGCTCTCCCAGCCTAATGGATCTGCGGGGGCGCGAATTAAGGCTAGCCCTGCAATTGCATCTGGGTGGTAGGGGTTCAGCTCAAGTATACGCTCATAATAATTCGCGGCATCAGCGGTCTGTTTGCTTTGCATTGAGACAGCAGCTAGGCCTAGTAGTACATTGATATCGTTTCTGTTCTCTTTGTACGCCGAGCGGAAGATTTCAGCAGCAGTGTCTAATTTTCCACTTTGCAGTGCATGCCATCCATCTTCGACTGGCGACTGGTATGACTTGTTAATGACAGGTTGCCTTTCATTATCGTCCGTTGTTGCGCCTTGAAAATCGTTTGCATTATTTTGGAGTGAGGCGGTTTTCTTCGCATGATTGTGTTCACCGCTCATTCGGTTGCTGATTTGTGTTTCGTTGCTCTTCATTAAACGAGATGCTTTTGTTTTGTATGCTTCTTGGTTTGTCTGCATTTTTGAGCTGGGTTGGGTGTAATCGTCATCTGTCGTATTCACAGAATCTGTCTTTCCAAGCTTGTATTCTGCTTGCTTAGACTCATTATATTTGAGATTATTGATTCGTGATGAGCGATTGTTATTATTATCATTCATCTTGTGATGCATCAAGTTATAGATGGATAAAAGGTAATCGCTTTTGATTATGGCGAATAGTGCCATCCCGATAAAAATGATGGCGATGAGACCAACGCGTAGCCATCTTGAGTGTGATTGGTGACTTGGTGAATATTGTGCTGCTATTTGATGACGTGTCTTATGCGCTTCGATTTTATTTAATGCTTCTATAAGCAAGCTCATGTGACACCACTGTTCGGTTTCCGAATTTCACCGTGGAGTGGATGCATCCCAAACGCGTCTGCTGAAGAAATCATTGGTGGGAAGCATGCCCTTTGCAGCGCGGAAGTCATGCTCGATGTCAGCACTGTAGATTACTCGTGGCCTGAGAAAGATAACGAGTTCTGTTTTCCTCGTGTTTACAGACTTGGTCCCAAACAGGCTATCGACACCGGTGATATCCGATAGTCCAGGTAATCCGGTCTTTGTCCTCGATTCACGGTCTTCCATCAGTCCGCCCATCATCACTATTGAATTTGATGGTACACGCACAATAGAATCAAGTTCTCTTGTTTGTACTATCGGTACTAGGTTCGCAACCTGTGTCAGCGCTGGGTTCGGATCACGTACATATCCTTGGAGACGAGTTATACTTGGCCGTACGGCGAGGGATACCATGTCGTAGGCATCTATCTGAGGCGTGATCTGCATTGTTAACCCAACTGCTACGGTTTTGGGCGTGGTTGTCCATGTCGTTGTTGCTGGACTGCCCGCAGTGCCCGACGTGGTCTGGGCTTCCACCTGGAAGTAGACAACATTATCAGCTACACGCAACACTGCTGTTTGATTGTTGACGACCGTAATCTTTGGACTAGATAGTACCTTGGTGTGTCCATAGTTTGATAGCAACTTTACAGCTGCAGCAAAGTTATTTGCATTGCTCCATCCAATAGTTACACCACTGTTCTGTGTGGACTGTGGGAAATTACGTTCATCCCCAAATAAATCCAGTCCCGGCCCGCGAATATCTTCGCTTGCTCCAAGTGCGTTCTTCAATATGCCGACACCCAAGCCTGAGTTTACACCGAAAGAAAAGCCAGCCGCACGAGCCACATAGCCCCAGTCAATACCACTTTGGTGCTCATCATTGAGTGAAACCTCAACTACAGTCGCCTCGATCAGTACCTGTCGGCTCGCATTGGCTTGCAGTCGGTCGAGATATTCTTTGATCAAACGATGTTGTTTTTCATTCGCGAAGGCCACGATTATTCCCGTTTCCGGGTTGACAACGATTGACGCCGCATTAGTAGCTGTCGTTGTGCTTGCGTTCGGGGTCGCTTGGCTAGGCGGTGGAGATTGCTGAGGTTGTTGCGGTGGCGGGGAGGCGACAAGATTAAGATTAGTCGCGCTTGCCGCCTGGGCTGTAGTTTGTGGGCTGGCTGGGGGAGCCGATTCGCTAGATGATGTCAACAGAGTCGTTCCTAGGCTAGGCGTAGATCTGGGCGGTGCGCTGTTGAGTAGGATTGCGTTAAGGGTTTCAGTCAAGCGCCCCCAAAATTGATTATGACTCGATGTGGTCAGGCTTGCAGCAGAAGCGTTGCTACCCGATGCACCACCGCCACCGCCTGAGCTCGCTGTTGAACCGCTTGTACTCGCCAAGCTAGGCTCGCCGCCGATTTGGGTAGTTATAGATATTGATGAACTTGAGGCACGACTTAGGTTGACATAATCAACCTGGTAAATCCGGGCATAAGGGGTATCGCGCCGCACCCGGATAGTGCCGTCGATAATCTCCCAGCGCATGTCGATCTGATCTGCGATGCGATCTAGGATGTGGGGTAGGGTGCGATTGCGTAGATTGAGGGTGACGGTGCCTTCAATATCCGTCGCGACATCGATGTCGAGTTTGGCATCGCGAGCAAGGGCAAAGAGGAGTTCTCGAGCGTTAGCTTGTTCTACGTGCACGTTGTAGAGCTCAGTCATCTCCCGTCGGCGTGTCGTGGGAGAGGTGGGTGGAATAGCCAGCGGCATCGGCGGTAAGGCTGCCGTTGGTTGCGCTTGGATATGCTGGTCTGAGGGCTTGACGACAGTTTCGGCACAACCGATAAGGAGGAGGGCGATAGAAATCGCCCCCCAAGCTATGACACGAGCCAATGGCGGCATCAGGCCCCTATGGACAGGCAACAGAGCTGCACAGTGAATCTCGCACTGCTGTGCAAGCTTGTAGGCAGCTCGAAGAAGCCGTAGGGCCGGTGTAGATGAGATATCAAGCATGTTAGGAGCAAGCGGCTAGCAGGTGCCTCATCTTCCGAGAGGCTAATCAGGACGGGCTAGGCAAGGGTTATTCTATATCAGCGATGCTGAACGCACGTCCTGCGACGCGCCTCCCGTCACTTACCTCTTTAGGACCTTCGTCAGCCAAGGGTAACTTGCAGATGCTGGCGGGGCTTGGGTTCCTTGCATCAGGGGCTGGTCTACTAAGCAAGCGGCTTGTCCACCTGTGACCCTATTTCTGATGATTCACGTTGGCCAGACTGGTTTTGGGTAGGCATAGCGAGCTGCATCAAGAAGGGTTGACGAAGGCACGGGGCGGTCGGTGGAAAAATAGGGTTGTATGATCGGCTGCGCCGGCTCATTGCCTCTGCATGGAGAGTTGCAGAGAGGAGATGAAGCTCGGGGGTAAGGCAATCTCCGCAATTGCTTGCCAGCTCGCGACCGGCATAGGGTGATACCTACCTTTCATCAAGCGGTAGGCTATGCGGCGCGCATTGCGGGCATCGGTGTACTCGCCATAGTAGATGTCTAAGCGGAGTTCATCTTCCGCCAGCACTGGAACCGCCCAGAGCGCCTCTTGGTCGATGCCACGGGGTATTTGCTGGCTGAGTTTACTGATTTCGTCGATCGGAATGCTTGCTAGCTGAATGGAGTAGCGACTGTCCCGTAACACTTTGCTGGCTGCTAGACGGGGTATTGCCCTCTCTAGCATCGACGCGAGCGACAGATTAGGTTCTCTCCCTGCTATGGGGCCTTCACGCAACGTCGTACCTTGCAGGCTTAAGGATCCTCCTGACTGCTTGCGGGGTGTTGCATGTGCTGTTTGGGCGTTGCTTGACTCGGTATCCAGCAACCCCCAAGGGTTGCTTGGCTGGGTGCTTAACCAAATTAGGACGAGCATTGACGTGATTATCGCGCCTCCTAATCCCATACCTACCCGGCGTTTGGTTTGACGCGAGTGGTCGGGGGCCAGCTCTGCCCTCGCACGCGCCACATGCTGGGCGTTGACATAGCGTTTCTCGTCTATAAACGCCGCGAGCAGGGCTTTGTCAGCTAATAGATTAATGCGCCGGTGCCGTCCGGCAGCAGCCTGCCATATGGCATATGCGGCACGTCGGCTGAACACCTCGCCACCTCTCCAGCCGGCGGTGCGCATGCGGTGGTCGAGATAGGCCGGTACATCCTCCCTTGGCATGGGCTGAAGGCGGAAGTGATAGAGCACTCGGTCACGCATCTGACGTAAATCGTGCCGCTCAAGGCTTACGTCCAGTTCAGGTTGGCCAAAAAGGATAATGTTGATTAATTTCTCCTGTCGCGTCTCAAGATTGGAGAGTAGCCGGATCTCTTCGAGCGTTTGTACCGGCATCAGGTGCGCTTCATCGATGACCAGTAACAGCCGTTTCCCTTGCTCTGCTGCCTGAAGAGTATGCTTGAAGAGCATGGTAACGAGTTTGTTGCGTGGGGTGTCCATTGGGGCTGCCACCCCGAGGTCGCTCAGTATCGCAGCGAGTATCTCGTTGCGATCGAAGGCAGGGTTGCTCAGGTAGACGCATTCAATGTGCTTCGGTAGGTTGGTCAACAAACAGCGCGCCAGTAACGTCTTTCCTAACCCTACTTCGCCAGTCACGACGCTGAGGCCGCTTTCGTGTATGGCAATGTGACGCAGCATGGTTAAAACTTCTCCATGACCGCGACCAGCAAAGAAAAAGTCGCCGTCAGGCACGAGCTCAAACGGTGCTCGTGATAGCCCGAAAAAGGCCAGATAGGGTTTGTTTTCCCCCATAAAAGGGCGCCCCGCCTGCAGTTCCTGGTTAGCGCCTACACTGGTGGTTGGCTGAACGGGCCGGCAGCTGGTGGCAGTGGCGGTAGATGAGCACAAGCGAGGGGGGCATCTTTAGATGAGCCTCTACGCTTACTCTTTAGCCAATTTGGATTACTTGGCATTAAGGTTGACGCATTAAACGCAGTGAACACACTCCAGCACGCTCCACCTCGTAGCAGACGCTTAGTTGCGGTGCAATAATGCCATTCGGTTCCCTCCGCTATTGCTCAAGCAGAGGCGAAGGCCCATCTTTCCGGTTGACAGAGACGGTAGGGATCAGCTTTTCTGTCGCCCAGCAGCCAGGCCGGCTGCACACAGGCGGATGTCAGGCTAACTTTAACACACGGAGACGACCAACATATGTGCCCGCTACCATCCTGCAAGAAATCTATACCATCGATAAGGCGAGAAGGCAGGTCAAGCATGGCTTGGTGGTCTAATGGGCGCTGATTGAAGCTTGTCCGAAGTTAGGGTAATCGTAGTACAAACTGAGCCGGCGCCTCGGTGGCGGTAAGTTCTCCACCCACTTCCAGCGCCTGTGCGCGCGCCAGATACAGCCCTAGCCCCATCCCGCCTGGGCGTGCGCTGGCAAACGGCTCGAACAGCCGCGCCACCGGCAGGGAAAACGTCAAGCCTTCGGGCAAGGGCAAGCATAGGCTAGCGCCGCCCTCCGTCGGGGTGTCGAGTGCCACGCGACAGCGCAGCGGCGCGCCACGGGCACGCAGTTCCGCCGACAGGTTGGCGAAGAGGTTGTCCAGTACCGCAAGCCACACGCGCGCCGGGGTGCGGGTGGACGCATCCCCAGCCAGCTCCAACTCCAGCCCGTGAAACTGCGCGACGTGCCGAACGAAAGCGGGCAAGTCGGCTACCGCCTCGTCCTTGGGCTCAGCCTGTTGCAGGCTGCGCTGTGCGAGCGCGCGCGCGCGTGCGATTGCCGCTTCAGCTTGGCGCGCAAGCCGGCGCGCGGCGGCAAGCAACGCGGCTTCGTCCTGGGCGGCGGTCAGGTCGCTGAGCGACCACTCCAGCCACTGGGCGAAATTGCGCAGATCGTGCCTTAGCAGCAGTGCATGTTCGGCGCGCTGCACCAGCGCGGCGTCCAGCGCCGCCAGCCGCTCGCGTAGCAGCGCGCGCCAGTGCAAAAGAAATAGCTGCCAGAGCTGCTGTGCGAACCACTGCTCCCTGCCAAAACGATGTCCACGCCTGGCCCGCACCTCCAGCCACAAGTGCCGATGCGCCATAACACGCTCAAGCCAGGTATGAGTATCGAGCGCCGCACCAAGGTTACCCTCCACGCGGCTGCCGAAAACTTGCCCATGCCATGCCAGTCCATTTAGCCCCGCATCGCTTAAGATTGGCCAAGCTGCTTGCGGCCAGGCCAACGGATCACCGGTCGTCGCTGCGCGCCGCTCAAGCTCGGCCATGGCCGCGCGCAGGCGCCTCGCCGTGCGCAACTGCCATGCGGCCGCGAAGAAAAACGCCACGCCCGCGCCCACTAGGGCCCATGGTAGCCACCAAGGCAAGCCTGCTACCCCCATCAATCGTGCTCCGGCCGGCGAATACCGAACTTGTCTAGGTAGTAATAGAGCCGCTCGCGCGGCAGCCCCAGCCGGCGCGCCGTGGCGGCCACATTGAAGCCGCAGGCGGCGAGCGTCTGGCGTAGCAGCCGCTCCTGCGCGGCATCGCCGGTTTCCTTGAGCCCTTGCGGGCGCAGTGCCGGGCCGCCGGGCAGGTAATAACCCGCGCTCGCCAGCGCGCGCGCATGGCGCGCGCGCCGCAGCGCGCGCTGCAACACGGCATCGAACTGCTGCGGCGCCACCGGCTTGGCGAGATAATCCCAAGCACCAGCCGCCAGCGCAGCAAACGCGGCGCGCTCCTCCTCCTGGCCGCTTTGTACCACGATCACCATCTGCGGCTGTTGCAGGCTCAAGGTCTCAATGAGCAACAGCCCCTCGTCCGGCACATCGGGACGCGGCGGCAGGCCCAGATCCACCAGCGCCACAGACGCCCCTGCGGCCGCAGCAAGCGCCTCGGCACGGCTGGCCACCAGCCGCGGTTCGACCCCTAACGCCGCCACGCGTGCCGCCAGCGCCTGGGCGAGCAGGGCGTCGTCCTCAACAAGCAGAACGTATAGTTGATTGTCTGTCACGGTACAGGCAGACCGACCGTCGATTTTTTCGACTTCCCCTTGACTGAAGATTGTATATGATGTAGCAGCGCAAAGCGCCTTTAGTGTCAGAAGGAGAGTTCAATGTGTCCGAATGTTTTATCGCGTAATGTTGCTGCACAACAAGGGTTCACGCTAGTTGAAATTGCTATAGTCCTGGTCATCATTGGACTCCTATTGGGCGGTGTGCTCAAGGGGCAGGAGCTCATCAAAAATGCCCAGGTGAAAAACTACAAAAACACAGTCGATGCTCTTGCAACCGGCTACTTTTCATATCTTGATCGCTACAAGATACAACCTGGAGATGATAACATGGCAAGTACCCGAATTGGGCCACCACTGACAGGAGCGCACAATGGTAACGGAAATGGTACTGTAGATGGTAATTGGAATACAACGACGATGACAGATGAATCGATCCTAATTTTCAGACACCTGTATGCTGCAAATTTACTCAAGGGAAATGCTTTAGCGACTACGCCAGCAGCAATTAAACCAAAGGGACCAAAAGGAGAGCTTTTGGGTTTCTCTTCAGCATCTGTAGTAGGTTTGGTGGCCCCAGTTCTTTGCTATGGTAGCGATGCCTCAAATGTAGTAAATGTAGCTGGTGAATTAGCCCAGTTGGTTGACATCACATTCGACGACGGGGTGCCGAATACCGGTACATGGCGTGCTACAATCCCCCCAGCTCATGCTACGTCACCAACTGCCTACGTGAAGACTAACTCATACGGACTATGCACGTCTATCTAACAGATCTTTCAATAATCCGCCCAAGGAAGCGCCGATCAATTCGTTTAGCCAACGTAAACGTGTATCATTACAGACATTCTGCTGCACTAAAACGATAGAACGCGAATAAATCAGCAGCTACCTAACGCTGCATCACGCCAGGCTACGTGCGCCCGGTATTCGCTTGATATGTGGTTGAAGTGCTCAATTCGATCGGTTTTTGCGCTGCATAGCGGCAGGAACGTTAATCGTGTGAATACAAAGACATTCTGTCGCGCTGGAAATACGTGTGTCCATGGTGTCGGTGCTAGATTTCCACGGCGTATGTATCGCCCGCGCCGGCCGCCAGGTGGTGCGCTCGGTCAGCTTCAGCGTCGGCGGCGGCATTTTCGCCCTGTTGGGCAGCAACGGCGCCGGCAAGTCCACGCTGATCGCCGCGCTGCTCGATCTCATTCCGCTCGCCGGTGGCGCAATCCGCCTGTGGGGCGCGCCGCACCGCACCCCCGGTGCGCGCGCGCGCCTGGCTTTTTTGCCCGAGCGCTTCCTGCCGCCGTGGTATCTCACCGGCGAGGAATTTCTGCGCCATAGCCTCATGCTGCGCGGCGGCGGCTACGACCCCGCGGCGGCGCGCGCCTGGTCCGAGCGCTTGCATCTGGACCCCGCGGCGCTTGGCCGCCCGGTGCGCGGCTACTCCAAGGGCATGACGCAAAAGCTCGGCCTCATCGCCGTGCTGCTGGCCGGCTGCCCGCTGCTCGTGCTCGACGAGCCGATGAGCGGGCTCGATCCGCTCGCGCGCCAGGCGGTGCTTGCCGCCCTGCGCGCGGCGGCGGATGCCGGGGCGACCCTCTTTCTCACCACCCATGCATTGGGCGACTGCGAGGCGCTGCTCACGCAGCCGGCGGATCGGCTCGCCATCCTGCACGCGGGCGAGCTGCGCTACGTGGGCGATCTGGCCGGCTTCAAGCGCGCTTTCTCGAGCAGCGACGCCAACACGGCCTACCTGCGCTGCCTGCAAGGCGCGCAGCTTGACGCGGAGGTCAACTGATGCAGCGCGCGCCGCAAGCCTTAATCGCTTCATCTGGCGCGCTGCGCGTTGCTTACGTGCTCATGCGTCTGACGCTTTTGGAGGCGCTGCGCGGGCGTGTGCCGTGGCTTGCGGCGCTCATCCTGCTCGCCGCCGCGGGTTGCGCCTGGTTTGCGCAGACGCTGTCGCTGGCCGAGGCGGAAGCCACGCGCGCGCTCGTCTTCGGCAGCCTCGCGCGTTTGGGCCTGGTTGCGCTGCTGGCCGCCCAGGTGAGCACGACCCTGGCGCGCGCGCTGGCCGACCGCGAACTGGAGTTCATCCTCGCCGGCCCGGCGCCGCGCTGGAGCCTGGTGTTGGGCAAGGCCGCGGGCTTCAGCGCCCTAGCGCTGCTGCTCGCCCTTTGCGCCACGCTAGTCGCCTGGCCGTTGTCCGCCGGGGCGCAGGCGCTGGCTGTGCTCCTTTGGGGCGGGGGGCTGGCCGCGGAGCTGGTGGCCGTGGCGGCGTTGGGGCTGCTGGTGAGCTTGAGCTTTAATCAGCCTGCAACCGCGCTGCTGGCCGCGGGCGCGTTCTATGTCTTCGCGCGCTCGGCAAGCGCCGCGGTGGCCATTGCCGGCTTTAGCGCGCAGGCCAGCGGCAGCCCTGTCGATGCTTTCGTGCATGCCATAGCCCAGGTGCTTTCTTTTTTGGTGCCGCCGCTGGATCGGCTAGCCAATGCCGATTGGCTGGCCGGCGGCGCGCCCGTGCCGCAGGCGGCGTGGTTCGCCCTGCTGGCCCTGGGCTACGCGCTGCTGTATGGCGCCGCCGCCGCCGTTGACCTGTCGCGTAAGGCGTTTTGAGCAGTCGCGCAAGAGGGTACGCGCTGTGGATGATTGTCGACGCTTTCCCCGCCCGTCCATGACCGCCTCGGACGGCGCGGGCACCGCGCCTAGGCGCGCCTGCGGGCGTGCGTTGGCGTCTGCCGGGGTGCTGCCATGACGTTGCTGGCTGCGCTCAAGCGTTTCATGACCGCCCGCTTGCTAAGCAGGCGCGTGGAGTTTGACTGGCGCGCGGTGCCGCGCGGCGCGTATCTGACGCTCGCCTTGACCGTGGCGGGCGTTGCGGCGCTGCGCGCCGCCGCGCCGGATGCGCCATCGGCGCTTGCGCGCCTGCGCCCGCCGCCGTCGCCAGCGCTGTTCAATCTGGCAAGCCTGGGCGAGCCGCAGACGCTAGCGCGGCTGCTCGGCTTGCGCCTGCAAGCCTTCGATGCGCAAAGCGGGCGCTACCTGGCCATCGCTAGCCTGCCCACCGCGCCGCTGGCCGCCTGGCTGGCGCAGCTTGCCGCGCTCGACCCACGGCGGCATTATCCGTATTTTCTGGCCGCCTACGTTTATGCGCATGGAGACGCCGAGCGGCTGCACGCAATGGCCGATTTCATCCGCTCCGGCTTCGACGCCGACCCGGCTGGACGTTGGCCTTACCTGGCGCACATTGCAGTCATGCTGCGCAAGGCTGGCGATCTTGCCAGCGCGCGCGCGCTGGCCGCCGCGCTGCGCCAACGCGCGCCGGCTGATGCACCCTCCTGGGCGCGGCAATTGGAGATTTTCTTTGCCGAGCAGCAGGGCGATTTCGATGCGGCCATCGCGCTGACTGTGGCGATGCTGCGCGACGGCGCGGTGCGCGATGAGGCCGAGGCGCGCTTTTTGGCGCAGGAGGTGCTCAGGCGGCTTAAGCATGCTAGGCAGAAACGAGCCAAACCCTGATACCTGCTTTTCTAGCTGAAGCCAATTTATTCACCAACCCCCTTACGAAGTAAAGCAGGCATAGCATGAATGAGACAAATCCGCAGTCTCATGGTAGGGGTGGGCGGTTACTACGACACGCTCGTCGCAGACGCACTCAATATATCCTCGGTGTAATCCTCGCTTTTCTCGGCTTGTACTTCCTAGCCGTCTCACCGGATACTCCAACCAGTACAGTTTTATTACGGCTAATCATCGGGTTTGGATTGTTGCTAGCTGGATTTATCACTGCTACTATCGCGATTATTCATGATGTAATTGGGTCGGCTGAAGATTGATCGCTACTGCATTTTCTGCATGGTTATTGTGTATAATCCTAAATACTTCTGTGAGACATTCGCCTCTGTGAGGCGTTGCAGCCAGCGATCACGTTTCTTGTGCAGACTCGATGAAGGCGGTTAACTACTCTGTATGGTTGCGTTGCCGAGCTCGTTGTGCTTCGATAGTGATTTTGTCATGGATCGTCGCATCAGCGGAAACATTTGCCTTAGATTACGCGCAAGAGGTGGCCAGTAAGCCAGCCACAACCCGGATCGATTCGCAAGGGGCCAACACCACTACAGGTCCAGCACAGGCTGGCGATGTGAAACTCGGAACGCTGTTGCTAAGCGAATCGGAAAGGCGGCAGGTCATCGCGCGAAGAAGACCTAATATAGATCAAGTGGCCCCGCCTAGGCCGCTGCGCTTAGACGGTGTAGTCAGGCGGCCAGATGGAGTGAATGTAATCATAATCAGTGGCAAACGCTATCGCGAGGGTGAGCAGATCCCTTCATTAAGACTCGAGCTGCGAGTCGTTGATTCTGGTGTGGTGGTTGGTAGCCAGGCTTGGCGTGTTGGAGAGGAATATGACCCGTCAACCAAAAAAGTCATGCCGGCCTTTAAACCGTCGCGCAGTCCGCTTGTTAGCGAGAGGAGGTCATAATGCCTTACGTGGATAGGTTACCCGGTGTTAACCGGGGCTTTAATCTCATCGAGCTCGCCATCGTTCTGGTTATCATCGGCCTGTTAGCGGGTGGTGGTCTTATGGTCATGGCCAAGAAAAACGAGATTGAACGTTATCGTGACACGCAAAACAAACTCGAGCTTGCCATCGAAGCCTTAGCCGGTTTTGCCCAGCGACATGGTCGCTTGCCTTGTCCCGCCACCGCGTCATCTAACGGACAGGAGTCGCCTATGGGAGGTGGTGCCTGTACCAGCGCCGCCGATACGGATGCTTACTATGGTTTCCTGCCAGCGAGCACTCTAGGCATTGCCACTGGCGGCGGCTGTGCAGGAGTAACAGGGAGTGGGTATCTACAGGATGCCTGGGGCGGCTGCATCCGTTACGCCGTCTCACGTGCAAACAGCAATGCCGCCACGACAACGGATGGGATCAAGTCGGTATTTCCGAACTACACGCCAAACTTGCGCGTGTGTGAGCAGGCCGCCTGTAGCATCGAGTTGGTTGGTGATGCCGCTGCGCTTGTTTTTTCTGCAGGGCGTAACGGTGCCCTGCCGCCAGCAGGTACCGACGAGCAAGAAAACCTCGATAATGACCGCACTTTCGTCAAGCACGAACCTCGACTGGCTGGCGCACCAGGGGGAGAATACGATGATGTGGTGAGTTGGCTAGCAACGACCATACTGGTTAACCGTCTCACTGCCGCTGGACGCTTACCATGAAACTGACTCCCCGCCGCCAGCGTTTTCAGCGTGGTTTTGTCCTATGGCCTTTGCTCTTATTGTTTGGCATAGGTGCCGGCGCGCTCATGCTCAGCGACCTCGACGCGTTGGGGCACAAGCTTCGGCGCGAGGAACGGACAGCTAACACGCTATCACATGCCCGCGGAGCCTTGCTGGGCTACTTCATCCAGCAGCTTCAGACCTACTATCTACCGCTTCCTGACTTTGGGCTAGGCCCAGAAGGGACAAAATCTCCCAATTTCAGCAACAACTGCAACGGTTGTCCCGTAGTTGGTCGCCTGCCCTGGAAAACTCTGGGTCTTGAACCGATGCGGGATGCCGCTTCAGAATGCCTATGGTATGCAGTTGCCGGGCGGTTCAAGGAGCATCCTACTCCGCGTCCACCACTTAATTGGGATACGTGGGAAAACGATGCCTACGATGGTCAAAGTGGGCGCTTGCGAATAGCCCAGGCCGATGGCAGCGTAAGCAGCGAGCAGTATGCCGCGCTTGTCATCGCTCCAGGGCGGTTATTAGCAGGTCAGTCGCGTCATACGGCGGGTGGCGTGTTATGCTCTGGCAATTATGACCCTCGGAACTACCTTGATCCCTGGAACTTGGCACATGGAATCGGCGGCCGGGCGAACTACTTCCCAAGCGACCCCAACCACCGTGTTGCAAATAATTCACAAGACAAGGAATTCATCATCGCCAGTGATGAGTATCATAATGACTTGATCCTTGGTATCACGGCCACAGAACTCTTTGATCTAGCGCTTGCACAAGGGCTAACCAGGCTTCTTGCCGACGCTCAGTTTTCGTCAATACCAATTACGGGCGCAAAAGGTACTGATGCTTTGATCTGCGCAGATGATTTTTGTCGCAGCTGGCGCGACCATCTTTTCCTCACGCAACTTATACCAGCAAGGAACATCATCGTCGACGGTGTCCCGCAGGGCCCATGCCAGCGCGTTGTCATATTCGGTGGCAAGGCCATGGCGACCCAAAGCCGAGCAACCAGCATTGATCGCAATAACCCTAACAACTATCTGGAGGGCGCTAACGCAACAACATTCGCTACTCCCATATCTACCACAGGGACATTTGTCGGGGCATCTAGGTATAACAAACACAACCGTAGTCAGGACATCATTAGGTGCATCAACTGAAATAAAAAACTTGCGCCTTGGGGAGCATCGAACAGAGCCTCGACGAGAACGAAGCGTTTGTGAGGCGCTAAGCGCAGTGACGAAGCGTTTAAAAGCAGCAAGCGATGTCTGTCATGTAGAACTTTTATCTTTCTTCGCCGCGCCAGTTGAACGAGGTTTCTATTCTCGATTTCAAAGCTAGGCTTACCATCTACCGCTGCTGCAGTTGTCAAGCAAGGCTTGTTTGGCTACTCATCACGGTTTGTGCTGGGCTACAGCGTCTTAACAGCGAAGTTCACCAGGTTACGCTGCTTGCGGCTAAATTCGATGCCGATCAAGTGGATGGGGCGGCCATCGGCGAGGTATTTGTCGGCATAGCCGCGTTTGATGAGCTGGGCGAGGGCTTTGCCTTCGGCCGCATCTTCCACCAGCTTGAACTCGAACAGATAGAGGCGCTCGGGCAGCTTCACGGTGAGATCGATGCAACCCTGGTTGGTTACGTCCTCGGCGATCAGCTCCAGCCCCAAGGCGGCCAAGTGGCTATAGAAGACGCTCGCCCAGTAGCCCTCGTACTGGGTGATCGGGTTGTTGCGGTACCCGTCGTGCGGGATGCTAGCAAACAGTGCCTTAAAGTTCGCTTCGATGGCCGCCAGCGCCGCGCGCTGTAAGTGTGGGCGCAAATCGTGTCGCTGGCGAGCAGCGCTGGCGATTAGTCCGGTCCAGGCGTCGGCGAGGGACTCATTGAGCGCCATGCGCACTTCCCGATTGGGGAAGCCGAGCCGATACATCGGCGGCGGTGGGTCACGCTCGACGTCGCGGATAGTGAGGTGACCTGTTTGCCACAGCAGTGCTTCAAGGGCCATGTCGCCGACATCGAAACGGGACAGCAGCTGGTCGCTGGCATAGAGGGTCTCTAGCTCAGGTAAATAGGTGCGCCGGCGCATAAGCTCTTCAACCAGGAAGGTCGGCGTGCCGGTCTCGAACCAGTAGGGACGGAACTCGCGCTCCTGAAAGAGCAGCAATAGATCGAAGGGGTTGTAGACGGTCTCGCCGAGCCAGTTGTAGCCGTTGTACCAGTCGCGAATGGCCTGCCGGTCAAGCCCCGCCAGCTCCGGAGCAAAGACGGTGTCGACATCCTGTTCGGTATAGCCGCAGATGGCCGAGTATTCGGCCGAGACGGTGATGTCGCGCAGGTTATTAAGCCCCGAGAAGATGGAGACCTTGCTGAACTTGGACACACCGGTGAGGAAGGCAAACTGAATGTACGCGTCGCTGTCCTTGATCACCGAGTAGAGGTTTTTAAGCCCCTCGCGCATGGCGCGGGCGATGTGCGCTTCAGTGAGGTTGTCGAGGATGGGCTTGTCGTATTCATCGACCAGCACCACGGCACGCTGGCCATATTGCTTGCACGCCTGCCGGATAAGCTCGCCAAAGCAGGCGGGGATGTCAAGCTCGGGGGGACAGTGGATACCAAGGTTTTCTTGGTTTAAGCGCAACAGGTCGAAGATGCGCCGGTCGAGCTCGGCGCGGCTTTCCAGGTGCCCGCCGGCAAAACTGAAGCGAATGACGGGGTGTTTCTTGCTCCAGTCCCACTTGTCGTGGATGAAAAGGCCACGAAAGAGCGCTTCGTTGCCGCAGAAGAGCTCGGCTAAGGTGTCGAGGAAAAGGCTTTTGCCAAAGCGGCGCGGGCGGGAGAGAAAATAGTACTTGCCGGTGGTGGCAAGCCGATGGGCAAACGCCGTCTTGTCCACATAGTAGTAACCCTCCTCGCGAATTTCGCGCAAGGTCTGGATGCCTATGGGCAGCTTTTTGCGTTTAATGGGGTTCATTTGTCGGTGTCCGCGGTCCCCGCCCGCTGGAAGGAACGCGTAGGCTCCAGAATAGGCTAGCCACCTGAAGAAGGGTTTGCGAGAAAAGTATAGAAAAGGGAGTAAAGAGTTGGTTGTGCTTTACTAGCCTTTAGGCCAGGGCTTTGGCCATGCGCTCGAGGGCCTGCCGCAAATTGTCCATGGAAGTGGCGAAGGACAGGCGCACATACCCCTCGGCGCCGAAGGCCGAGCCAGGTACCACGGCTACGCCGTGTTCGAGCAAATACTCGGTCAGCGCCAGGTCGGTGGGCGCCTGCAAGCGCCCCTCGGCATGCAGCTTGGCGATGGCTTGCCGCATGTCGGGGAAGGCGTAAAAGGCGCCGCCGCTCGCCGCACAGCGCACGCCGGGCAAGGCGTTGAGTCCGTCGATCAGGAAGCGATGCCGCTCGCGGAAGGCCTGCACCATCGGCCGGATGCATGCCTGATCGCCATTGAGGGCTGCCTCGGCGGCGGCCTGCGAGATGGAGGTGGGGTTGGAGGTGCTCTGCGACTGGATGTTCTCCATGGCGGCGATGATCTCCGCCGGTCCGGCGGCATAGCCGATGCGCCAGCCGGTCATGGCGTAGGCCTTGGACACGCCATTGAGCACCACCGTCCGCTCGTAAAGGTCGGGGCAGGCATTGAGGATGTTGACGAAGGGGGTATCGCCGAGCAGGATGTGCTCGTACATGTCGTCGGTGGCGATCAGCACCTGTGGGTGCCGGCGCAGCACCGCGCCCAGCGCGGCCAATTCCGCCTGCGTATAGACGGCGCCGGTAGGATTCGAGGGGCTATTGAGCACCAGCATGCGCGTGCGCGGTGTGATCGCCGCCTCAAGCTGTGCAGGGGTGATGCGGAAGCCCTGTTCGATGCCGGCGGGAATGAAGACCGGCCGGCCGTCGGCCAACAAGACGATGTCGGGATAGGACACCCAATAGGGGGCGGGGATGATGACCTCATCGTCGGGGTTGATCACCGCCTGCACCAAGTTGTAGAAACACTGCTTGCCCCCACAGGAGACCGTGACCTGCCTCGACGTGTAATCGAGGCCATTGTCGCGTTTGAACTTGTTGATGACCGCCTGCTTGAGGCTGGGCGTGCCGCCAACCGCGGTGTACTTGGTGAAGCCGCGCCGAATGGCGGCAATGGCCGCCTCTTTGATGTGATCGGGCGTATCGAAGTCCGGCTCGCCCACGCCCAGGCTGATGATGTCGCGACCCTCGGCCTTGAGCTGGGCGGCGCGGGCGGTGACGCCCAAGGTCGGCGAGGGCTTGATGTTACGGACGCGGGCAGACAGTTCCACGGTCATGGCCTTCGGTGGTGAGCGTGCCCCCGGGCTCGGGGTATGATGCGATATTTAACCGGTGCGATTTTAACTTGGCTGTCACCTTCCCCCATAGCCCTTTCGTCCTCAACCAGCCCTTCCCACCGGCGGGCGACCAGCCAGAGGCCATCGAGCGCCTGGTGGACGGTATCCGGCGCGGCATGCGCTATCAGACCCTGCTGGGCGTGACCGGCTCGGGTAAGACCTTCACCATGGCCAACGTCATCGCCCGGCTTGGCCGGCCAGCCTTCGTCATGGCGCCGAACAAGACGCTCGCCGCCCAGCTCTACGCCGAGTTCCGCGAGTTCTTCCCGGACAATGCGGTGGAGTACTTCGTCTCTTACTACGACTACTACCAGCCCGAGGCCTATGTGCCGGCGCGCGACCTGTACATCGAGAAGGACTCCAGCATCAACGAGCATATCGAGCAGATGCGGCTGTCGGCCACCAAGGCGATCCTGGAGCGGCGCGATGTGGTCATCGTCGCCACCGTCTCCGCCATTTACGGTATCGGCGACCCGGTGGACTACCACAGCATGATCCTGCATCTGAAGCAGGGCGAGCGCATCGGCCAACAGGCCATCATCCGCCGTCTGGCCGAGATGCAGTATCAGCGCAACGAACTCGAATTCCGGCGCGGCACGTTCCGCGTGCGCGGCGACGTCATCGACATCTTTCCCGCCGAGCACGCGGAGACGGCGCTCAGGGTGTCGCTGTTCGACGACGAGGTGGAAGCCCTCGCCGTGTTCGATCCGCTCACCGGCCAGGTCTTGCACCGAGTCGCCCGCTTCACGGTCTATCCCTCCAGCCACTATGTCACGCCGCGCGCGACCACCTTGCGCGCGATCGAAGCGATCAAGGAGGAGCTGGCCGAGCGGCTACAGTACTTCTACAGTCAGGGTAAGCTCGTGGAGGCGCAGCGGCTCGAGCAACGCACGCGCTTCGATCTGGAGATGCTCGCCGAGCTCGGCTTCTGCAAGGGCATCGAGAACTATTCCCGGCACCTCTCCGGCCGCCGACCCGGCGAGCCGCCGCCCACCCTCATCGATTATTTGCCTGCCGACACGGTGATGTTCATCGATGAATCGCACGTGACGGTACCCCAAATCGGCGGCATGTACCGGGGCGACCGGGCGAGAAAGGAAAACCTGGTCGAATATGGCTTCAGACTGCCCTCCGCGCTGGACAATCGCCCTTTGCGCTTCGACGAGTTCGAGCGCCTGATGCCCCAGACCATCTTCGTCTCCGCCACCCCTGGCCCCTACGAGCTCAAGCACCAGGAGCAGGTAGTGGAGCAGGTCGTGCGCCCGACCGGCCTGCTCGACCCGGAGGTGATCGTGCGGCCGGTGGCCACTCAGGTCGATGACCTGATGAGCGAGATCAACGCCCGCGTGGCCCGCAACGAACGAGTCATGGTCACCACGCTGACCAAGCGCATGGCCGAGGACCTGACCGAATACCTCGCGGACCACGGCATCAAGGTGCGCTATCTGCACTCGGACATCGACACCGTGGAGCGGGTGGAGATCATCCGCGACTTGAGGCTCGGGGTGTTCGACGTGCTGGTGGGCATCAACCTGCTACGCGAGGGGCTGGACATCCCCGAGGTGTCCCTGGTGGCCATCCTGGATGCCGACAAGGAGGGCTTCCTGCGCTCGGAGCGCTCGCTCATCCAGACCATCGGCCGCGCGGCGCGCCACCTGCACGGCACGGCCATCCTCTACGCGGACACGATCACCGACTCGATGCGCCGCGCCATCGACGAGACCGAGCGGCGGCGCCGCAAGCAGATGGCCTACAACGCAGCGCACGGCATCACGCCCAAGGGGGTGGTCAAGCGCATCAAGGACATCATCGATGGGGTCTACGACGACGAGGCCGAGCGCGAGGCCCTCAAGGCGGAGCAGGTGCGGGCGGCGTACGCCATCAAGAACGAGAAAGACCTCACCCGTGAGGTCAAGCGCGTCGAGCGCGAGATGCTGGAAGCGGCGCGCAACCTCGAGTTCGAAAAGGCCGCCCAACTGCGCGACCGACTGCATGCGCTGAAGAAACAGCTCTTCGGCGTGGTGGAGGAGGAACTCCCCCCCTCGCGGCCAGCCGTCGTGCCGACACGGCGAGCCCAGAAAAAGCGCCGCGTCGAGCCGCGTCGCCAGAGCTCGTTGCGTTGAATCCAGAGCGATGATCGACGGCGAGCGGCTGATTCGCGATATACTCCGGCGGCAACACCGCTTACCAATCCTGGCTTGAGCACATGAAGCCGTCTGCGACGCGAAAGATTCAGATCCTCCTGGTGTGCATGGGCAATATCTGCCGCTCCCCCACGGCCGAGGGGGTCTTGCGCCAGCGCCTACAGGAGGCTGGCCTCGCGCATCGGGTGATCGTCGACTCCGCCGGTACCCACGGCTACCATGTCGGCGAGCCACCCGACCGGCGCGCCATTGAAGCAGCGGCTGGCCGCGGCTACGACCTCTCCGGTCTCATCGCCCGTCAGGTCAGTGTGCAGGATTGCCAGGCTTATGACCTGATCCTGGCTATGGATCGCGCCAACCTCGCCGAGCTCAAGCGCCTGTGCCCGTGCATGCACCAGCACAAGCTCGGTTTGTTCCTAGATTATAGCCGCCGCTACCCGGGGCAAGAGGTGCCAGACCCCTATTACGGCGGTCGCGACGGCTTCGAGCGGGTGTTGGACATGGTCGAAGACGCAGCCGATGGGCTGCTTGCCAGCCTGCGCCAGGAGCTGGGGCTCGCGGCCTGATGCGTTGAGCGCCGCAACCGCCATGGGTTTGCCTGCCTTAGCTGCGATCGGCATCGGTGCGGCCATAGGGGCCTGGCTGCGCTGGGGGTTGGGACTGCTGCTCAATGCCCTCTATCCGGCCATCCCCTTGGGCACCCTGGCGGCCAATCTGCTCGGCGGCTACCTGATCGGCCTGGCCTTGGCCTGGTTCGCCCAGCATCCAGGGCTGGCGCCGGAATGGCGTTTGTTGATCATCACCGGCTTTCTGGGCGGCCTGACCACCTTCTCCACCTTTTCCGCGGAGGTCTTCACTCTTCTGGCGCGGAGCCAACTGGGGCTCGCCATGACCGCGATGGCCCTGCACGTGGTGGGGTCGCTCGCGATGACCGGCTTGGGCGTGCTAACCATCAAGCTGCTGAGGGCATGACATGCGTGACGGACTTTGCGTGCAGTTCTTCGTCCGCGAAGGCACTCGTAAGGACGGCAGACCGATCCATGAATGGCTGTTCGAGCGCGCGCAAGCGCTGGGCATCCCAGGCGGCAGCGTGTTCCGTGCCAGTGCTGGCTATGGGCGGCACGGCCTGGTGGAGGACAGCTTCTTCGAACTCGCTGGCCAATTGCCGGAAACCATCGAGTTCTTTGGCCAAGCCTCGGCCATCGAGCGACTGATCGCCGAGGTGTCGGCAGCCAAGCTCAAACTGGTCTATGTCAGCTATCCCGTCACTTGCGGTGTGACGGGCGGCTAACCCCGCAGGGCAACAGGCTCCACCACGGCGCCTTGGGCGGCAGAGACGCGCACACCGCCTTCATGGAAACTTCATCTCCGGTGGTTATCTTCAGCGTTGTCCCCGTGCCGATTCGGCATGGGTGTCAGCATCGGCAACCGCATAGGAGATCTCCATGAGCAGCAACTTGCATCCCGATGGCAAACTCAATCCAAGCCAGTCGTTCAGCAACAACTCTGGTAACCCCTCCCTAAACGACATTATCGAACAGCGCAAACTCACCCGACGCGATTTTCTGAAGACCAGTGCCGGCGCCACCGTGGGCGCCGCCACACTGGCGACCCTGGGCAGCACGCTGGTCGACGGCCTCACCCGTTATGCCCACGCGGCACCGCCGCCTTTGGGTGGGATCGGTTTCACCTCCGTGCCCGCCAACACCGTTCCCATGACCGACGGGGTGACCGTCCCGCCGGGTTACACTGCCAAGGTGCTGATCGCCTGGGGTGATTCCCTGACCGGAGCGCCGCACTGGGACACTGTGGGTGCCATGGACGAGGCCACCCAGCTGCGCTGCTTCGGCTCGCACACCGATGGCATGCACTTTTTCCCCTTCCCGCAGGCAGGCGCCTCGGGGCTAAGCAATGAGCGCGGCCTGCTGGTCACCAATCACGAATACTGCGATCCGGCCCTGGTCAACAACATCGTTCCTGCCGAGAACTACCGCACTGTGCCGCTCACCCTGGAGATGGTGCGCGCCCAACAGGCCGCGCATGGTGTGAGCGTGGTCGAGATCCGCAAGATTGGCAATGAGTGGAAAGTGCAGCGGCCCTCCGCCTTCAACCGCCGCATCACTGCCAACACCCCCTGCCGCATCAGTGGTCCCGCTGCTGGCCACACTCTGATGAAGACAGCAGCTGACCCGAGTGGAACAATGGTGCTTGGAACGTTGAACAACTGCGCGCATGGCTACACCCCATGGGGAACCTATTTGACTTGCGAGGAGAATTGGAATGGCTATTTCGGCTCCAAGACCTCGTTTACGCCTACGAACCTGGAAAAGCGTTACGGCCTGACAGCCGAAGGTTTCGGATATCGTTGGCATGAGGTAGACGATCGTTTTGATCTTAACCTCAACCGCAATGAGCCGAACCGCTTCGGTTGGGTGGTGGAGATCGACCCCTGGAATCCCAATTCCACCCCCGTCAAGCGCACCGCCCTTGGCCGCATCAAGCACGAAGGCGCGTGGGTCGTGGTCGGCAGCGATAACACCGTGGCCGTCTATATGGGTGACGATGAGCGCAACGAATACCTGTACAAGTTCGTCTGCGCCAAGAAGTTCAATCCCAGGAACCGCGCCGCCAACCGTGACTTGCTCGACAGCGGCACCCTCTATGTGGCCAAGTTCAACGCCGATGGCACCGGCCAATGGCTGCCGCTGGTCTGGGGCCAAAATGGCCTGACGCCAGAAAACGGCTTCGCCGATCAGGGTGAGGTGCTGATCAAGACCCGCCAGGCTGCGGACCGTCTGGGCGCCACCATGATGGACCGCCCCGAGTGGATTGCCGCCCACCCGGTGACGCGCGAGATGTACATGACCCTCACCAACAACAACCGCCGCGGCAGCACCCCGCCCTCCAGCAACAAGCCGGACGGCACCACTGCAGCCGGCAGCGCCAGGCCGCCGGTCGATGCGGCCAACCCGCGCCCGGACAACGTCTATGGCCACATCATCCGTTGGCGAGAGGACATGGGCCTGGTGCAGTCCACCACCTTCACCTGGGACATCTTCGTGCAATGCGGCGACAAGGCCAGCACCAAGACCCTGGGCAGCGGCTTTACGCCCGGCGAATACGGCGGGCAGAAAATTGGTTACAAGGGCAACATCAAAGGCGACGATTACGGCGCGCCGGATGGCCTGTGGTTCGACAAGGACGGCCGCTTGTGGATCCAGACCGATCAGGCCGGCGATGGCAAGGGCAACTGGATCAACATCGGCGGCAACGTCATGATGTGTGCCGATCCCTCAACCGGTGAGACCCGGCGTTTCCTGACCAGCCCGCCCTACTGTGAAGTGACGGGTGTGGTCACCACGCCGGACGGCAAGACCATGTTCGTCGGTATCCAGCATCCGGGTGAGGATTGGGTCAACCGCCCGACCGAGAATTCGGCCTGGCCGGACAACGGTTTCAACGGGCCCACCAGCTTCACCGGCTCGACCCCTGCCAAGCCGCGCTCGGCCGTGATCGTCATCACCAAGAATGATGGCGGCGTGATTGGCACTTAAGTCGCATAATGATTCAGCCGCCTGACTGTCAAAGCACGGCTACATTCCGTGAGGTTGCGGTCAGCGCCCTGTATTTTCTCGTCGACCTCGATTAATAACAGGTTTTTGCAGCCGTTGACCTTACCCTCGTTCTAGCTCGGGGCTTCAGTACTGGGCAGGTGTGGGAGACTATTTCCACCCTGCTTTTTTTTACCCACCGGAGGCCGGAGTTACTCGTACTACCCGGGATAGTCGCGCAACCCTCCTGTGATCCGGTCTTGAACGGTGTACATGCTTGACCATGCTATTGCGTTTCCCTTGAAGGGGTTTCTTCGGCCTGGTTCCCGCCGTTATCAATATACTGGCCTTGCTTGACGTGCTTGGCCAGGTAGTCTAGGCCGCAGTAATGGGCGACATAATCCGGCGCTTCGGGGTTGTCGGCGAGCGAGTCCGGCAATTCCGGCAGATCGGCCTCGCAATCGACCTGTACGCAATGTTCGTCCAGATCGCAAGACAGGACGGGTGCGCCAGCAGGATTGGTGGGGGCTTTCATGACAACCTCCTCCTCGACGATGTAATACTGTTATAGACCAAACGGCGGCGATAGCGATCCGGGCCATGGCGATGTGTACGGGGCAGACCAGCGCGCGGCAGGATGCGCGCACGATCGGCATTGACGACTGCGCGGGCTGGCTTCAAGCCCGAGCGGTCGATTGCCATAAGGGCAGCCTGGGTAGCGTCGGCATCTTGGGGGGCAGCCCGGGCATGGTGGGGGCGGCCTTGCTTGCCGGACGGGCCGCCTTGTGGCTGGGGGCAGGGCGGGTGTACGTCGGTCTGCTGGACGACCGCGTGGCGGTCGATGCCCTGCAGCCGGAGCTGATGATCACGCGCCCAGAGGCAGTGCTTGAGTTGCCGGCGCCGGGCTGCCTGGTGGTTGGGCCGGGCATGGGCAAGACGGAGCGCGCCGCCCGGCTCCTGCATGCCGCCCTGGACACACCGCAGGCCCTGCTCATCGACGCCGATGGCCTCAACCTGTTGGCGACCTCATCCGTCTTGCAAGCTATGCTGCGTAGCCGCAGCGTAGCGACGGTTCTGACGCCTCACCCCGGCGAGGCTGGGCGTCTATTGGGTATACCGGCGAGTCAGGTGCAGGCAGACCGCCCCGCCAGCATCCGCGCCCTAGTCGAACGCTTCCGTTGCCTGGTCGTGCTGAAGGGGGCTGGCACCCTCGTCCAAAGTCCTGGCGGGCAGTTGTGGCGTAACGACACCGGCAATCCAGGTATGGCCGCCCCAGGCATGGGCGACGTGCTCGCCGGCATGATCGCCGCCCTCAACGCCCAGGGACTGACCCTGGAGCAGGCCGCGGTGCTTGGGGTGTTCCTGCACGGTATGGCCGGGGATACGGCAGTCGCGGCGGGGAAGGGGCCCGTTGGACTGACCGCGGGGGAGGTGGCGCAGAATGCGCGCCGGCTGCTCAATCGCCTGTTTTACCCTCGGGGCGATCAGGCGGGCACATGCGCTGCTTGAGGTAGGCCCTGAATGCCTCTGCCACCTCGGGGTGCTTGAAGGCGTATTCCACCGTCGCCTTCAGGTAGCCGACCTTGGAACCGCAATCGTAACGGGTGCCGGCGTAACGATAGGCAAGCACCTGTTGCTCGCGCAGCAGCGCCTGGATGGCGTCGGTGAGCTGGATCTCGCCACCGGCACCGCGCTCGAGCTGCCGCAGATGATTGAAGATGCGCGGTGTGAGCACGTAGCGCCCGACCACGCCCAGATTGGATGGCGCTTGCTCCGGCCGGGGTTTCTCCACGATTTGGCTCATGCGCAGTAGCCGCTCCGATACCGTCTCGCCGGCGACGATGCCGTAGGCGCTGATCTCCTCCGCTGCCACCGGCTGCACGGCGACCAGCGAGCACTGGTAGTAGTCATACAGGTCGCACATCTGTTTGGTGACGCTCGGCTCGGCGTCGATCAAGTCATCGGCGAGGATGACCACGAAGGGCTCGTCATTGACGGCCGGCTCGGCGCACAACACGGCATGCCCCAGGCCCAAGGCCTCGGCCTGGCGGATGTAGATGCAGTTGACGCCGCGCGGCAGCATGCCGCGCAGCTGCTTAAGGGCCTGCGTTTTGCCCTTCATCTCCAGCTCCATCTCCAGCTCGTAGGCCTTGTCGAAATGGTCGGCGATGGCCCGCTTGGTGCGGCCGATGATGAAGATCAAATCGGTGATGCCCGCGGCGACCGCCTCCTCCACCGCGTACTGGATCAGCGGTTTGTCGACGATGGGCAGCATCTCCTTCGGGCTGGCCTTGGTGGCGGGCAGAAAGCGCGTGCCCATGCCTGCTGCCGGAAAGACCGCTTTGGTGATACGTTTCATCTGCGACTCCTGAGTGCGTGCATCCCGGTGGATTGTTCATCGGTAGCCAACACCGATGGCTTGAATCCTGCGGTCGCCGGGAGCACTCCGGCAGCGGCGCATGCCGGCCGGCCGTGGGTGCGTGAGCGCCGCAGCATTGGCCGCGCCCTGGGCATGCCCCTCATGCGCCTTGGTTGAGCAAGCGGCGTAGCCCCGCCTCGTCCAGCACGGTCACGCCCAGCGCCAGCGCCTTGTCGAGTTTACTGCCGGGATCGGCGCCAGCGACCACATAATCGGTATTTTTCGAGACGCTGCCGCTTACCTTGCCGCCAGCCGCCTCGATGAGCGCCGTGGCCTGGTCGCGGGTGAGGCTCGCCAGGGTGCCAGTGAGGACGAAGGTCTTGCCCGCCAATGGCCCATGACCGCTGCGCTGTGCCTGCCCTTCGGGCCAGTGCACACCGGCGGCGCGCAAGGCGCTGATCACCTGCCGGTTGTGGTCTTCACTGAGGAAATCGACAATGGCTTGGGCCACCACTGGCCCCACGTCGGGCACCTGTTGCAGGGTCTCGACATCGGCCGAAAGCAGAGCATCCAGGCTGCCGAAATGCCTGGCCAAGTCTTTTGCCGTTACCTCACCGACATGCGGGATGCCCAAGGCGTAGATAAAGCGCGCCAGGCTGGTGTGCTTGCTTTTGTCGATGGCAGCAAGCAGGTTGCCCGCCGACTTTTCTGCCATGCGTTCTAGCCTGACCAGGGTGGCCAGATCCAGACGGTAGAGGTCGGCGGCGGTCCGCACCAGACCCTGATCGACCAGCTGGTCCACCAGTTTTTCGCCCAGCCCCTCGATATCCATCGCTCGCCGGCTGGCGAAGTGCAGTAGGGCCTGTTTGCGTTGCGCTGGGCAGTAGAGCCCGCCGGTGCAGCGTACCACTGCCTCTCCTGCCTCGCGCACGACCTTGGAGCCGCACACCGGACAGACGGGATAGTGTTGCAGGATGTCGAAGCGGGGTGGCTCGGGGTGGGGACGGCGTTCCAGCACCACACCGACGATCTCCGGGATCACCTCGCCAGCGCGGCGGACGATCACCGTGTCCCCGACGCGCACATCCTTGCGGTCGATCTCATCCTGGTTGTGCAAGGTGGCATTGGCTACCGTCACGCCGCCGACGAACACCGGCTTGAGCCGCGCCACCGGCGTGAGCGCCCCCGTCCGGCCGACGTTGACCTCGATCGCCTCGACCACGGTGAGCGCCTCTTCTGCTGGATACTTGTGCGCAATGGCGAAGCGGGGGGCGCGGGCGACGAAACCGAGCCGCTCCTGGTCAGCGAGGTCGTTGACCTTGTAGACGGCGCCGTCGATCTCGTAAGGCAGCTCATGACGTCGGGCACCGAGCTCACGATAGTAGGCGAGCAGGCCATCGACGCCACGCACCACCCGCCGCTCGGGGGCGACGGGAAAGCGCAGACGGGCGAGCCAATCCATGACGCCGGCGTGCGTGGACGGTAGCGCCGCCCCCTCGACGCGGCCGATGCCATAGGCGAAAAAGGTCAGCCTTCTGCGCGCGGTGATGCTGGGGTCGAGCTGGCGCAGGCTGCCGGCAGCGGCATTGCGCGGGTTGGCGAAGACCTTGCCGCCATGCTCGCGCGCCTCCTGGTTGAGGCGTTGAAAGTCGCGCTTCAGCATCAGCACCTCGCCACGCACCTCGAGCCAGGCGGGGGCGTCAGGGGTCGAAAGAGCGAGGGGGATGCTGCGCACGGTGCGCAGGTTGGCCGTGACGTCTTCGCCCGCATAGCCATCCCCCCGCGTCGCCCCTTGCACAAACAGGCCCTTCTCATAGTGCAGGGCGACGGCTAGGCCATCGAATTTGGGCTCGGCCGCGTATTCGATCACCGCCTCTGGCCGACCGAGCCCCTCCCGCACGCGCCGGTCGAAGGCTTGGACATCTTCGTCGGTAAAGGCGTTGTTGAGCGAGAGCATGGGCAGCGTGTGCTGCACCTCGCCGAAAGCCTTGAGCGGCGCTGCGCCCACCCGCTGCGAAGGCGAGTCTGGGGTGACCAGTTCAGGCCAGGCGGCCTCTAGCATCAGCAGCTCGCGCATCAGGCGATCGAATTCCGCGTCCGGGATGACCGGATCGTCAAGGACGTAATAGCGGTAGTTGTGGTAATCGATCTCGGCGCGCAAGGCCTTAAGGCGTGCCTCGGCCTCTTCCCGCTTCACGCCGCCACCCTCATGCAAACAAGCGCAGCGCGCGCTCACCGCCGGCCTCGATACCGCGCTGCGCCATGCGTGCGTAGTAATCGGCCAGCCGTTTGCGGTCTTTCTGCAGGTTTTCGCGCGTCACCACGCGGCCGTTGTCGTCAACCAACTGGCCATTGAGGGCCTCGGCCAGATGCAGGCCAAGACTGGTCATGCGGTCGAACACGGCGAGGCCATCGCGTACCCGTGGCACGTCGAGGAGCAGGGTGACACCGCTGGTGGTAAGCCCTTCGCCGCCTTCATGGAAGGGGGTCTCTTCTTGATTGGCCATGGAGAACAAGGGGCGGCCCTCCTGGTCCTGCAGATAGTAGATGCCATCGCGCTCGAGCACTAGGCCCGCTTCGCTGGCCAGGCGATGGATGTCCTCACCGCGCAGACGCTGGCCCTCGCGTGCGGCGACGGTGAGGCCGATGAGCACATCCACCTCCATGCAGAACAGGTCGAGCTCGCGCGCCTGCTCCAGGGCCGCATGCTTGTCGGGGCAGGAGACGGCACCCCCTTCGGCCGCCGCGAAGTCGTAAAGCAGTTTGCAGAAGCGCTCGATCTGGACACTGTTGAGCGCACCGTTGCGATCGGCGAGCTGGATGCCGATCTCCAGCGCCTCGTAGGCCTGGCTGGGTCGGACGCTGAGCGCCTCCCAGCCGTCGCCAGGCCGCTTGCCCATGGCCCGGATGGGCTTGCCGATGCGACGCAGCTGCTCGACGAGGTCGACATAGGCGGTGACTGCTGGTTGGGCGAAGCGGATGCGCGCCACGTACTCCACCGCCTCATCCAGCCCGCTTTCGGCGCGAAAGGCGCTCGCCCCCGCTGTTGCGGCGATCTCTGTGGCGGTGGACGCCGGCGGGGCCATCGAGACGGTCTCGGCATGCGTCGGCACGGTCAACCCCTCGTCTTCCAGCTCGCGTAGCGGTCCCTCGAGCTGGATGTCGAGGTTTTTGGATTTCGTTGATGAAACGGTAGCCGTTAGCGACGGCGGAGTAGCATGTCCGAAGCTGCTGGGGGTGGGCTCGTCGGCCTCGGGCGCTAAAGCCGCTTGCGGCTGGCGGTCGAGTGACACGAGATCGACGGTAGTGGTTGGGATTTCGACGTGCGCGGGTTCGCCTAAGAGGATATCTTCGCGTTTGCTCGAGAATAACCGATTCGCTTGTTGTCGGTACTTGCGCTCCTGCCAGAGGTTATATGCAAATACTGCAGCGATTAGTACGACCCCAGCAATGACGAGCGTGATTTGCAGTGAGGTAATCATAGATAGCTTAGGGGCGGACTGATGGCGAGGGCTCTATAACCTGTACGAAAATCTCGTCTTCGTGGATCATGCCAAGCTCAAAGCGGGCACGCTCCTCAAGGGCGTCATAGCCGGTCTTCAGGTCACGCACCTCTGCTGCGAGCTGCTCGTTACGCGACTGCAAGGCACGGTTGGCAGCATACTGGTCAGCAAGCTGGCGCTGCAATTCAAACACCCTGAGCCAACTGCCCTTGCCCAGCCACAGGGGATATTGCAGCAGCAGAATCAGCGCAACCAGCAACCAGGTGAGCCCTCTCATCTCATGTTTCAGCACCCTAATATGAGGTGATCATTTCGCAGCTTATGGTACGGGAACCCGTGGTCCTGCATTGTTTCCTGCCGCTAACATCATTCGCCACCCACGCTAGGGCTACTAGCCGGGGCGTGCTGTGATGGTGCCCATCGGGGTGACAAGTGCGTTGCAGCCGGCATTAGCCCGTCCAACTCAACTGATAAAAGGCATCTATCCCTGCGTATTCTGCATGTTCGCCCAACTCCTCCTCGATACGCAAAAGCTGGTTGTATTTAGCGATGCGGTCGGAGCGGGAGAGCGAACCGGTCTTGATCTGCAGGGCATTACTGCCGACGGCCAGATCGGCAATGAAGGTGTCTTCGGTCTCACCTGAGCGATGCGAAATGACGTTCGTCCAGCCGGCGCGCTTGGCCATCTCGATGGCCGCGAAGGTCTCGGACAGCGTGCCGATCTGGTTGACCTTGATCAGGACCGAATTGGCGATCCCCTTGCGGATGCCTTCGCGCAGGATGCGCGTGTTGGTGACGAAGATGTCGTCACCCACCAGCTGGATCTTCTTGCCCAGCTTGGCGTTGAGGATGGCCCAGCCGTCCCAATCGTCCTCGGCCATGCCGTCCTCGATGCTGAGGATGGGGTATTTGTCCACCCATGCCGCCAGGTAGTCGGCGAATTCGGCCGAAGTGAGCTTCAGCCCCTCAGCGGCGATGTGGTAGCGGCCATCTTTGTATAACTCCGAGCTGGCGCAGTCCACGCCGATGAAGGCATCCTTGCCAGGCTCGTAACCCGCGGCCTCGATCGCCTGAAGGATGAATTTGATCGCCTCCTCGTTCGACTTGAGGTTGGGCGCGAAACCACCCTCGTCGCCGACCGCCGTGTTGTGACCGGCCTTCTTGAGCAGGTTCTTCAGGGCATGGAAGACCTCCGCACCGCAGCGCAGCGCCTCGCGAAAACTCGGCAGGCCAGCGGGGATGAGCATGAATTCCTGCACGTCGATGCTGTTGTCGGCATGCGCGCCGCCGTTGATGATGTTCATCAGCGGCACCGGCAGCTGCATGGGGCCGGCCCCCCCTAGATAGCGGTAGAGCGGAAGCCCGGCCTGCTCGGCGGCGGCGCGTGCGCAAGCGAGCGATACGGCAAGCAGGGCATTGGCCCCCAGGCGGGACTTGTTCTCGGTACCGTCGAGTTCGATCAGGGTGCGGTCGATGAAGCTCTGTTCCTCGACGTCCAAACCCATCAGGGCCTCGGCGATCTCGGTGTTGACATGCTCCACCGCCTTGGTGACGCCTTTACCCCCGTAACGGCGTGCATCACCGTCCCGCAACTCGATCGCCTCGCGGCTGCCGGTGGAGGCGCCGGAGGGGACGGCAGCGCGCCCCATGACACCGGATTCCAGCAGCACGTCGGCCTCGATGGTGGGATTACCGCGCGAATCCAGGATCTCGCGCGCGATGACATCTACGATTGCACTCATGCGTTTACCTTTGCGTTTGTCGTTTTGGATCTATTCCCTTGCCTGCGGCGGGCGCCTGGCCAAGCGGGTAGCTTTCGATTCATGGCTTAATACGCGCCTCGACGAAGCCCCGCTGTTTGACCAGCACGT
>JBEPZO010000005.1:0-68812 GCA_041640815.1 Thiobacillaceae bacterium
ACCTCTACCGCCAGGCCGTGCGTTTCGGCCAGCGTGCGTGCCTGATCGGCGAGATAGCTGGGGGTACAGATGTTGCCAGGCAGGTTGCCCAGATCCTTGGCCAGCTTCATGCCGGCAGCGATGGCCTGGCCGCGCGCCACCGCCGCCACGGCCTGAGGCATGAGTCCGCGCCGCGACACGGCAAGGATCAGCTTGCGCAGGGGCCGGCGCGGCTCGTCCTCCTGTCGGCGCTTCAGTTGATCGAAGCGGTATTGCGCCTCCATGGCCACCACCACCGCCTGCTCGACGCACCAGGCCGCATCGTGCCGGCGCACGACCTCTTCGGTCAGGTACAGCGCCGCCTCCGTCGCCCCGGTCGCATCGAGCGTCTTCACCGCCGCGCGTACGGCGTCGCGATATTGCCGTTCGCGAAACTCCCGCTCCTTGCCGAGCCCGACGAGTAGGACCCGCTCCGCCGCGGTGCCGGGCACGCGATGCAGCAAAAGGGTGCTGCCGAGCTTGCCATCCATGTCGCCGCGCCGCAGGATCTCGGAGAGAAACCCGCCCGAGGCATGGTCGATCACTTGCGCGGGGTGGGATAAGCGTCTTGGCTCATAGACCCCGACCACGACACAGGCCAGCCGCTGTTTCTCGGGGCTGCCGCTTTTTATGCTAAATTCCATCTGCGACTCCTGGCTTGGATGCGATAAAAGGCCCTATTCGCGGTTGACAGAACAAACGCGCCGAAAAATCCAATATTTTCAGCAATCCGACGCGAAGTCAAAGTGCGCCTCTTCAACGTCGCCCTGATCCGGGAGATGAGCAGCATGGGCGGAGTGGCCCTGCTGTCGCTCACTGGTATCGTGCTCGTGACGCTCATGGTGCGCTATCTAGGGCGGGCCGCGTTGGGCAGGATCGACAACGAGGCGATCTTTCCCTTCATCGGCTTCGGCATGCTCAACCTCATGCCGGTGCTAATGTCGCTCGCGCTGTTTCTCGCCGTCTTCCTCACCATGACGCGACTGTGGCAGGACAGCGAGATGGTGATCTGGCAGGGCGCCGGCCTTGGCCCCATGGCGTGGCTGATCCCAGTGCTGCAATTCGCCCTGCCGATCACCGCGTTGATCGCCATGCTGAGCCTCTTCGTCATCCCCTGGGCCGCCCAGAAGCGCAGCGATTTCGAGCGCCTGCTCTCCAGCCGGGACGAGCTCTCCGTCCTGAGCGCCGGCGTGTTCGCGGAGGCGGCAGAGGGTAAGCGGGTGTTTTTCGTCGAGTCCATCGATCGCTACAGCGGGCGCGTGCACAACATCTTCATCCGCGCCATGCAAAACGGTCGCGACGGCGTCATCGTCGCTCAAGATGGCCACGTCGAGACGATGCCCAACGGCGACCGTTTCTTGGTCCTCAATAGGGGGCGTCGCTACGAGGGGCTACCCGGACAGGCCGACTATCGCATGATGGCGTTCGAACGCTATGCGGTGAGGCTTAACACCCCAAGCGTCGAGAGACAGACGCAAACGCCGCGCACGCTGCGCACCGCCGAGCTGCTGCGTAACCCGACGCCGGCCAATATGGCCGAATGGTCTTGGCGTCTGGGTTACCCCATCAGCGCCCTGCTGCTCGCCGTGTTTGCCGTGCCCGCCAGCCAATTCAATCCGCGCGCCGGCCGCTCGCTGAACATCCTCTTCGCCTTGTTGGTCTACACCGCCTACAGCAACCTGATCGGCCTGTCCGAGGCCTGGATCAAGCAGCAGAAGCTGTCGCTGACTGCCGGCATGTCGCTGGTGCATGGCGCGATGATCATGCTCATCGTCTGGCTCTATTGGCGGCGCATGCACGGGGTTGCGGGCGGCGCGTGATGATGCGCCTTGGCACCACCTCAAGCCATCGCCCATCCGCCGGCGAACACTCGCCAGCCTTGGGCGGCGCCCTGCATGCCGTAACGATACGGCTTGCGGCTTGGCCGCCTGCGCGCCCAACCACGCAGGGTTTGCCTCCTCGTTCCAGCCGTCCAGCACGCTCATGAGCATTCTCGCTCGCTACCTGGCGCGTGAGCTCCTGGGCGCCATCCTGGTCGCCCTCATTGCGCTGCTCATGCTGTTTGCCTTTCTCGATTTTTTGAACGAGGTGAGCGCGCTTGGGGGGCAATACACCCTGTCGCTCGCCCTGCTGTATATCTTGCTGCTTGTACCCACCCACGTTCTGGAGGTCCTGCCCGCTGCGACCAGCGCCGGGGCCCTGTTCGCCTTGGCGCGTCTGTCCGCAAGCTCCGAATTCACCGTGATGCGCGCCTCGGGCCTGTCGGCTGCCCGCCTGTCCGGCTACATGATCGGGCTAGGGGTGGGTATCGCGGCGCTGGCGCATGTCTTGGCTGAATACGTCATCCCACACAGCGAGCGCACTGCCCAAGCCATCAAGACGCGCGCCACGACCGGCGTGGTCGCCCAGCAGTTCCGCACGGGCCTGTGGGCCAAAGACGGCTCAAGCTTCATCAATATCCAAGAGCTGTTGCCAGATGCCAGCCTGCGCCAGATGCGCGTCTACGTCTTCGACGAGCAGTTTCGGCTCACTACCATCCGACATGCCGAACAGGCCGAGTGGGAGGCGGATGGCAGCTGGCGTCTGAGCCAGGTCGTCGAGACGCGCATCGGCCCCCAGGGCACGCACACGCAGCACCTGCCGGTGATGAAATGGCGTTCTGCCCTCAACCCCGATCTGCTCGCGGTGCTGATGATCCCGCCGGAACGCATGTCCATCGAGGCGCTCAGCGCCTATGTCCACTACCTCAAGGAAAACAGGCAAAAGGCAACGCGCTACGAGATCGCCTTGTGGGGTAAGCTTGCCTTTTTGCTCTCGGCACCGGTGATGTTGCTCCTCGCCCTGCCCTTCGCCTACTTCCCGCCACGCGCGCACCATGTCAGTGGCAGGGTGCTGATCGGCCTCCTTCTCGGCTTGGCCTTCCACCTGCTCAACCGTCTGAGTGGGCACCTGGGCCTGCTGCACGACTGGCCGCCGGCACTAAGCGCCCTATCCGCCGTGGTGGTGTTCGCGCTCGGCGCCGCCTTGGCCCTGTGGCGGGTCGAACGCCGGTAGATACACTAGCCGGCTGCCTGCCAGCCGGTCGTGCAGGAATTGTCGCTCACGGTCCCACAGTGCCCAGACAAAGCCCAGGCCGAACGCGGCCAGGCCAAGGACGGCAAGTCCATAGCGCAACCAGGCCTGACCGAGCTTTAGCTCACCGCCCTGCTTGCTCACCAGCTTGAGCCGCCATGTCTTCATCGCCAGGGTCTGGCCGCCGTGACGCCAAAACCAGACGAGATAGACGCCGATCAGGCCGAGGAGGAAGCCTTGATTCACGAGCCTGGCCAAGGGTGGCGGCAAGGCTTGCAACAGCGGGGCAAGGGGAAAGCTGGCGACGATGAGGAGAGCGGCAAGCAGCAGGGCCTCGTAGCTCAGGCTCGCCAGGCGGCGCGCTAGGCTAGCGGTCGGCAGGGCTTGTGTACGCGCGTTCGCATCCATGTGGAGATTGGGTCAGCGTCGATGCGTCACCGGAGCTGGCCCGGTATGGCGCGCGTACGATAGCAAATCCGCGCCGGGCTCAGCAGGATTGCGTGCGACCGGGGCGGGCCTTATAATACAGCGTTTTCCCAACTTAGATCGGCTGGAGCCCAATCATGTACGCGGTCATCAAAACCGGTGGCAAGCAATACAAGGTCGCCGCCGGCGGCAAGCTCAAGGTGGAGAGTCTGCCCGTCGAGGTGGGCAGCGAGGTAGAGATCAAGGACGTGCTGTTGGTTGCCGACGGCGACAACATCACCATCGGTCGGCCGTTGGTCGCGGGCGCCACGGTCAAGGCGACCGTGCTGGCTCACGGCCGCGGCGAGAAGATCAAGATCTTCAAGATGCGGCGTCGCAAGCATTATCAAAAGTCGCAAGGCCACCGTCAGAACTTCACCGAGATCCGCATCGACGGCATTTACCTGGCCTGATCGCAGGAGAATAGGCAATGGCACACAAGAAAGCAGGCGGCAGCTCCCGCAATGGCCGTGACTCCAAACCCAAGATGTTGGGCGTCAAACGCTATGGCGGCCAATTCGTGCCGGCCGGCAACATCCTGGTGCGGCAGCGTGGCACGAAGTTCCACCCCGGCGTCAACGTCGGCATGGGCCGCGACCATACCCTTTACGCCTTGGTCGACGGCATCGTGCAGTTCAGTGTAAAAGGTCCGCTCAAGCGCCGGACGGTCAGCGTCGTGCCCGTGCAGTCCTGAGGCCGCAAGGCCTCTGCTCGAGGACAGGCGGCCCGCGCCTAACCGGGGTGCCAGTGTCGCGCGGCTGTCCTCTATCATGAAATTCATCGACGAGGCACACATCGAGGTCATTGCCGGCAAGGGCGGCAATGGCGCGGTGTCTTTCCGGCGCGAGAAGTATGTGCCGCGCGGCGGCCCCGACGGTGGCGATGGCGGTCGCGGTGGCAGCATCTGGGCCGAGGCCGACTGCAATCTCAACACCTTGGTGGAATTCCGCTATAAACGCGTGTTCCGCGCCGAAGACGGCGAAAATGGCCGCGGTGCCGACTGCTATGGCAAAAGCGGTGCCGACCTCACGCTGCGCGTGCCGGTGGGCACGGTCATCCGCGATGAGGCCAGCGGTGAGCTCATCGCCGACCTCACCCATCATGGTCAGCGCGCCCTGTTGGCGCGCGGCGGCAAAGGGGGCCTGGGCAATCTGCATTTCAAGTCGAGCACCAATCGCGCCCCGCGCCAGTCCACGCCCGGAGAGCCGGGCGAGGCGCGGCGCCTTTACCTGGAGCTGAAAGTGTTGGCCGATGTAGGGCTCCTTGGGCTGCCCAACGCGGGGAAGTCCACCTTCATCCGCGCCGTATCGGCCGCGCGTCCGAAAGTCGCCGACTACCCCTTCACTACCCTGCACCCCAATCTGGGGGTAGTGCGCGTGGACGTGCATCGCAGCTTTGTGTTGGCCGACATCCCTGGTCTGATCGAAGGCGCGGCTGAAGGTGCGGGCCTCGGCCATCAATTCCTGCGCCATCTGGCCCGCACGCGGCTGCTGCTGCATCTCATCGACCTTGCGCCGCTCGACCCGGCGGCCGATCCGGTCGCCCAGGCCAGGGCCATCGTCGAAGAGCTGCGCCACTACGACGAAGCCCTGTACCGCAAGCCGCGTTGGCTGGTGCTGAACAAGATCGACCTGATCCCGCTGGGCGAACGCCAGGCGCGCATCGACGCCTTCGTCCGCGCCTACGGCTGGCATGGCCCGGTATACGCCATCTCGGCCATGACCGGCGAGGGATGCCAGCCGCTGATCTACGCCATCATGGACTTCTTGGATGAGTTACGGCGCAGTGACGCCGAGTCAGCCGCGGCAGCCGCACCATGAGCGAATCCGTCGTCGCGAGTGCTAACCGCCTGGTGGTCAAGGTCGGCAGCAGCCTAGTCACCAATGAGGGGCGCGGGCTGGATCACCAGCGCCTGGCGCAGTGGGCGGCCCAGATCAGTGCCCTGGTCAAGATGGACAAGGAGGTGCTGCTGGTGTCCAGCGGCGCCATCGCCGAAGGCATGCAGCGCCTAGGCTGGGTGAAGCGCCCGCATGCCTTGAACGAGCTGCAGGCGGCCGCCGCTGTGGGCCAGATGGGCCTGATCGAGGCGTACGAGCGTTGTTTTCGCGCCCATGGGCTCAAGACCGCGCAGATCCTGCTCACCCATGCCGACCTGGTCGACCGCGAGCGCTACCTCAACGCCCGCAGTACCCTACGCACGCTGCTCGCGCTCAAGGTCGTGCCGATCATCAACGAAAACGACACCGTCACCACCGAAGAGATCAAGTTCGGCGACAACGATACCCTCGGGGCGCTGGTGGCGAACCTGATCGAGGCCGATGCACTCGTCATCCTCACCGATCAGGAGGGTCTGTACACGGCCGATCCGCGCAAGGATCCGGCAGCGGTGCTGGTCAGAGAGGCGATCGCCGGTGACCCTGCCTTGGAGGCCATGGCCGGCGGGGCGGGCAGCGCCATCGCTCGTGGCGGTATGCTCACCAAGGTCCTCGCCGCCAAGCGCGCTTCCAGAAGCGGCGCGCACACGGTGATCGCCAGCGGACGCGAGCAAGACGTGCTCGTACGCCTGGCGCGCGGCGAACGGATCGGCAGCCAGCTGGTGGCCCGCCGCTCGCCGCTCGCCGCACGACGGCAATGGCTGGCCGATCACCTGCAAGTCAGGGGCCGGCTGCGCCTCGATGCGGGGGCCACCCGCGCGCTCACCGAGCAAGGCAAGAGCCTGTTGCCCATCGGTGTGACCGAGGTCATTGGCGACTTTCACCGCGGTGAGGTGGTGGCCTGTCTCGACCCAGACGGCCGCGACATCGCGCATGGCCTTGTCAACTATAGCGCTGACGAGACGCGCCGCATCATGGGCCGGCAGACCTCGCAGATCGAGGCCATACTCGGTTACATCGACGAGCCTGAGCTCATCCATCGCGACAACTTGGCCCTGCTCTAAGGAAACGCTGAATAAATTGGCTCAAGCGGGCGCATAGCGGCGTTGCGCGGTGTTGGCTTCGGCCGGCCCTGCGGGCCAAAAACAATCGGCTGCGCCGAGGTGAGCTTGCGCCGAAACTTCGTTTTTGGCTTTGCCGCAACTACGTTGTCGCTCCCTCGCCTAACTCATTGTCATGTCTCGCGTCAAGCCACGCCGTGCGCCGTGCCCTCCACCCCGCTCACAGCTTTTGTTTTCCAAAGCCTAAGCCATGGCTGGCGCGGCGCAGCCGCGATGCTGAGGCCATCCAGCCGCGCCTTGTTCGCTGGCGGGGGCGTCGCCATGCGGCGACCTAGGTCGCAGCCTGCATGGGGGCGCCGACCCGATCCCAGACCAAACGAGAGGTGGACGTTGCCGTCTGAACCGCGGCCTGCACTGGCGAAGAATGGCTGCTCACCGTGGGCCGGGCAGCGGCGAGGGCCGAGGTGCTAGCGAGTAGGGCGAGGGCAATCAGCCAGGGGGCCGCATGCTGTTTGAGCCGTGCTTTCATCTGCGTGCTCCCGTGCGCTATCAGTTGACCCTGCCCGAGGCGGCATAGATTTCGCGCGCCGCCGCGTAGGCCTCTTCGCGCTCGATGCGCTGACGGACCCTGGCCTCGCCCAGGCAGGCGTTGAGTTCGCCCACCAGACGGTAGCGGTCGGCCGCCTCGAGCGGTGCGCGGCAGGCGACCTCGAGGGCGTTCCACAGGTAGGCCGGCTGACCATCGCGGGCATAGAGCCGTTCGCAAGCGGCCATGATCCAGCGCCCTTTCTCTTGCCGCGCCGGGCCGAGGGGCATGCTCAGCAAGTCCTCGAAATGGCTGCCCAGGATTTCGTTTTCGATCGCGGCAGACAGCCGCTGGTCGGCGTCGCCCAGGACCTTGAGTGCCGCCTCTTCGTATTGCCTGGCCTTGGCCGAGGCCGGGTCGGCGATGCTGTAAGCGAGGGCCGCCCAGTGCAGCAAGCGCGCGCGCTCAGGGTCGTTCGCCGGCAGCAGGCCAAGCAGGTACTCGGCCAAGCCCTGGGCGCTCGTGTCCTTGTTGGCGGCCAGCAGGTCATAGAGGGCGCGAATGTGCGGCGGACAGGGTTCGAGCACGGTGACGTGCGCCTTGATCCAGAGCTCGCGCTCGATGTCGCGCAGCCGATCCTGGTTGTGCGGCGCGATGTTCTTGCGGCAGGCCGGGTTTTCCCAGTTCTGCACGGTGGTCACCGACACGCAGGCCAACGCGGCCAGCGCCTCTTGCGACAACCCATAACGACGGCGCAGCCCACTCACCCAGTCCGCCTCGAATTCCCGCTGCCCGCTGTAGCGCCGAGGGGGATTGGGTTGGCGGCTGTATTCGGTCCACTTGTCTTGAAGGAACGACATGCAGCCTCCTCATGCAGAAAAGATCATTTGTCACACGCAGCCTAGTCAGCGGCTGTATCTGCCGACACCAACCGGGTTGGGGTACCGGGTTGGCCGACCGGGTTCGAACCGGGTTGCTCCTCAATGACGGCGCCAGGGGCTAGTTTCTTGAGTGTGGGCCATGCAGGGTGCATGGCCCGTAGAGGAGGAACCAGCATGAACAGCACCGTCCTTGCCCTACTACTCGTCACCAGCCTGAATACCTTCCCCGACCGCGCGCAGCCAGCGCCGCAGGGCCCAGTGCGCGCGCCTGCGCCCAGTCTGCTTAAGGCCACGGATCAGGCAAGCCGCCTCGCCGCCAAGGGGCGGCTACCCAAGGCGGGCCTGCAACTGCGCCTGGACGATCGCATCGCCTTGGCGGCGAAGTGATCAGACCCGGTTGAGCGCGATGGGGATGCGCCTGGCGCCGAAGGCGGCCTGGAAGCGCTCGAAGCGGCCGGCGATCGGGGTGGCGCAGTCGGGGCAGCGGCCGTCGTCGGTGAGGCGATACGCCGGGATCTCGTACCAGTCGCGCACGATGAGCGCCTTGCCGCAGCCAGGGCAGTAGGTGGTGCCGCCGTCCGGGTCGTGCACGTTGCCGGTGTAGACGTAATGCAGCCCAACTTCGCGCGCAATCTGACGGGCCCGTCGCAGGGTCGCTGGCGGAGTAGGGGGTAAGTCGCGCAGTTTCCAATCGGGGTGGAAGGCGGTGAAGTGCAGGGGGACATCCGGCCCCAGTTCCTTCAGCACCCATTCCGCCAGCCGCCTGATCTCGGCGTCCGAGTCGTTGAGCGTGGGGATGAGGAGTGTGGTGATCTCGAACCAGACCTGGGTTTCGCGCTTGAGATAGACCAGCGTGTCCAAAACCGGTTGCAGGTGGCCGCCGCAGTATTTGACGTAGAAATCGTCGGTGAAGCCCTTCAAGTCGACGTTGGCGGCGTCCATGACGGCGAAGAACTCGCGCGCGGGTTCAGGGTGGATGTAACCGGCCGTCACGGCGACGTTCTGCACGCCCAGCCGGCGGCACTCGATGGCGGTGTCGATGGCGTACTCGGCGAAGATCACCGGGTCGTTGTAGGTATAGGCCACGCTCTTGCAGCCCAGCCTTGCCGCCGTGCGGGCGATCTCGGCGGGGCTGGCGGCGTCGGCCAGGGTATCGGTCTCGCGGCTTTTCGAGATGTCCCAGTTCTGACAGAACTTGCAGGCCAGGTTGCAGCCGGCGGTGCCAAAGGAGAACACCGAGGTGCCGGGATAGAAGTGGTTGAGCGGCTTCTTCTCAATCGGGTCGACGCAGAAGCCGGAGCTGCGTCCGTAGGTGGTGAGCACCATGCGGCCGTTTTCCATCTTGCGCACGAAGCACAGGCCGCGCTGGCCCTCGTGCAGCCGGCAGTCGCGCGGGCAGAGGTCGCACTGGATGCGCCCGTCCGGCAGCGGGTGCCACCAGCGCGCCGGATGGCTGGTCTCAGGCACGGGCATGGCTGTCCTCCTCGTATTTCTCCACCGTGTAGCGGTACAGCCGCACACCCTCAGCCCAGAAATCGGCGGGCAGGCCGGCCTTGCGCTTCAAATGCGCCAGGAATTGCCGCGGCTCGGGGAGCTGGCGCCAGACCTGCGGCAGAAAGGTGGCGCGATGATGCCCGTATTCGAAGATCACCCCATCGACACCAGGTCGCAGTTGGCGCAATGCGTCGGCCTCGTCAGTGCAAGGGATGGGCTTAAGCGGCGACAGTACCGACACCTCGACCTCGATGTCGTCGAGCTCCTCACGGCGCAAGGGTGCAAAGCGGGGGTCGGCAAAGGCCGCCATGCGGGCGTTTTCCACCACATCCTCCTCGAGGCTACGCCGCGCCTCGAGCGAGCCGATGCAGCCGCGCAATTCGCCGTTGCGGGTGAGGGTGACGAACACCGCCCCCGGCGCTTTGAGCCAAGCAGGCCTGGGCGGCTCTTGCACTTCGACCCCCAGGGCGCGGGCGATGCTCGCGCGCGCAAGCCCGGTGAGCACGCGACCGCGTTCAGTGGACACCTTTCGCCTCCGTCAGGGCAAAGGCGCCATAGCCCACCACCCGGCGCTTGTCCCCGGCCGTATCGCCCGAATTGCGCAGGTCGAGCAGATGCGGGACGAGTTTATGCCGGCGCGCGGCCAACATCAGGCCATTGATGGGATGGGCGCCGCAGGCCTGCTCGCCGACGAGGTCGGTGTCAAGCTCGAGGATCGCTCGTGCTGTGGCCTGGTCCGTGCGCTGCGCTTCGTCATAGGGTAGGTAGTGCGAGAGGTCGGAACTGACCACGATCAGGGTCTCTTCCCCGCCCCAGACCTCCTCCAGCACCTCGGCGACCTGCTCCGGGCTCGCACCGCCCACGGCCAAGGGCACCAGGGTGAAAGCATCGAGCACGGTCTGCAGGAAGGGTAGATGCACCTCCAGGGAGTGTTCCCAGGCATGCGCCGCATCGTTCACCTCGACCTGCGGCAGGCGCAACAGCCGCTCGCTGGCCTCTTGATCGAGGGCGACGATGCCGAGCGGTGTTTCGAAGGCATCGGCGGACGGCAGGGCCAGCCCACGCACCCACACCCGGTGCACCGGCCCCAACAGCACCACCCGGCGGATGACCCCGCGTAACGCCTTGAGCAGGGCATAGGCCGAGGCGGCCACCGGCCCGGAGTAGATGTAGCCGGCATGCGGCACGATGAGCGCCTTCGGCTTGAGCTGCGCTGGGGATACCGCATCCAGCATGCGCTGGATGTCGTGGGCGAGGTGGCGCCGGTCGCCGGGGTAGAACATGCCGGCCACGGCGGCTGGTCGAATGGTGGTGATCATCAGGCCTCCCGCTGCATCGAGGGGTGTCTGTTTAAAATGTAGGGCAGACGACGCGGATTACAATCTATGCCCAGCGATCGCCCCCGATTCATCGCCCTGCTGCCCGCCGCCGGGGTAGGCGCCCGCGTGGGCGTGGATACGCCCAAGCAATACTTGGCCATCCATGGCCGGCCATTGCTCTGGCATGCCTTGCAGGTGTTCGAGCGCGAGGCGCGCATCGCGCGCGTCTACGTCGTGCTGTCGCCAACGGATAAGGTCTGGGCGGAGCACGACTGGCGCGCCTTCGGCAAGCTGAGCGTGCTGCGCTGTGGCGGCGCCACCCGGGCGCAGAGCGTGTTGAATGGACTCAGGGCCATCGCCGGCGAGGTGACGGCGGACGATTGGGTGTTGGTGCATGATGCCGCTCGGCCTTGCCTTACGCCCACCCTGCTTCAGCGGCTGCTGTGCAGCCTGGCCGATGATCCCATCGGCGGGATACTGGCCGTGCCGGTGGCCGACACCTTGAAGCGGGCGGGGGCCGATGGCCGCATTGCTGCAACCGTGCCACGCGCCGACATCTGGTCCGCGCAAACGCCGCAGATGTTCCGCTATGGGCTGTTGCGCGCGGCCCTGGAGCAGGCCGGCGCCGAGGTCACCGATGAGGCCTCGGCGGTGGAGGCGATGGGCTTGGCCCCCCGCCTGGTGGAGAGCGACCGCAGCAACCTGAAAGTCACCTTTGCCGACGACCTGGAGGTGGCGGCATGGCGGCTTGGCGCTGACACGCCGGCGTGTGCGCCTGCGCTCGAAGCTGGCGCCGATGCGCGGTCGCTGCCGCGGCCTGCGAGCCGAATCTCGCCCGAGGACGAACACTTCATGCGGCTTGCCCTCGAGCAGGCGCGGCTGGCGCGCGCCGCCGGCGAGGTGCCGGTGGGGGCGGTGGTGGTGCGCGACGGCGAGGTCATCGGCGCTGGCTGGAACAGGCCCATCTTAAGCCATGATCCCACGGCGCATGCCGAGGTGGTGGCCTTGCGCGAGGCAGCGCGGCGGCTCAACAATTATCGGCTGACCGGTTGCAGCCTCTACGTCACCCTCGAGCCCTGCACGCTGTGCACGGGGGCCATCTTTCATGCCCGCATCGCCCGGGTCGTCTATGGCGCGCGGGAACCCAAGACCGGTGTGGCGGGCAGCGTGCTTAACCTCTATGCCGAGCCGCGCCTCAATCATCATGCCGAGATCGTCGGCGGGGTGCTGGCAGAGCAATGCGCCGCCTTGGTGAGCGACTTTTTCGCCGCCCGGCGGCTGTCAGGCAAGGCGAGCGCGCGTGAAGATCGAGATCAACCTGAAGCAGCAGACCCTGACGCTCATTGACGACGCTGGCCGCGTCCTGCGCAGCTATCCGGTGTCCACAGCCGCCAATGGGCCGGGAGAGGAGGCGGGTAGCCAATGCACGCCGCGCGGCCGGCACATCGTGCGCGCCCGCATCGGCGCCGGCCAGCCGCTGGGCGCCGTGTTCCGGGCACGCCGGCCGACCGGCGAGATCTATACCCCTGCGCTGGGCCAGGCCGAGCCAGAGCGCGACTGGATCCTCACGCGCATCCTGTGGCTATCCGGCAAGGAGCCCGGCTTCAACCGTCTGGGAAACCGCGACACCATGCGCCGTTATATCTACATCCACGGCACGCCGGACGAGCAGTTCGAGCAGGCACCGCGCTCCCATGGCTGCATCCGCATGCGTAACGCCGACATCGCCGAGCTGTTCGATCTGGTGCCGATCTACACCGAGGTGGACATCGTCGAGGGTTAGGTCCGCCGGCAACGCCAAAAGTGGCGTCTCCAGCGCGCGGGCAGCAGAGCGCCCAGGCTCAGGCGATCGCCTGCAAAAATTCGCGTATGACGCTCAAGCGTTGTTCCAGGGTGGCGCCCCCCTTGTCGATGCGCAGGCGGTCTTGGCCAGCGAGGCGATACTCGCGCCGGCTCTGGATGAGTTGGATCAGTTTGGGTGGGTCGATGGGCGGGTTGGGCACGAACTGGATGCTGGTGCTTTGCGGCCCGGCCTCCAGACGGGCGATGCCCAAGGGCTGCGTGCGGATGCGCAAACGGTGCACCTCGAGCAGGGTGCGTGCCGGTTCCGGCGGCAAGCCGAAACGGTCGATGAGTTCCTCCTCCAGGTGGGCGAGCTCGTCTTCTGTGGCGCAGTTGGCCAGCCGCTTGTACAGCACCAGTCGCTCGTGAACGTCGGGGCAGTAGGACTCCGGCAGCAGCGCCGGGGCATGCAGGTTGATCTCGGCCGTCACCGCCAGCGGCGCCTCGAGGTCGGGCTCGCGTCCTTCTCGAAGCGATTTCACCGCGATCCTCAGCATGTCATTGAACAGATTGAACCCCACCTCTTGCATCTCGCCGCTTTGTTGTTCGCCCAATACCTCGCCGGCACCGCGGATCTCGAGGTCGTGCATGGCGAGGTAAAAGCCCGAGCCAAGCTCTTCCATCGCCTGGATGGCCTCCAGTCGCCGTTGGGCCGCGGCGGTGATCTTGGCGCCAGGGGGGATGAGCAGGTAGGCATAGGCCTGGTGATGCGAACGGCCGACCCGCCCGCGCAGTTGGTGCAGCTGCGCCAGGCCGAACTTGTCGGCGCGGTTGATGAGGATGGTGTTGGCCGTCGGCACGTTGATGCCGGTTTCGATGATGGTGGTGCACAAGAGCAGGTTGAAGCGCTGGTGGTAGAAGTCGCGCATCACATGCTCGAGCTCACGCTCTGGCATCTGGCCGTGGGCGATCTGGATGCGCGCCTCGGGTAGGAGTCTCACCAGCTTTTCGCGCATCGCCTCGATGCTCTCCACCTCGTTGTGCAGGAAATAGATCTGGCCGCCGCGTTTCAATTCGCGCAGCACCGCCTCGCGGATCAGCCCTTCGGAGAAGGGTTGCACGAAGGTCTTGATGGCAAGCCGCTTCTGCGGCGCCGTGGCGATGACGGAAAAATCGCGGATGCCCTCGAGCGACATGGCGAGGGTGCGCGGTATGGGGGTGGCGGTGAGGGTGAGCACGTCGACCTCTGCCCGCAGCGCCTTCAGGCGTTCCTTCTGGCGCACGCCGAAGCGATGCTCCTCGTCGATGATCACCAGCCCCAGGTTCTTGAAGGCGACGTCCGCCTGCAGCAGCCGATGGGTGCCGATGACGATGTCGATCCGCCCTGACTTCAGCCCCTCCAATACGGCGGCCACCTCCTTGGCCGAGCGGAAACGCGACAATTCGGCGATCTTGACCGGAAAATCGGCGAAGCGATCGGAAAAGGTCTGAAAGTGCTGTTCCGCGAGCAGGGTGGTGGGGCAGAGCACGGCCACCTGACGCCCGTCAGAGACCGCCACGAAGGCGGCGCGCAGGGCGACCTCGGTCTTGCCGAAGCCGACGTCGCCGCAGACGAGTCGATCCATGGGCTTGCCCGAGCGCATGTCCGCCAAAACGGCCTCGATGGCGGCGAGCTGGTCGGGGGTCTCCTCGAAGCCGAAACCCTCGGCGAAGGCCTCCAAGTCGTGTTGGCTGAACTTGAAGGCATGCCCTTGTCGGGTGGCGCGCTGCGCATAGAGGTTGAGCAGTTCCGCCGCAGTGTCGCGCGCCTTCGCCATCGCCCGCCGCTTGGCCTTCTCCCACTGGCCGCTGCCCAGCCGATGCAACGGCGCGCTCTCGGGGTCGCCGCCCATATAGCGCGAGATCAGGTGCAGGTGGGCCACCGGCACGTAGAGCTTGTCGCCGCCGGCGTATTCCAGGGTAAGAAACTCCTCCACGCCATCGCCGAGGTCCATGCTGGCCAGCCCAAGGTAGCGGCCGATGCCGTGCTGGACATGCACCACCGCATCCCCGATCTTGAGCTCCGACAGGTCGCGCAGCAGGCCCTCGACCTGGGTCTGTCTCGCCGCACGCGCCGCGCGCGCCACGGGGCTGCGGGCATAGAGCTCGGTCTCGGTGAGCACGGCAAGCCCCTGCTCGGCATCGATGAAGCCGGCAGCGAGCGGGCCAGTGGTGAGGAGCAGGCGTTGCGTGGCGGATGCAGGCGGCTGGTGTTGCGCCTGCCCCGCCGCTGGCCAGCCCTCGGTCAGCACCGGCCTCAGGCCATACTCGGCCAGCGCCTGGGCCATGGTCTCGCGCCGACCGAGACCCTCGGCCACCAGCAGGGTCGTGCCGGTAAAGGTCGCCAGGTGCGCCTTGAGCCGGCTGTAGGGATCATCGGCACGGCGGTCCACGGCTACCGCCGGTGGCGGCAAATAGGGTAGTGTCGGCGCGGGCTCGGCCTCGCCCTGAGTCACCCCTTTTTCCGGCTCGTGAAGCTCCAGGCGCGCATAGGCGCGCAGGCGGCCGTGGAAGGCATCGGCGGTGAGGAAGAGGTCTTCCGGCGGCAATAGCGGGCGGTCGCGGTCGCCGCTCAGCAGCCGGTAGCGGCTACGGGTGTCGGCCCAAAAGCCCGCCACTGCCGCCTGGACGTCGCCGTGAAGGACGACGGTCAGGTCTTGCGGCAGATAGTCGAACAGGGTGGCGGTAGTGTCGAAGAACAGCGGCAGATAGTACTCGATGCCGGCCGGCGCCAGCTTGTTCGAGACATCCTTGTAGATGCTGCGCTTGGACGGGTCGCCCTCGAAGCGATCGCGAAAGTTCTTGCGGAAGCGGGTGATGCCCGCCTCGTCGAGGGGAAACTCGCGGGCCGGCAGCAGGCGCACCTCGTTCGCCTTGTAGAGCGTGCGCTGGGTGTCGGGGTCGAAGGTGCGCAGGCTCTCCACCTCCTCGTCGCTGAGCTCGATCCTGAACGGCAGCGCCGCGCCGGTGGGGTAGAGGTCGATGATGCCGCCGCGCACGGCGAACTCGCCGGGCGAGACGACCTGGTTGACCAGGCAGTAGCCGGCACGCAGCAGCCGCTCGCGCAGAGCGGCCGTATCCAGGCGCTCGCCCACCTTGAGCAGGAAGACGTGGGCGGCGAGGTAGTCGGGTGGCGGCAGACGTTGGCTGGCGGTTGCAGCCGGCGCGGCAAGCAGGTCGATCTCCCCCGCACTGGCTCGCCACAGGGTCTCGAGCCGTTCCGAGACCAGGTCGGGGTGGGGCGAGATGGGGTCATACGGCAAGGTCTCCCAGTCCGGGAACAGGCGCACCGAGAGCCGAGGCGCGAACCAGCTCACCTCTTCGACGATGCGCGCCGCCGCCTGCGCGCTCTGGGTGAGCACCAGCAGGCGTCTGGTCGCCGCCAGACGGGACAGCAGATGGGCATCGGCAGAGCCGGGCGGCAGCGGCAGGCGCCGCCGCCGTCCCGGCGCGGGCAGGATCGACGAGGCTTCCATCGGCGCGATCATAACGTGAAAGCGGCCCGGCTGTTGACGCCGGGCCCGAAGCGGCCCTTGCCCGCCCGCGCGCCCAGAGGCGACGCGCTGGCTTGCGCGCCCGCATTCAAGCCGGTGCCTTGATCGCTGTGTCGCCCCTTGTCCTGCCGCGGCGATCAGGGTTCATCGAGCAGCCGGTACTGGACGGGCAGATCGATCACTGCCGCCACTGGCCGGCCGTAGCGGTCGAGCAGCGAGAAATGGGCACAACTGCGGGCCTGGGCGACGGCCGTGGCGTCCAGTTCCGCGTCACCACTGCCTTGTTTGATCTCCACGGCCTGGGCGCGGCCGTCGCGTCCAACTTGCAGCCGCAGCACCACGCGCCCTTCGCGGCGCTCACTGCGCAAGCGCGGCGTGTACTGGAAACAGGCGCGGCCTACAGCCGTGAGGGCCGCGGTCGCGAGCTGACCAGATCGCCCCGGCAGGGCGCCGTCATCGACGGCCGACGCCGCTATGGTCTGCAGGCCCCCGCCTTTGCCCTGGCCGCCGTGCTGGCGCTCCACTGCCTCAGCCGGTGCCGGTTCGCCGCCGCGCCGCAGCGCGAGGTCGGCCACCACGGCGGCCGCAGCGCCAGCGGCCAATTGCGCCGGCACGGTCTCGGCATGCCTGAGGTCGATCTGCTGCGCTGCGGCATCGGTGTGCGCGCTGACGGCTGAGCGGGCGACCGCGCCTGCGTTGGGCGCGCTGTTTGTGGCTGCGGCCATGGCCATGGCGCTCGGGTGGGTATCTCTCTCGCGCCGGCTTGTGGATGCGGCCTCTCCAGGCGAGATGCCGCCGTCGCCACCCTGGCTCTGGGTGAATGTGGTGCCCTGCGCGGCGATGGCTTGCATGAGCGCGCCGGTTGGCACGGCCGCTCGAGTCGCCGCGCTCGCTAGCTCGCCGCTGCTCGCCTCGCCCGCTTGCGTCGCTATTGGCAGGCCGTCGACGCGTGCCGGGGCAGCGCTCGCGGCAAGGTGCACGGCGGAGGCAAACGCCGCCGCGGCGCTGCCGCTGGCATCGCCGCCGTCATTTGGCACAGCGCCCCCGCCCCGCATGAGGGGTGGGTGAGCGGTCGGCGCGCGTTTCGCCTGCGCATCGAGGGCGCGCTGCGGCACAGACCGGTCATCCAGGTGGGGCGGGGTGCGCAGCCTGACCTGCATCGCCTGCCCTGGCGCCGGCACGCTCGGTGGCGACAGGCCCACGGCCTGCAACACGGCCAGATGGAGCGCAAGGCTCAAGCCAAACGCGATGGCAAGCGGCGGTGGGCGCGAAGGCATGGCCAGTAGCAGCGACAGGCGCGCGGGCTTGAAGGCTGGGTCGGAAGAAGGTACTGGCGCAGTATAAGCGCTTGCTCGAGGCCAAGGGTGCGACACTCTGTCGCATTGCTGGAGGCCGGGGGGCGTGAATAGGATGTCCGCGTCTTTTTACCTACTGGAAACGCGCCATGCACTACCGTCCCTTGAGCCTCGCCATCGCCCTGATGTTTGGTGCTCATGCTCACGCCGCCACGGCTACTCTGGAGGAAGTGGTCGTCACCGCGCCGCGCGTGCAGCCTTTGCCCCTTGGCGGCGAACGCCTGACCACCGAGTCTTTTTCCCACTTGCGAGCAGCGAGCAGCGATGCCGCCAGCCTCCTCATCGAACTACCGGGTGTCGGCCTACAGGCCGCCGGCGGCGTCTCCAGCCTGCCGATCATGCACGGGCTTGCCGATGACCGGCTGCGCATCAAGCTCGATGGCATGGACATCATCGCTGCCTGCCCGAACCATATGAACCCCGCGCTCTCCTACATCGACCCGACGCAGGTGGAGGCCATCGACGTCTATGCCGGCTTGAGCCCGGTGAGCGTAGGCGGCGATAGCATCGGCGGCAGCGTCCTCGTGCGCTCGGCCGCGCCGCAGTTTGCCCCGTCAGGACAGGATGGCCGCCTCAGCGGCAGCCTGGGCGGCTTCTACCGCAGCAATGGCGACGGCCGTGGCCTGGATGTGGCGATGAACTATGCCACCCCCTCCATGCGCCTCAGTTATTCCGGGGGGCTGGCGAAGGCCGACAACTACACGGCCGGCGGCGATTTCAAGCAACGCCTCTATAGCGGGGCGGGGACGGGCGGCGCCGATCCCACCGTCACCGGCCGCAGCGGGCATACCCTGCCGCGCGATGAGGTCGGCTCCACGGCCTATGAGGCGCGTAACCACCTGCTAAGCGTAGCCCTGAAGGGCGAGGGCCACCTCATCGAGGCGAAGCTCGGCCTGCAGGACATCCCCTACCAGCTCTGGCCCAACCAGCGCATGGACATGCTGGACAACCAGGACAAGCGCATCAATCTGCGCTATCAGGGCGATTATGCCTGGGGCCGGCTGGAGGGGCGCGTCTATTACCAGGAAGTCGACCACTACATGGATTTCGGCGCCGACAAGCGCTTCTACTATGGGGGCGCCTCTGGCGGTGCCGCGGGTATTGGCGGCTCAGGCAATGGCGCCCCCTGCTCACCAATGAGCGGCGGTATGACTGGCTGCGCCTGGGGGATGCCGATGTATACCGCCAGCGACACCTTGGGCCTTGGGGTGCAGGGTGAGCTCGCGTTGACGCAGGGCGCGCTGCTGCGCCTGGGCGCCGAATATCAGCGCTACCGGCTCGATGACTGGTGGGAGCCTTCCGGCGCCGGGATGTGGCCGTATACCTTCTGGAACATCCGCAACGGTGAGCGCACCCGCGCGGCGATCTACGGCGAATGGGAGGGCAGGCCGGCGGCGGCATGGCAGACCCTTGCGGGCCTGCGCTATGAACGGGTGGCCACCGATGCCGATACGGTGCACGGCTACAACCTCAACATTTTCCCCACCTCGACCGCCGGACTGCCTGAGGCGGCCAACCAGACGCGCGATGCGGTGCTGTTCAATACCGCCGATCGCCGCCGCACCGATCACAACTGGGATCTGACCCTGCTGGCAAAATATGCGCTCAGTCCAACGCAGGACATCGCCTTCGGCTACGCGCACAAGACGCGCTCGCCCAACCTGTACGAGCGCTATGCCTGGTCGACCTGGCAGATGGCGGCGCTGATGGTGAACTGGTTCGGCGACGGCAATGGCTATATCGGTAACCTCGCGCTCAAGCCGGAGCAGGCCGACACCGTCTCCGCCACCTTTTCCTGGCACGTCAAGGATAGAGGCCTGGCGTTCAAGGCCACGCCCTATTACACCTGGGTGAAGGACTATATCGACGCCGTGCGCTGGGATGCGGCAAGCAATGCGCCTGCAACGGCCACCCTGCCGGCAAACCAGTTTGCCGTGCTCAAGTTCGTGAATCAATCGGCGCGCATCTACGGCCTTGACCTCTCCGGCGAGCTACCGCTCGGTAAGACGACCTTCGGCGACCTCGGCCTCAAGGGGCAGCTGAGCTATACTCGCGGCGAGAACCGCGACACCGGCGACGGGCTCTACAATATCGTGCCGCTCAACGCCAAGCTCACGCTCACGCACACGCGCGGCCGCTGGGCCAATGCCTTGGAGGCGGTGATGGTCGCGGGCAAGGAAGAGGTCTCGCGTGTGCGCAAGGAGCTCGACACCTCCGGTTATGGCCTCGTCAACCTGCGCGCCAGCTACCGCTGGCAGAAGGCGCGGCTTGACTTCGGGGTCGAGAACCTGTTCGATCGGCTCTATTATCTCCCCAACGGCGGCGCCTATCTCGGCCAGGGCACGACCATGACGACGACAGGCACGCCAACCGGCTCCGTCCCCGCCTGGGGCACGGCCGTTCCCGGTCCTGGACGCTCAGTGTACCTGGCGGTCAATTACAGCTTCTGAGCCTAGCCAGCCAATGAAGGCGAAGGCCACAAGCTGGACAAGTGCACGGTAATACTGCACGGACTACGACCCGATGCGCAGGGTGGTGAGCCACTCCTCCACCGGCATCGGGCGCTGCCAGTAGTAACCCTGGAAGCGCTCACAGCCACGGCTGGCCAGGAAATCGAGCTGCTGCGCCGTCTCCACCCCTTCTGCCACCACCTCCAGCCGCAAGTGGCGCGCCATGGAGAGGATGGTCTCGACCAGGGCGACGTCGTTGGCGTCCTGCGGTACGTCTTGTACGAAAGACTTGTCGATCTTGAGCTCGAACAAGGGCAGTCGCTTGAGATAGGCCAGCGAGGAATAGCCGGTGCCGAAGTCGTCGATGGCGAAGCGGATGCCCAGGCTCGCCAATTCGCTCATGCGCGCCACCACCTCGTGCGGATGGTCGACGAGCAGGTTCTCCGTGATCTCCAGTATCAAACGGCTGGGATCGGCGCCGGTCTCGGTGAGGATGTGACGCACCCGCTGCACGAAATCCGGTTCGCGAAACTGGCGCGGACTGACGTTGACGGCGATGCGCAAGGCTTGACCCAGGGCATCTAGGCGGTTGATTAGGCGACAACTCTCACGCAACACCCACTCCCCAAGCTGTACGATAAGCCCAGTCTCTTCCGCTAATGGGATGAAGCAGGCGGGGGAGATGATGCCACGCTGGGGGTGTAGCCAACGCAATAGGACCTCTGCGCCGCGCACTCGGCCGGTGGCGTCGACTTGGGATTGTAAATACAGGCTCATCTCATGTCCGTCGACTGCTTGCCGTAGGGCCTGTTCGAGCATGTAACGCTGGGTTACCGCCTCTTGCATCGCCGGCTCGAAATACTCCACTCGATTGCGGCCACGCTCTTTTGCACGATACATAGCCACGTCGGCTTCGCGTATGAGGTCATCTACCCCTTCATTGTCCTTAGGGAAGACCGTAATTCCGATGCTAGCGCCCAAACGAAACGTTTCCGTCCCCACTGCTGTCGGTGTCTCGAACGAGGCACGTAGTTTTTCGGCCACTCTCAGAGCCAGTTTGCCAGCATCCTCCCGCGTACGCGCCAGTTCCGGCAGCAGCACGACGAATTCGTCGCCGCCTGAGCGAGCGACGGTGTCGGTATCGCGCAGGTAATGGCTGAGTCGGTGCGCGAGTTCCTTAAGCAGCGCATCACCGACTACATGGCCATGCACGTCGTTGATGCGCTTGAAGTGATCAAGATCGATGAACAATACCGCCCCGAACTCCCCGTTGCGCCGGGCGAGGGACAGCGCTTGCCCCAGGCGATCGAGGAATAAGGCCCGATTGGGCAGACCGGTGAGGTCGTCGTAGTAGGCTAGGCGTGCGATCTCGGCCTGCGCCCGTTTCAGCTCCGTGATATCAAGGCAGTAGCCCAAATAGCCTTTGAATTCGCCATTGGCAGCGTAGATGGGGTTGCCGTTGTCGATAATCCAGTGATAGTCGCCGCTTGCGTGACGCAGGCGATATTCCATGCTAAAAGGCTCGCGCCTCGAGAAGGCGGCACGATAGGTCTCGAGTACCCGTTCGCGATCCTCGGGGTGTACCCCTTCGGCCCAGCCATCGCCCAGCTCCTGCTCCAGGCTACGGCCGGTGAAGCGCAGCCAAGGCTCGTTAAACCAGTTGCACTGACCGCTTGCGTCCGAGGTCCAGATCAGGGCCAAGCCGCTGTTGGCCAAGGTACGGTAATGGCGCTCGCTCTCGGTCAGGGCCTCGCGCAGTCGATACTGTTCGCTGACGTCGTGAAACACGAGCACCACACCCTCGATCGGGCCTTCGGGCGATACCCGGATCGGCGCTGCGGTATCGGCGATGTGGTGCAGCGCCCCGTCACGCGCGCGCAGCACGGTGTGGTTGACCAGTGAGACGGACACCCCATCGCGCAGTACCGTCATCACCGGGATGACCGCTGCCTCACCGGTGCGCGCGTCGATGATGTCGAACACCTCGGTAATATGGCGACCGACGGCCTCATCCCTCGCCCAGCCAGTGAGCTTCTCGGCGACTGGATTCATCAGCGTGATCGTGCCGTGGGCATCGGTGGCGATCAGGCCATCGCCCAGCGATTGCAGGATGGTGGCCAAGCGCGCCTGACTGGCGGAGAGTTCGCGATGCTCACGCTCCAGGGCTTCGGCCATGGCGTTGAAGGAGGCGGCAAGCGCTCGGATTTCGCGCCCGCCGCGGTTAGCGGCGCGCGCGTCACGCTTGCCCTGCGCAAGACGATTACTCGTAGCCGCCAGCTCGGCGAGGGGATGGGTGACGAGGCGATGCAGGGCCCAGACACCGAAGACGAAAAGGGCGAAGGTCGCCGCGATCTCGAGCCAGCGCTGTTTCAGGCTTTGGTAAAACAGGGCCTGGCGCGCCGGTGCGAGATCGAACACCACCATTGCCAGGCCATGGCGGAGACTGCGCACCTCTGTCGACTGCGCCGGCAGGGGAAAAGCATGCAAGGCACAGGCCTGTTCGCGCGCGTCGTCATAACGGTAGTGGGGCACCCGCGAGGCGGCTAGAGCCGCCCAGTCCACACCTGCAAAACCAGGCAACACTACCTCAACCTGACGACCGATCCAATCACGGCGATGTGCGCTGCGGATCTGGCCGCTGTCACTCACCAATAGGACCGCCTTGGTCCTGGGGTCGGCGTTAATCAGGCTGATTTCCTCGATGCGGTTGTGATCGTCGGCGTAAGACAGATGCTCTGCTTTGATAGCGAGCAGCGTGACATAATTCAACAGATCCTGCTGGGCCTTGTTGAGTAGGGCTTGTTGGTTTTGCTGGATAGTAAAATACAAAGAAAGCGCGCCGAAGAACCCAAGCAGGCAGGCAATGGCGATAGGCAATACCCATTTCAAGGGCACAGCAGTGAGCGGATTCATGACAAGGTAGGTAGATAGCGGTCGGTAATAGCGTCTTGGAGGTTTGGTACTGTGCGCAGTAGGCGATGGCGCAACATAATATCGGTGACGGTGTAAATGGAATCGAGTAGCTTGGGCCGTGGACCGCTCAACAGAGCGTGATTTGCGCTCAGATCGAAAAGATGCACCTCTTTTAGCGCCTTGAGCACTGCCGCAGGGGCTAGCCCCATGCGTTGCGCGAGCAGGTTAATTGTCTGCGTCGGCTCCTGCCGCAAGCGCTCCAGGGCACGGAAGTGGGCGGCGCACAAGTGGCTCAACGCATCGGCTGCTTCCTCCATTACCGCCGCGTGTACCGCTAGCACATCCAGGATCAGTCCCGGGAAACTGCGGCTATCGAGCAGGCGGCGGGCACCCGCTTCTAACAAGCGCGTGATGTGGGGTTCATAGCTCACCACGGCATCGACTTGGCCAGCGCGGTAGGCGTCGACGTGGCGATCTACCGGCAGCGACACTTTGATGACCTCATCAACCTCCAGACCGGCATGCGATAGCAGTTTGCTAAACATCAGGGCGCCGACGGCACTATCTTCCACTGCTATGCGCTGACCACGCAAGGCTCTTATGTTGCGAATCGTTGGGCGGGCCACGACCGCATCGGCGCCGGCCGATTCATCGAAGACCAGGATCACGCTTAGGGGCAGCCCTTCGGCGCGCGCGTACAGGAATTCATCTAGGGTCAAGGCCGCTGCCTCGACGACTTGACCAGCCAACAGCCTGAGGCTGGCACTGGCAGAAGGCGTCTCGATCAGCCGCACGCGGCGCTCGTCGAGGTAGTCCTGTTTGCTAGCCAGGTATAACAGTTCATAGCCAATCCATACCTGCGCCGCGACGCGCAGCGGCGGGCGCGGCGGCGCACAGGCAGAAAGCGACAGCAAGAAAAGCCCAAGAGCCGTATTCAGGAAGTGACGACGGGCACGTGCAAACCCAGGAACTGGTGCGAGAGGGCAAGCCATAGGGAACGATTTTAAAACCGGCAAACCGTAAGCGCTTTCTAAGCAGGGTTTTCACGCGTGCGGCAGCTGGCCACTGCGCTGACCCAGATCGACGATTTTGTTCATCATGAGCAAGCGTTGACTTAGGCTGGCGATGATGCGGCGGGACAGGGGGGCGGAGTAGCGCATGAGCTCCTCCAGCATCTCAGGCGGCAAGGCCAATACCACCACCTCGGTGACGGCGGTGACGGTGGCGGTGCGTTTTTCGCCGAGCAGATAGGCCATCTCGCCGAACAGCTCGCCCTCGTCAAGTTCGGTCAAAGGCCGTTGCTCGCCGTTGACCTGTTTGGTCAGCCGCACCCTCCCTGCATAGAGGTAGTAGGCAGTCATCGAATCGTCGCCCTCACGGATGATCACCTCCCCTGGCGCATAGCTGCGTCCATACTTGGCCAGCAGGCGGTTGGCACGGCCGAAGACCAGACCTTCCAGCTTGCTTGCGCCTTCGCCGCGACCGCCCAGGAAGAGCTTTTCCAGGGCGGCGACGTCGACCTTAGCCAGCACGTAGAGACACTGCGCCCAGAAGTAGAAGACGATGGCGGCGAAAAAAGCGGCGATGAGCACGAACACGACGCCGCCCAGGGCGCCATAGACGGCGCGATAGGTCTCGACTTGGAAAAAGACACCGAACAGGCTGAACAAGAGCCCTAGGCTTGAGGTGGCGAGCAGCGCCACCACAGCCGCCTGTTGAGGGCGCGGCCGCCGTCTGGGCAGGCGCCAGTAGGCCGCCAGCACCAAGGCCCAGAGTGTGCCGAACCCGAGCAGGGTGTTGATGAGCGACAGGATAAGCCCACGCTTGCCAGCCAGGAGCTCCGCTTGCATCAGGAAGTCCAGCGCCCCTTGCGCGGCGATCGCCAGGCCGAGGAGCAGGAAGGCGATGGGGATGATGACGAACGGCAGGGCCCAGGAGGCGACCAGACGCCGCTTGCCCCCTTCGGGAAAGATCACCTTGAAGGCGGCCTCGAGCGCATGCACCAGCTTGCGCGCCGCGAGCAGCAGGGTGATCAGGCCGACCCCACCGGCGCCGAGCATGGCCTGTTGCGGGATGAAGCCCATCGCTGAGAGCGCATCGAGCCGGAATTGCTGGTAGAGGGCGGCAAGCAGGATGGTTGCAGGCACGGAGCGCTCGGCAAGAATGGCCAGCCATTGCAGGGCATAGCTGAGCAGCAACAAAAGCGGCGTGGCGGAGAGCAGGAAATAGAAGGCGGTGGCGGCGGCGTGATTGGTGAGGCCGTTGCGGCTGAACAGGCGCCAAGTGGTGTAGGCCACCTGCAGGAGCCAATCGAGCCGATCGCGATACCCTACCATGCGGATAAAGTACTCGCGCCCAGCCGGCGTGGGCAAGCTCGGCGCGGAAAGCCTGCCATCGCCCTGCGGCGTCTCGGCTACAATCGCAACATTTTCCGGAGACCGACCGACATGCCCTTAATCCGCCCCTTTGCCGCCCTGCGCCCCGCCCCTGGACGCGCCCAAGAGGTCATCGCCCCGCCCTACGACGTGCTCGACACCGACGAGGCGCGGGCGCTGGCCCAAGGTCGGCCGTGGAGCTTTCTGCACATCTCGAAACCGGAGATCGACCTGCCTCGTGGCACCGACCCATACGCCCCGGAGGTCTATGCCAAGGCCGCCGAGAACCTCGAGCGCATGCTGCGCGCCGGCATCTTGCGCCGGGACGAGACGGCCTGTTATTACGCCTATCGGCTCGTGATGGGCGAACATGTGCAGACCGGCATCGTCGCCGTGGCGAGTGTGGCGGCCTACGACTCGAACCGCATCCGCAAGCACGAATACACCCGCCCCGACAAAGAAGACGACCGCGTCCGGCAGATCACCGCCCTCAATGCCCAGACCGGGCCGGTGCTGCTCGCCCACCCGCCGGCGCCCGAGGTGGATGCTTTGCTCGCCGCCGCCACGGCGCGCGCGCCCGATGCCGACGCCATCTCTGAGACCAACGTGCGCCACAGCCTGTGGGTGATTCGCGAGGCCGAGCTGATCCGGGAGCTGACCGCCCGCTTCGATGCCATGCCCGCGCTGTATATCGCCGATGGCCACCATCGCTCGGCCGCCGCCAGCCGGGTGTGCGCCGCACGGCGGGCGGCAAACCCGCAGCACACCGGCGAGGAGTCCTATAACTATTTCCTGGCGGTGATCTTCCCCGCCCAGCAGATGCAGATCCTGGACTATAACCGCGTCGTCCGCGATCTGAACGGTTTGAGCGCGCCGGACTTCCTCAAGCGGCTAGCGGCCGCCTTCACGGTGGAGCCGGCGGCGGCAGCGGTCAAGCCTGGCCAAACGGGCGAATTCGGGATGTATCTTGCTGGCCGCTGGTATCGGCTGCGCATCCAGCCGCAACTGGTGCCGGCCGACCCCGTCGAGCGCCTGGACGTCAGCCTCCTGCAAAACCATCTCATCGCCCCCGTCCTCGGCATCAGCGACCCGCGCCGTGACAAACGCATCGATTTCGTCGGCGGCATCCGCGGTCTGAGCGAGCTTGAGCGCCGAGTGGACGCCGGCGAGATGGCGGTCGCTTTTTCGCTGCACCCGACGAGCATGGCGCAGTTGATGGCCGTGGCCGATGCCGGCCGGGTGATGCCGCCGAAATCCACTTGGTTCGAGCCCAAGCTGGCCGACGGCATGGCCTCGCACGTGCTGGATTGAACATGCTCCTGCCTTGGTCGGAGATCGATACCGTCCTGCTCGACATGGACGGCACCTTGCTCGACCTGCATTACGACAACCACTTCTGGCAGGTCTATGTGCCGGCCAAGTTCGCCGAAAAACACGGGTTGAACGAGCACGAGGCGAGGCAGGAATGCTTCCGGCGCTTTGCGGCGCAGGCCGGCACGCTCAACTGGTACTGCATCGATTTCTGGTCGAGGGAGCTTCAGCTCGACATCGCTCGGCTCAAGGAGGAGCTCGCCCACCTCATCCGCGTCCATCCGGACGTGCCGGAATTTCTTGCCGAGGCAAAGGCCGCAGGCAAGCGCGTGGCATTGGTCACCAACGCGCACCACAAGGCGCTCGCGCTCAAAATGCAGCGCACCGGCCTCGCCGTACATTTCGATGCCCTTTACTGCGCACACCACTTCGGCCAGGCCAAGGAAAACCCAACCTTCTGGCAGGCCCTGCGGCAGGTCGAGCCCTTCGATCCCCGCCGCACCCTCTTGGTGGACGACAGCCTGCCAGTGCTGCACGCAGCGCGCACCTACGGCATCGCCCACCTCCTTGCCATCTACCGCCCTGACTCACGCCAGCCGACAAGAGAGGTGGCAGAATTCGAGGCCATCCACCGTTTCCGAGACATCATGCCTGTCTGCCCAAGCGTGCGATGAAGACCCTCGACGAGCAAGCGCTCCAGCGGCTGCGACTGTGCTACCTATTTGCCGGCATGGACGGCGCGGCCTACCAGGCAGTGATCGACCATGCCCACCTCGTGCGGCTTACGGCGGGGCAGACCCTTTTTCGGCAGGACGATCCGCTCACCGCCATCTACTGGGTGGTGGAGGGCCTGATCCGGCTCTACCGCGTCTCTCCCCAAGGGGAAGAAAAGGTCATCGACCTGGTTGGGCCCGGCCGCTCCTTCGCCGAGGCGGCGCTGTTCATGGGCGGGCACTATCCAGTGTGTGCCGCGGCCCAGAGCACCTCGAAAGTGATTGCCATCGACGCGGTTCATTTGAGAAACTGGCTGGCCGAAGACACGGAGCGTTGCTTCCGCCTCATGGCGGCGATGAGCGCGCGCATGCACAAGCTGCTCACCGACATCGACCGATTGACCCTCATGAAGGGCGCAGATCGTTTGCTGCAGTATCTGCTCGACCACGCCGACCCCGACGAACAAGGCCGCCAGGTGGTGGAACTGGAAGCGCCCAAGCAGGTCATCGCCTCGCACCTTGGCATCAAGCCGGAGACCTTTTCGCGGCTCATGCACAAGCTCGCCGAGCAGGGGTGCATCGCGGTGCAAGGCAACCGGATTTATCTCAACGACCCAGAACGCCTGCGGCTAGGCCACGCCGAGTAACGACTCCGCTCAAGCGGCGCGGCGCTCCAGGGCGTCCAGCCGGCGATCCAGCTCCCGCACCCAATTCTCCAGCCCGACGTGCTCATCGCGCCGTACGATCACCTCATAGAGGCGATCGAGGCGCCGAGTAAACTCGGCGCGCACCTCATCGATGCGGGCGATGAAATCGGTTTGCGCTTTGTCCAGGCGCAGGTTGGTCTCGTTGATGCGGCCGGCAAGCTCCGCTTGTAGCCAGTCCATACGCTTGTTGGTCTCGTCGATGCGCCTGTTGGTCTCGTCGATGCGCTTGTTGGTCTCGTCGATGCGACCGATGAGGTCGGCTTGAAGCTTGTCGATGCGCTTGTTGGTGTCATCGATGCGTCGGCTCTGGTCCACGAGGTGCAGGTCGATACTGTTGAGCCGCTCGCGGATGGCCGATTGCTCCTGACGAATCGCGTCGAGTTCAGGGATGAGGAAGTCTTTGAGCTGTTGCAGCAGTTCCATCTTCAGGCGCAGCAGTGGTGGCGGATTACTAGCCTCAGTCTAGCACAATGGCGGGGAAGGGTTTAACTCGCCATCGACCTCAGGGCTCCAGGATCAAGGCAGCAGCCACTCGCCGGCCATCAGCCGCCAGAATGTTGTAAGTGCGGCACGCGGCATGGCTGTCCATCACCTCCAGGCCAATGCCGCGTCTGGCTGGCTCGGCCATCAGGGCGGGGGGCGGGAAGCGTTGGCGCCGGCCGGTGCCCAGCAGCACGATCTCTGGTTTGAGCTCGAGCAGCAGGCCGAGGTGTTCGGCGGTCAAGGCAGTCAACTCCGGCACCGGCCAATCGGGGATCACCCGCTCGGGCAGCAGGATCAGGCTTGCCTCGAAGCGGCGCCGGTCGACTTCGACGTAGCCATGGCCGTAACCGGTGACCCAATGCACGCCGCTGGCCGTGGCCAGATGCAGTTTCATGGACGTAAGGCGCGAAATTGCCCGAAAATTCAGCGTTCAGGTAAGATTACACTCTTTTTCGACGTCTCGTCAGCGATGGACGATTTTCCACGCATCAAGCGCCTGCCGCCCTACGTCTTCAACATCACCGGCGACCTCAAGATGGCCGCCCGGCGACGGGGTGAGGACATCATCGACTTCGGCATGGGTAACCCCGACCAGCCGACGCCGCCGCACATCGTCGACAAACTGATCGAGACCGCACGCCGCGGCGATACCCACCGCTACTCGATGTCCAAAGGCATCCCGCGGCTGAGGAAGGCGATCACCAACTGGTACAAGACCCGCTACGACGTCGACCTCGACCCGGAAAGGGAGGCCATCGTCACCATCGGCTCCAAGGAGGGCATCGCCCATCTGGCGCTAGCCACCCTCGACCAGGGCGACATCGTGCTGGTGCCCAACCCGAGCTACCCCATCCACATCTACGGACCGGTGATCGCCGGCGCCGACATCCGCCACATCCCGATGACGCCGGGCGTGGACTTCTTCCAGGAGATGGAGACGGCGATCCGCAATCACTGGCCGAAGCCGAAGATGCTGATCCTCAATTTCCCGTCCAACCCCACCACCCAGTGCGTGGAGCTCGAGTTCTTCGAGAAGGTGGTGGCCATGGCCAAGGAATACGGCATCTGGGTGGTGCACGACCTGGCCTATGCCGACATCGTCTTCGACGGCTATCGTGCCCCTTCCATCTTGCAAGTTGAGGGGGCGAAGGACATCGCGGTGGAATTTTTCACCCTGTCCAAGAGCTACAACATGCCGGGCTGGCGGGTGGGCTTCATGTGTGGAAATGCCACCCTGTGCGCCGCCCTGGCGCGCATCAAGAGCTACCACGACTACGGCACCTTTACCCCCATCCAGGTCGCCGCCATCACCGCCTTGGAAGGGCCGCAGGATTGCGTGCGCGACATCTGCGACATGTACCGTCGGCGCCGTGACGCGCTGGTCAAGGGCTTGAACGAGATCGGCTGGAAGATCAAGCCGCCCAAGGCGACCATGTTCATCTGGGCCCCCATCCCGGAGCCCTATGCCGCGCTCAAGTCACTCGAGTTTTCCAAGAAGCTCCTCAGCGAGGCCAAGGTAGCGGTGTCGCCGGGGGTCGGATTCGGCGAATACGGCGACGACCACGTCAGGTTCTCGCTCATCGAGAACGAGCACCGCATCAGGCAGGCCATCCGCGGCCTGCGCGACATGTTCAGGAAAGACGGATTGTACAAATGAAGCCCATCCATGTCGGTTTGCTGGGTCTGGGGACCGTCGGTGGCGGCACGCTCACCGTGCTGCGCCGCAATGAGGCAGAGATTGCCCGCCGCGCCGGCCGCCGCATCGTCGTCACCCATGCCGCGGTGCGCAACGTCGAGCGCGCCCACGGCAAATACGCCGCCGAGGGGCTGACCATCACCGATGATCCGACGCTGATCGTCAACCACCCCGACATCGACATCGTGGTCGAGCTCATCGGCGGCATCTCGCCAGCGAAGGAGCTGGTGCTCGCGGCCATCGCCAACGGCAAGCACGTGGTCACCGCCAACAAGGCCCTGATCGCCAAGCATGGCAACGAGATCTTCAGCCGCGCCCAGGCGCAGGGGGTGATGGTCGCCTTCGAGGCCGCGGTGGCGGGCGGCATCCCGATCATCAAGGCGATCCGCGAGGGGCTGTCCGCCAACCGCATCGAGTGGCTGGCCGGCATCATCAACGGCACCTGCAACTTCATCCTGTCGCAGATGCGTGCGGAGGGACGCGCCTTCGACGACGTGCTCAAGGAGGCCCAGGCCAAGGGCTATGCCGAGGCCGACCCCACCTTCGACATCGAAGGCATCGACGCCGCCCACAAGATCACCATCCTGTCGGCCATTGCCTTCGGTGTGCCGATGCAGTTCGATGCCGCGCACATCGAGGGGATCTCCAAGCTGGAGGCAATCGACATCCGCTACGCGGAACAGCTCGGCTACCGCATCAAGCTTTTGGGCATCACCAAACGGCATGCAAACGGCATCGAGCTCAGGGTCCACCCCACCCTGATCCCGGCCAAGCGGCTGATCGCCAACGTCGAAGGGGTGATGAACGCCGTGCTGGTGAAGGGCGACGCCGTCGGCGCCACCCTCTACTATGGCGCCGGCGCCGGTGCGGAGCCCACGGCCAGCGCCGTGGTGGCCGATCTGGTCGACGTCACGCGGCTGCATACCGCCGACCCCAATCATCGGGTGCCGCACCTGGCCTTCCAGCCCGATCAGCTCGCCGACCTCAGGGTGCTGCCGATGGAAGAGGTGGACTGCGCCTGCTACCTGCGCATGCGGGCGCTCGACAAGCCCGGCGTGTTGGCCGACATCACGCGCATCCTCGCCGATCTCGACATCTCCATCGAGGCCGTGATCCAACGCGAGCCCGAAGAAGGCGAAAACCAGACCGATGTCGTGATGCTCACCCATCTCGCCAAGGAGCGGGCGGTCAATGCCGCCATCGAACGCATCGAGGCGCTCGACAGCGTCGTCGGCCGCGTCGTCCGGATCCGCATGGAGCCGCTAAATGGCTGAAATGTATTACGTGAGCACCCGTGGCCAGGCGGGCAGGCAGAGCTTCCTCGACATCCTGCTTGGCGGGCTGGCGCCCGATGGCGGCCTGTACGTGCCCGAGCGCTACCCGCGTTTCACCGCCGAGGAGCTCGCCGCCCTGCGCGGCATGGGCTACCGCGAGCTCGCCTTCGCCGTGCTCTCGCGCTTCATCAGCGACATCCCGGCCGACGAACTGCGCCAACTCATCGACCGCACCTACACCGCCGCCACCTTCTGCCATGGCCGCCCCGATTCGGACTGCACCCAGATCACACCGGTGCGGCGGCTGGAAGACGGCCTCTACCTTTTGGAACTGTCCAACGGCCCCACGCTCGCCTTCAAGGACATGGCGATGCAGCTGTTGGGCAACCTGTTCGAATACGCCCTGACCAAGGCCGGACGCGACCTCAACATCCTCGGCGCCACCTCCGGCGACACCGGTTCCGCCGCCGAGTACGCCATGCGTGGCAAGCGCAACGTGCGCGTGTTCATGCTCGCCCCGGTGCACGGTCTGACGCGATTCCAGCAGGCGCAGATGTGGTCGCTGCAGGACGCCAACATCCACAACATCGCCATCCGCGGCGTCTTCGACGACTGCCAGGACATCGTCAAGCGCGTCTCGAACGACCTTGAATTCAAGACCCGCTACCGCATCGGCGCGGTCAACTCGATCAACTGGGCGAGGGTCGCCGCGCAGGTGGTCTATTACTTCAAGGCCTATTTCGCCGTCACCGCGCACGACGCTGAGACGGTCAGCTTCTCCGTGCCTTCGGGCAATTTCGGCAATGTCTGCGCCGGCCACATCGCCCGCATGCTGGGCCTGCCCATCCGTCGCCTGATCGTCGCCACCAATGAAAACGACGTGCTGGACGAGTTTTTCCGCACCGGCGTCTATCGCCCACGCAGCGCCGCCGAGATCGTGCATACCTCAAGCCCGTCGATGGACATCTCCAAGGCCTCCAACTTCGAGCGCTTCGTCTTCGACTTGAGCGGCCGCGATGCCGAGCGGGTGCGCCGCCTGTGGGCAGCGGTGGACCGTGGGCAGCCGATCGACCTCGCAGCCGAGGGCCTGTTCGAGCGCGTGGCCGAATTCGGTTTCACCTCCGGCACCAGCACCCACGCCAACCGCCTCGCCACCATCCGCATGGTCTGGGAGCGGTATGGCACCATGATCGACACCCACACCGCCGATGGACTGAAGGTGGGCCTGGAACACCGTGAGCCCGGCGTGCCGCTCGTTTGCCTGGAGACGGCCTTGCCGGCCAAGTTCGAGGATACCATTCGCGAGGCCCTGGGGCGCGCCCCCGAGCGCCCAGCGGGGTTTGAGGATCTGGAGTTGAGGCCACAGCGCGTCGTGGAGATGGACGCCGATGCCGAGGCCGTGAAGGCCTACATCGCCGAGCATGCCGGCGCTTGAGGGCAGGACGGTCGGCGCACCTTTGAGTTCAGGCTTCACGGGCAGCCACGAAAGGCGGCTGCGCCGCGGTTTCCTGGCCCGGCTGATCGGCCTGATCTCGCTCAGTCTGGTTGCCGTTTTGCCGGCGGTGGCAGTGGCCTTCTGGCAGGCCGACGCTCCTGCCGCGCAGGCAGACATCCATGTCTCTGAGCTGCCGCCAGCAGCCCGCCAGACCCTGGCGCGCATCAAACAAGGCGGGCCCTTTCCCTATGCCAAGGACGGCAGCGTGTTTCACAACCGCGAGGGCCGGCTGCCTGCCAGGCCGCGCGGCTACTACCGTGAGTACACCGTCCCCACCCCCGGCGCGCGCGACCGGGGCGCCCGCCGCATCGTCGCCGGCCGCGACGGCGACTTTTGGTATACGGCCGATCATTACCGAACCTTCCAGCGCATCCGGGAGTGACATGGCAACCTTGCGCGAGATCCTCGACAACCCCGCCCATAACGGCGTCTATTGGCTGGTAGACGCTACGGCCGCGGATCCGGCCGCTGCGCCCGCCCGCCTAGGCCTGCCGAGCGAGCGGACGAGCCGCCGTGATGCGGACATCCTGGCAAGCGCCCACATCCGGCGTTTGGATGCCCGCCTCCACCCCGACAAGGAGGGTTTGCTTGCGGCCATCGGGCACGCCCTCGATTTCCCGGCCTACTATGGCAAGAACTGGGATGCGCTCGAGGAGTGCTTAAACGACCTCTCCTGGTTAACGGGGCCGGTGATCGTCCTGATCGAACATGCCGATGCCCTCGCACCGCCGACGCTGACCACGCTCAAGGACATCTGGGCCGAGGCCGCGGCCGCCTGGGCGGAGGCGGGGCGTAGCTGCGTGCTGCTGCTTGCGGGGAGCGAGGACGCAGCGCCGGCGGACATCATCCGTCTCTAGCGCTTGTGGGCGGGGTGATCGGTAACAGCCCCCTCTGGCGGGGGCTGCCGTTTACCAGGCAGGGCGGCTGCGTCTTGCGCCAAAGCTCGCAGCGCCTGCCCTGCCGGCTGAGCGGCCGTGGGCGGCATTGCCAGGGCGCGCGCTGCGCCCGCCCGCCTTCCAGCCACCGATGGCCTTGGCGTCACGCGGCTTGGGCTCGAGACCGGGAACGGTCGCCACCGGGATGGCGCTACCGGTGAAGCGTTCGATGCCCTTGACCTTGCCCAGCTCGCGAGGGTGCGCCAAGGTGTAAGCGCGACCCGCGCGGCCGGCCCGGCCCGTTCTGCCGATGCGGTGCACGTAGTCCTCGTTCTTGAGCGGTAGGTCGAAGTTCACCACATGGCTGATGCCAGGTACGTCCAAGCCGCGGGCGGCGACGTCAGTGGCCACCAGGATGCGGGCGCGCCCCTCGCGCAGCGCCCGCAAGGCGCGGTTGCGCGCCCCCTGCTTCATGTCGCCATGTAGGGCCTCGACGGCATGGCCCTGTTCCTCCAGACGGCTGGCCAATTCCTCGGCGCCGGCCTTGGTCGCGGTGAACACCACCGCCTGCTCGAGCTCACTGTCGGCGAGCAGGTGGTCGAGCAGTTTCAACTTGTGCGCATGCCCGTCGGCGAAGAGTAGCCGCTGCTCGATCTTCGGCGCCGCCTCCGGCGTACGGGCGATCTCGATACGGCGCGCAGCGCGCGTCACGCGGTTGGCGAGCCGCCCCACCACGCCGTCCAGCGTGGCGGAGAAGAGCAGGGTTTGACGCTCGGCGGGCAGCCTGGCGGCAATGGCCTCGATGTCGTCGATGAAGCCCATGTCCAGCATGCGGTCGGCCTCGTCCAGGACCAGCGTCTGGATGCCGCTGAGATCCAGCTTGCCGCGCTGCAGGTGGTCCATCAAGCGGCCGGGTGTGGCCACCACCATGTCTACTGGCCCCCTGAGTTGTTTGAGCTGGACGGCATAGGGCGCACCGCCCACCAGCACGGCGAGGCGCGCAGCGCGCTTGCCGGCGAATGCCAAGCTCACCTTGGCGACCTGTTGCGCCAGCTCGCGTGTGGGCGTGAGCACCAAAACACGGGGGACTCTCGTCGGCGAGGCAGACATCAAGCGCTGCAGACAGGGCAGCACGAAGGCGGCGGTCTTGCCGCTGCCGGTCTGCGAGGAGACCAGTAGATCATGCCCTTCCAGGGCGAGGGGGATGGCCTGGATCTGTACGGCGGTGGGTTGGCTGTAGCCGGCGTCGGCGACGGCTTGCAGCAATTTCGGCGCGAGGCCGAGGGCGGCGAAAGTCATGGTGTTTCCTTCTTTCACGGTAGGCCGGCATAAGCGGCAGGTGTGCGCTGACACGGGCGGTGCCCGCAGCACGGGCTATCATCGGCTGGACCACTTGCTACGCCGATGCCGTGTGAAGGACAAACGCGGGGAGGTCGCCAGACGATGAAATCTGCACGAATTTGGTCGCACAGAATTTTTCATAATCACCTACGGAACGCGCCAAGTCAAGTCGTTGTATGGGGCCAGTGCCTTTGGCCCTCGGGCGGCTAGCTGCAGGAGGGATGACAAGTGGGCTGTCCGAGGCGCGGGTACAGGGCGCTCGGTGTTGCAGAAGACGAGCCAATCGACGAGCGCGTGGTTGAACAGCGCCAGGTCGGTAAAGCGCAGCTCCTCCTGCTCATCAAGGAAGGACGCCTGCACAGTGCGCCTGTCAGCCTGGCGTGGGCATTCATCTTGGGGTTTTGGGATAGGTGTGGCCGCAGGCGCTGGCCGGATCGATGCGGATCTGTCCATTGCGCCTGCGTATGCAGGGCACCCAGCCCACGCTGTTCGCCTGAAGCGGCGCTCACTGACAGGCGGCCTTGCCTGCCTGCTTGCCGTTCACCGCCCGGCAAACCGGCATGCCCTAGGGTGGTTGGCTTATGCCCCGCAACCACCCGCCGATGGGCGAGGCGTATCGTGCAGGCGCGCGCGCATGCGTCTAGCCGCCTCGACCATGTTCGCCAGCGCCGCTTCGGTCTCCGGCCAGGCGCGCGTCTTGAGCCCGCAATCTGGGTTGACCCACAACCGCTCGACGGGGATGCGCGCACTGGCTTGGCTGAGCAGGCGCTCCATCGCCTCGACCTCGGGCACGTTGGGCGAGTGGATGTCATACACCCCGGGGCCGATCTCGTTCGGATAGTCGAAGTCGGTGAACGCCTGCAGTAGCTCCATGTTCGAGCGCGCCGTCTCGATGGTGATCACATCGGCATCCAGCGCGGCGATGGCCGCGATGATGTCGTTGAACTCCGAGTAACACATGTGCGTGTGGATCTGGGTGTCGTCGCGCACGTCCGAGGTGGCGAGGCGAAATGCCTCCACCGCCCAGTCGAGATAGGCCTTGCGGTCAGCCGTCCTAAGCGGCATGGCTTCGCGGAAGGCGGGCTCGTCCACCTGGATGATGCTGATGCCGGCGGCCTCGAGGTCTTGGATCTCGTCGCGCAAGGCGAGCGCGATCTGGCGCGCGACCACCGCCCACGGCTGGTCATCGCGCACGAAGGACCACTTGAGCAGGGTGATCGGGCCAGTGAGCATGCCCTTGACGGGCTTGCTGGTCAGCGACTGGGCGTAGGTGATCCACGCCACGGTCATGGGGTGCGGCCGGGCCACATCGCCATAGATGATCGGCGGCTTGACACAGCGCGAGCCGTAGGATTGCACCCAGCCGTTGCCGGTGGTGGCGAAGCCATCGAGCAGTTCGGCGAAATATTCCACCATGTCGCTGCGCTCGGCCTCGCCATGCACCAGCACGTCCAGCCCCAGGCGCTCCTGCACCGCCACGCAATGGGCGATCTCGGCGCGCATTTTGGCGACATACTCGCTCTCGCTCAACACGCCGGCCTTGTAATCGCGCCGAGCCGCGCGGATGGCCGCCGTCTGCGGGAATGAGCCGATGGTGGTGGTGGGAAATGGCGGCAGCTTGAAGCGCGCGCGTTGTTTTTCCGCACGCTTAGCGTAACAAGAGGCGCGTTGCGTGGCGTGTGGCCCGATGCGCGCGAGGCGCTCCCACACCTCTGGCCGGCGCACACGGTCAGAGTTGCGCCGTGCTGCAAGCGCGGCCTGGTTTTCAGCGAGCTGGGCGGCAATCGCTGCCCGCCCGGCCTCAAGTCCCTGCGCCAGAAGCTGCACTTCCTCGAGCTTCTGTCGGGCAAAGGCGAGCCAAGGCCGGATCTCGGCCTCGATGCGATCCTCGTCTGCAAGGTCGATCGGCACGTGAAGCAGCGAACACGAAGGCGCAAGCCACAGACGCTCGCCCAACCGCTCACGTAACGGCTCCAGACGATCGAGGGTGGCGGCGAGATCGGCGCGCCAGACGTTGCGGCCGTCCACGCAACCCACCGACAGCACCATGTGTGCCGGCAGCCAATCGGCCACGCGGGTGAGCTCCTGCGGGGCGCTGACGGCGTCGATGTGAAGCCCGGCAACGGGCAGGCGCACGGCGGTCAGCAGGTTGTCCTCCAGGCGGCCGAAGTAATTCGCCACCATGATCTTGCAGCGCGCCCCTTGCAGGACATGGTAGGCGCGCTCGAAGGCGCGCTGCCATGCTGGCGGCAAATCGAGCGACAAGATGGGCTCGTCCAGCTGCGCCCACTCCACCCCCTGCGCGGCCAATTGGTGCAGGATCTGCCCATAGACGGGCAGAAGGCGATCCAGCAGGGGCAGCTTGTCGAACCCGCCCTGGGCCTTGGCCAGCCACAACCAGGTGAGCGGCCCGACCAGCACGGCCTTGATGCGGTGGCCGAGCGCCTTGGCCTCCTCGACCTGCTCGAACAGGTCTGCGCGCGCCAGCATGAACGCCTGCTCGGGCGAAAGCTCCGGCACGATGTAGTGGTAGTTGGTGTCGAACCACTTGGTCATCTCGCAGGCGAAGGTCGGCGTACCGCTGGGCGCGCGGCCACGCGCCATGCGGAAATAGGTGTCGATGTCGACCTCGCCGCCTGCCCAGCCAAAGCGCGCTGGCACCACGCCCAGGCGCGCGCTCATGTCCAGCACATGGTCGTAAAGCGAAAAATCCCCGACGGTGACGAAGGCGAGCCCGGCCTCGCGCTGCAGCGCCCAGTGGCGCGCACGCAGTTCATGTGCCGTATCGGCGAGTGCAGCGAAGTCGGATTCGCCCTTCCAGTAGCGCTCCAAAGCCCATTTGAGCTCGCGTTTCGACCCCAGTCGCGGAAAGCCGAGGGTATGGGTCAGGATCATGTCGATGACTCCCAAAAAAGCTGTAAGCGTGTAGGCCGTCTAGCTGCCGTCGCACCGCATCCGCAGCCGGATGGGCAAACGACGTCTCGCCCTGGGGCAGGAGGTGTTCACCGGCAACGGCCGGGTTCAGCCAGGACGTCTGGCAGCGATTGTGCAGGCGGCGTAGAATGAGCGCAAATGCATTTTTTTCAGTATTCAATGAACCATATTCATGATAGAGCTACGCCATCTGCGCACCGTGATGACGCTCAAGGAGACCGGTAACCTCACGGCGGCGGCGAGCCGGCTGCACTTGACGCAATCGGCCCTGTCGCACCAGCTCAAGGAACTCGAGGCGCGGCTGGGCATCGCCCTCATCAATCGCGCCAGCAGGCCGCTAACCCTGACCCAGGCGGGCAGACGCTTGGCCGAGCTCGCGGCACGGGTGCTGCCGCAGGTCGAGCAGACGCTAGCCGATATACGCGCGCTAGCAGACGGGCAGGCGGGGCGTCTGGCCGTGGCGAGCGAGTGCCATTCCTGCCTGGAATGGCTGCTGCCGCGTTTGCGTGGGCTGCGCGCGCGCTTTCCTGGCCTGGAGCTCGACGTGGCCCTGTCGTTGAGCTACGACCCCCTGCCGCATCTGTGCGAGGGCACGGTGGATGTGGTGCTCACGCCAGACCGACGCGATGTCCCAGGGTTGGTTTGGACGAAGCTCTTCGACTATGAGATGAGGCTTGCCGTGGCCGCCCAACATCGGCTGGCCGGCAGGCCTTACATCCTCCCTCAAGACCTGCGCGATGAGACCCTACTCGTCTATCCGGTCGAGCGCACGCGGCTGGATGTCTTCACCCGCTTCCTCTGGCCGGCGGCCACGGAGCCGCGACGGGTGCGGGCGGTGGAAGGCAGCACGCTCTTGCTCGAGCTCGCGGCGCTGGAGCAAGGGGTGGCGGTGTTGCCGGATTGGCTGATCGACACCGCTGTTGCAAGCGGCCGCATCGCTTCTGTCAGGCTGGGCAGCACAGGGCTACGAAGCAGCCTCTATGCCTGTGTGCGCGAGGCCGAAGCGGACTTGCCGCACCTTGCGGCCTTTGTGCTTAGCTGTGCAAGCGGGTCTGCCGAGGGCTAAGTATAGCCAAGGGTAGCCTCCTTAGGCAGTACATAACAAAAACGGCGCATGTATGTAAGTTTCTAAATCACCCTTTCGTCGAGTAAGCCAGCGAAACGGGATGGGACAGATAAATTAGATCGTTAGGTATCTCAGCCGCTGTCGGCAAAGCGCCCTCTTGCAAGGTCTGTCAATGTCAAACTTCTTCTGACAGCGTGCGCGAAAAGGTTGCGCCATCCTATTCAAGCGCGTATCGTTGAAAGCAGCACATATCCATGTCAGAGATCAAAAGAGCTCGATGCGTTTCTCGGTCGGATTGCTTACTCTTGACTTGATGAGCGATTGTTCATATTCGCTTTCGGCGCGCACCATAGCCATGACCTCAGGTAAATCGACAGCGCTACGTCGGCAGAATACGTCACCCGTGGCAGGATCGAAAATCACCTTGCGTGACCATGGACCGCCAAAGTCAGAGGCTACGAGAGGGATATGCTCACGCTCAAGCCATTCACGTGCGAAGGTAGCGTTGCGCTCACCAATTGCCATTTGAATGGAGCCGACGATATTACCGCCACCGAAGGCTTTGGCGATAAGCCGGCTGGGTGAGGCACCGCGTACATACATGGCATTACGCAAAATCTCCATTGCGTAGTCACCATTAAGCATGATCTCCTCATCACTGAATTTCGTCCCGGTCTGCCTGGGCAACAAAAAATGATTCATGCCTGCAAGTTTGATTTTAGGGTCATATAAACAAACAGCAACACAGGAGCCAAGCAAAGTAGCTATTGGCCGCTTGGTTTCGACGGCCCATTCTCCTGGATTGATATAGATGGCCAAACGCTCCAGTTCACGTGCGGCAAGCGGAGCAGGTGTCTGAGACATGCTATTCACTAAAGGCAATGATCGATTGCGGAATGCGGTCAAGGGGCACGATTTTGTCAACGCCACCCAACTCAATGGCAACCTTTGGCATACCGAAGACGACGCAAGTTGATTCATCTTCGGCTAGGGTCTGTGCCCCAGCATCATGCATCTCTTTCAAGCCACGCGCCCCGTCATCACCCATGCCGGTCATGATGATACCCAATGCATTTGGCCCGGCAGCCTGGGCGACAGAGCGAAAAAGGACGTCAACAGATGGTTTATGGCGATTGACGACTGGTCCATCCTTTACTTCGACATAGTATTGCGCGCCGCTGCGTCGGAGTAGCATATGGCGTCCACCTGGAGCAATTAGAGCGCGTCCTCGAAGGACACGATCGCCGTCTTTAGCCTCGCGCACCTCAATAGCACACAAACCGTTTAGGCGCTCGGCGAACATTGCCGTGAATTTTTCAGGCATGTGCTGGACGACGACGATGCCTACAGTAGTAACAGGCAATTGGGTTAACACGGCTTCTAGGGCTTGCGTGCCACCGGTTGAAGTGCCGATGGCCACCACCTTATCCGTGGTGTTTGCCATGGGCTTAGTACTGGCCGTTTGCGCTAAGCGCATCGCATCCATGGTAAGTTTTGGTGAAAGGTTCGTCGATGGCGAAGGACGTGGATGGATGCGCCGCATGTTAGCACGAGCTGCAGCTCGAACGGCACTGACGATGTCATTGCTGCTGTCGATCAAAAACTGCTTCACGCCCAGCTTCGGTTTTGTAATGATAGCTAAAGCGCCGGCAGCAAGCGCCTCCATAGTGGCTGCTGCGCCTTTCTCAGTCAGAGAGGAGCAGATTACTGTTGGGGTTGGATGCTCAGCCATGATCTTTTTCAGGAAGGTCAGCCCATCCATGCGAGGCATCTCAATGTCGGTGACGATGACATCGGGCCATACCTGCTGCATCTTTTCGAGTGCGTAAATAGGATCTGCACAGGCTGCGATCACTTCGATATCGGGCTCTTTCTGTAATATTTCTCGATTTACCTGTCGTACGACAGCCGAATCATCAATAAGAATAACTTTTATTTTCTCCATAAGACTAGACTGGGAGACGATAGATAGTGGGACGGACAGGTTTGACGCTGTCGTTGATGCCGGTTAAACTTTCAGAATGGCCAATAATTAGGTAACCACCAGGGTGGAGTTTTTCTACGACGCGCGCCACGACTTTGCGTTTAGTTTCGTTATCGAAGTAGATCATCACATTGCGCAGAAAAATGACGTGAAATTTACCAATATCTGGCAGATCAGAATTCAGGTTAATCTGCATAAAACGAGTATGGCGTCTGATTTCAGGTGCGATCAAAAAACTGCCCTCCTGGCTGCGGATACCTCTAAGACAATATTTCTTGAGATACTTCTCAGGCAGTCCGCGTATATGATCAAACCAGTATTGCCCCCGCTGAGCGACAGCGAGTACCTGCGTGCTGATGTCAGAACCTAAAATCGTCCAAGCGCCGTCTACGCCCATCTCCTCAGCCAAGACCATGGCAATAGTGTAAACTTCCTCGCCGGTTGAGCAGGCGGCACTCCATATGTCAAGTGGTTTCTGCGTTGGGTGTTGCGGAATAACCGTATTGCGTAGGAAGTCATAATGCGCCTCCTCACGAAAGAAGTAAGTCTCGTTGGTGGTCAGCAGGTTAATCATGGTCTGCAGTTCTTGTTGGTCTTTGCTGCTAACCACGTACTGGTAATATTCACCGAAACTTGAAAGGTTGAGAGCGCGTAGGCGTCTGGCTAGACGACCGGTGAGAAGCACTTTCTTCGACTCTGCAAGATTGATACCAGCGATTTGGTAAATCAAACGCTGGAAACGTGAGAATTCGGCGTCTGTAATATCTGGTATGCTCGGCACACCGTTCATGTAAAAACGCGTTGAATAGGTAGGCTACCGTATGGCCCCCATATCATGAACCGTAATGACACGCTCAAATACGCATCAACCGTCAGCGAATGCCAGTAACCTTACCGCCTAACTCAGGACAATGTCGTTTGTCTATGGCGCATTATCAGGCCAAAGCCTTCTCAGTCAGCTTGAAGAAACTCATCATTTCCTGTAGCTGGTTGACTTGGCCTTTGAGTTCCCCTGCTGTTGCAGCTAGCTCCTCCGCAGCAGAGGCATTGTGTTGTGTCGCCTTATTGATCTGTGCTACAGCTGCATTAATCTGGCTGACTCCTTGCGACTGATTGTTGGATGAGGTGACGATACTAGCGACGAGATCGGCGGTTTTCTGAATCGAACGTACGATTTGTTCAAGCAATGTGCCAGCGCGCTCTGCGAGACCGACTGAATTTTGTGCAAGCATGCTAATCTCCTGAGCTGCTTGCTGAGATCGCTCAGCGAGCTTGCGTACTTCAGTGGCGACGACAGCGAAACCCTTGCCGAACTCACCGGCGCGAGCTGCCTCGATAGCGGCATTCAACGCCAGAAGGTTGGTCTGGTAGGCGATATCATCGACGACGCTGATCTTCTCAGCAATCTGGCGCATGGCCATGACGGTTTTGCGGACTGCCTCGCCACCCTCCAGCGCTTGTGTTGCTGCTGTTGATGCCATCGAGTTGGTTTGTTTTGCCTGCAGGGAGTTTTGATTGATAATGGTTGTGATTTGCTCGAGGGAGGCTGAAGTCTGTTCGACCGAGGCGGCCTGTTCACAAGTCGATTGCGACAAAGATTGCGCTGCAGACGACACCTGCCCTGCGGCGGCACCAACTTCCTGTGATACGGAGCTCACGTCGGCGATGACCCCACGCAAATTGTCAACCATTTTCTGCAGAGCATGACCTAAGTTGGCAAGCTCATCCCTGCCGTAGGAGTGGTAATTCACAGCTAAATCGCCCTCAGCTAAGGCATTGGCAACTAAAACTGCATCCCTGAGCGGATGGGTGATTGAACGAACGATGGCGACACCAAGCACCACGGCCAGTGATACTGCAGCAAGGGCGGTGAGCAGGACCCAGTCGCGTGAAGTGTGGAAAGCGCGAGTGGCTTCTTCATTGCTTCGCTCAGATTCTCGCTCGAGTAGTTGCGCAAGGTTGTCGGCAACACTAAGAAAAGCATTCTGATGCGGATTGACCTTGAGTAATAGGATTATATTAGCCTCACGATATTGCTCATGCAGTAATGCTGTAAGCGCTGGCTTGAACCCTTCCTCGAAAAGGAGACGCTGCTTTTCTTGCAAGACAGCCAGCATTTTCCTCCGCTCCTGATCTAGCATTTTGTGTTGAGTAAACTTTTTCCAGACGGCCTCGCTATGCCGCATGAGCTCACTGATCTTGTTTGTATGTAACGTGACAGGATGATCATGCATGTTAAGGAATGGGCTATCAGGGGCATGTTGCAGACTGAGCAAGATCTGGGCTCGAATTTCACCGAAATCTTTTACAACCTGCGCGAGTTGTCCCTTGGGAATGATGTTATTTTTGTAGGTATTATCGCTTTGTTGGGCGAGATGTCTCAGATTCAATAAGCTGATGCTGGCTATCATAACCAGCAGAATAATCATGCCGGTAAGCAAAAGACCAAGTCGTGTACCGATTCGCAAAAAACGTAGAGCTTTCATCAAACACCTCCATTTTGAATTCCCCCTCCGTCGTACCTCAGTGCCAACACCATCCGGCCAATATTTTCAGACGGGCTTACATGGCGACAGGGTAGCGCAGTGCAGTAGTCTGCTAAACCAGGCCAACCTTGATATTACACGCTCCAGATCTCTGGATAAACGTAAACTCAGTATATTACTGCGTTACGCACTGCAAACTTTAAAAGCGCTACGCTCAATCTCACCTGCATCGATGTTGGCCATTGCCTATTACATTTTCATAATAGCTTGCGACGAGCTTAACGAATAGCGGGCTATCTATCCCGCTCATAGCTGGTTTCGTGCTTCAGTTGCTGGGGGTGGATATCATGATGGCCCTACTTTGTTGCTTTCATCATGTTCCTGCACAAGCGTATTTTCAGCAAGGCTTGTTAACATGGCCATCTCATCAACCGACAAAACACGCTCGATATGCAGGATAATTACGAATTTACCAGCAACCTTGCCCATGCCAGCAATAAAGTCGGTGCGGATCTTAGCACCAAAGGAGGGCGGAGGCTCAATATCGCTGGCTGGGATCTCCAAAACCTCGGAGACCGCATCAACCATGATGCCGATATCGTGTTTGACGCCATCTTGACTCACCTCAATGATGACGATGCAAGTGCGGCGTTGTACCTCCGAGACCTTGCCGCTGAAACGGGCGGTTAAATCGATGACGGGTACCACAGCGCCACGGAGATTAATGACGCCGCGGATGAAAGCTGGCATCATGGGAATTTCGGTGAGATTGCCATACTCGATGATCTCCTTGACGTTGAGAATGCCCACTGCGTACATCTCGCCGCCAAGCAGAAAGGTGAGGTATTGGTGGCTCTCGCCACCTAGGTGATGTGCCACCGGCGTGACGGCGCTCTGTTGTACTTTGACTAAGTCGCCCATCGCTGTTCCCTCCTCAGAAACGAACGAAGTCTTGCTCGCTTACGTCTTGTTTACCGTGCGATCCCAAGGTAGAGGATGGGGTACTTAACGTCTTGGCTGGCGAAGTTTTTCGCTTGGCAGCACTTCCTTGCTGGCCGTGGTCAAGACGGAAAAAGCCCATCAGCTCGCGAAGTTGTTGCGCTTGCCCGCTCATCTCTTCAGCTGTGGCGGCCAGCTCTTCAGAAGCGGAGGCGTTTTGCTGTGTAGCCTTGTTCAGTTGACTCATGGCATTGTTAATCTGCCCAACGCCTTGGCTTTGTTCCTGGCTAGCGGCAGCGATCTCTTGCACTAGATCAGAGGTCTTTTTGATGGAGGGGACCATCTCGTTGAGCAGCTCACCAGCCCTCTCAGCCAATTTGACTGAGGAGGTGGCCAATTGGCTGATCTCCTGGGCAGCGATCTGCGAGCGCTCTGCTAACTTACGTACCTCGGCGGCTACGACCGCGAAGCCTTTACCGTGCTCCCCTGCACGCGCCGCCTCGATCGCCGCATTAAGGGCGAGTAGATTGGTTTGATAGGCGATGTCATCGACGATTCCGATCTTGTCAGCGATCTGCTTCATGGCTTCAACCGTTTCTTTGACCGCCTGACCACCTTCTTGTGCCTGACGTGCAGCCGTGGTGGCCATATTGTCGGTGACTTTCGCGTTTTCGCTGTTTTGATTGATGCTCGCTGTCATCTGCTCCATCGAGGCGGTGGTTTGCTCAACTGAAGCAGCCTGCTCGGAGGATGATTGCGATAGGGACTGTGCGGTGGCCGAAACCTGTGCGGCGGCATTGTTGAGGGCATCCGAGGCGATGCTGACCTCGTTGATGATGTGGCTAAGTTTTTCGATCATCGCCTGCATGGCGCTCATTAACGTGCCGACTTCGTCTTTGGAAGTTGCAGCGATCTTCACCGTTAGGTTGCCGCTAGCAAGCTCACTGGCGGCCTGTGCGGCAATGGCGAGAGGCCGGGTAATGCTGCGCGTAATTAAATAGGCGATGATCATGGAAAGTAACAATGCCGCAATACTAAGGGTGACGATAAGGCGTGTAGCCTGCTGCGCGTCCTCCCCGGCTTGCGTGCCTTGTTCTTTCACCAGTTGATTCTGGTAGTCAATGAGTTTGGTCACCGCGTCGAGGTATTCGTTTTGGGTTTTTCGCAGTTCCGTCTGCATCAAAACAACGATCTCTTCGCGTCGGTTTTCGGATAATAGATTCAAGAATTTATCTTGCGCAGAGACATAAGCCTGCCGTGCAGCTTTCACTTCGGCTAGGAGTTCCTTGCCTCTATCGCTATGGATACTCTGCTCTAGTCTTTCGATGTTTTCGGTGATCTTTTTCCTTTCTGGGGGTATGGCCTCCAAGGATCTTCTTTGCTCGTCACCGCTATAGATATAGGCGTTACGCAGATGACGGGCGATGGCATTGATCGAATCGATAATATTATTGGCATAGATGGTTTTGGGAAATTTGTCTTCAACCAAGTCCTTGATGTCGCGGTTCAGGCTTGAAATGTTGAGATAGCTGACGATGGCGATAGCCACGAGCAGGAGCATAACTAGCGCAAAACCAGCCCCAAGGCGGATACCTATCTTCAGATTATTTAGCATGGTTGCCTCCTAAAATGCTGAAACAAAAAGTGCACTTGTATGATGAGCGGATAATATTTTGGGTATGGCATAACCGATGATATGCCACGTGATAACATACGTTTCCGGGAAGCATGTCTTATTGTGCTGAAGAAACCGTATGCAAGGGGGGCTGCGGGCGACGGCTATAGATTTGGGTATGCGCTTCGGTCTGGCTTGCTAGTTGGATCAAAGCTTGCACATCAAGGATAAGCGCTACCTCGCCACTGCCCAATATGGTCGAGCCGCCTATACCGCGCAGGTTTTTAAACAGGCTCCCCAGTGGCTTGATCACGGTCTGAAACTCGCCAAGCAAATGGTCGACGACGATACCGGCCTTAAGGCCACCGGCGGCCACAACGACCACATTCTCCCGCCGCGGCCGTGCACCACTTATGCCAAAGAACTCACGTAGGCGGATGAATGGCAAGACTTCGCCACGTAGATTGAGCATGTGCTCTCGTGTGTCCGCTTCTTTAAGCTCTAGGCACTCAACGACGTTGTCCAGGGGGATGACATAAGTGGCCTTGCCCACAGCAGTGAGAAAGCCATCGATGATCGCCAAGGTAAGCGGCAAACGGATGATGAAACGCGTACCGACTCCAGCTTGAGTTTTGACCTCAATGCTGCCGCGCAGCGCTTGAATGCTGCGCTTCACGACATCCATGCCTACACCGCGTCCCGAGAGATTGCTGATTTGTTCTGCCGTCGAGAAGCCGGGCTCGAAGATCAAGTTGATGAGTTCTTGCTCAGAGAGCAGTTGTCCTGGTTGGATAAGTCCGCGCTCGATCGCCTTGGCTTGGATTTTTTCCAGATTGAGTCCGCCCCCATCGTCGGCCACCTCAATGACGATGCTACCGGAGTCGTGATAGGCGTTGAGCTCCACACGCCCCTTGCTGGGCTTGCCCAGAGCGGCGCGCACCTCGGCCGGTTCTATCCCATGGTCGATGGCGTTCCTAACCAGATGCACGAGTGGATCGCCGATCTTTTCCACGACGGACTTGTCGAGCTCCGTCTCAGCGCCGTTGATCACGAGCTCGATCTCCTTGCCAAGCTCTTTGGCAGTATCGCGTACGACACGGTTGAAACGGCTGAACGTTTCGCCAATTTGCACCATGCGTAACTGTAGCGCCGAGTCGCGTATATTCTCTACGAGCCGCGAGAGCACGGAGGTGGCTTCGACGAGATGACTCTGTCCGCTTTTTTGTGCGAGCAAATTTGCACTTGCCCCAGCAATGACAAGCTCCCCGACGAGATCGATCAAGTGGTCAAGCTTGTCCGCTTGCACGCGGATAAGGCGCATCTCTGCAGCTTTCTTCTCAACGATCTGCTTCTGCTTGGCTGCAGCCGCTTCTACCAGCTCGGGTTGAAGTATTTTCCGTTCAACAAGGATCTCCCCCAGCTTGGGTGGAATCTTATCCGTCGCATCGGCGATTTTTATGGCAGCCTGCTGGCGCCGCAACCCTTGCTCAAGTTCCTCCTGAGTCAAGGCGCCAGACTTAACCAAGATTTCACCAATGCGCATTGGTTCCTCTGGTAACTTGTCAATGAGATCAATGTAGTCGCTTATCTTGCTATGTGGCGGCAGGATGTAGAGGTCGCACTCATCACGGCAGAAGGCAAACACGTTTTCGATCTGTTCCTTGCTGGCATTTGAACGCAGATTGATCTCGAACCCCAAATAACAACTTTCTGGATCCATCTCCTCTGCGGCAGGCATCGACTCCCATAGTGTGGTTAGATGTACGATCTCACCTAGATTGAGCAGATAGCGCAAAAACGCTATAGGGTCCATACCCATTCGTAATACATCCCGTCCAAATCGGATCGAGATATGCCAGCAGTCTGAGAGGGCCGTATCCCCTCCAGCGCGCTCAACCACGGCTACTGGCATCGTCGGTGGTGCCGATTTCTCCTGATTCGAGAACGCTTTGAGTTGCTGCGTAAGCGCTGCGCCTGATTGAGCGAGCGCGCTGTCTTCTTCAAGCTGACCACGCTCAATGCGATCGAGCATGGCCGCGATGTGATCACAACCCTTGAGCAAGGCGGTGATGAGTTCACTTGTTAGGGCAATCTGATTATTTCTGAGTTGATCGAGAAGATTCTCGAGCAGGTGGGTAAACGATTCGACATGTTGCATTTCTACTACGCCCGCAGCGCCTTTCAGGGTGTGCGCGGCGCGAAAGATAGCGTGGATTGTTTCTGGATCTTGTTGTCCACGCTCCAACCGCAATAAACCTTCTTCCATCGCTGCCAATTGCTCGCGCGCTTCCTGGGCGAAGACACTCACGAGTTCATCCATCTAACCCTCCGCTAGCAACCCTTTTAACATGATTGGGCAGGTAGGCACCCGTTAACTCTATCTGCGCTTCTTCAAGTGCTCTATTTAATTCAAAAGACCTCGAGATGAAATCACTGGTGCGTATTACAGGCATTAAAGTAACAGGTTGTAGGACAGCAGGCTGTTTCAATTACCTGTTGAAGCTGTCGTGTCAGCAGGGATCACCATCGGATCGCCAAAAAAGGCATCCATGTTGAAAAAGACAATGACATCGCGTACGGGTTGGCTATAGGCGATGATGTGCAGCGTTTTGCCGGCAAGCTGGCTTTCGCGTTTGGCCAATACCAATAACTGAAAACCGGCTGTGTCCATCTCATTGACTTGTGCCAAGTCTAGTTCTAGCACGTTGGTGTTTTTCAAAGCATCGAGGAATGCACCCTTGATTGCATGCGCGTTGTAGACATTCATCGGTCCATCGAGGGTGAGGCGTAGGGTGCCATCCGCTGTTGACGATGTTTGGATAGTGATCTCGCTCATCTGCCTGACCTACAAGGTAATCCACGCCTTAAAACAGTTCGACACGCGGGCCCATGTCTTCCTTGCTAGCTTGGTTGTCTAGGGCATTACGGTGCGTTTCGCGTTGCGAGGACATCACATAATTGTCATAGATCTCATCGAGATGGCTGCTTAAGGGGCGCAGCTCGAAATTAGGATCGCTCAATGCGGCGAGCCGCTCGGCAAGCAGCGCGCAGTGCTCATCTAGCCGGTTGAGGGCCTGGATAACATGGTCGATCTGCTGACGGGTGACATCCTGGAACTGCACGCTGGCTAATGTGTCCACGAACATTTTCGCTAGAGCCTGACTGGAAGTTTGTACCTCTGCGAGTACAGCGGTGTCGTGCTTGGCCATCTCTTGATAGTGGGTGCCGAGCTCACTGAGCTGCGTTGAGAATCGCTCAAGGGCCTCGCGTTCGGCCTGTATGTTGCTGTGGTCAAGCTTGTCTTTGAATTGCTGCTCGATGGCGGCTGTCACGGCCTCGATGCCCTGGTTGATTTGGCTTACCGCCTTCTCGGTCTCGGCAGAGAGCTTACGCACCTCGTCAGCCACCACTGCGAATCCTCGCCCTGCTTCCCCCGCACGGGCAGCCTCGATGGCGGCATTCAGGGCGAGTAGATTGGTCTGCCCAGAGATGCTCTTGATGAGATCGACCAGTTTGATGAGCGAGCGGGCTTCCTCGACGACGACAGTGATACGCTGGCGATCAGCTTCCGTGTCACGTACACGCTGGGCGATGTACTGATTCAAAAGCGCAATCAGCTCACGGTTCTGCTGTATACGCCCCTCAGCGGCCTCAAGGATCAGGGAGCTCTCCGTTGAGCTTGAGGCAACATAGCGATTGAGCCGGTTGACGACCTCATCAATCTTTTGTAGACGGGCGGTGATATCGAACGCGGCTTTCTCCGTTTCAGCTTGGATGGTGTTGAGCTGACCGCGCAGGACGTCGTTGAACCGCTTCACTTGTTTAAGTTCCTCGCTGACTTGCGTGGCTGCTGTAACACAATTCTCGTCGTGTTTCTCGATCTCGCGATCGTGCTTGCTTAACCCCAGCATCCAGTCGCGGAACATGGCCGCGGAGACGATGTGCTGCGCGAGGAAGGCTGTAATTACGATGAGAAACACGCCGAGGGCGTCACCCAGCGGTGACTCGAGGCCAAGCCAAGGCAAAAACTGGTTGTGAAACCAGTCGTTGTAAAGATAGACAACCAAACTCGCACCAAGGCCTACCGTGAGCGATACCAGGGCGGCCCGCCTGAGAAGCTTAAGGTATTCCACTGTCCTACCTCATGACCAGTTTGATCGTATTGAGCAAGTCATCTGCAGTCGCTGGCTTGACCAGCCAGCCGGAAGCGCCCGCTGCCTTCGCCTCAGCCCGCTTGGTTTGCTGCGATTCGGTTGTGAGAAAGAGTATCGGCATGAACTTATACTGTGGGAGTTTACGCACCTCCTTGATGAAGGTTATCCCATCCATGCCCGGCATGTTCAGATCGGTTATCAAAAGGTCGATCTTGCAGCCGCTTTTGAGTTTGGCTAGTCCTTCCTCCGCGCTGGAAGCTTTCTCAACCCCGTAGCCGGCCTTTGCGAGTATGTTTGAAATGGAGAGGAGTACAGTCGCCGAATCATCGACCAACATGATCGTTTTCACTGGCTCACCTCTTTCAACATAGATTTAACTAGCCTGCTTGCTCAGTTTAGACCCAAAGCATGACAACTGTCCTGATCGCAGCGATAGGATGGCTTTGCTGATGTAATTCTTCAGCGTCAGTCATGTGTCGGCTAAACACCCATGCAGAGTCAGGTCGATGTACGCGCCGTTTGGAATAACCAGCTTATCATCATTCCCAGATATGCACGAGACCAGAGGCGATGGAACGCACGGAGCTCTCCATCAAAGTGTGCGGGTGGGGTGTCTGAGATAGGCCGGGGTGAGCCTTCCGAGTTTTTGTGTGACCGGCTGTTGCATGTCTGCGAAGACGCGCGATGCGCCAGACGGTGCAAGTACTCGACCTGCTGGATCCTTTTTTGACCTCTCCGCCAGTTGTTCGAGCCTCATCCGCGACCGGCTCTCGGTTGCTTGTAGCATTCGCCTTGCGTCCCAGGGTTAGTCAACGATGACAATTTGCGATCCTGCTTGACCTTGCGTGGTCAGAAGCGTTAGTGTTTTTGTTTTTCTGCATCAAGCCAGCTTAACATGTCTGAGCTATCCATCACCGGGGCCGAGATCGTCGTACGCTGTCTGCAGGCGGAAGGCGTGCAGTTTGTCTTCGGCTATCCGGGCGGGGCGGTACTCAATATATACGATGAGATCTACAAGCAAGACCGCTTCCGGCACATCCTGGTCAGGCATGAACAGGCTGCAGTGCATGCGGCCGATGCCTATGCGCGCGCGACGGGCAGGGTGGGGGTGGCCCTGGTCACTTCCGGTCCCGGGGCGACCAATGCGATCACCGGCATTGCCACCGCCTACATGGATTCCATCCCCCTGGTGGTGCTGACTGGACAAGTGCCGACGGCAGCCATCGGCATGGATGCCTTCCAAGAGGTGGACACGGTCGGCATCAGCCGTCCTTGCGTCAAACACAACTTCTTGGTCAAGGACGTGCGCGATCTCGCCGTCACGATCAAAAAGGCCTTTTACATCGCCTCCACAGGAAGACCCGGGCCGGTGGTGGTCGATATCCCCAAGGACGTCACCCAAAATAGCTGCCCCTTCCATTACCCGTCCGAGATCCGCATGCGCTCTTACAATCCGACCTTCAAGGGGCACGCGGGTCAGATCAAACGCGCTGTGCAATTGCTGCTCGAGGCCAAGCGCCCGATGATCTACACCGGCGGTGGCGTCATCTTGGGGGACGCCTCGGCGCAAGTGACCGAATTGACGCGCTTGCTCGGCTTCCCCATCACGAGTACTCTGATGGGGCTCGGGGGGTATCCAGCGCCAGATCCCCTCTTTCTTGGCATGCTAGGCATGCACGGCACCTTCGAGGCGAACATGGCGATGCAGCATTGCGATGTGCTGCTTGCCGTCGGCGCCCGCTTCGATGACCGCGTCATCGGTAACCCCAAGCACTTCGCCAAGGAGGCCAGGCGCATCATCCACATCGACGTCGACCCCTCATCGATCTCGAAGCGGGTCAAGGTAGATGTGCCCATCGTTGGCGATGTGGCACAGGTGCTCGATGAGATCATCCGGCTGCTTAAGGCAGGTGGCGAGCGACCAGACCAGGCGGCCTTGAGGGCTTGGTGGGCGCAGATCGAGTTGTGGCGCTCCCAGGATTGTCTCAAGTACGACCGTTCGTCGGAGGTGATCAAACCGCAATTCGTGATCGAAAAGCTCTACGAGGTCACCGGCGGCGACGCCTTCATCACTTCCGACGTCGGCCAGCACCAGATGTGGGCGGCGCAGTATTATCATTTCGCCAAGCCTCGCCGTTGGATCAATTCCGGCGGGCTGGGCACCATGGGGGTGGGGCTACCCTACGCCATGGGGGTGCAGCTCGCCTTCCCGGATGCCATGGTGGCCTGCGTGACCGGCGAAGGCAGCATCCAGATGAACATCCAAGAGCTCTCCACCTGTCAGCAAGAGCGCTTGCCGATCAAGATCATCCTGCTCAACAACCGCTATCTCGGCATGGTGCGCCAGTGGCAGGAGTTCTTCTATGAGGAGCGCTATGCCGAATCCTACATCGACGCCTTGCCGGATTTCGTCAAGCTGGCCGAGGCCTACGGTCATGTCGGCATGACCATCGACAAGCCGCAGGATGTGGAGCCGGCGCTGCGCGAGGCCTTCGGCAAGTACAAAGACCGGCTGGTGTTCCTCAACTTCATCACCGACCCGCGCGAGAATGTCTATCCGATGATCCCCGCCGGCAAAGGGTTGTCGGAGATGATCCTGGTCTAATCCCACCGCAGATCGGACACAGCATGCGTCACATCATCTCGCTTTTGATGGAAAACGAGGCCGGGGCCCTCTCCCGGGTCGCGGGGCTGTTCTCAGCGCGGGGCTACAACATCGAGTCGCTCACCGTTGCCCCGACCGAAGACCCGACGCTGTCGCGCATGACCATCGTCACGCGCGGCTCGGATGATGTCATCGAACAGATCACCAAGCAGCTCAACAAGCTCATCGACGTGGTCAAGGTGCAGGACCTCACCGACGGTGAGCATATCGAGCGCGAACTGATGCTGGTCAAGGTGCGCGCCTCGGGTGCGTATCGCGAGGAGATGAAACGCATGGCGGACATCTTCCGCGGGCGCATCATCGATGTGACCGACAAGACCTACACCATCGAGCTCACGGGCACGGTGAGCAAGCTCAACGCCTTTCTCGGCGCATTGGATGCCGACGCCATCCTGGAGACCGTGCGCACCGGCGCTTCCGGTATCGGTCGCGGCGAGCGGGTGATGAAGGTCTAGTGCTGGGAGAAGGGTGATGGGGCATGGGATAACCCCGCCACCCGACGGCCCACGCCCCACTTCTCGTAACAGAAAGGATAGCGCGATGAAGGTTTATTACGAAAAGGACGCAGACCTGTCCCTGATCAAGAAAAAGAAGGTGGCGATCATCGGCTATGGCTCGCAAGGCCATGCCCATGCCAACAACCTCAAGGATTCCGGGGTCAAGGTCACGGTCGGCCTGCGCAAGGGCGGTGCCTCCTGGGACAAGGCCAAGAAGGCGGGCCTTACGGTCAAGGAGATTGCCGCCGCGGTCAAAGATGCCGACGTCGTCATGCTGCTGGTGCCTGATGAGCAGCAACCCGACGTCTATCGCGATGAGATCGAGCCCAACCTCAAGCAGGGCGCGGCGCTCGCCTTCGCCCACGGCTTCAACATCCACTACGGACAGATCAAGCCGCGCGCCGATGTGGACGTGATCATGATCGCGCCCAAGGGCCCTGGTCACCTGGTGCGCTCTACCTATGTCGAGGGGGGTGGCGTGCCCTCGCTCATCGCCGTCTATCAGGACGTGAGCGGACAGGCTCGCGATCTGGCCCTGTCCTATGCCGCCGCCAATGGCGGTGCCCGCGCCGGTGTCATCGAGACCACCTTCCGCGAGGAGACCGAGACCGACCTCTTTGGCGAGCAGACGGTGCTGTGCGGCGGTGTCGTGGAGCTGGTGAAGATGGGCTTCGAGACCCTGGTGGAGGCGGGGTACGCCCCAGAGATGGCCTATTTCGAATGCCTGCACGAGCTGAAGCTGATCGTCGATCTGATGTACGAAGGCGGCATCGCCAACATGAACTACTCGATCTCCAACAACGCGGAGTACGGCGAGTACGTCACCGGCCCGAAGGTGATCAATGAGGCCAGCCGTGCAGCCATGCGCGAGGCCTTGGCCAACATCCAGAATGGGGAGTATGCCAAGCGCTTCATCCTCGAAGGTCGCATGGGCTACCCCGAGATGACCGCCCGCAGGCGGCTCATCGCCGAGCATCCCATCGAGGTGGTGGGGGCGAGGCTCAGAGAGATGATGCCCTGGATCAAGGCCAAGCAGCTGGTCGACAAATCGCGCAACTGAGCAAGGCGGCTGCGTGCGCGGCAAGGCTGAGGCTCACCCCCTGATCGCCCGCGAAGGCTGGCCGCATTTGGCCCTCGCCTGCAGCGCAGCGGTGGCGGCGACCTACGGCTTCGAGTCATTCTGGGCGGCCTTGCCCTTCTGGGGCGCCTTCCTCTTTGTGTTGCAGTTCTTCCGCGATCCGCCGCGCACACCCGTGCCAGGCGCGGGCCTCGTGCTGTCCCCCGCCGATGGCCGGGTGGTAGCGGTGGAAGAGGCGGACGATCCTTGGCTCAAGCGGCGGGCGCTCAAGATCAGCGTGTTCATGAACGTGTTCAACGTTCATTCCAATCGCAGCCCGGTCGATGGCGAGGTCAAAGGGCAGTGGTATCATCGCGGCCGCTTCGTCAACGCCGTGCTGGACAAGGCATCGCGCGAGAACGAGCGCAACGCCCTGTGGTTGCGCACCGACGATGGCCAGGACGTCACCTGCGTGCAGGTGGCGGGGCTCATCGCCCGGCGCATCCTGTCCTACGTGCAACCCGGTGATCGGCTCGCGCGCGGCGAGCGCTATGGCTTCATACGCTTCGGCTCCCGCCTCGATGTCTATCTGCCGCTAGACGCTCGTCCCCGTGTCGGACTGGGCGACAAAGTCCGCGCGGCCCTCGATGTGCTGGCCGATTTGAGACGGTGAACGACGATCCGGGGATGATCCGCTTCCGGGGCCGCTTCGCCCGGCGCGGCATTTACCTGTTGCCCAACCTGCTCACCACCGGCGCCTTGTTCGCCGGTTTTTACGCCATCGTCCAGGCCATGAACGGTCGGTTTGAGCATGCCGCTGTCGGCATCTTCGTCGCCATGGTGTTGGACGGTCTCGACGGCCGGGTGGCCCGGCTCACCCGCACCCAGAGCGCCTTTGGCGCCGAGTATGATTCGCTCTCGGACATGGTCGCCTTTGGTGTGGCACCGGCGCTGGTCATCTACAGCTTCGCCCTCAAGGGGCTCGGCAAGCTCGGCTGGATCGCCGCCTTCCTCTACTGCGCCGGCGCGGCCTTGCGGCTGGCGCGTTTCAATACCCTGCTCGACGTGCAGGATAGGCGCTGGTTCCAGGGCTTACCCAGCCCTTCGGCGGCAGCGCTCATCGCCGGCCTGGTCTGGGTGGCACACGACAACCGCTTGAGCGGCTTGGAATTGCGCTGGTTTGCTTGGGGACTGACGCTATTCGCAGGCATCACCATGGTGACCAATCTGCGGTTCTATAGCGGCAAGGACATCAACCTGCGCCGCAGCGTGCCCTTCGCCGTCGTGGTGCTCATTGCGCTCGCTTTCGTCCTGATCTCGCTCGATCCACCCATCGTGCTATTCGCGCTCTTCATGGGTTATGCGCTCTCGGGCTATGTCGTAAGCCTCTATCTGTGGCACAAGAACCGCTCGCAAGCAGGGTTGTCCAAATAACAACAGGCGGATAACATTTTTCAACATGAACCGCAACCTCGCTTGCCGACAATTCTCCTTGCTGCGGCTTGCCACTCGCCTGCTGCTGCCCCTTTGCGGGCGGTGATACTTCTCTTTCCCATTTTTCGTTAGCATTCCTGGCTACCAAGCCGCGACCGAGGCCGTCGGCCACGGGCGGCGCATGAGGCGCAGTGAGCCCCAGCCAGGACACCATCAACCGGCCGTGACCCTAGGGGCGGCATGCTTATGGAGCAGGCCATGAAAGAGCATTTGATCATTTTCGATACCACCTTGCGCGACGGCGAGCAAAGCCCGGGCGCGTCGATGACCAAGGAAGAGAAGGTGCGCATCGCCAAGCAGTTGGAGCGCATGCGGGTGGATGTCATTGAGGCGGGGTTCCCCGCCGCCAGCAATGGCGACTATGAGGCGGTGAAGGCGGTAGCCGATGCCATCAAAGACAGCACCGTCTGCGCGCTGGCGCGTGCCTTGGAAAGCGACATCAACCGCGCCGGCGAGGCCCTCAAGGGGGCGGCCTCTGGCCGCATCCACACCTTCATCGCCACGAGCCCCATCCATATGGAACGCAAGCTCAGGATGACGCCGGAGCAGGTCTTGGAGCAAGCGGTCAAGGCGGTGAAATGGGCGCGGCGCTGGACGGACAACGTCGAGTTCTCCCCCGAGGACGCGGGGCGATCTGAACCAGATTTCCTCTGCCGGGTGCTGGAGGCGGTGATCGACGCCGGCGCGCGCACCCTCAACATCCCCGACACCGTCGGTTACAACTTGCCATGGCAGTTCGGCGAGCTGATTCGCACCTTGCGCGAGCGCATCCCTAACGCCGACAAGGCGGTCTTTTCCGTGCACTGCCACAACGACCTGGGGCTTGCGGTGGCCAATTCCCTGTCGGCCGTCCTCAACGGTGCCCGCCAGGTCGAGTGCACGATCAACGGCCTCGGTGAGCGTGCGGGGAATGCCGCGCTCGAGGAGATCGTCATGGCTGTGCGCACCCGCCAGGACGTCTTCCCTTGCGACACACGCATCGACACCACGCAAATCGTCCCCGCCTCGCGGCTGGTAGCGGGCATCACCGGCTTTGCCGTGCAGCCGAACAAGGCCATCGTCGGCGCCAATGCCTTCGCGCATGAATCCGGCATCCACCAAGACGGCGTGCTCAAGCATCGCGAGACCTACGAGATCATGCGCCCCGAGGACGTCGGCTGGAGCGCCAACCGCATGGTGCTGGGCAAGCATTCCGGCCGTAACGCCTTCAAGACGCGGCTCGCTGAGCTGGGTATCGTGCTTGAGTCGGAGGAGGCGCTCAACGCTGCCTTCGCCCGCTTCAAGGACCTGGCGGACAAGAAACACGAGATCTTCGACGAGGACATCCACGCTTTGATCTCGGACGAGGCCTCTTTTGCCCAGGCCGATCGCTACAAGCTGGTGTCGCTACGGGTCTGTTCCGAGACCGGTGAGGTGCCGCATGCCGTGGTCGTGCTATCGGACGGTGGCCAGGAGCGGCGCGCCGAGGCCGATGGCAGTGGGCCGGTGGACGCCGCCTTCAAAGCGATCGAGGCCATCGTGCAATCGGCCTCCGACCTGTTGCTCTACTCGGTGAACAACATCACCACCGGCACGGATGCGCAAGGCGAGGTGACGGTGCGGTTGAACAAGGGCGGGCGCATCGTCCATGGCCAGGGCGCCGATACCGACATCGTCATCGCCTCGGCCAAGGCCTATTTGCACGCCCTGAACAAGCTCGCCAGCGGCGAACAGCGCGCGCATCCGCAAGCGCTGTAAAGCCATTGAGGCAGCCGGCGGCACAGCGAGTGCTGCTGCGGTCAGCCCAGCCTCCTGGCGGGGTGCACAGTCAACTGGCTGGGTGGGCGGCAGTTGGGTTCGGATCGGATCGCGTCAGCTTCGGTAGCCTACCGTTGAGCTGACGCACCTCGTCGGGCAGCTTGCCGACCCACATCTGCCACATAGAGATCACCCACATGGCGGCGAATGACAGGCCCATGATGACGCCAGAGATGATTACCACCCAGGCGAAACCGCTCCAGACCTTGGTCAAGTACCAAGAGGCGACGTCGGTGATGAGCACGGCGAAGGGCGCGGCGATGAGCACGCATTTGAGCCACACCGGTCGCACGTAGGCGTGCGTGAAGATGTAGCCGACGATGAAGAAGATGAAGGTGATGGAGAAGAGGTGGATGTGGGACACCCGCACCAGGGTGGCGATGGTCATCCCCTCGTCGCGCTGCGCGACCTTTAGGATCCCTTCATCGGTGGAGAGATCGGGCAGGTGGGGGTTGACCTCGGGCACGTGGCAGGCGAGGCAGTGCTCCTGGATGATCGGTTTGATGGTGCTGGCCAGGGCCTCCGGCTTGGCGCCGTCGTGCAGCCAATCGAACACGATCTTCTTTTTGTCATCGGGCAGCATGTCGGACATCGGCCCGCGCAGGGCGGTCTCCAGCTTCGTGCCCTCAGGGTTACCGCTATAGGCGATCATGAGGTCCTTGCCCGACAGCATGGGGTCGCCGTCCTTGGCGGCATGCGATTCCCAGACTTGGATCATGGCCATCAGATAGGCCGTGCCGAAGGTGAGCAGGACCATGGTGAACAGGACCCGTACCGACATCGGCAGGTAGCGGAAGTGGACGATGTGTGTGCTGTGCATGGAGCCTCCAAAATGAAAAGTTAAGTATATATGAAGATGCTGATATCGTCAAATTGTTGCCCGAGACCAATACCTTTGGCACTCGAACGGATGGCTAAAGGAGAAATGATTGGTGGTTGTTGACCGAGACTGGGGGCTAGGTGTTGCGTAGACTAGCCTCACGGCAAGCTTGTGCTTGCCAGTACCGGGGTCGACAAATCCGGTCGTACGCCTAAACGCCTCGTTCTAGCCCCGCACATTGCAACGGTCACAGAGTAAATCGCCGCATACTTAGGAATACATCTGGACCAGAACCTCCGGCTACGGTAGACGGGGCGCACATGCATGGCGTGCCCAGGTCCGTCGATGGTGGCCTAGGCGTTCGAATTTATGCATGCGCACACCGCAGACTCCGGTGGGCGTTATCCCTTTTGAGACCTAGTTGTGCGTGCGTAGCAGCGCGCACAGTAGCGGCGAGAGTGGTTCGACAAACGGGTTGACAACAGTTACGCCGCGCCAGGTAAACCCGTCGTGCAAATCTTCCGACAGCAACAGTCGGCAGCGGTTTTCTGCTGCGACGGCCATGATTAGGGCGTCCCACATGGAGAGCCGATGATCGACAGTGAGATCGAGCGCCGACTGGAAAGCTGTCCACGTAGAGTCAGCCACCTCGAAGCTGTCTGCCCAACTCAAGACGGCCTGACGCGCTTGCTCGGCCGAGCGATGGGCTTTGCCTATCAGAATACGGCACAGCTCGCCCAAAGTCTGCGCCGGCAGCAACACGTCGGTGTTAGCCAATTGTTCGACTAGGCGTATCGCCGTATTGCAGCGTTGTTCATCGCCTACCCCTTCGGCATAGGCCAAGACGTTGGTGTCGAAAGCCACTCTCACCGATCAGTCCTCGTACAGTTGATCGCGTCTCCAGTTGCGTATGCCACTGATTTTTTGTTGACGCAGCCGCCTGAGCAAAAGACGCTTGGCGGACTCGCGCTCATGGCCTGTGCGTACGGGAGAAATGATGGCCACAGGTTTGCCGCGCGACAGCACTGTGACAACCTCGCCGGCGGCGATATCGCGCAGGACACTCGAGAAATGCCGGTTGGCATCGCTGGCAGATATGGTTTTCATTCGGATGGGCGTGAAGTAGTGTTTAACACTACATTATCGTTGCCACGTGTACGCCGTCAAGGATTAATCTCTTCGGTTTATTTTTGTTAACAGTGCCGGATATACCACGCCGCGGCGCTGAAGAAGGTCAATCCGAGCATGAGTTCTAGGAGAGCGAGGCCGGCCATCGGCATGGGCTCGGTGCTCAAGCGGACCAAGGCCTCGAGGACATATAGCCAAATGAGCAGGCTGGCCCAGCGGTAGGTATACACCCGCCCATGCAGGATGCCGCGCAGCGGCAGCATGAGCGGCAGCACCTTCAACACGAGCCACGAGCCACCAGGCCGCAGCGGGGCGAGCCACAGCTCCCAGGCGAGGCTAAGCAGGATCAGCGCGATGAGGCTCGTCGCGGCAAGCCACAACGCAACGTTTAGCTGCGGCATTGCCTAGCGAGGGCCTCCAGTGCGGCGCGCGCCTCGGCCGCGTCCGTAATGGGGGTGGGGAAGTCGAAGCGCAAGAGGCGTCCGTTGACACGGATGTCGAAGCCGTCGGGGTCGATGCCGATCATCTGCGCGGCATTGGCCTCGACGCCGTGGACATGGCGGCAGTAGGCAAGCAAGGTGTGCGGGTGATCGGCGTTCATGTGCGCGAGGATGTCCGCCTCCTGGGCCGCGAGCGGGCCAGATGGCAGCAGGTAGGCATCGGGGTCGAGCCAGTGGATCTTGCCAAAGCCGCCGATATAGCGGATGCGCACGGGCTCGATGCGCCAAAAGGCAAAGTCGTGCATGGCGAAATAGCCCTCGGCCTGCGGGTGATAGCGCAGATAGCGCGGGCCGAGGGCGTCCTTGTCCGGCAACCGCTCGGCGCGACCGACGATCGTCACGCGGCCGGTGGCGTGCATGTCGGGCGTGAAGGGCTGTACGATGAGGGCGCAGCGACAATCGGCGGCGAGGTTGCGCGTATGCTCGGCCAAGTCGGAAATGAGGATCACCGGTCGGCCGCCATGATCGAGGACATAGGGCGCGACAGAGGCATAGGGATAGCCTTCGAGGCGTAACGACAGCGTCGACAACACGGCCTGGGTCTGGCCGCGGGCGAAGCGGCGGGCTTCGCTGCCAAGCGCGCTCATGTGGCCAACCTGCCGGCGATCTCGGCCAGCCGCTTGCCCAGGGCAAAGGCCAAGCGTCGCTCTTCTTCCGTCAGCGGTTCAGTACCATGCGGGCCAGCGTAATGACTGGCGCCGTAGGGGGTGCCGCCGGAGCGGGTGACGCTGAGTTCCGGCTGGCTATAGGGGAGGCCGACGATCAGCATGCCGTGGTGCAATAGCGGCAGCATCATGCTGAGCAAGGTGCTCTCCTGTCCGCCGTGCAGGCTGGCGCTGGAGGTGAAGACGCAGGCCGGTTTGCCGGCCAGGGCGCCGCTGAGCCAGAGACTCGAAGTGCCATCCCAGAAGTATTTCATTGCCGCGGCCATGTTGCCAAAGCGCGTCGGCGAGCCGAGCGCCAAACCGACGCATTCCTCCAAGTCGCGCAGCGTGGCATAGGGGGCGCCTTGATCCGGCACAAGGCGCGCCGCGCCTTCGGTCTCGGCGGCGACCTTGGGTACGGTGCGCAGCCGTGCCGCCATACCCGGCACCGAATCGACGCCATGCGCAACGCAACGCGCCAGCTCGCGCACCGATCCGTGCAGGCTGTAGTAGAGGACGAGGATCTCTTTCATGCTCTTGGGATGAACGTCAATGGCGCTATCCTACCTGATCGCCGGGCGTCTGAAACGTCCTCACCAACAAAGCGGCATGGCGGCCGCAATGGGTTTGCGGCAAAATTCAGGCTTTAGGCCAAGCTTGAGCGATGAACTTACACGAGTATCAGGCCAAGGCGATACTAAACGAGCAGGGCATTGCCGTGCCGCGCGGCGTCGTCATCGACGCCGTGGAGCAGTGCGCGCCCGCGGCGCGCGAGTTGGGCGGAGAGGCCTGGGTGGTCAAGGCGCAGGTGCATGCCGGCGGGCGCGGCAAGGCGGGTGGGGTGAGGCTATGCCGCTCCGTCGATGCCCTGAGCGCAGCGGCGCGCGACCTGTTGGGTAGCCGCCTCGTTACCTACCAGAATGCGCCGGACGGCCAGCCCGTCAGCCGCCTGCTCATCGAGGAGGTCCTGCCCATCGCCCGCGAGCTCTATCTCAGCCTAACCATCGATCGCGCCGCAGCGCGGGTCGCCGTCGTCGCCTCGACTGCCGGCGGCATGGAGATCGAGGCGGTTGCGGCGGAGACACCGGAGCGGATCTTGCGCGAGACAGTGCACCCCGTCGCCGGCCTGATGGACTATCAGGGCCGCAACCTGGCCTTTGCCCTCGGTCTCGAGGGCGGGCAGGTCGCAGCCTTCACCCAGCTCGTCAAGCGCCTCTACCGCCTCTTCCTGGACAAAGACCTCAGCCTGCTGGAGATCAACCCGTTGATCGTGACCGACGATGGCCGGCTGCTGCCGCTTGACTGCAAGATGGTCGTCGACGACAACGCCCTGTGGCGGCAGAAGGGGTTGGCGGCGCTGATGGACATGACTCAGATCGATCCCAAGGAGGCCGAAGCACTGGCCCACAACGTCAACTACATCGCCCTGGACGGCGACATCGGCTGCATGGTTAACGGCGCGGGGCTGGCCATGGCCACCATGGACCTCATTAAGCTGTGCGGCGGTCGTCCGGCCAATTTCCTCGACGTCGGCGGCAGCGCGACGGCAGACTCCGTGGCCGAGGCCTTTCGCATCATCCTGGCCGACCCCAAGGTCAAGGCGATCCTGATCAACATCTTCGGCGGCATCGTGCGCTGCGACCTGATCGCCGAAGGGATCATCCAGGCCGTGCGCACGGTGGGCGTGAGCGTGCCGGTGGTGGTACGGCTAGAGGGCACCAACGCGCAGGCGGGCAGGGATCTGCTGGCGGCCTCGGGGCTTAGCCTCATCGCCGCCGGGGACCTGACCGAAGCCGCGCGGCGTGTCGTTGCGGAGGCAGGGCGATGAGCATCCTCGTCGACGCACAAACCCGCGTCATCTGCCAGGGTTTCACCGGCAAGCAGGGAACCTTCCACTCCGAGCAGGCGATCCGCTACGGCACACGCTTGGTCGGTGGCGTCACCCCCGGCAAGGGCGGCCAGACGCACCTCGGGCTGCCGGTCTTCAACACCGTGCGCGAGGCCGTGCAGGCCACGGGCGCTGAGGCGAGCATGATCTACGTGCCTGCACCCTATGCCGCAGACTCCATCCTGGAGGCCGCCGCCGCCGGCATCAAGGTCATTGTCTGCATCACCGAAGGCATTCCAGTGCGGGACATGATCGAGGTGAAGGCGGCCTTGCGCGATACCGGCGCGCGGCTCATCGGGCCCAACTGCCCGGGCATCATCACCCCCGGCGCGTGCAAGATCGGCATCATGCCGGGTTTCATCCATCAGCCAGGTAAGGTGGGCATCGTCTCGCGCTCGGGCACCCTCACCTATGAGGCGGTGTGGCAGACCACACGCCTGGGGCTGGGGCAGTCCACCTGCGTGGGCATCGGCGGCGACCCGATCAAAGGCATGGACTTCATCGATTGTCTCGAGCTCTTCGAGCGCGATGCGCAGACCGAGGCGATCGTGTTGGTGGGTGAGATCGGCGGCACGAGCGAGGAGGCGGCGGCCGAGTACATCAAGAGCGAGGTGAGCAAACCAGTGGCGGCCTACATCGCCGGGCTCACCGCACCCAAGGGCAAGCGCATGGGCCATGCCGGCGCCATCATCGCCGGCGGTAAGGGCACGGCGGCGGAGAAGATCCGGGCCCTTGCCGCTGCCGGCGTGGTGGTGGCCGAGAGCCCCGCCGGCATCGGCGAGGCCGTAGCCCAGGCCTTGCAGCGTGGCAGGCGCAAATGACGCGGGTGGATTTCTACTTCAACGCTGCCGACAAGGCCGAGGTCGCCATGCGGCTTGCGGCTAAGGCTTACCAAGCCAGGCAAGCTACCCTGTTATATACCGAGGACGAGGCGCTGGCCGCGGATCTCGACAGGCGGCTATGGACCGCGCACCAGCTGTCTTTCATCCCGCATGTGCGCTGCGGCCACCCCCTCGCCGCCAAGACGCCCGTACTCATCGGCGCCAGGCCCGATGACTTGCAGGCTTGTGACGTGATCATCAACTTGGGAGATCAGCCGCCCGGCTGCTTCAGCCGCTTCGATCGTTTGATCGAGATCGTCACCGCCGACGCGGCTGACCGCCATGCGGCTCGCAGCCGTTACCGCTTTTATCAAGAGCGGGGTTATGCTCTACAGATGTACGATTTGCGGCAGAAATAGCCATGGCGGATGAAGATATCTTCGGCAAGATCGATGCCTTGCTGGAAAAGCGGGCCGGCTTCGGTGCGACGCACGCGCAAGCACCGCCTGAGGATGAGTTTCCTGTGCTAACGGAGGTCGTGGCGCCTCGCATGGTCAAATCGGCCCCGCTGCCACGAGAGCCCAGCACCCCCTCCCCATCAGCGCATAAGTTGTCTGGACGCGCGGATGACTCCCTCACCTTGAGCGAGGAGCAGTTAAACCGCTTCATGAGCCAGCTCGAACGCAAACTCGAAGACCTCTTCATCCGGCAGCAACTTCGTCTTGAGGAGGCGATTCGCCGCGCGCTGCAGCGCAGCGACACCGCACAGGGTAAAGGGGGGAAGAATACAGCTTGACCGACAAAGCCGTATTGGTTGACCTCTTTGTTTACCGCCGAATCCCTCTAGGCAGGGAGAGTTTCAGGCTGGGCTGGATTGGATCGCGGATGCTGGTGAGCCTCGGCTACACCATATCATACGGTGTATGTGGCTAGGCCAGAGCTGGACTCGGTCAAGTTTTGAGCTCTCGCCACAAAGGCCGGCTACAGAATACTGGTATGTGCAGCGTGGATCTACCCTAAATAGATCGATTTCTCATGGAACTCGCAAAAAGCTTCGAACCCCACGAGATCGAACAACGTTGGTACGCGCGCTGGGAGAGCGCTGGCTGGTTCAAGATGGGCACGCGCGAGGGCGCGCCCGCCTATTGCATCATGCTGCCACCGCCGAATGTGACCGGCACCCTGCACATGGGGCACGCCTTCCAGCACACCTTGATGGATGCGCTCATCCGCTATCACCGCATGCGCGGGGACAACACGCTGTGGCAGCCGGGCACCGATCATGCCGGCATCGCCACGCAGATGGTGGTCGAGCGTCAGCTCGATAGCGAGGGTATCTCCCGCCGGGAGCTCGGGCGCGAGAAATTCATCGACCGGGTATGGGCCTGGAAGCAGCAGTCCGGCTCGACCATCACGCGGCAGATGCGGCGCCTGGGCGCATCTGCGGACTGGAGCCGCGAGCGTTTCACCATGGACGAGGGCCTGACTCGGGCGGTCACCGAGGTCTTCGTGCGCCTATACAACGAAGGCCTGATCTACCGCGGCAAGCGCCTGGTGAACTGGGATCCCGTCTTACAGACGGCGGTGTCCGACCTCGAGGTGGTCAACCAGGAGGAGGACGGCTTCCTGTGGGAGATCGCCTATCCGCTCGAAGGGGGGGGCGGGCAGCTGGTGGTGGCCACCACCCGTCCCGAGACCCTGCTCGGCGATGCCGCCGTGGCCGTGCACCCCGACGATGAACGCTATCGTCACCTGGTCGGCCGTCACGTGCGCCTGCCGATTGCCGAGCGCACCATCCCCATCATCGCCGATGAGTACGTCGATCGCCAGTTCGGCACCGGTGTGGTGAAGATCACGCCAGCGCACGATTTCAATGACTGGCTGGTCGGGCAGCGCCACAATTTGCCGGCCATCAGCGTGCTGACGCCAGATGCGAAGATGAATGAATTCGCGCCGGCCGAGTTTCAGGGCCTGGACCGCTATGCCGCTCGCGAAAAGATCCTGCAGGCCTTGCAGGCGAAGGGGCTTCTCATCTCGGCCAAGCCGCACAAGCTCATGATCCCGCGCGGCGACCGCAGCGGCGCGGTGATCGAGCCGATGCTCACCGATCAGTGGTTCATGGCCATGCAGGGGTTGGCCAGGCGTGCGCTGGAGGCGCTCGAGCGCGGCGAACCCAGCTTCGTGCCGCCAAACTGGGCCACCACCTACCGTCAGTGGCTGGAGAACATCCAAGACTGGTGCATCTCGCGTCAGCTCTGGTGGGGGCATCGCATCCCGGCCTGGTACGACGAGGCGGGCAATGTCTTTGTCGCCCGCGACGAGGCCACCGCCCGCCAGATGGCAGGGGGGCGCCCGTTGCGTCAGGACGAGGACGTGCTCGACACCTGGTTCTCCTCCGCCCTGTGGCCCTTTTCCACCCTGGGCTGGCCGGATGACACCCCCGAGCTCAAGCGGTTTTTGCCCACTTCCGTCCTGGTGACGGGGTTCGACATCATCTTCTTCTGGGTGGCGCGCATGGTGATGATGAGCCTGCACTTCACCGGCAAGGTGCCGTTCCGCGAGGTGTTCATCACGGGGCTGGTACGCGATGCGCACGGCAACAAGATGAGCAAATCGAAGGGCAACATCCTCGACCCCATCGACCTCATCGACGGCATCGATCTCGAAGGGCTGATCAAAAAGCGCACCACGGGGCTGATGAACCCGAAGCAGGCCGAGGCGATCGAGCGCGCCACGCGCAAGGAGTTTCCCAACGGCATCCCGGCCTTCGGCGCCGATGCCTTGCGCTTCACCTTCGCCTCGCTCGCCTCGCACGGACGCGACATCAAGTTCGATCTCAGCCGCTGTGAGGGCTACCGCAACTTCTGCAACAAGCTGTGGAATGCCACCCGCTTCGTGCTGATGAATTGCGCCGGGCAGGACACGGGCCTAGATGAGGCGCTGCCCTTGGAATTCTCCTTTGTCGATCGCTGGATCGTCGGCCGCATCGAGGCGGCCAAGGCAGCGGTATTGGAGGGTTATGCGCAGTATCGCTTCGATCAGGTGGCGCGCGCCATCTATGAGTTCACCTGGGATGAGTATTGTGACTGGTATGTGGAACTGGCTAAGGTGCAGCTCGCCCAGGGCACAGAGGCGGCCAAGCGCGCCACACGGCGCACCCTGGTGCGGGTGCTGGAGGAACTGCTGCGCTTGGCCCACCCCATCATCCCCTTCATCACCGAGGAGCTGTGGCAGAAGGTGGCGCCGCTGGCCGGCCAAAGCGGTGTAAGCGTGATGCTAGCGCCTTATCCCGAACCTCGGCCGGAACGCGCCGACCCCGCGGCAGACGCCGAAATGCAGACCCTCAAGGCGCTCACCAACGCCTGCCGCAACCTGCGCGGCGAGATGGGCATCTCACCGGCGCAGAAACTGCCATTGCTGGTGTTGGGCGATGCCGAACGCGCCGCCATCTATGCGCCCTACCTGCAACTGCTCGCGCGCTTGTCCGAGGTGCGCGCCGTCGACGGCCTGCCCGATAGCGACGCCCCCGTGGCCATCGTGGGCGACTGGCGGCTGATGCTCAAGATCGAGGTCGATCGCCAGGCCGAGATCGCGCGCCTAGACAAAGAGATCGCACGCGTGCAAAACGAACTTGCACGCGCGCAAGCCAAGCTCGCCAACCCCCAGTTCGTGGCCAAGGCGCCGGCAGCGGTAGTCGAGCAGGAACGCAAGCGTGTTGAGGATTTCGCCGCCACGCTCGACAAGCTCAAGGCGCAGCGGCAGCGCCTCATGGATTGATTTCGGCGCGAAGGCGATGAGCTGGATTAGGCAATTACAGGATATCGCCCGGCTGCTCACGAGCCGCAAATTCTGGTACACCCTCATCGGGGTGCTGATGGCCTTGCTGGTTTGGGTCTATCTCTTCTACCTGGCGATCAAGCACCTCGATACCAGCCTGTCCCTGCACTCGACCTTCTGCGGCAGCCACGAGCAACGCAACCGACACATCTTGGTGATCACCCTGCTTACCCCTCTGTTCTTGGTCGGTTTGCTGGGCGTGATCGGCGAGTGGATGCAGTTTGTCGAAAACCGACAGAAGGGGCGCAAGCCCCAGACGTTGGCGTTGATCCTCTTCCTGATACTGATGCAGGTGACGGCGCTTTTCATCCTCATGGCCCTCGACTGCTGACTCATTGGCCGGGACAAGGCCCAAGCCTGGTCGCGTGAATTGACTCCCGATAGCGCAACAAGCGGTGGGGACGGCTGCGGATCTCCATCTCGAAGCCATCATTCCCCCTCCATGTCAATCTGACGTCTACTGGTACGGCCTCACCTGGCAGCCACTTCAGCCGGCACTGCCCGCTCAGGAGGTAGCCCTCGGTCAAGGAGCGCTCTGAGTCGACGCTACATCCCTTGCGCGCAATCCAATCGAGCAGGTGTTGACGGGGGTCGGAGCGGATGCAGTGCTCGCTATTGCCGTCTTCCTGGTATTTCCAGAACAAGGGCCGGAGTTCACCAGCGCGCTGGTAGGCGAATGCCCACAACCCGAGCGGGATGTGGGCCGACAGCGTCGCATGCCCCGCCTCCTGAGCCAGCACCACAGGCTGCGGCAGCATGAGCGACAAGCTCACGAACAAGGCAGGGAGGGTCTGGCTGCGGTCCAAGATGTCGTCTCCTTTATTGGGGCTTTAGCATCAGACCCTAGCGTTGCCGATTTCGTTGCATGCCAGATGAGCTGAAAGGCAAGCGCCTCGAAGGGAACGCCCCTTAACCGGGCGCTGTACATGCCGGGAACTCGGCACAACTTGCTGCGCGGGCGCATTGCTGCGTTGTGCGGCGGTGTCGCTTGGCTTAACATTGGGGCAGCCGTTGTTCGTCGACGTCGAAACCCTGTCTGGGCGCCCTACTCAATGTCTAGCGGCTAGCCGCCGTGCACGGCTTAGCGCTGGTCGATCGGCACCGACGGTTCAAGCACCCCCAGCACCCCCTGCTCCATGCCCCCCGCGCCGCGACGCCATCGCGCCCTCGAATTCGCCCTGCTCTTCGTGTTGCTGCCGTTGCTCATCGCCTGGCAAGGGGAAATCCTGCGCCGCTTCATCATCCCCCAACTGCTACTCTTCGCGGCGCTATGCCTGATCCTGCTGTGGCGCGATGCGGGCTTTGACCGCCGCGGGCTGTTGCGCTGGCCGCCGTCTTGGCGGCCTTGCATCGCGCGTATCGCGATCGTGCTGGCGATCGGCGGCTGCGCCGTGCTGGCGCTGGCCAGCAAACTGCCGGGCGCAGACCCCTTTGCCCTGCCGCAGCAACGCCCCATGCTCTGGCTGGCCATCG
>JBEPZO010000006.1:0-30689 GCA_041640815.1 Thiobacillaceae bacterium
AACCGCCTGCCCCCACCGACGCAGCGCATCACTCCTCGATGCGCCCGAGGAGTAAGTCCAACAAAGCCTCTGCAGGAGCGGTTTTGGCTCCGGCCGCCGCTACGCGGCTTAACATCGGCTAGCCGATGTGAGCCTCCGCCTAAACCGCCTGCCCCCACCCACGCAGCGCATCACTCCTCGATGCGCCCGAGGAGTAGGTATTCCAACAAAGCCTTCTGGGTATGCAGGCGGTTTTCTGCTTCGTCCCAGACGACGCTTTGGGGGCCGTCGATGACCTCTGCAGTCACCTCCTCGCCGCGGTGTGCAGGCAGGCAGTGCATGAACACCGCATCTGGCTTGGCCATGCGCATCATCTCGGCATCGACCTGCCAATCGGCAAAGGCCCGCAAACGCTCGGTGTTTTCCGCCTCGAAGCCCATGCTGGTCCAGACGTCGGTGGTCACGATGTCGGCGCCGCGACAGGCGTCCATCGGGTCGGCGAATTGCTCGTAGTGGTCTGTGCCATAGAGGCCGGCGCGTTCCGGCTCGACCTCATATCCAGGCGGGGTGGAAACGTGTACGTTGAAGTCGAACACCTCTGCGGCCTGCAGCCAGGTGTTGCAGACGTTGTTGGAGTCTCCCACCCAGGCCACGGTCTTGCCCTGGATCGGGCCGCGTAGCTCGATATAGGTGTAGATGTCGGCCAGAATCTGACAGGGATGGTACTCATTGGTCAGGCCGTTGATCACCGGCACGCGCGAGTGCCGCGCAAAGCGTTCGATGATCTCCTGCTCGTAGGTGCGGATCATGACGATATCCACCATGCGCGAGATCACCTCGGCGGCATCTTCCACGGGTTCGCCTCGTCCAAGCTGGGTGTCGCGGGTGTTGAGGTAAATGGCCGTCCCCCCCAGTTGGTGCATACCGGCCTCGAAACTGAGCCGGGTGCGAGTGGAATTCTTTTCGAAGATCATGGCCAAGGTCCGGTCCACCAGCGGGTGGTAAGGCTGATAGCGCTTGAAGCGCGCCTTGATGATGCGGGTGCGCTCGAACAGGTATTCGAACTCTTCCCGCGAGAAGTCTTTGAACTGCAAAAAATGGCGCACGTTCATGGCTGGCCCTCGGCTAGGTGGCTACGAATCAGCTCAGCGAGCTGCTGCGTCAAGTGCGCTGCCTCCTCCTGGCGCAGGATCAGCGGCGGCAGCAGGCGCACCACGCTCTCGGCGGTGACGTTGATCAACAGCCGCCGGGCCAGGGCCTGCTCGACCAGTTTGCCACATGGCCGATCGAGTTCGATGCCGAGCATGAGCCCCTGTCCCCTGATGTCGCGCACGCCAGGGACGCCGCGCAGGCGTTCCGCCAGGTCCTGACGGATGAAGGCCCCCATGCTGGCGGCATTGGCCAAAAGACCCTCTTGTTCGATCACCTGCAAGGTGGTCAAGGCGGCGGTACAGGCCAAGGGATTGCCACCAAAGGTGGAGCCGTGCTTGCCCGGGGTGAAAAGCTGGGCCGCAACGCCGCGCGCCAGACAAGCGCCGATGGGGACGCCGGAGCCGAGCCCCTTGGCGAGCGTCATCACGTCCGGCAGGACATCGGTGTGCTGAAAGGCAAACCATTTGCCGGTGCGGCCGACACCGCTTTGCACCTCGTCCAGCATCAGCAACCAGCCCTTGCCGTCACAGATCTGGCGCAGCCTAGACAGGTAGTCGGCCTGGGGGATGTTGATGCCGCCCTCGCCCTGGTAGGGCTCGACCAGCACGGCGACGATGTCGCTATGGTGTTCGGCCAGGCGGGCCACTGCGTCGGCATCGCCGAACGGTACGCGCACGAAGCCAGTCACCAGGGGCTCGAAACCGGCCTGCACCTTTCTGTTGCCGGTGGCGGACAGCGTGGCCAGGGTGCGGCCATGAAAGCTTCTCTCCATCACCACGATGGCAGGGTTGACGATGCCCTGTTGATGACCGTACAGGCGTGCGAGTTTGATCGCCGCCTCGTTGGCCTCGGCGCCGGAGTTGCAGAAAAAGGCCCGCTCCATGCCTGACAGCGCGCAGAGGCGCTCGGCCAAACGCTCCTGTTCGGGAATGCGATAAAGGTTCGAAGTGTGGATGAGCCGTCCGGCCTGCGCGCACAGGGCCTTTACCAGCGCCGGGTGGGCATGGCCCAGGCCATTGACCGCCACACCGGCCACCGCATCCAAGTAGCGCTCGCCCTTGGTATCGTAGAGCCAGACCCCTTCGCCGCGCACGAAGGCGACCGCCTGGCGGGCGTAGGTCTGCATCAGGTAATCCGTCATCTTTTGATCAATCATCGGGGAAAGTTCGACACTTCATTAAATGAGATGAAATCTTACACGTAATGCTCAGCAAAGCCCCGACACAGCCTAGCTATGCTTTAGGCAAGCAAGTGGGAGGCGGGTAAGCATACACATATCTGCGCAAAGGGTGCGCTTGTAACCTAACATGGTCGCAGCGGCTTATCGCGCTGTCGGTCGCAGTGAGCCACACTCGAACAATGCCGCAGTGAAACAAGGTGTTTCCTTGGGTTTGTATGCCAGTCAATGCGTCATGCTAGGTCGTTAAGATACCCTCCAAAACTGAGGAAAGTGCATTCGAACTAGAGGGGGGGTACTCCCCCTCCCCTTTCACTTGCGTGTCTAAGGTCAGCTTCAACTCGGTAAGAGAGTCGTCCACAAAATCTGTGGATAACTTTGTGCACAACTAGAGGGTGTAGGCGCCTATTGTCGAAAATCAAGCCATTTTCAGGCTCGCGTTTATTTTTTGGGCACACTTTGCCCCTTATCAATCAATAAGTTACAAAGATGGGATAGGTGATGAACGCCTGGCGGTAGCCAGATTCAAGATCGCATATGCTGTGGATAGGATAAGCTTTGCCATACGCACAAACCAGAACGATACGACCCTTTCAGGGCTGCTATAGGGCTATCACAAGCCCGGCAGCATGGGAGGGTTCCGTGCCCCTCAGGGCGAGGTCATCTGGGTGTCCGGACAGGCTTAAGATGGTAATCATGACCTATGGTGCCCAGTCAATCATAACCTATAAGTCTAAGGTGTGGCTTGTAATACCATATGTTTACTACCCCGTCGTTAGCCAGCCACGAAGCCCAATATCCCGCTCAGTCCGCCGGCAAATCGTTGGTTGGGGGTCGACGGTAAGCTGTGTTTGACGCCACCACGTTATATCAACGAAGGAGATGACGCATGATCAAGAAAGCCCTGTGTGCCCTCCCCTTGGCGATGGCGCTGGCGGGCAATACCACTGCCAGCCCTGGTAAGGCGCCCGAGGAGATTCTGGATGAACTAGCCGCCAAATCCCAATCCAAATACCTCGTCCAGAGCCCGCAGAACCGCATGATGATGCCGGACAATCCGGCCTATGAGGTGATCGAGGAAGGCGAGAAGCTGTGGAAGCAGAAGCGTGGCCCCAAGAATGCCACGCTGGAACAGTGTGACTTCGGCAAAGGCCCGGGTGTGCTGAAGGGGGCCTATGTCGAGCTGCCGCGTTACTTTGCCGACACCGGCAGGGTGATGGACCTCGAATCCCGCCTGGTGCATTGCATGAAGACCCTCCAGGGCTATACCGATAACGACCCGCAGATTAAACAGCGCCATGGCAACAACACGGACGTGATGAAGCTGATGAGCTACATCGCCTACCAGTCGAACGGCATGCCCTGGAATCCGCCCATGAATCACCCGCTGGAGAAGGCGATGCGCGACGCGGGTGAGGTGCTGTTCTATCGCCGTGCCGGCACGCTCGACTTCAACTGCGCCACCTGTCATACCGTGGAAGGCGGTCGCATCCGCGCCTCCGTCCTGCCCAATGTCAAGAACCCCATGGAGTGGACCAAGGCCATCTCTTGGCCCGCCTATCGCACCAGCCAGGAGAACGTGCGCAGCAGTCAGCATCGTGTCCTGGAGTGCCTGTGGCAGATGCGCTACCCCAACATTCGGCCAGACTCGGATGTTCACATTGCCCTGATCTCCTTTTGGACCGATGCCGCCCGCGGCCAACCCGCCATCCTGCCCGATCTGAAGCGCTGATCGCTGCCGACTCACGAGGAGAGAAGACACCATGTTCAAACCGACCCCTATCGCGACCTTGCTCGCTGCCACCTCCATCGCGCTAATCGTCTCCGGCTGTGCGACCCAGCCGGAGAAGCCGGCCACGAGCACCGCGCCGGCCAAGCCTGATTACACCAAGATGACGCCGCAGGCCCTAGCGGAATATCTGGTGTTCGAGAGCAATAGCTTCGACCTCAAGCAACCGACCCAGGAGGGCACAACTGGCAAGGATCGCTTGGTCCAGGACGAGATTCAGAAGATCTGCACGCAAGTCGCCCTATCCGGTAAGGAGATCGACGACAAGACGGCGGAAAAGATCAACGCGATGGCCCGCGCCACGATCAAATACCCCGAAGGCGGGATCAAGCTGGGCGATTGGAAGAAGGGCCGCGACATCGCTTGGTCCGGTTTCGGTTTCCGCACCGCGCACAACGTCGACGACCATAGCCGGGGTGCGCCAGGCGGCAACTGCTACAACTGCCATCAACTGGCCACGGACCGCACCGGCGGCAACCTCGGCCCCAGCCTCACCGGCTACGGCAAAATCCGCGGCACGAGCCCCGACATGCTGAAATACACCTACGAGGTGATCTATAACCCGCACAGCTATTTCGCCTGCACCAGCATGCCCAGGATCGGCGCCAAGGGGATACTGACCCAGCAGCAGATCGCCGACGTGATGGCCTACTTGTTCGATCCGGAATCCCCGGTCAACAAGTAACCCCCTACCGCACCTCACCGGCCACCGGCAACGCTGCTGGTGGCTTTTTACTTCATCGCGTCTTTCCGGGGAAAGCTTCCTTGATTTTGAAAGAAGTAAGCTGAGTCACGGAAGCCATTAGACATTCGCTCGCGGCCCTTGATGCGGTTATTCGTCCCGGATGGGATGCGAGTGTTCAAGGGGAAGTGGGCCCAGGTGAGAAGGCCGCAAAGGTATTTCCTCTGCCGTGGCGAATAGCATGAGGGCTGCTTACCCGCTATCGATATAGCTATGCGACACGGGCTTCGCCATCGCTTGGTGGCCTCGGTACGCTAGGCCGAACCGGATTTGCTCCGATACATCCTCAAGCATACAGGCGATTGCACAGGTTCACATACCTAGGTAAGCTCTGAGCTGTCCTGGCCAGGACCGCTAGCGGCAGCGCGGTGGATAGCAGGTCGTTGCGGTTATGGGCCCGGACCTCGCTAGCCTTATCGCCTCGCCGCGTGTGAGCCATGCGCGCTAGGCCCCGGGTCGAAGGCGCGGGCAGGTCACCGTTACGCCTGATACCCAGCGATCGACCTCGGTAGTCTACAACCGGCATACGGGTAGGCTATTGCCATGAGCTCGACGCCAGGCGTAGAGCAGATCGATGTGGGGGCGCGCTGGCAAGCCCTCTTGGCCGACCGGTTAGCTAGACAAGGCGCTAGATTTCTCCTGCCTCGGGCGCTAAGTCAACATGTTTGACGCGAGCCACGCCGAGCTGGGCATGATCCAGCGAGCGCTGGGCGACATCCCCTGCTGGGTTTCTCCGCCAATGGCGAGATCTCGCGTAACCGCCTTTACGGTTACACCGGTGTGCTGACGCTGTTTACCTGAGCCCGCGTCGCCCTCGGCCCCCCATTGGCCACGAGCGCCGAGCCAGTTTGCCCTTCTAGGGACAGCCCGGCGACCGGTGGCTGCGCGCCAGCGACGGGCAAGCGAATAAGAGCACCCATGCCGCCGTCTCACCGACGCCCTACGGCAGCGAGGAGCGAGGCTAAGCAAGGCGCGGTCAACCACGCGCCTGGGCGTTTAGCATGCGCCATGGCGGCGAGATAGCGTTATCATGCCGACATGCGGCCCGAACCCGCCCCAAGTAACGCCTGGCTCGCGGAGCATGCTGAAGTGCTGCTTCGCACCTATCGGCATTGGACTGGCCGCGACTTGATCGACCCGCGACTCGATGCCTTAGAGGCCGCACGCGCCCTCTACATGGCGGAATTCGCCGTCCTCTCGCACGATACGGCCGACGATCCGCTGTTTACCTATGCCAATTTGACCGCCCAACGGCTGTTCGAACGGGGCTGGAGCGACATCGTCGGCATGCCCTCACGCTATTCCGCCGAGCCCCTGGCGCGCGAGGCGCGCGCCCGGCTGCTCGATCAGGTCGCCCGACAAGGCTATACGGCTGACTATACGGGCATCCGTATTTCTGCCACGGGCAGACGTTTCTTGGTCAAAGGGGCCACGGTTTGGAACCTCTTTGATGAAACGGGTGCCTATTGCGGACAGGCTGCCTACTTCGCTGCCTGGGAAATGCTCTAAGTGGCTTCCCACACCGCTTATAACTCAGATCCTCAGTAGATCGGCTCGTACTCTTCCCGCGAATCCCAAGTGAAACGCCTCCTGTTGTAAAAATGCAGCATCATCGCTGACTGATGTATCGATTCCCCCCTCCCCTAGCATTGTTTAGCGCCTTTTTGTTATCATGCGCGGCGATCAGTGCACTATGCGCTCTGATTGTTGTTCAAGGTTTGTTGATCAACTTTTTTCAGGGAACATCAATGAAATACTCCGTCCTGCTCGCTGCTTTGTTGGCTGTTTCTTTAACCGCTTGCGGCAAGAAAGAGGAGCCCGCCCCGGAAGCTGCCGCGCCTGCTGCGGAAGCTCCGGCGCCCGCCCCCGCGCCCGAAGCTGCTGCTCCGGCGCCCGAGGCTGCACCCGCCCCCGCGCCCGAAGCTGCTGCTCCGGCGCCCGAGGCTGCACCCGCCCCGGCTCCCGCCGAAGCGCCCAAGCAATAAGTCGCTTTCCTATCCCGTCAAAGCCGGCATTAGCCGGCTTTTTTTCGCCCCTAGCGCGTGGGGGTTGCGAGTTAATCAGACAGGCTACTGAGGTACTACATAAGGCGCGAGGCCCCGCTGCGTTGCAAGGTGCTTTGCTTGCGCGCCGATACTGATCCTGTCTGCCACTGCGGCGAGCCCGAGTTGCGCTTGGCACCGCCGCGGCGCAGTGTGTGCGGTTCAGGTACTGTCGAGCACGCCGCTGCCAGCGCTGGGCCATCCATCTCGCGCGCGGCTTTTCCTGGCGCATCCCCTGCCCAAGGCGCGCGGTTGCGGGGGGTGGCCTATACTTGCTGCGATGCGCCGCACCGCCTCTTGGATGTTCTCCAGGGCAGTGGTGTAAGCGAAGCGCACATGCCGTTGCGTGTCGTTGCGACCAAAATCCTGGCCGGGCGTGATGGCCACACCCGCCGTCTGCAATAGACACGCGGCGAAGCGGTCGGCGTCCTCAGCGATCTCGCCCAGCCCGGCGTAGAGATAGAAGGCGCCGTCGGGTTCGACCGCGATCCGGAACCCCAGCTGGCGCAAGGCCGGTGACAGCCAGTCGCGCCGGCGCCGCAACTCCCCCTTGTTGGCGCGCAGGATGGCCTCGGTTGCAGGATCGAAGGCGGCGAGCGCGGCGTGCTGGGCAGGGGTAGGCGCCGCAAGAAAGATGTTTTGCGCCAGTCGCTCCACCGCCGGCACCAGCGCCGTCGGCACGACCAACCAGCCTAAGCGCCAACCGGTCATGCACCAATACTTGGAGAAGCTGTTGATCACCACTACGTCCTCGCCTAGGCTCAGCGCGCTGGGCGGGTCGAGGTCGTAGATGAGTTCGTGATAGATCTCATCCACCAACAGCCAACCGCCCCGGGCGCGCACCCAGGCATGGATGGCGGCAAGCGTCTCGTGGGGGATCACCGTGCCGGTCGGGTTGCCGGGATTGGCCACCAGCACGCCGCGGCTACGCGCGCCCCAATGCCGTTCGACCAACTCGGCGGTAAGCTGGTAGCGGCTTTCGGCAGTGACCGGCACGCCGATCGCCTCGACCTCGAGCAGGCGGGCGAAATGCCGATTGCAGGGGTAGCCCGGGTCGGCCATGAGCAGCTGATCGCCGGCATCGAACAGGGCAGCGATGGCGAGCAGCAGGGCGCCGGAGGCCCCCGGCGTGACGGCGATGCGGGCGGGGTCGACGGCCAAGCCATGGCGCCGGAGATAGTAGGCGGCAATGGCCTCACGTAGGGCTGGCAGGCCGAGCGCCGGGGTGTAGCGGGTATGTCCGGCGCGCAGCGCGCGCATGCCCGCCTCGACGATGGGCGCTGGAGTCGGAAAGTCCGGCTCGCCCACCTCCAGATGGATGACCGACCGGCCCTGCGCCTGTAAGGCCTGGGCGCGCGCCAGGATGTCCATGACGCGAAAGGCTTCAATGCCGCGTGCGCGCTGAGAAGACACGGCGGGAATCCCTAGAGGTGCGCCTCGATGAATTCGCGCACGAAGTGCTCCGGTCGGGCGCTGTGGAAACGGTCGCGCTCCTCGCCATCCTTGAACAGCAAAACGGTGGGGAAGCCGCGGCAGCGATAGCGACCGGCCAGTTTCATGTTCTCCCCGGCATCGGTCTCCACCTTGGCCAGACGCACACGGCCACCGTAGCTCAAGACGACGCGCTTGAGTACCGGCGCCAAGGCATGGCAGGGGCCGCACCAGTCGGCCCAGAAGTCCACCAGCACGATGTGCTGGTGGGAGGCCTGGATGACATCGCGCTCAAAGTGATGCACATCGGTATCGAAGATGCACTGATCGCAGCGCTCGCGCTCGTGCTGATGGTCGTGGTGTTGCAAGGTCATGCGGCAACCATCTCCTGTCGTTGCAAGGGGTCCTGTCGATAGTAACGCTTAAGCTGGGCGTACACTGCCGGATAGCAGGCATGCACCGCCTGCGGCCGTTCGAAGAAATACTCGGATAACACGGCGAAGAATTCGGCCGGGCTCTCGGCGGCGTAGGGATCGATGTCGGTGGCCTCGCCGACGTCGACGCGGCGGCAGAAATCCGCATACGCGGCGGTGAAGGCGGCGGCCCACTCTTGCACGTGCATGTCGGAATGCAGACGCGGAAGGCCGTCGATGCTGCCATTGGTCATGTCCAGTTTGTGGGCGAATTCATGGATGACGACGTTGTAGCCCTCCCCACCGCCAGAGGCGGCCACATCGTCCCATGACAGCACCAGCGGGCCACCCTCCATGGCCTCGCCGGCGCGCACGTGGCGGATGTGATGCACCACCCCGGCCGCATCGGTCTCTTGGCCCTCGTGGATGAATTCCCCTGGATAGACGATGATCTCGCGCCAGTCGCCGTAAGCCTCATGTCCCAGCTCGAGCACCGGCAGGGCGGCAAACGCGGCGATGGCGGTGCGCATGTAGGCATCCACCTCCGCTCCGCCAGCGCCGGAAAAGGTCTTGTCCGCAAGCAGCCCCACGGCCCGCTCACGCAATCGCGCGCGTTCGTCCTCGCTCAGGCCAGCGAACACGGGCAGGGCGAGCACCTCCTGCCAGGCCGTCTCGTCAATGGCCGGCGGCTGTCGACCGAGCAATGCGCGTAAAATAGACACCATCTCTCTTCTTCGCGCCAAAGGAGCCTATCCTGGTTTCTCGATTTGCCTTGCCAAGGCAGCGTCTACCATCTAACTGTTCTAACCCAGCCAAACCCGCGCGTTGCGGAATAGCCGCAGCCAAGGCCCATCCTCGCCCCAGTCGTCCGGCCGCCAGGAATGCTGTATGGCGCGGAACACCCGCTCCGGGTGCGGCATCATGATGGTGAAGCGCCCGTCCGCGGTGGTCACGCCCGTGATACCACGCGGTGAGCCATTGGGGTTGAACGGGTAGCGCTCGGTCGCGCGGCCGCGATTGTCGACATAGCGCAGGCAGGTCAACGCCCGTTTGCGCTGGGCCTCGCTGGCGAATACCGCCCTGCCCTCACCATGCGCCACGACGATGGGCATGCGGCTGCCGGCCATGCCGGCAAACAGGATGGAGGGGTTTTCCGGCACCTCCACCATGACGAAGCGCGCCTCGAACTGTTCCGAGAGGTTGCGCTCGAAGCGTGGCCAATCCTCGGCGCCGGGGATGATCGAGCTCAAGCGGCTCATCATCTGGCAGCCGTTGCACACGCCGAGGGCGAAGGTGTCGCTGCGGTGGAAAAAGGCCTCGAATTCGTCCCGCGCGCGCGCATTGTGCAGGATGGAGGCAGCCCAGCCGCCGCCGGCGCCGAGCACGTCGCCGTAGCTGAAGCCGCCGCAGGCGGCGAGGCCCTTGTAGTCCTTGAGGCTTACCCGCCCGCTCAAGATGTCGCTCATGTGCACGTCGTGCGCCTCGAAGCCGGCGCGGTGGAAGGCGGCCGCCATCTCCACCTGGCCGTTGACGCCCTGCTCGCGCAGGATGGCCACCCGGGGTCGGGCCGAAGACTTGCTGACGTAGGGCGCGGCGATGTCCTCGGCGGGGTCGAAGGTGAGTCGCACGTGCAGGCCGGGGTCGCGCCGGGCGCGCACGGCGGCGTATTCCTGGTCGGCACAGGCCGGGTTGTCGCGCAGGCGCTGCATGCGCCAGGAGGTCTCCCACCAGGCGGCGAGCAAATCTACCCGCGCCGCCTCGAACACCGGCTTGCCCTCGCGGAGGATGCGGATGCGGTCCAGGCGGTTCAAGCCGCCGATGACGAAGAACGCATCGCGTAGCCCCGCGTCGATGAAGGCCTGCATCACCGCTGCGGTGTCGGCCCGACGAACCTGCAACACCGCGCCCAGCTCCTCGTTGAACAGGATGCCCAGCAGGCGGCTGGTATAAGGCGCGCGCGGCTCGGGGGCATCTTTGACATCCAGGCGGATGTCCTCATGCCAGCGGTGGTAGCGCAGCTCGTCGACATCGATGTCGATGCCGGTGTGGCCAGCGAAGGCCATCTCGCACAGGGTAACGAACAGGCCGCCGTCGGAGCGGTCGTGATAGGCCAGGATGCGCCCCTCGGCATTGAGCCGCTGGATGACGGCGAAGAAGTCCTTGAGCCGTTGCGGCTCGTCGACGTCGGGGCAGACGTCGCCCAGCTCGTTATAGACCTGCGCCAGGATACTGCCGCCTAGGCGGTTACGGCCGGCGCCGAGGTCGATGAAGACGAGGTCGGTCTCGCCGCAATCGGTGCGCAGCTGCGGCGTCAAGGTCGCGCGCGCGTCCGGCGTCGGCGCGAAGGCCGAGACGATGAGCGACAGCGGTGCCACCACCGCCTTCTCTACCCCCCCTTCCTGCCATGTGGTGCGCATGGACATCGAGTCCTTGCCCACCGGGATGCTGATCCCCAGCGCCGGGCAGAGCTCTTTCGCCACCGCCCGCACGGTGTCGTACAGGCCGGCGTCCTCGCCCGGGTGACCGGCGGCCACCATCCAGTTGGCCGATAGCCGGATGTCCTCGATCCGCGCCACGCGTGCCGCGGCCAGGTTCATCACCGCTTCGGCCACGGCCATGCGGCCGGAGGCGGCCGGATCGATGAGGGCAAGCGGCGAGCGCTCGCCGATGGCCATCGCCTCGCCGGCATAGGTGGCATAGCCCAGGGTGGTCACCGCGCAATCGGCCACCGGCATCTGCCAAGGGCCCACCATCTGGTCGCGCGCGGTATAGCCGCCCACCGTGCGGTCGCCGATGGTGATGAGGAAGGTCTTGGCCGCCACTGTGGGGTGGCGCAGCACCCGGTAGCAGGCCTCCGCGAGGTCCAGCCCCTCAGCGGTGAAGGGGCGCAGCTTCCGGCTGATGTGTCTGGCCTGCCGCGTCAGACGCGGCGGTTTGCCGAGCAGCGCCGCCATCTCCATGTCCACCGGCGTGTTGCCGAAGTGGCGGTCGGTCACCACCAGGCGGCCATCGTCGCTGGCCTGTCCGACGACGGCAAAGGGGCAGCGCTCGCGCGCGCACAGGGCGGCGAAGCGCGCGAGGTTCTCGGGCGCGATGGCCAGCACATAGCGCTCCTGCGCCTCGTTGCACCAGATCTCGCGCGGGCTCATGCCCGGCTCCTCGCTGGGGATGTCCCGCAGCTCGAAGCGTCCTCCCAACCCTGCCCCGTGCGCCAGTTCCGGCAAGGCGTTGGACAGCCCGCCGGCGCCGACGTCGTGGATGGACAGGATGGGGTTGTCCGGCCCCAGCTGCCAGCAGCGGTCGATCACCTCCTGGGCGCGGCGCTGCATCTCCGGGTTGCCGCGTTGCACCGAGTCGAAGTCCAACGCCTCGGCATTGGCACCCGCCGTGAGGCTCGAGGCGGCCCCTCCCCCCAGCCCGATCTTCAACCCCGGCCCGCCGAGCTGGATGAACAGCGTGCCGGGCGGAAAGCTTCGCTTGTGAACATGGTCCTCGCGGATGTTGCCGATGCCGCCGGCGAGCATGATCGGCTTGTGATAGCCGCGCACCTGGCCATCGGGGGTGCGCAGCTCGAAGCTGCGGAAATAACCGGCCAAGTTGGGGCGGCCAAACTCGTTGTTGAAGGCCGCCGCGCCGATGGGGCCCTCGAGCATGATCGTCAAGGACGAGACGATGCGCTCGGGCCGCCCATATTCGACCTCCCAGGGCTGCTCCCAACCAGGGATGCGCAGGTTCGAGACGGAAAAACCGGTCAGCCCCGCCTTCGGCTTCGCCCCCCGTCCGGTCGAGCCCTCGTCGCGGATCTCACCGCCAGCGCCCGTGGCAGCGCCGGGAAAGGGGGAGATGGCGGTGGGGTGGTTGTGCGTCTCCACCTTCATCAAGATGTGGGTCGGTTCCAGGTGGAAGCGATAAATCCCGTCCGCACCCGGGTAGAAGCGGTCGATGTCACGGCCGGCGATGACGGCGGCGTTGTCGGCATAGGCTAAGAGCGTGCCTTGCGGCCGCACGGCGTGGGTGTGGCGGATCATACCGAACAGGCTCTCCGGTTGCGGCTGGCCATCGATCACCCAGGCGGCGTTGAAAATCTTGTGCCGGCAGTGCTCGGAGTTTGCCTGCGCGAACATCATCAGCTCCACGTCCGTGGGGTTGCGGCCGGCGCGGCTGAAGTGCGCCAGCAGGTAATCGATTTCGTCCGGCGACAGGGCGAGCCCCCACTCGGCGTTGGCGCGTTCCAGGGCGGCGCGGCCGCCGTGCAGGATGTCCACTATGGCGAGCGGCTGCGGCTCGATGTGCTGGAACAGCCGCGCCGCCTCGCGCTCGTCGGTGAGCACGCTTTCGGTCATGCGGTCGTGCAGGTAGGGCAGCGCCGCCGTGAGGGTCTTGGCATCCAGCCGCGCCCATCGCCGCCCGCCCAGGCGCCAGGCTACCCCACGCTCGATGCGCCGCACGGCGCTGAGCCCACAATTGCGGGCGATGTCCGTCGCCTTGGACGACCACGGCGACACCGTGCCGAGCCGCGGGGTCACCAACAGCGCCTGGGCAGCGGGCTCATGGCGCTCGGCCTGCAACAGCTCGGCAAGGAATTCGCCCTCCGCCGCGGAAAGCGTTTGGCCAAGCTCGACGAAATAGCGGAATTCGGCCTCGGCATGGTAAACCCCCAGCGGCCGCAGGCGCTCGAGCAACTTGGCGATGCGAAACTCGGATAGGGCGGTCGCGCCCTTGAGAAACAGAATATTCGACATGGGTAGTGCGCTGGCGTGAGGACGATCGATTCTAACCGATGGCCGTCTGTCAGCCGTGCCTTGCCGCGGCCACAGGGTCGGCCAGGATAACCCCGTCGCTACCACCGCAGCGCGCGCAACGAGCCCTCTGCCGCGAGCTGGCGGCGAAAGCGCTCTACAGTCGGCCGAAGGTCCTGCGGCCGAAGACAAGCGGCGTCAACCCCGCCGCTATCCAGGGTCTTCGCTCGGCCGTTACAATCCATACCCTGCCGCCAAGGGCAGACGCGCCCGCGGCCACCATTGCGATCAGACGACAACCGCTCCCATGTCCGACACACGTCCTACCCAAGCTCCCGACGACAACCAGATCATTGCCGAGCGCCGCGCCAAGCTCGCCGAGCTGCGGCGCTTAGGTCCCGCCTACCCGAACGATTTCGAGCGCCGCGATCTGGCCGGCGACCTACACGCCGCCCATGGCCACAAGAGCCGGGAGGAGCTGGAGGCCGCCGCCATCCCCGTGCAGCTCGCCGGGCGCATGATGCTCAAGCGCGTCATGGGCAAAGCGAGCTTTGCCACCCTGCAGGACATGAGCGGACGGCTGCAGGTCTACATCTCCAACGAAGGGGTTGGTGCCGAGGCGCACGAGGCGTTCAAGCGCTGGGACCTGGGCGATATCCTCGGCGTCTGGGGCACGCTATTCAAGACCAAGGTGGGCGAGCTCACCGTGCACGCCACCGGCATCCGCCTGCTGACCAAGTGCCTGCGCCCGCTGCCGGAGAAATTCCACGGTTTGACCGATACCGAGCAGAGGTACCGCCAGCGCTACCTCGACCTGATCACCAACGAGGTCAGCCGCCAGACCTTCATCCGCCGCTCGAAGATCGTGCAGACGCTACGCGAGTTCATGACCAGCAAGGGCTTCCTCGAGGTGGAGACCCCCATGATGCAGCCCATTCCAGGGGGGGCGACGGCGAGGCCGTTCGTCACCTATCACAACGCGCTCGATATGCCGCTTTATCTGCGCATCGCGCCGGAGCTGTATCTGAAGCGCCTGGTGGTGGGGGGCTTCGAGAAGGTGTTCGAGATCAACCGCAACTTCCGCAACGAGGGGCTGTCCACGCGGCACAACCCCGAGTTCACCATGATGGAGTTCTATGAGGCCTACCGCGATTACGTCTACTTGATGGATTTCGTCGAGGAGATGCTGCGTTTCGTCAGCCACGAGGTGTTGGGACACACCGCCGTGCCCTACCAGGGGCACGTCATCAACCTCGCGCAGCCCTTTGCCCGCATGACCGCCGTCGAGGCGACCAGGCTGTACAACCCAGACCTCAAGGATGCCCCCCTCGACGACCCAGATTTCCTGCGCACCGAGCTCAAACGCCGCGGCATCGCCTTCCGACCCAACGACGGCGTGGGGGGGCTACAGCTCACCTTGTTTGAGGAGACGACGGAAGACAAGCTCATCCAGCCCACCTTCATCATCGACTACCCGGCCGAGGTATCGCCGCTGGCGCGCGCCAGCGACAGCAACCCCGCCGTCACCGAGCGCTTCGAGCTCTACATCGCAGGGCGCGAGATCGCCAATGGCTTCTCCGAGCTCAACGATCCCGAGGACCAGGCCGAGCGCTTCATGGCCCAGGTGCGCGCCAAAGAGGCTGGCGATGAGGAGGCCATGTATTACGACGCCGACTACATTCGCGCCCTCGAGTATGGGCTCCCCCCCACCGCGGGCTGCGGCATCGGCATCGACCGTCTGGTGATGCTGCTCACCGACGCGGCCAGCATCCGCGACGTCATCCTCTTTCCGCACCTTCGGCCGGAAGACTGAGCCGCACGCCCATGGCCTTCTCGCCCATGCCGGACGAAGCGCCCCGCGCCCCCTTCGATCTGCTGCTCAAACAGCTGGAGTCGGTCGTGCTGGGCAAACCGAGACAGCTTCGCCTCGCCCTCGCCTGCCTACTGGCGCGCGGACACCTGTTGATCGAGGACCTCCCCGGCGTGGGCAAGACCACCCTCGCGCATGCCCTCGCCCACAGTTTGGGCCTCGAGTTCACCCGCATCCAGTTCACCAGCGACCTCATGCCGAGCGACATCCTCGGTTTCTCCGTTTACGACAAGGCAAGCGGCAGCTTCCGCTTTCAGCCCGGCCCGGTGTTCACGCAAGTGGTGTTGGCCGACGAGATCAACCGTGCCACGCCCAAGACCCAAAGCGCGCTATTGGAGGCCATGGAAGAGGGCCAGGTCACGTTGGAGGGGGTGACGCGACGCCTGCCGGAGCCCTTTTTCGTCCTCGCGACACAGAACCCCCATACCCATGGCGGTGTCTATCCCTTGCCTGAATCACAGCTCGACCGCTTCCTCATGCGTCTGTCTCTGGGCTACCCCGATCCAGCCGCCGAACGCGCCCTGCTTGCCGGCGAGCACCGTCGCCCGCAGACCCTGGCAGCGGTGCTCACACCGGCTGATCTCCTGTCGGCGCAGGCCGCCGTCGATCAGGTCCGCTTGGCCCCCGCCCTGCTCGACTATCTGCAGGCGCTCATCGCCTACACGCGCGCCAACGGCCGTTTCCTGCACGGCTTGTCGCCGCGCGCCGGCCTCGGCGTGGCGCGCGCCGCGCGCGCCTGGGCCTGGCTGCATGACCGCGACTATGTCATTCCCGAGGACGTGCAGGCCATTTTCCCCTTTGTCGCTGGCCACCGCCTGCAGGACACCGAGGGTTTGAGCGGTGGCGAGGCAGCGGCAAACGGCGTGCTCGCGGCCGTGGCAATCCCGTAAGACGGCAAGCGGTCCCCAAAGACCCAAGCCGCGACATGCTGATCGCCCACCTCCCCCTCCACAACCGGCTCACGCGACGGCTGTTCGGCCTGCCGGCTGCAGATGCCCTGCCCCTGCGACTTACCGCTAGACGCATCTACATCCTGCCCACCCGCGCCGGGCTCATCTTCCTGGCCCTGTGGGTGGGAATGCTGTTGGGGTCGGTGAATTACGCCCTGGCCATGGGTTATCTCTACACCTTCCTGCTGCTCGGGCTTCTGCTCACCGCCCTATTCGCCACTTGGCGGAACCTCGCCGGGCTCAACTTGCTTGCGGTCGAATCCGAACCGGCCTTCGCCGGCGATGCCTTGCGCTTCACCTTCCGTCTGGCCAATCCCCACCGTCGCGTGCGGCTGGCCATCGGCGTGGCGGTCGACGGCGCCTCCACGGTGTTGGCCAGCGTCCCTGCCGCGGGGCAGGCCAGTGTCGTCCTGCGCCCCCTAGCGCGCAGCCGCGGTCGCCAGCCCTTGGGGGTGGTGCGCATCTATAGCGAATATCCCCTCGGCCTCTTTCACGCCTGGGCCCTGCTCAAGCTCAACATCGCTGGCATAGTCTGGCCACGTCCAGCAGGCAGCCATGCCCTGCCGCCGGACGCCGGCCGCGAGGCGAGCGCAGGCACCCATGCTGGCGGCGGCACGGAGGACTTCGACGGCTTGCGCGCCTATGAACAGGGCATGCCCCCGGCCCGCATCGTCTGGAAATCGCTCGCCCGCCAGGGCGAGCCTTTGGCCAAGGCCTTCGTGACCCCGCTTGCGCATGCGCTCTGGCTCGACTGGGAGGTACTCGCCGGCCTACCGCCAGAGGCGCGCCTATCGCAACTCGCGCGCTGGGTCCTGGCCGCGGACCGCACGGGCAAGCCCTATGGATTGCGCCTACCCGGCCAATGCATCGCACCCGGCACGGGCCTTGCCCACCGCCACCGCTGCTTGAACGCCCTGGCCCTCATGCCGCCCTCCCATGCAGAGGACGCTAAAAGCAAGCGGGCAACGCATGGCAAACCGGAAAGGGCTTAAACAGCGTTCGGCAGCGGACAACCCCGCCACCAGCGTCTCAAGGCGGGCAGTGAAAGCGGCAAGCGCCGCCTCGCTCTGGCTGCTGCCACCGTTGCTCGCCAGCTTGCCGCATGCGGCCCATCTCCCCCTCTGGTTGAGCTTCGTCTGTGGCCTGCTCTGGCTGTGGCGGCTCGGCCTGACCTTAAGCGGCAGACCCATGCCTGGGAAGTGGGTGCGGGTCGGCTTGGCCCTGGCAGCGGTAGCGGTGGTGATCGCCCAGTTCGGCCTGCTCATCGGCCGCAACGCGGGCGTGCCCTTACTCGTGCTGCTCATGTTCGTCAAACTGCTGGAGACCGACACCGCCCGCCACCAGCGCTTCGTGTTGCTGCTCACTTATTTCGTCGCCTTGAGCGTGTTTCTGTACGACCAGTCGCTGGCGATGACCGTCTATCTGTTCGCCGTGACCTGGTTGACAACGGCTGCGCTGGTCCAACTGCAGCAACCCACGCCTGTCGCTGCCGCATCGCCGCTGCTCACTGCCGCCCGGCTACTGCTCGCCGGCGCCCCGCTCGCCGTGGCCCTGTTCCTGTTCTTCCCCCGCTTGCAAGGCCCATTGTGGCTGCTGCCGAGCGGGGAGCTGGCGGGCCACACCGGACTGTCCGACAGCATGCAGCCAGGGGACATCAGCCGTCTGATCCTCTCGGGCGAGATCGCCTTTCGCGCGCACTTTCACCACCCACCCCCCGACCCGGCCACCCTCTACTGGCGGGGACCGGTGCTAAGCCGCTTCGACGGACGCATCTGGCGCACGATGGCTGATCAAGGCGAGATGCGTGTCAAGGCCGAGGCAATGGGCGCCCCCGTGCGCTATACCCTGACCGTGGAGCCGCACGCGCGCACCTGGCTGTTTAGCCTGGGTCTGCCGACCACCTTGCCCGAGGGCACGCGCCTTGCAGCCGGCATGCAGCTGCTAAGCCAGCGCCCATTGACCGAGCGACGACGTTTCGAGCTTGAAAGCTCCCCTCGCTATCGGCTCCAGGCAAGCGCACAAGAGCTGCGTGAGGCCTTGGAGTTGCCAGCCGGCCTCAACCCGCAAGCGCGCGCCATGGCCGCAGATTGGCGCCGCGCCGAGCCTGATGCCCGCCGACTGCTCATGCGCGGGCTTCAGTTGTTCCGCACGGGCTTCGTTTACACCTTGACCCCACCGCCGCTCGGGCTACACAGCGTGGACGACTTCCTTTTCACCACGCGGCAAGGATTTTGCGAACACTATGCCGCCGCCTTCGTTTTCCTCATGCGCGCCGCCGGCATACCAGCGCGCGTGGTCACCGGCTATCTCGGCGGCGAGCGCAACCCGGTCGATGGGCACATCGTGGTGCGGCAATCCGACGCGCACGCCTGGGCCGAGGTCTGGCTTGACGCGGCTGGCTGGGTCCAGGTCGATCCAACCGCCAGCGTGGCGCCGACACGGGTGCAGCGTGGGCTCGCCGCCGCCCTGCCGGCAACCGAGATGCCCGCCGTGCTGGCCGATCTACAGCGGCCTTGGTTACGTCGGATCCGACACGCATGGGAGGCGCTCAACAACGGCTGGAACCAATGGATATTGGGTTACAATCTCGAGCGTCAGCTAAACTTGTTGGCGGCGATCAGTCCCCACTTGTCCGGGCGGGGTTGGCAGCTCACCGTCGCCAGCCTGCTGTTAACATTGGCGCTAATGGCCTGGCTCGCCTGGCAGGGCAGTTCGAGCCGCGCGCCAGACGAGGCTGCGCGTCTTTTCGCCCGCTTCAGCGCGCGCCTCAAGCGTTTTGGCATCGAGCGCATGGCCGCGGAAGGCACACGGGCCTTCGCCCGCCGTGTGGCTGCGCAACGCCCTGACCTGGCGCCATGGGTGACTGAGGTCAGCGCGCTGTACGAACAGGCCCGCTATGCTGGCGATGCGCGCGCTTTGGCGAGTTTAGCTAAGGCCGTGAGCCGGCCTGTAAGACGTAAATTAGGGGGTTAAGCGTGGATGGCCCCTGTGTCCCAGACCGTTTTTTGTGGAAACCGTACCCCTTTTACACGAATTCACTGCCCGCCGCTTAGCGGGCGTTCCCTTTCATGGTGAGGTAACCTGAACGCATGAGCACACAGCAACCAAGCAATCCACGTCAACGGCTAAAAGCCCTACTCGCAATACCTGATAGCGAGCGCACCGAGGCCCAATGGGACGAACTCATCGAGCTTGAGATCGCCCTCGCCCCAGGTAATCGAGTGAACGCCTCGACGCCTGCCTCTCCACGGCGGTCACCGCGTGCCTCTTCCCAGGGCAAACCCACGAGTAACGGCTCAGGCAAAAAACCGTTCAGAAGATTCCCTAAACGCTTATCCAAGGCGCGCACCACCTGAAGCACGCGCCGAACAGACGCTTGACAACCTCTGCCATTTCTGGCTAGGCAGCCTATCGGTGTTGAGGCACTAGGCATACAAAAGACCAAGAAAAGCGTGCACATGCCCTCCTATTGCAGTCATGTAGATCGCGTTTGGCGTGCACAAAGCGCTATCCGCTATACGGCGGAAGCATAGCGCTCGGCCGTTCGACTCATACCCATCGCCGCATGCACCGCATCACCATCTCCCTCGACGAAGCGCTGGCCTTGGCCTTCGATGCCCTGATCCGCAGCCGTGGCTACACCAACCGCTCCGAGGCGATCCGGGACCTGCTGCGTCATGAACTGGAACACACCCGCCTGCTGCGCGAGGAGGCGCCCTACTGCGTGGCCAGCCTGTCCTATGTATACAACCACCACGAGCGCCGGCTGGCCGAGCGCCTGACCGCGCAGCAGCACCATGCCCACGAGCTGGTGGTGTCCAGCATGCACGTCCACCTGGACCATGACCACTGCCTGGAGACGGTCATCCTGCGCGGCCCCACTTCGGAGGTGCGCCGCTTCGCCGATACCCTGAGTGCTGAGCGCGGTGTGCGCCACGGCCAGCTCAACCTCATCCCGGTCGACGCGGAGGCCGTCCACCCCCACAGCCACAGTCGGCCAAAGCGCTGAAACCGCTGCCAGCTCGACCGGCCCGATGGAGGTGACTCCGTGCGGGCAACAGGCAGGGATGCTTGTATCTGACAAAACGATATGAAATATTATGAAAGTGTATTTCTTCATATCGTCATGTCGTCAGCCGCACCGCATCTCCACCACTTTGTCGGTTCCCCGCATGCGTCTGCGCTTGCTCCTCCTTAGTGCCTTGCTCGCCTTCACCGCACAGGCTCACGACCTGCACTACACCGTCACCGCAGGCCAGGCGGTGGTGGTAAGGCTCTTCTATGCCGACGATACCCCCTTCGCCTTCGAGGGCTACGAGATCTATGCCGAGGGCGAAAGACTGCCCATCCAGGTCGGGCGTACCGATGCCCGGGGGCGCATCGCCTTCCTGCCGGAGCGGGCCGGCCGCTGGCGCATCAAGACCGTGTCCGAAGACGGCCACGGACTCCTCTTCACCCTCACCACGGATGCCGCCGCCCACGTGGCCGGCAGCGACAAGCCCATCTATGAGCGCTACACCCGCATCGTTGTGGGTGTGGCCCTCATCCTGGGCCTATTCGGCGCCATGTCCCTCTTCCTAAGGCGGAGGAGACCATGAACCGCGCGACCCTGCTGCTCCTCAGCCTCGCCACCTCGCCCGCCCTGGCCCACCATGGCGTGGCCTCGCTGGGGGTGGCCAGCCTTGAGGGCCCAGGCGCGCCGGTGGAGACCTCGAGCGCCGCCACCCTGTCCATCCTGCTCTGAAGCCGCGCATGCACATCCCCGACGGCTTCCTCTCCCCCCAGACCTATCTGCCCGCCTATGCCCTGTGCGCCGGGCTGTGGTGGGTGGGCATCCGGCGGGTGAGGCGGGCGCTCGATGCCGACACCCTGCCTTATCTGGCCGTGCTCACGGCGCTCGCCTTCGCACTCATGATGCTGGCACTGCCCCTGCCGGGTGGCACCACCGTGCATGCGGCCGGCATCGGCCTGCTGGCAGTGAACTTCGGCATCTGGCTCGCCTTCCTGGCGGTGTCCCTGGTGCTGGCCATGCAGGCCCTGTTGTTTGGCGACGGCGGCGTCACCGCCCTGGCGGTGAACGCCCTGGCCATGGGCCTCGTGGGCAGCGCCGGCGCCAGGCTGGCATGGCGGCTCCTATCACCGCTACATCAGCCGACCGCCCTGTTCGCCGCCGGCTGGCTGTCGGTGGTGCTGCCGGCCCTGCTGGTGGCCGTGGCGCTGGGCATACAACCCTCGATCGCCCACGACAGCACAGGCAAACCCCTGTTCTTTCCCTTCGACCTCAGCATCACCCTGCCCGCCGTCCTCTTGCCCCACCTCCTGGTGGGGGTGGGCGAGGGGGTGCTCACCTGGCTCGGCACGGTGTATCTGCAGCGGCTCAAGGCCCGTCACGCCGGATGAAAGCGGCACATGGGCAGCTCATCGGCTACGGCACGGCTGTCGTTACCTTCACGCTCGTGCACGATCCGCTGTGGCTCGCCCTGGGCCTGGCTGGCGTGCTGCTCCTCGCCGGCCGTGAGGCCCCTGCCCTGCTGCGCCGGACGCTCAGGGTCATCCTGCTGTTCAACCTGGCGGTGGGCATCGGTTATGCCCTCGTCGCCCATCTCCAGGATTTCTCCCCTTGGGAGCCCCTGCTGCGCCTCAACCTGCGCGTGCTCGCCATCACCCTGCTCACCTTCCTGTTCATCAGCCGGGTCAACCTGTTCCGGGCCCTGGACTTTTCCCCTCGCCTCACCTGGCTGCTGGCACTGGCCTATAGTCAGGCCACGATCCTGCAGCGCAGCCACGCCGATTTCCGCCTCGCCCTGGTGAGCCGTTGCCCGCGACGACCGAGCCTCAAGCAACGCTACCGGGCCAGCGCTGCCGCCGCCGCCTGGTTCATGGACAAGGCGTTGGCCACCGCGCGCGAGACGGCGCAGGCGCTGCGGGCAAGGGGGTTCTTCGGTGATTGAACTCATTGGCATCCACCACCGTTACCACGGCGCCCCTGCCCTGGTGGACATCCACTTCCGCATCGAGGCGGGGGAGAAGGTGGTGCTCCTCGGGGCCAATGGCACGGGCAAATCCACCCTGCTCAAGATCCTGGACGGGCTGATCCATCCCGAACAAGGCAGCTACCGTTACAAGGGCGAGCCGATCGACCCCCGCCGGCTCAAGGACCCGGCCCGCAACCGCCGTTTCCGCGCCGAGGTGGCGCTTCTGTTTCAGAATCCCGATGCCATGCTGTTCAACCCCACCGTGTACGACGAGATCGCCTTCGGGCCGCGCCAGCTCGGCTTACCCGAGGTCGACGCACGGGTGCGGCACTGGGCCGCGGTGATGGGGTTGACGCCCCACCTTAAGCGCCTGCCGTTCAGCCTCTCGGGTGGCGAGAAGCAGAAGCTCGCCCTCGCCGCCCTGTTGGCCAGCGAACCGCAACTGCTGCTGCTGGACGAGCCCGCCGCCGCCCTGGACCCGCGCAGCACCGGCTGGCTGGTGGACTTCTTGGCTGAGCTGCCCTGCACCGTCATCACCACCACCCACAACCTCAGCCTCGCCCCCGAGCTCGGCAGCCGCGCCCTCGTGCTGGGCGAGGATCACCGCCTGATCCACGACGGCCCCATCGAGCCCATCCTGGCCGACCAGGCGAAGCTCATCGCCGCCAACCTGGTGCACAGCCACCGGCACCGCCACGGGGCTCTGGAACACCGGCATTACCATCCACACGACTGGTAGTAGCCCCAGAACCAGAGGATTGCCATCGCTGGGGTGTCGCCAGGTTAAGGCTGCCGGCTTGAAGTCTCGCCCATCACCCCCAGAACATGGCTTTAAGTTTGGATCGATCCGCCGATCGGACAGGTCCAAGGGCGCATTCTGCGGCCTGCCTGTTGGCATATATTGCACACATTCCAAACCGGGATACGGCCAGCCATGTCCACCGCAACCCGCCGCACGCTCGAGTTACCCATCGCCGGCATGACCTGCGCCGCCTGCTCGACCAGGCTGGAGCGCAACCTCAACCGTCTCGAAGGGGTGACGGCCAGCGTCAACCTGGCCTCAGAAAAGGCCTGGGTGGAGTACGACCCGGCCTGCACCGACGCCGCCGCCATCCTCGCCCAGGTGGAGAAGACCGGTTTCACGGTGCCGGCGCAGACCCTGGACCTGGCCATCTCGGGCATGACCTGCGCCGCCTGTGCCGCCCGCATCGAGCGGGCCCTCAACGCCCTGCCCAGGGTCGAGGCGCGGGTCAACCTGGCCAGCGAGCGGGCGCGCGTCCGCTACACGCCGGGGCTCGTCGAGCCGGAGACGATCCTCACCGCCGTACGCCGCGCCGGCTATGAGGCCCACCCCATCACCGCGGCCACCCGCGCCGAGGAGCAGGCGCGCCGGGCGGCGGAATACCGGCGGGAGGTGCGGGTCTTCGTCGTGGCTGCCCTGCTCACCCTGCCCCTGCTCATGCAGATGTTGCCCATGCTCGCCGGCGGCCCGCATGCCGCGTGGCTACCCGGCTGGCTGCAAGGGCTGCTCGCCACGCCGGTACAGTTCTGGGTCGGCCGGCGCTTTTATGTCGGTGCCTGGCACGCCCTGCGCGGCGGTGGCGCCAACATGGACGTGCTGGTGGCGCTCGGCACCAGCGCCGCCTATTTCTACAGCCTAGCGGTGTTGTTCTTCGACCCAGCTGGCCACCTCTACTTCGAGGCCAGTGCCGCCGTGATCACCCTCGTGCGCCTGGGCAAGCTGCTGGAGGTGCGCGCCAAGTCGCGTACCTCGTCGGCCATCGAGCAACTCATGGCCCTGGCCCCCGCCACCGCCCGCGTCGAGCGCGGGGGCGAAGTGGTGGAGGTCGACGCCGCTTCCCTCAAACCCGGCGACATCGTCGTGGTGCGTGCCGGCGAGCGCATCCCGGTGGATGGTGTGGTGACGGCAGGGAGCTCGAGCGTCGATGAGGCGATGCTCACCGGCGAGAGCCTGCCGGTGGCCAAAGCGCCTGGACAAGCGGTGTATGCCGGCACGCAGAATCTGGACGGCCTGCTCAAGCTGCGTGCCGAGGGGGTGGGGGCGCATACCCAGCTCATGGAGATCGTGCGCCTGACCGAGGCGGCGCAAGGCTCCAAGGCCCCCATCCAAAAGCTGGCCGATCGCATCTCCGGCGTCTTCGTGCCAGCGGTGGTCCTCCTGGCGCTCGCCACCTATGGCATGTGGTGGTGGTGGACGGATGAGCCGACCGCGGGCCTCATACCCGCCGTGGCCGTGCTGGTCATCGCCTGCCCGTGCGCCTTGGGACTGGCCACGCCGACGGCGGTGATGGTGGGGCTCGGCCGCGGCGCCCAGCTCGGCATCCTCATCCGCAGCGCCGAGGCCCTGGAGCGCGCGGAAAAACTCTCCATCCTGGCGGTGGACAAGACCGGCACCCTGACCGAGGGCCGCCCTGTCCTCCAGGGCATTCAGCCGGTGGCCGCCATTGATGAAGCGGAGGCCCTGCGGCTTGCCGCCGCCTTGGAACAGGGCGTGCATCACCCCCTCGCCGACGCCCTGGTCGGCGCTGCCCGCGCGCGCGGCCTGACCCTACCGGTCGTGCAGGCGTTCGAGAACGTCCCTGGAAGAGGGGTAAGTGGCCAGGTAGAGGGGCGGGCGCTGCGCCTGGGGGCGGCCGCTTGGCTACGTGAGCTGGGTGTCCGGTTGCCGCCGTCCATGCCTGCCGATAGCGGCGCCAGGACCATCGTCGCGTTGGCCGAGGGCGAGCAGCTACTCGCTTGGCTGACCCTCGCCGACCCGCTGCGCCCGACGACGGCGGCGGCGATACGCCGCCTGCAGGCTATGGGCGTGCGGCCCGTCATGCTGACGGGAGACAACCCCGAGACCGCCGCCAGCATCGCCGAACAGGCAGGCATCAGCGACTACCGTGCCGGCGTGCTCCCTCAGCACAAGGCCGCGGTCGTGGCCCAACTTAAGGCCCAGGGCGAAGTGGTGGGCATGGCCGGCGACGGCATCAACGATGCCCCCGCATTGGCGGCGGCCGACGTCAGCTTTGCCATGAGCGCCGGTGCCGACATCGCCCTCGAGGCGGCCGACATCACCCTCATGCGCAACGACCTCATCGGCGTGGCCGAGGCGGTGGCGCTGGCCAGAGCGGTCATGCGCAAGATCCGCCAGAACCTGTTCTTTGCCTTTTTCTACAACGTGTTGGCGCTGCCACTCGCTGCCCTGGGCCATTTAAACCCAGTCATCGCCGGCGTGGCCATGGCCCTCTCCTCAGTTTCGGTGGTAGCTAATGCCCTCCTGCTTAAAAACTGGCGCCCTTAAGTATGTGGCCAACGGAAGCAGCCCCACTCTGTTCGTTATGTTGCCTCTCAGTGCAACCCCAAATACCCCCCGTGACGTATGGACAAGTTCACCTTGTATGGGCTCAAGCTGCCGTAAAACGCTGGTTCGCCTCACCCTAATCATTACCCCGTGATGATGCTTGCCTCGGCGTTGCTGACGGCCTGGCGATCGAGCTGCCGTCGCTTCCCGTCAATCCTCCTCGTAACCGCAAGTGGCCATGTTGACACGATGTTCTAACAAACTGTTTTGCCATATGCTTACGAACAATGCCAACCAAACAGAAAGCCACACATCATGCGCGCCCATAGCCTGCCCAAGTCACGCCTTACCCTGCTTGCAGCCATTATTCCTCTAGCGCTTGCTGGCTGCGCCACCAAGGACTTCGTGCGGCAAGAGGTCGGAGGTGTCAACAAGCGCATCGACGAGCTCTCTGCCCTGCTGTCGGCCGCCAACCAGCGCATCGACGACAACCGCGGCCGTATCGGCGCCGTGGAAACACGATTGCGCAATGCCGAGCAAGCCGCCTCGAGCCTGAGCCAGCGCATCGAGCAAACCCAGATGGCCCTGTCCGACGCTGACAAGCGTATCGAGCAGGTTTCTAGCCGCCTCAAAACCGCCGAGCAGCGCATCGACGCCAACAGCGCCGAGATCGCCCGGGCGCACACCCGGCTGGACGGGCTGGTCGCGCGCCTCGATACCACGGATGGGCGCCTGGAAGGGGTGGTCGCAAGCGTCAGCGAGGCCGAACGCGGCATCGAGACAGTCAAACGCACGCTAGAAGAAATACCCCGCCCCGCCGCGGCGACCTCGGCCCAAGCCCCCGCACCCGTGGTCGAGCCGCCGGCCACGCCAACAGCGCCCACCTTACCGGCAGTGGGTGATGCCCACCGGCGCTTGGATGAAATCGCCAACCAAATCGCCGCTGCCAGCGAGCGCATCCAGGCCAACTCAGCGGCGTTGACTGCCGCCTCGGAGCGTCTAGCGCGTGTCGAGACCAGCCTTGAAGAGACACGGGCGCGCTTAGCGCGCGGCGAGGCAGAGCTCTCCGCCACCCAACGCCGCCTCACCGAGACCCAGCAGCAACTCACCGCTGCCGAGCAGCGCATCGAAACCAACAGCCAATCCATCGCCGGCATCAATCAGCGCCTGGACACGATACAAGACGGCCTCGACAAGGCCGCCAGCCGCATCGCCGGCCACGAAGCGGCCCTGAAGACCACCGGCGCGCACTTGGAAAAGGTGCAAGGCGACCTCGATGCTCAGGGCACGCGCTTGACGCAGAACGAACAACGCATCACCGCGGCTCACGACCGGCTCGACCAGGCCCATGCTGCCCTGCAGCGGCATGAAGAGCGTCTGGCCAAGAACGAAGCCGAGGCGGCGCAGATCTCCGCCACCGCCCGCGAAGCGCTCGAACGCGCCATCGCCGCAGGCAAGCTGGCCGAAGGCAAATTGGTCTATGAGACGGTCCTCACCGAGGTCTTCCTCGGCTACCGCCCTTACCGCACGCGGCTATCGGATGAAGCCAAACAGACGCTCAAACGGCTCGCAGACAAGTTACTCGCCGAAAACCAAAACATCTACATCGAAATCCAAGGCTACACCGACACCTCGGGCTCACCCGCAGGCAACCTCAAGCTAGGCCGCCAGCGCGCCGAAGCCGTGCGCGATTACCTCTATCAGTCCGGCGTACCGCTGCACCGCATGAGCGTGTTCTCCTACGGCAGCGCCAACCCCATCGCCGACAACAACACAAGAGAGGGCCGCAGCAAAAACCGCCGGGTCGTGATTGTGGTGTTGAAATAAACGCCCCTACCTCTGCCCGAAGAAAGAAGTAACCATAATCAAACGCGGCTGTTAGGCCAATGCGTATAGATTTGGCCAAACCGGCCGCGTTTTCTTTGCCTTTAAAGGCCGACCGCAGCCGCTACCCTCGCAGCGATGCGCCTGCGCAGCAACTTATACAGCGTTGCCTTTAAGAAGCACTGATCAATTCGTCGTGTCATCGCGTCCTGTAGCTGATGCTTTGATTTTTTCTACTCCTGGCTGCACAAAAAGCGATGGGACTCGAATCAATCAGCAGTTCCTTTAAATCCCCTCCCGCCTAACAACCCGTTGCCCCAGGTTAGTCACACTCTGCGCCGGGCCCTTTATCCCGCTCGCGTCTTCCCTCAGCGCTTCACCCAGCATTTGAGCTCAGGCTAGGTTTTAACACCTGTTAAAAACCCCTAGGTCTCAATCTTTTCTTCATCAGGTCTAGGGTTTCAACAAAGCAGAGCCGGTGGATGTTCCTGCCGGGGTCAGTCTTAATCCCTTCTTCATCAGGTCTAGGGTTTCAACCGGTGATCAAGTCTGGATTGCGATACGGGGACAGAAGTCTTAATCCCTTCTTCATCAGGTCTAGGTTTCAACTAATGTATCGACCGGACTAGGCGCGCTGCTCGGTCTTAATCCCTTCTTCATCAGGTCTAGGGTTTCAACACTACTACCGGGGCACCCTCAACTTCAATCAGTAGTCTTAATCCCTTCTTCATCAGGTCTAGGGTTTCAACATGCTTACAGTGCGGACTAGAGCCAAAACAAGGTCTTAATCCCTTCTTCATCAGGTCTAGGGTTTCAACTTGCGGAGATGTCGGGCTTCTGGGTTGATCCGGAGTCTTAATCCCTTCTTCATCAGGTCTAGGGTTTCAACCAAAAATAACGTTCGGCGCTTGCTAGGTGAACCGTCTTAATCCCTTCTTCATCAGGTCTAGGGTTTCAACACTGCACCCTGCTATTGCTGGGGCCACAGGCCGTGTCTTAATCCCTTCTTCATCAGGTCTAGGGTTTCAACTAAACCCCGACCGCATGGCGCGGATCGCCCTGTCTTAATCCCTTCTTCATCAGGTCTAGGGTTTCAACGCGGTGCGGCGCGAGCATGTGGCGCTGTCGTGTCTTAATCCCTTCTTCATCAGGTCTAGGGTTTCAACACGAATATCGCGACCTCGACGCCAGCAGCCGTGTCTTAATCCCTTCTTCATCAGGTCTAGGGTTTCAACCGGAAGCTGCGGTGCACACGGCCGAAGTGCGCGTCTTAATCCCTTCTTCATCAGGTCTAGGGTTTCAACGGAGTACACCCTGAGCAGGGTTGAAGAAACTCGTCTTAATCCCTTCTTCATCAGGTCTAGGGTTTCAACCCCTCGCTTGCCAGAGGGCACCACCACCTTGCCCGAGTCTTAATCCCTTCTTCATCAGGTCTAGGGTTTCAACTGCACTTGTTAAATACGCCAGCGTGCGAGTAGGTGTCTTAATCCCTTCTTCATCAGGTCTAGGGTTTCAACCGAATTCTCGCCTAGGATGAAAGCCTCGTGCATGTCTTAATCCCTTCTTCATCAGGTCTAGGGTTTCAACGGGTAACCTTCCCTCTAGGGGTAGCGTTTTAGTCTTAATCCCTTCTTCATCAGGTCTAGGGTTTCAACGCCAGTGTCGAAGAGCTTCTCCAGGAATATTGTCTTAATCCCTTCTTCATCAGGTCTAGGGTTTCAACGGCTTCAGGCGCAGGGCCAAGGTCAAGGCCGAGTCTTAATCCCTTCTTCATCAGGTCTAGGGTTTCAACGGCGATGAGCAGGTAATCATCGCCCTCTCAAGGGTCTTAATCCCTTCTTCATCAGGTCTAGGGTTTCAACGTCGTACCTTGGTTACGACGTAAGCGCTTTTGAGTCTTAATCCCTTCTTCATCAGGTCTAGGGTTTCAACGCAACAGCCCGTACTTTGTGCGGATTGTTGCGGGTCTTAATCCCTTCTTCATCAGGTCTAGGGTTTCAACGTAGGAGTATAGAGACTTTTGTCTTTAATATAGTCTTAATCCCTTCTTCATCAGGTCTAGGGTTTCAACCCGAGGAATACATGAAAATCTACATCTGCAATGGTCTTAATCCCTTCTTCATCAGGTCTAGGGTTTCAACACGTCTGGTTCGAATATCCGGCGCGCTGTTGCGTCTTAATCCCTTCTTCATCAGGTCTAGGGTTTCAACCCGAGGAATACATGAAAATCTACATCTGCAATGGTCTTAATCCCTTCTTCATCAGGTCTAGGGTTTCAACATGGAAGGGACAGGATTGCCGGTGTGGTGCGCGTCTTAATCCCTTCTTCATCAGGTCTAGGGTTTCAACCAAAGCATGGAAAATGTCGCCGGATCGATCAAGTCTTAATCCCTTCTTCATCAGGTCTAGGGTTTCAACCTAAGGCGGCGTTTGACCAGCTCAAAGAGAGCGTCTTAATCCCTTCTTCATCAGGTCTAGGGTTTCAACCGAAGCTGTTGCCGGTCTGTTGAAACTCAAGGTCTTAATCCCTTCTTCATCAGGTCTAGGGTTTCAACACTACTCGATGAATATTATAATCTCCTAAAGCGTCTTAATCCCTTCTTCATCAGGTCTAGGGTTTCAACGGCTTTTCCTCGAAATGAGGAAGAGACAAAGTTGTCTTAATCCCTTCTTCATCAGGTCTAGGGTTTCAACATGGACTAGAAACCTTTTATTCCACAAACGAGTCTTAATCCCTTCTTCATCAGGTCTAGGGTTTCAACAGACCGCGAACAAACAAAAATCCGACGCTCGAGTCTTAATCCCTTCTTCATCAGGTCTAGGGTTTCAACGTAAAAATCATTAGCATCTCCGGACTAATGGAGTCTTAATCCCTTCTTCATCAGGTCTAGGGTTTCAACGATTTTAACATTGATTTTGTAGCGTTAGGAACAGTCTTAATCCCTTCTTCATCAGGTCTAGGGTTTCAACGAAATGAGGTCGAGAAGATTCGCGATGGCAGCCGTCTTAATCCCTTCTTCATCAGGTCTAGGGTTTCAACTGCTCGCGTCTAATTTTTCAATAAAATCAATATGTTGCAGATACCCTTGACAATTTTTGAAGCGCCCGAAAAGTTTCCTTCCAAGCATGATGAATTCTAGTCCATGGCGGCGGCATTGGGGAGCCCTCGCGCCCCGTAGGGAGTTAGCGCGTGGTACCTAAATTGTAGTCCTTGCCGGCACGCTCTCCAACAAGTGGCTTGGTGCAGACCTGCGTGAGGCTCTTTGCCTCTGCAATGAGCAACCCTTCCGGAAGCGGGC
>JBEPZO010000006.1:30699-57087 GCA_041640815.1 Thiobacillaceae bacterium
TGCGCACGTCGTCTTCGCGGGCGTTGATCATGGTGGCAAGCGTGTCGCGTATGCCTTGGATGCCACGCACCGTCTCAAAACAGACATAAAGCGAGTATTGCATGGGTGTGGCTACCGACTTGGTGTAGCGATGGATGCGACCAAGACGCTTGGGGTGCGCGATGTCGTAGGCGATGAGCCAACTGCGATGTTCGTTTAACGCCATTCTTCCAAAAGTTGTTGCAGACGGCGGTGTAGGCGCGCCAATATGGCACGCCCGTGCTCGCCGAGTTTTGGTCCTTGGGTATGCAAGACGGTAAGCATGGCCTTGTCGTCACCGTGCCAGCGTTCTCCCAGGCCACGTAGCTCTAGCGCCAAGACGAGCCGAAACAGGCCGGCCATGTCAGCAACGAGGTTGAGCGGTTTCGCGTCCGGCCCCCAGTACAGTGGCTTGGCACCGGCGTCCTGAATCTGTCTCAGGGCATAGGCATACAGGGCGCTATCGTAGATTGACCCGGCGGCAAGCATGGGGGTCTCGTCTAGATAGACATAGCGGCGCACGAGTTCGCCATATTCCGGTGCTTCGATCGGCTGGCCGCGCGCCAGGCATGCTTGTCGCCAGGCGTGTAGGGTGCGCATGCGTTCGGCCCGCAGCCATTGGGCATAGTGCATGAAGCCATCGGGGCGGTCGAGTAGCTCTTCAATCAGCGCATCGAGCCGCGAGGGGGCGTGCTGCGCTGGGTAGAGGTAGGCGGCTGGCTGGCCGTCGGTGGCAACGAATATGATGGGTAGCCGCTGGTCGATGCAGGCCTTGAGCGCCTGCGCATGCCATGCGACGTTCAGGCTGCTGATGATGCGCGATAGTCGTGCCAAGGGGTAGAGGCTGTCGGCCTTATCCGCTCGCTGCACGCGCAAAGCGGGGCCGTCGAGGGCGACGCGGGTTGGCACGCGCCCTTGGAGGTAGAGCGGTAAACGCTGCGGAGCCGGGTTAGCCGCGGCGTTGTGCAGGGTGGTATGTGTCGCGCTTCGCGCGGTGTGCACGCTCACGTCTCACCCTCTTCCAGGTAGGGGCTGCCTTGTTGGCGGAAATGCGCTGCAAGCCGTCGGCATTGTCTTTGCAGCAGGCGCCGGGCTGGCCCGAAATGGGTCTCATAGTGCTGATAGAACGCTTCGCGCCCGGCCTTGCCCATGAGACAAGCCTCGCCCTCGCGGCTAAAGTGTTCGGCACGCAGCGTGCGGTCTTGGAATAGCCGCCACACCCACAGGTCGGCATGTGGTCGCAACGGCTCGATGAGGTCGGAGGCGAGCGATTCGCGGCCAAAGGCGGGACGGTGGTAAAAACCCAGCAGGGGGTCGAGCCCGGCCATGTGGGCGGCGCGCACCGCCTCGAAGTGCAATAAGGTATAGGTGAGGGAAAGGCAGGCGTTGACCGGGTCGCGCGGCGGGCGGCGGTTGCGGCCAGTAAATCCGAGACTAGGCGGGAACAAGGCGGCAAAACCCTCAAAATAGCACCTCGCCGCGGCGCCTTCGAGACCGCGCAGGCGTTCCACGCTAGGTGGCTGCTGCGGTGTTCCCATGTCGGCTAGCATCTGCTCGAGGTCGGTCAGTGCGCGCGTGAGCAGGTTGCGGCAGTCTGGGCGTTCAACCATGGCCTGCTTGAGCAGTCGCATCTGTGCGCGCGTCTTGGCTGCAATCTGCCGTCGCGCCCACCAAGCGCACCATGCCTGATCCATGATGCGCTGAGCCTGGGCGATGCGGATCGCTGCGTCGTTGTGCGCCGGCCCGAGCACCACGGCCAGGCGACGGCTGTGTCGTTTCGACAGCATGAGCACCGCCGTGCCGTTTTCTGCCAAACGGGTGAGCACGCCGGCGCTGAGCGTGAGGTCGCCTTGCAGGATGACCCGCTCCAGCAGCTTGAGCGGCAGGCTGCCACGCCTTTCGCCATGCTCGTACAGGGCGAGTGCCTGGCCATCGATGCGTAGCTCCAGGGCGCGGTTATCAAGTACCAGGGTCGCCATGGCTTTAGCCAAGATAGAAGGCGTCGGGATCAACGGGGGCTTGGGCTCGCCCAAGTGTATAAACGCGTGCACGTGGATCGAGGCCGATGAGCAGAAAGCTGTCTTCCTCTTCATCGAGCAGCAAGGCCATGTCGTGCAACAGGTGCGCGCGCTCGGCGTCGGTGAGAAAGCATTCGTACACCGATTTTTGCCCGCCGGTGGCATGCCCCTTGACGAGCTCAAGGGACAGGCGCAGCCGTCGCGGGTCGGCGACGTCGTAGGCAGCGAGGTATAAGGTGCGTTGAGTCATTGCGGTTGTGCTTTACCGACCGGAGTGACCGGATAAGCGAACAGATGCACGATGCGCCCAGCATATTGCAGACAACTTGCCTGCACGTGTTGGCCGTCGAGCTGCCAAGCGCTGCCAAGCCCCGGTGTGCTTAAGGGGCTGGTGTTGGCTTGACGCAGTGCGTCCAGACCTGCCTCGGGCCAATCGTGTGTGCTGGCTTGCCCTGGCGACTGGGGGTCATAGAGCTCGATGCCATAGCCGCGCAGCAGCCGGGGCAGGACGGCCGAAAAGGTTGCGGGCGCGTCGAACAGGTCCATGCCCAGGAGCTTGCCATCGAGCATGAAGATGGCCCCGACTTGATGCGCTAGCGCCTGGACATGGGCCTCGATGGCCTTGAGGTCGGCCGCATGACGCTCATACAAGGCAGCGACCGACTCGGTACGCGATCGTGCCGCCATGCGTTGTGACTTGAGCCGGATTTCCTCCCACACGGCATATTGATGATCGACCGTGCGCGGCGCAGCGCCGTCAGGCTGCCGGGCGGCCGCCTTGGCAGCACGCAGGCGAGCATAAGCGAGGCTGTCGTAGCCGGTGAAATCGTTGCCACGGGTGTAGCCCCAGCGCCCCTGTTCGACGCAGTATACGTCCAGTTCCAGCGTGGCGTGCGGCGGCGCGAGCAAACTCGAGTGCAGCACGCGGTTCTGCATAGCGCCGATGAGGATGTCGCCATCGAGCAGCAGGATAGGCCGGTCTGACAGATTCACGAACAAAAGGCGGTTGACTTGGGCCCGTCCGGGTATTTCTTCCATCCGGCATAAGCGCGCATCGATTGCCTGCACGAGGGTCTTGTAGTCCGGCTCGCCATACTGCGCAGCAATCAGGGGGTATATGTGCAGCCGTCCATGCGGGATGGGCGCGCCGAGCGTCAGGTTGTCCAAGGCGTGGTGCAGAATTTCGAGGTTCATGGCGATCCTCGGTTTCAAGCTGAGTGCAGCTTAGCGCCTGCATAACCTGCCTGCCGGAACGGCAAGCTTGCGGACTAGCGCGCCCCACACCAGGCACCTCATGGGGACAGGCCGACGGTTATGACAACGGCAACGAGACGGCGCCCGGCCGTCAGTGGCAGGGCGCGAGATGCCTCGTTGCTATGCGCCGTCGCTGGCTTGGGCTACTGTTTCGGTTGTTGCCTGACCGCCCATCTCGACCGTGATCAGGCTAGGGTAGTCGAAGGCGGCGCCGCTACCGGCATCCAGGGCCGCGCCGACGATGCCGCCGAACAGGATGTTGCCGAAGGCCATGGCCTTGGTGGTGGACTTGACTGTGGCAAGCCCCGGCGGCAGCGGCGCCTTCTCACAGCGCAGGTGCAAGTCGCTGTAGCTGCGAGCTACCGTGACGCTGCCTGGCGTGGTGACATACCACGTGCCCTTGTCATTGTTGAGTTTGCATTGGGCGCCAGTGACCATTTCCCCTTTGTGTCGTGTCTCGACACTCACGGGCTGGTTGTGGCCGGTGACGATAGAGGCGCAGCCGCAGGTCAGACTAGCCAGAGCGGTAATGAGGATAGACGTGTTGCAATGCATGGTTCATCTCCCGTGTAAACGCCACTGCGTGGCAACGGGTGCATTGAAGACCATGCATCGTCGTTTTTTTGGGATGGCAAGCTTGCGGGGTATGAACGCCGTGTTTGCCTTTATGGCCCCATCAATGTGCGGGCGTGGACTTTACGAGCCTTGGTTTCGGTAAACGATGGAAGACATGACGAGCTGGGTGCTCGCCGTGAGACAACCGTTGCAGCCAAGCGCTCACAGCGTTGTTCAGAGGGTTCTCTCAGTAGCGGTCGTGGCGCAACGGGCCCCAGTTGACGTACTGGCCCTGTTGATGCTGGTAGAACAGGCAGCGCGCGCCGTTGGCAAATTCGGCACCGATGACGGCAGCGAAGGCCACTGGTCCAGCATAAAAACAATGCACGGTGTCACAGCCTGCACGCGCGATATCGGCCGCCCTGGCGCGTAAGTCGCGGATCAGGTCGGGTAGGTCTTCGGGCTTGAGGGGGGTACTGCGCGCGAGATGAAAGCGGCGGTCATCCGGGATCGTGTTCAGCTCGGGTTGGCTAGCAATGAAGTGCTGCACTTGAGGGCGCATGTCCCTTCCCGGCAGCAGGTCGATGATCAGGATGGCTGGACGCTGGCCCGGATCGCGGCTGACCTGCCGAAACCACTGCCGCGCGCGCCTGCGCCGACCGATGACGACGTCGTACCAGGTCCAGAACACCGGCACGGCGAGGAGCAACCCAACTACCACACCGATGGGGTCGAGCCAATCCATGATAAAGGTGCGCAGGTCCATGGCAGTCAATGGCAAAGAGAGTCGATGGCGTTGCCCCGGGCCAGGTTATATTTACAGCCGGCGCCCCTTCTCAGACGGAAGGGCAAATCTCCACAGTCATGGTCTGGATCGAGGTTCCTAGAGAGCTTAGCTTCCCTATCGAGGGTTGGCAACGGCCTCGATGCGAAATTCCTCCAGCCGCGCCCCGTAGCGTTCCAGGTCGTCTGCGTTGAGTTCCCGGCCGCGGGCTTCGGGGGGTAAATCCAATGAGAGATTGAAATAGCGCCCGCCCCGAGCGCACACCTCGGCCGCGAGGTGGATCGGCAAGGTGCCGATTACCACGTCGCCAGCCTGGACTTCTTCAGGGTTCAGGTGAGTGATCACCGCATCGACGGCTAGCCCTTGGCGCGCAGCCCAATCTACGGCGCCGGGGTGGCGGGTGACGAAGTAAGTGGTCATGATACTCAGGACTCCCCCTTCAGAACTGCGAGTTTGAGCTTCTTGCGCGCCTCTTTCCAGTCGCCCTTGCGGTCGAAGCGCTCGACGAGCTTGGGTAGCCATTCCTCGATGGCTTCCGCCAAGGCGCGTTTTTCTTCTGCCGTCCAATACTCGCCTTCCAGGGCCGCTTTGGCGAGCTTTTGCGCCTCGGCGTGTATTCCCATGTTGGGGCGCTCGCGGCGGCCGCGTAGCTGTTCGAGTTTTTGCTGCGCTAGCTCTCTGAAGGCTTCCACTGCGCGCATGTTTTCGGTCATGATGGCAAGGCGAGCCTTCTTTTCCTCAGCTTCCCGCGCTTGTTTTGCCGCTTCTTCTTCAGCCTGTCGTTTGCGCTCCTCTTCTTGCCGGCGTTGGGCATCCATTCGCTGCCTGAGCACCACGTAACGTTTCTGTTGTTCTGCTAGCTTCGTAGCGAAGTCTCTGGCAGAACTCAAGTAAGGCTCACAAATTTCTTTGAGCACCGGTCTTTCCTGGATGGGGGCCTCCATGGGCAGCAATTCCACCAGCATCCAGCCGAAGGGCAACAGCCCCTCGTTCTGATCTTTTGCCTTCGCTGCAAGCCAGAAGGTCTTTGCATTATCGGCGTATTCCGGCTGCATTCCGCGACCGCGCATGATTTTTATTTTTCGCACGCCGTTGAGTGTGACCGACTCTGCTCCCGAGTGACGCCCGACGCGCAGGAGGAAGACATCGCCCTGCTCCATGTCTTGCTTGAGGGAGGAAAGCAGGAGCTCTATGGATTTTCTCCAGGTCTGGTCAAGAAAACCACGCTCACTCAATATCCGGTTCTCAGCTAGCAGAATGGGTTGGTAGAAAGCGTTGCAATCGCGGGCGATGCGCTTTATATCAAAACGCAGCGCTGGGTCAGGGAGCTGGCGCCGGTTTTTGCGGTATTGCTCCGGTAATCCCTCGACAGATTGCAAGTTGACCTGCCCCCAGAAGGCTCGATAATACATGCCGGGAATGCATTCGAGGACCTGATAAAGATTATTTGCCTCAGCTTGTGAGGGGCGAATCCTGCCCATTCGATCTTTTACTGGCGTCTTCTTGCGGTTTACCGCAAGACGCATCTCGGTCGCTGGCAGGTCAGTGTGGGCTTTCCATGCGGCATCCGAAAGTTGTACCAGGCGCATCGGATCGCGTTCGAGCGACATACGTGGTCTGGCTTGAGGATCGAAATACTTAAAAAGCCGACCCTGGAATTCGTGTAGCCCCTTGCTCTCAGTTGCGCGGGCCCCATTGTTCACGCGGTCAAGCAGTGCCGTTCGTATTGCGCCCTTGAGCGATGATCCATACAGCAAGGGCAAACGGCTCGTAGGATTGAAGCTTGTGCGGTCGATCTCAAGTCGGTTGAGCACCACGCCTCCGCCCGCTTCCTTGTTGGCGACTTGTCCCACCCGGCTGGCATAGAGGGCTGCAACACCAGCTAGAACGGGTATGTGCCGCGTAGCATGGGCCATGAGCGCCTCACGGCGTTCAAAAAAGAATCGCTGCACTGCCTGAATCATTGCGGCGTCTGGTCTGCGATTGCCGATATCCAAGAGCGTCTTGCGATCGGCCGCTGACAGTACGTTCATGACCGCCGCCGTATCGAATTCGTGTAGGATGCCATCTTCGATCACGTAGTTGGTCGGCTCGTAGGATTCGCCTGTACCGATGTGAACAGGAGATAGCGGCGTGATAAGCATCCGGTAGCTCGCAAAAACACTCATGGGACTCTCCCCTTGGTGAACTCTGGCAGTGCAATACCTACCACAGGGGCATACCCTTGATGTACCGTGTCCGGTATCGCTTTCGAAAGGCGCCCCTTGCCACCAAGACCTTGCCCAATGAACGGCTCGTTCATGTATTCCGCGGGCGTAAACACGGCACCAGTGTTGGCAAGTAGCACCGGTGCCTTGAAGGGATTGCCGCTGTGCACGCCTGCATTACCGTGTCGACCAAAGCGGGTGAAGACGTTGTAGAAACAGCGTTTCGCCTGCCAATCGAGCCCTTGCGGGGCGCAAGGAGCGAGCGTCAGGTAGGCGTTGGCCCGATCCTGCGCAGGCAAGTCGCATGCTTCGAAGCTGTCCAAACGGTATTTGCCTAATCCGATGCTGGCGTCGCGCCCATACCCCAGCGCGCCTATATCCTCGATCAGCGTTTTCAGTTCTTCGTCGGACAGGCGGGCCTCATCCAGCAGAACATATAGATCGAGCTTGGGCTCTGCAAAATCACCCCCCTTCACGGCTCCCTTACCAAACCAGAGCTGCCCCATCACATAGGGCGCGAAGGCACCCACACCCGTAGTGCCCGTGAGGCGGCTGATCGTGTTGTGGGGTTGCGGACGCTCCATGAGGCTACCCCCAGGGACTGCATCGTACGCCACGCAATGCGCAAGCCACTGGGCAAGCGGTGTCGATAGTTTGTCCAGTGGCATCCATGTACGCTTTTTCACCGCCTTACGATCTTCGTTTGGTATTTCCTCAAAGAAATGTCCTGGCAGCGTAGGCCGCGGTAGGTAGCCATGCGGAAAGGCGTCTGAGACAACGGCGTATGGATGGCCAGCGGCATAGCCTTGCAAGAGTTCCACAAGCCGTGTATTGCCAAAGCGATCTCGCACGGCCCAGCAGAGCTGGCCAAAAAATGTATCACCCTTGAGCGGAGTGCCTAGTGCCGACAGGGGCGTCAGCGTCACGCGAAAGACGCGCATCATGCTGCCTGCAGATTGAAAGATTGGACTTCAGAGAGTACATCTCGCCCGCCCATCTCCAAAGCGGTGAAACGCACCTTACCGTATCCACGCGAACCGGAACCGCCAAGACCAGTCAGCTCCAGTAGTTTCAGACCCCGCCATACCATGGGTATGAGGTCTTCATCGTCGTGACGACGAATGGTGAGGGCGAACTCGAAGCGCGCTCCGGCTGGCACCCGCTCGGTATTACGTGGGTGCTCGGCAACACCACGGATGCGATCGATCATGTTCTCCATTTTGGTTTCGGTAAGCAGCAGGTTGCGCTCGCGCATAGTCTTGACCCACTCGCTGTCCAGTGCGCAGTCCCAGAACGACAAACGGGTAGGACCGATTTCCTTCACGAGCGCCTCATCACGATCGCTGCCCTCCGGGGCGCCCCCAAATAGCTTAAGAAGTGTCTTCGCCTTTTCCTGGACAGCACCCTCGAGCCTTTTAATGTGCTTGAACCCCAACGGGTGACCATCCGTAATTCCGACCACGCCAAGCTCCCACTCCAACAGGCTGCGAATCTTGCCCTTGATTGAGGAACCTGGAATATAGGGTTCGCCAGTGAGCGGGTGTTTGATGACAGGATTGTCGGTGCCGCCGATGTGCATCTCGTTGTTGCCCGAACCAATATGCAACCCTGTGACGAGCTCCAATTTACCGGTGATTTTTTCGATAGTGGCGAGTTTCATCGTCTGCTCTCCGGTCGGTTCAGTTCGGTCTTTCTTGCTTGTAAAAACCCATGAAGGCCTCCCAGAACAGCTTGCAGGCCGTCAGCGACTGCGGGTCCCTAACCTCGGCAAGAGTCTGCTGAAAAAGGTTCACGAAGGTGGAGTCGACAAGCTTGCGGCCTTCAGCATATGCGGCCTTGGCATTGAGCATGCGAATGAGGGGGAGATACTCTTCGAATTTCTCGGGCTGACGTGCAACCTTTTCTTCCCACATGCACAACTCGTCGTAGAAGCGACGTAATTGGGCGGGTTTATTTTGGTCGCGGTCGCTGCTGGCTACGGCCCGGGCTGCTTGTTTGGCCGTTCCGTTGAAGAGCTCCGGATCGAGCTTGCCGGAGAATCTTATCTCCGGAAGTGCAGGTGCTTGACGATCCTGCTGTTGCCTCTGCTGCGGGTTGCGGTTGCCATGGTGGGGTGGCAATGGCATGTCGTTCCTCCTCAATCACGTTGCTGATACAGGTAGGTAAAGAGGGCGATCTTGTAGGCTGCACGGTGTTTCTCGATGCCTCTGCTAGCAATTTCCACGGCTAGCTGCTCTTGCAGCGCGCGCCGCTTCCGTTCCCGCTCATCGCGGTCATCGATGTCCCGGAAACGAGTTTCGGCAAGACGCCGCGTGCGATAGGCGAAGTGTGAATGCCACAGCGCTGCCTCGGGCTTCGTGGCAACCTCGTCAGACATATCCGCGTAATTGAGCAGGGCGTAGAGATAACCTCTCGACAGTGCATGTGTCTGCGCGATTTTCTCGAGCGCCGCATGGCATGCCATGATCTCACCGAACTGATCCCATCGCACGGGAACGCCAAAGCAGCTTACGGCGTTTTTATCGGGCAGCGCCTTTGCATCATCGAGCGCTTCTTCGGCTAGCGCTGCGAGCTGACGGATGGGGAGACCTGGCTTGGTCATCGATAGGCCGGCAGAGAAGTGGATATCGGAATTGTCGGCAACATAGCGCCTGAAATCCTCCCGCATTCTTTCCGAAAGCCGGATAGTGGAATGCCAGGGACCAATGAGAAAGAAGTCGTCGCCGCCGGCAAACACGGTGTATGTGTTGGGGAACTCCTGCCGGCACAGCCACGGCAGGTATATGGTGAAGAAGGCATTCAGTTGCCGCGAGAGCGCGGCCATTTTCGCGAAAGTCGGACGCTCGAGGCCCTTCTGGAAGATGAGCCCGAGGTTGTCCACATCGCCCTTGAGGGTCATCAACGCCTTGACGCCGATCCAGCGGCCATTCTCGTCGAGCTGGCGATCATCACACGCGAGATGATTCAAGGTCTTGGGCTCACGAGGATCAGGCTCGAAATCCTCCACCTGTTCGATACCCCGGTAGCGCTCCGCCTCCCAGGCGTTCATTTCACCAAAGCGCGGCACATACGCATTGATGTGTCGCCGTGCGTAGCCGTTCCACAATGGCGCATCAGATGATTCTGGCAGCGAGAAATCCCAGGCACGAACGAGGTTTCCGGTTCTCGCTTCATTGCCAAAACGCCCGGTATCTTCCTCACTACCGGTGAAGCTAACGTAATAACCAAAGATCGCCAGACGAAGCGTGTTATGATCGAGCGCAGCCCGAGTGATGAGCACCCGCCTCTGCGTGGCAAGCCACTTGCCCGTATCGATCTGGTCCGCGGCGAGCTCGCTGACCCAGGTGTTCTCGTCGATATTCACGACGCCAGGAGAACAGCCATCGATACGGCATTCGCCGTGCACGAAACGATCAAGGAAACCGTCGAAGACCACATTCGGCGCTTGATCTTCGCATAGGGCCAAGCGCTGCATCTTGGCCGTGTCCAGTTGTTCGAACAAGCGCTTCATTAGCCTACGGAATGGACTTTCCTCGCCTTCGCTGTGGCGGAAGTCCGCTGCCCGTGTGGGCAGCCAGGCGAGGAGTAGTCCCGACCGGCCATAGGTGTGCTCGAGAAACCAGGCGTCGAGTTCTTTCTGCACCTTGCGCAGATTGTTCACGCTTTCTTCAGTGTTGGGTGCAACGATCAAAAACTTGCCGGCTGCGTTGACTATTTGGCTGGTGGCAGGCAGAGCGAGGACCTCCAACACTTTCAATGCCGCCAGCTCGGATAGCAGCGATACGTAAAACGAACGTCCGCGCAGCAGCTTCGCGGCGCGTTTCTGGGTACTCCCCCCTTCAGCAAAGATGAAGTTCTGGATGCCGGTGAAATCGCCCTGCACCAGCAGGAATTTTTCTGCTTCCCACGCCTGGCGGGCCTCGAGGCTGTCGCGACGGTCTTTGTCCCATTGCGCCCGCAGTTGCTCAGCAATGATCGCCGCCGCATCCCCGCGATCATGGTGATATCGCCACAGGGCCACAGCGAGCGCCGCCGTAGTCTTGGAGTGGTCATAGAGCGACACGTCTGGCCGAACCTTCCCGGCAATACCGGCAGTCGCCGAAGGAATGGCATGAGTGAACGTAAGCCAGAGGCTATCAAAATGGTCGAGCCACAGCGCGAGGTTGTGGCGGTGGTTGGCGGGGATGAGCTTTACCCCCTCGCGGAATTGCTTCCACAACTCCGAGTAGCGGGCCTGTGACTCGTCCGCGCTGTCGTTTTCGCATTCCACGGCGCGAACGGGAAAAATTGACATCGGCGACAAGGGTTTAAGGGGATAGCGCCAATCTCTCGTCTCTGTCCGGTTCGTCAGACGGATACGCTCCAACAGGGTTTCCAGCCGCGTGGTGTAGTGGTCGAACCGGCGCCCTTGTTGTTCGTGTTCGTCTGGCGCGTGGTTATAGCTATCGAATTCCTCGCGTTCGAAGCCTGAGGCGAGGCGGTCCGCCGTAGCGATGACCCACTGCAGGTAAGTCTCCGGCCGGTGATGTTTGGCTGCGGCGTTGATGAGCGAATCATCCGCGCCTTTCTCGCCCCACGGTGCGAAAGGCGACATATCCTCGCCGACGAGTTCGGGTAGCCATTGCTCGATCATGTCGAGGCCGATGGCCGTGTATGCAGCGTGGATGTGAGAACGACGGCCATTCCGTTCCGGGCAGTACATGATTTCATTGACTGCCTGTTGTGTGTTGCCGTCGGCTTGTCTCGTTTCTGCTTCGGGGATACGGGCGCGCTCGGCGAACTTGCCGAGATCGTGCAGAAACGCGGCCAGGGCCACGCGGCAGCTCGCTGCAAGCAATCGAGTATCGGTCATTACCCTTGCTCCTCAAATGCCGATGTCGCAAAAGAAACGTAGCGTACATTCGAATTGCTCGACAGGATTGTCGTCACGGAAAGCGCCAGTGCATAACCTGGCAAGCTTGCGATTCAACCAAGCAGGCGCCCGATGGCAGCCTCGAGCTCTCGATGCAGGGTCTGGGCATCTGCCAGTATCCTGCGGTAGCGTTCAACCGTAGGCGGGTTGCCATGTGCCAGGGCGTTGCGCAGGGTTTTGAGGGTCCAATAGGCCTCGGTCAACCAATCTGGATGTTTGCTGTCTTTGATTTCGGCCTCGAAGGCATCGATGGCGGGTTTGCGGCCAGTTTCGAAGTCGTTGAGCGACAGGCCGCGATCGACACACTGCTTGCTGACCACGGCCTCCCAGGCGAACACCGCGGCACGCACGTAATCCTGACGTCTGAGGTACTCGTAGGCCAGTTTGCGCTGGTATTCAGGCAGGCCGCCCTCGCGCACCCAGGACAGGCGCCGATGCAGTTCTCGGCGAAACAGGCTGCTTGCACCGGTAAGCTCGCCCTCCAGCACCGGCAGGAAGGTCAGGAGTTTCTGGCGCGCACTAGATAGGTTGAAGGTGCGTTCGTGGAAGGCGGCTTCCTCCAGGCAACGCGCCTTGTCCTCCGGCACGCCATCGCGCACGAGCAAAGGGGCGAAGACACCGTAATCGCCATTGGCGTCGTAGTGGTCGAGCGCTGCCACCCAGTCCTGTACGACGGTGAGCCCATCGAGGCGCACGACGGGGGTGATCCCGTCGCGTGTCATGTCCAGGGCGCCATAGTACAGGCCACGGATGTCGAGCTTGGCGGCGCGCTCGAGGAAGAAGGCAGCCACAAGGCCCAGGGCCGCCAAGTGGCGAAAGCCATGGGTGACGTCGATGACCACCGGGCCGCTAAGCCTAGCCTCGGCAATGGCGCGCAGGATGCCGATCTGTTCATCGCCACTCTCGCCATAGGGGATGAGCTTGAGCTGGCAGGCCATACCGAGCCGCTTTTCCACATGTGGGGTGAGGCGGTCGAGCAGGGCCTGATCGACCTGCTCTAACTTCACTGCCTCCATGAGCTCAAGGCGCAGTTCCGCCGCCTCGTCGTCGCCGCTCAAGTGCTCGGTGAGCGCATCCCACATGCTGCCCGGAGTGCCCAAGAGCAGCATGCGGGTGGGCTTGAGCTGCGCACAGAGGGCGAGTCCGAAGAATGGCGTCGTCTCGGTGCGGCCATCGGCGAAGCGGTAGTTGGCGGTCTTGTAGCCGGTCTTTTGGTCGAGCTTGGCCCGACCGAGAAAGCTGATCAAGGTGAGGTTTGGCATCTTCGTTCCTTTCATGCCGGCCGGGCGGCGGCGTAGAGGGCTTCGATCACGGCGCGCATGTCAGCGGGCAAACGCGCCCAGGCAGTGGCAGCGATCTCCTGCGGGATGCCGAAGCGGGCCTCGGCCACGGCGCCGGCGTGGCGGCTGACGAAGTAGGTGGTCACGCGAGACCCTTCAATAGAAGCTGATTGCCGACTTGCTCGATGCGCACGGCAATACCCTTGAGTTCCCTTTGCATTTTCAGCCGCTCAGCGCGCTCGCCGAGCTGGTTCATGAGATCCTGCGCTTGCTGGCCACGCAGCCCTGCAGTCGATCGGTTCCCAAAGTAAGCCACGATTTCCTTGCTGCCAGGATTGAAACGCAGCGTCGCGTTCGACCAGATGCTTTCCGTCGCCTGCAAAGCAGCGGGCCTTGAGTTCTCAGCCAGCGTCTGGACAGACTGCCCGGCGACTTGTGCCGTGCTTTGCCGCATCGCCCCATAACCCACCGCCGTCTTGGCGCCAAAGCCGAGCCAATCGAAGGCGTGGTTGAAGGCAGCGCGCATGAGGTCCTGCCATGAAGCGGTCAGGTCCGGGGTCAGGCGAGCGGTGTCGCAAGTGAGATGGAAAAAGAATTCGCTGCCGGCGGGCACGACTAGGAAGACGATGGGGTTGGGCTGACCGGCATCGTGGGGCGTCGTCTCACCTTTGTAATAGTCGCCGTAGTGCGGCGTCATCACCTCCATGCCCAGGCTTCCCTTGGCTGGATCGGGTAGCGCATCCCAGAAGGTGAGCGCACCGCGGCTGTGTTTCTTGCTACCATCCTCGCTCTCCAAGCCGAACAGCGCGGTGATGGCTGGCTCGCTCCAGCCCTGGCGATCGGCTTCGCTCGCTTCGCCGGCGAGTTCCTGCGCCGCGCGGCGCAGCACACCCTTGATGGAGCTGCCGGGCAGATACGGCAATCCATAGGGGTTCAAGAAGGCAAAGCCGTTTTCCAACGGGTGTTCCATGCCCAGCCCGGTGGCGAATGGGGCGGTAGAGCGTGCTTCAATGGACAGCCTGGCATTCTCGGGTATGGTGTCGAGCAGCAGGGTCTGGCGCCGGCGCAGGGCCTCCAAGATAACCTTGGCATGGGACGGCAACTTCAGGGTCTGTTTGAGGGCCGCGCCTTTGCCTTCCTTGTCAAGCAACCAGTCGTCCGTCCAGACCGGGAAATAGAGCCCGAAGCGATGGCCGGGCGGGCAGTCGGCGAAATCGGTGCCTACATACTGGGGGACGGCAGCACGCATGTTCAGCCCTCCATGGACTTGCGGGCATCGGCGAACTGACGAATCCAGCGTAGTAGCGCCAGGGCCTCGTCGGTGGCGCGCAGGTAGAGTGATGAAGGGGCGGCGTGGAGGGCAGCCATGACATTAGGAAAAGTGGCGTTTGTCTCGTGCGGAAACGGCTGCCGATTGGGGATGGGGGTGCCGCCCAGTGTGCGTCCCAGCCAGCGGCACACGTGGTCGCGCAGGGACGCATGTTGCTGTTTTCCCTTGGCATTGTAGAAAGCCAGAGTCTGCATCAGGCCGCTGCTCATGACGAGCGCCGGCGCGCCTTTGGCCTCACGGGCGTAGTCTTTTACGAGGTCTTGCGCGATCTGCATGACTTTTTCCCAGGCGTATTGGGCGCGTTGCTGGTCGAGTGTTTGCGGCATGATCAACCCTCCTGCGTCTCGGGTGCAAAGCGCAGCACCACCTGCCCGCGTCCGGTGGTGGCATCCCCGCCCACCTGGATGAGCGCGCCATCGAGGCCGCCTTTGCCATTGCCTGAAACAAGGGCCTGCATGACCTGCTCGGCCGACATCGGCTCGCCATTGCGGCGTTTCTGCGAGGTGCGCTCGATAGAGGTGAGCATGGCTGAGACCAGCAGGCTCTCAGGCGGCAGGTTTTCGGTGTAGAAGAGGCCGCCTTCGTCGGCGGTGCCGGTCTCGTCGTTGATGCGCACGTGCGGCTCGACGACGGTGGCGTTGCGCACGAAGTGGCTGAAGGCCTCTTCCGGCAGCAGCACGAGGTCTTTGCTGAGTTTTTCGCGGAAGTGGGCGTGCGCCTCTCCGGTTGGCAGGGCGTAGTCTGCGAGCCATTTTGCAATCGTCTTCAGCGCCGGTGATTCCACAGCCGCAAAGTCGAACGCTTCGAGCACCAGGCGGCCCTGGTTGAGCAGGCCAGTCTCCACCACCAGCGCTCGTTCCGCCTCGGCCTGCGGCACGCTCCAATCGACCTTGCAGCCAGCCAGCATAGCCAGACGCTTGAGCCTGGCCAGGGTAACCGGCGAGACGGCCCAGATGAAGCCGCGCTTCAAGCTCCTCACCGGAAAGGCGACCAGTTGCGCATCGCCAAAGCTCACGCAGCCGGCGTAGTCCGATGCGTTGGACTCCGGCCCGAACAGACGGGCGACCTCGGCTTTGTCCCACGTCCTTTCCAGATGGTGCCGCAACGCGCCTTTGAGGCCGGAGCCGGCGATCATGGGATGATCGGTGTGGCGCTCGCGCTGGATCGGGTTGTCGATGACGCCGATGGCCTGACCGGCACCCATGTGCACGGGGCTAACGGCATAGATGAAGAGCAGGCGGTTTTTTTCGAACATGGGAGCTCCCTTAGGGTGCTTGATTGAAGACAACGACCTGGATACAACCTTCGGCCGCTTGCGCCAGGCGATCGTCGTTGGTCCAAAACTCATCGCAGCTGGTGTGGATCGCGGCGGCTAGATGCAAGGCATCGGGGGTCTTGAGGCGATGTTGTGCACGCAGCCGAGTAGCCAAATCGAATACGGCCGTGTCCATGGGGATGCGACGAACTGACGGTAGCGCGAAAAAAGCGTCGTATTCCGCCAATAGACGGGCATCATGGCGCCTTATTGGGAATACCCGGCATTCCAGGCGGGTCAGATCCGACACTGCCAAACGTGGCTGATGGCGACCCGCCGGGAGCATGGCACGGGTAATCCCCTCCACATAACGCGGATGCTGCTGCACGTAATAGATCACGATGCAAGTATCGAGATACGCCTGTTTCAGCATCACTCCCCCCAGGCAGCCCGTTCCTCGGCGATGTAACGCTCGATTTCCTCGACCGAATAAGGCGTTGGTGGCTGGCTCTTCAACCAGGCGTCGTATTCTTCGAGTGTGGCAAAGGCCGGTGTGGTGGCTGGCATATCCGGCAACAGGATGATCACTTCCGCATCCATTTCCGGCAAGTCAGGCGGCAACGGCACGACTAGAGGCTGGTTGGGTACCAAGCGAACTTTGACGCGATGGGCGTACATGGCGTTCTCCTTCATCCGTGCGGCCAGGCCGCGAGCAATGCGTTATTGAAGCCTTCGGCGCGGCGTTGGCGATCGGGATTTTCGCCCCATAACCCGCCTGCCACCCACTCGGCAAGCTTGCCGGGGTCGCCGGCAAAACCTTCGAACCAGTACACGGCGCCAGCAGGCACGACGCGTTCGGCATCCTTGGGCGCCCAAGTGGCGAGATCCCAGCCGGAGACGACCTCGAAGCGCGGCACGGCGGCGCAGACGAGTTGTGCGGTCAGCCCCTCGGGCAAGCTGGGCCGCCAGCCGGCAGGAAATATGCCGGGTGTCGTCAGCATGAGCTTGAAGCGGCCCGTGCGTTGGATGGCCTCCAGCGGCGAGGGCCAAGTCGGGGCGGGCATGCTGCACAGCGCCGCGGCGCGGCCGTCTCCGCCCAGGCGCAAGGTACCGGATGACGGCAGTCTCTCCTCCACGCCAGCCACGGCCACGGCGAGCCCAACGGCGGGGCCACCGTGTTCCGGCTGGCGCGGCACGGTGTGTTCTACGGTGAAGAGCTTGCCCTCTTCCACTGTGCGGGAAGTGCGGGAGAGCGCAATGCCGACACGCGCCTCGCGCCCCCACAGGGTGGACTGGGCCACAAGGTGCTGTGGGCCGATCGCTTCGCCCGCGAGGTAGGCGGCAATGCCCGCTTCGTTGAGGAGCCAGCCGCCCTCGGGTTTCGCCGCCTCGGGCTGGCGAAGGATGGACACCTGGGCGAGCCCTTCCGGCTTGCTGGCCAAAACGCCTGCGGGCAAACGCTGCGGCTTGAGCGCCCGGACGGTTTTGCCCTCGTCGAACACCAGCACATCGGCTGGCAGCGGCAGCAGCAGGCACACTTTCCCATCCGCGTCGCGTGTGGCGGGGAATACGCCGCGCAGGGCGAACGTGCCGGGCGCTGCCGGTGTGCCCAGAATGCGGTTCAAAGCCTCGTCTTGTAGCTGCTGGCCCGCAGCAAAGCTTTCCATCTTGCCGGCAGCCTGTGTCAGAAGGAGGGAGCGCAGCGCGCCCGCGAGCACCGAGGGCTTGGGCGGGAAGCCGGATTCGCCATAGTCCCCGGCCGCGCCGAAGAGCTTGTTGCCGCGCAGTGAGAGGGTGTCGACGGGTTGAACGAAGCGCCAAACGGTCATGATTCGACCTCCGGATGGCGGGTGTTGCGGGCGAGGAATTCGGCGGTCAAGAGAAAATCGCACAAGACCTTGGCTGAGCGCTCGGCATAATGGCAGCTTGCGTAGTCAGCCAGCTGCAGGGCAAGATCGCGGTCGCCCCCTTGGCGCGCGAACTGGTAGGCCAGGTTGGTGCGCAGCAAGGCCGCATCGGGTTTGGCCGGCAACGATCTCAACCATTCGACCGAGTTGTAGACCGCACGGCGCGACACCCCCTTGCGCGCGAGCATGCGCACGAGGGCATCGAGCAAACAAGCCGCACCTTCTCCCTCTGCCCGGCACCACTTGTCCGTCAGCCCCACTTCGCCGCCAGCGCGCTTCATGACGCGCAGGCAGAAGGCATCGCGACCGCCGGCCTTCTTGGCGGACGCCTCGGCTTGACGCAGCGTGCGTAACACCATGCCGAGCGGCGCCTGGTGATGCGCCACCACCGCCCCGCAGGAAGCGGTGGCCTTGTCCCCCATGGTCAAGAGCAGATCGTCATCCAGCCGCAGCCAGCCGTTGCCGCTTTCGAAACGCCTGCGTGACTTGTCGTCGAGACGGTTGAGCAACCACTCCGGCACGCTGAGTCCCGAGTACAGGCAGCGCAGCAGCGCCATGGCCGGCAGCAGGTCATCGACGCAGACGAAGGCCAGCACGTCGTCACCGCCGGCATAGACGAGCTTGCCCTTGAAGCAGTCTTCCACCACGAAACGGGCGGTTTTGAGCGAGAAGTGGTTCAGCGCCCGCGAGATGGCGCCGTGGCGTGACGGCGAGGGCGGGCGCTTGGCCTCGAGGTACTTGCCCAGGGCTGGGTTGGACTGGCAAAGCTGGCGGACGGCATCGCTTGCGCGGATTTGCGGATGCCAGCACTGGCGATATTCCAACTGGAACCCGTCCTTGCCTCCGGACAGCCACGCCCCCATGCGGTCGCCATCGAGCAAAAGCAGGCCGTAGTAGGCTTCGGGCCTGGCGCCGAAGAGCTCCTTGATGTCCCGCTCCGCGCTGGCCAGCATCTCCTCGGCCTGACGCGCGTGCTCATACTGCGCCTCATCTCGGGCATCGACGTCCATCTCTTCCTTCAGGGCATCCAGCACACCGGGCAACTTGCGGCAGAGAAGTTGCGCCTCCTCGGTGTCGGTGTGCAGCCGGGCAGCGATGCGACGGGGTAAGGCGGTGCGTTCGTCGTTTCTGCACGCCAACAGATTCTTCAAAGTAAAGGGCAGCTCTGGGCGCGGGGTCTTGTCCAGCCACTGTTCCATGCTCACCGCCAAGGCCAGGGTGTGGGTGGAAACCACGTAGCGGCGCACGTCTTGGCCGACGATGTCGCGCACTTCCTCGGTGAACAGCGTCGGCCACAGTCGCTTGATGGCGGCCAGCGCGTCCAGGTGCTCGCCGGGCTTGACCCAGGAGGGCCGCTTATCGGCCAATCGGGTCCACAATGTGTCTTTGCGGCTGCCGGGCGGCAGGGCAAGTTGCGAGCGATCGAGCGTGAGCCACTCCCGCTCGCCATTGAGCGTGGAGCGGTAGCCGGTCTGCTTGAGCGGCGCGAACGGACGCACGGTCTTGGCGGCTGCGGCCACACGGTCGAGCAGGTCGTAGAGCGCCGGGTAGAGCGTGCCGGGGTTGGGGTCGTAGAACCGCGCGCCGTCGAGCACGATGCCCTGGCTCAACACCGGCCAGGCCTCGCCATCGAGGAAGCCGACCTTCTCCCCCTCTGGGTAGAAACCGGCAAGCGCCTCGCGCAGCTTGGTGGTGTCGGTGCGGGGCTGGCCATTTTCCGCCTTGCCTTCGGCGAGCGACCAGGGGACGGCGGCCCAATGGACCTCGGGGAAATCCGCAAGCTGCGCCTTCAACTGCGCCACGCATGGCAGATCGTCGCGCCAGGCTTCACCGATTTCCTCCAGGATTCTGCGCAGCGTCCTCTCCCCCAGCCCGGCGACGAAGCCACGCACCCGCTGGGTGATCTCGCTGGCCAAAGAAGCGGCCTGGGCCTCGGGCACGATGGCGACGAAGCGGTTAGGCAGCGCCGCCGCGAACAAGGGGTTGGCATCGGTTTTGCTTCTTACCCAGTCCTCGCCCTGGAACCACTCGCCCGGTAGCCCCATGTCATCGCGCAACCAGCGGTCCACGAGCGGCACGCCGCGCAGGTTGGGAAACAGGATCGCATCCGGGCCCATCCCTTCGCACACCACCTTCATGCCCTCCCAGGCGATGCGCGCCAAGAGGTGCGAGCCGGCCCACAGGTCGGAAGTGGTGCGCGCCTCGGCGATAAAGCCCTGCACCGGGCCAAAGCTGACCGCCAGCAGGGCCGGTGTGGCGTCGGCATCCAGGGCCATGGCCCCGGCCAAGGCGGAGACGAGGTCCAGGTGCGCCCAGATGGTGTGATCGGGCACACGGGTGTCGGCGGGCAGGTTCTGCCAGAGATGATGCAGGTCCTTTGCCGGGGTCCCCGGCCCGAAGCGCCAATAGGCCAAGAGGGTCTTCCGGAAATCGGGCCGCCCCTCGGCCTCGCGGACGATCAGCCCGTTGAAATGATCGTGGCTGACTGTCTTGAGATGCTCGGGTGATATCTCGGTCAGCGGGCTTGGTTGATGTCCCACCCCCGTGAGCGGATGAATCAACACCGGTTTTTCGGCGAAATCCACCTGCGTCCATTTGGCATAGCGCACGCCGCCCTCCTCAACCGGCCATTGCGGACGGTCGGCGGCGGCGGCATACCAGTCGGCGCGCTTGAGGATGGGCGCCACATCGGCGGGCATGGCCCGGCTGCCGAACAACGTTTCGCGCAGATCGGCTACCGTGCCCCATTCGTGGCCGGTCTTGTCGCGCAGCAGCACCAGGGCCTTCTCGGCCGGGTCATGCACCCAGGCGGCGAGTTTGGTTTTCCAGAGCATTTCTTTCATTGTCTGCCTCCCAGTGGTGCAAGTCGGCTGTTTCGGTCCAAGGCCTGGTGGATGTTTTTCCACACCTCGCGCTCGTGTTGCCGAATCCACGCCTGCTGATCGGGCTTCAAGCGGTTCATCAGTTCATCCGGAAATCGATGCGGCATGTGAAAGACCATGCCGACCAGTCCTTTCTCTGTCCGCACCACTTTGAAACGTAGTTGTGTCGCAAGTCTGCCTTCCTGGTTTTCCCGGTTGGGTTGTCCCTTCGATAACTCCCGCAGCGTCCATTTGTCGCCGGCTGGATAGCCCAGCAAATGGATGCCGCCCACGCGATGCGGTCCGACAAATGATTTGGCAACACGTCGAACCTCTACACGGACATTCGCCAAACAGCCCATGGCCTTTCTCCAATCTGGATAAGGCTGGCTCACCCAGATGAGCGGCTGGTTACCACGGAATCCCAATGCATGAGGCCAATCCAACTCAAGACAGGCCGACCAGTCTCTGCGGATGCGAGCGAGCAAGACATCCGTTATGCCAGGCAAAGGGCTGACGGCCTGTGTGCCAGCTTCCGCGTTGAACGATACAGACCCCCATCCATTACGGGATCGGCTGCCCACAGTGCCAAACCACGCCATGAGCTGGATGGCGTCTGATACATCGTTCATGTCCCGCTCGGTGGGTCTGACCCCAGGCAGTCGTTCCGGCAACAGCTCAAGGACGGACGATTCATCCGTCCCGATGGCGCCGCGAATCGTGATCGACGTACGGTTTTCTCTGCGGCTTGGCGGCAGCACAGGGCCGAATCCGAGGTACACATCTCCGCGAACCCGCCCCGTGCCGTCTCGAGTCGTCGTCACGGATTCCATTGCACCGCCGGGCCAAGCTTGCGAGGTGAGCTTGCCGTCATCCCATTGGGAGAGGCGAAGAGTGACGCGGCTTTTGCGATGGAGCGGTTGAGCGTCTTCGCCTTCTAACCAGGCGTTACCGAACAGATCGCCTTCATGCTGTCGTAAATCTAGATGCTTGTAGTTGTAATCTTTTGCCTTCAACACCCGCCACCACTGCCTGAGCAGCGCCTTGAAGGGCGGCGTGCGCCACTGCCCGCTTTGCTCGGCATTGCCGAGAAAGGCCGGGGTGTTGAAGCGTAGCTGGTAGCTCAGTCGTTTCACCTTGCTGCTCCTTCCTGAAGGCTCATTGTCACTCATCGCGCGCGTCCTGACCGGGCCGGCAAGCTTGCGATTCAACCGAGCAGGCGCTTGATGGCGGCCTCGAGCTCTCGATGCAGGGTCTGGGCATCCGCCAGCATCCTGCGGTAGCGCTCGACCGTAGGCGGGCTGCCATGCGCCAGGGCGTTGCGCAGGGTTTTGAGGGTCCAATAGGCCTTGGTCATCGAGTCAGGGTGTTCACCGGCCTGGATTTCGGCCTCGAAGGCATCGATGGCGGGATCGCGGCCGGTTTTGAAGTCATTGAGCGGCATGCCGCGATCGACACATTGCTTGCTGACTATGGCCTCCCAGGCGAACACCGCGGCACGCACGTAATCCTGACGCCTGAGGTACTCGTAGGCCAGTTTGCGCTGATACTCGGGTAGCCCTCCCTTATGCACCCAGGACAAGCGCCGCTGCAGTTCTCTGCGGAACAGGCGGCTTGCACCGGTAAGCTCGCCCTCCAGCACCGGCAGGAAAGTCAGGAGTTTCTGGCGCGCGCTGGACAGGTTGAAGGTGCGCTCGTGAAAGGCGGCCTCCTCCAGGCAACGGGCGCGGTCCTCCGGCACGCCATCGCGCACGAGCAAAGGGGCGAAGACGCCGTAATCGCCATTGGCGTCGTAGTGGTCGAGTGCGGCCACCCAGTCCTGCACGGCGGCGAGCCCATCGAGGCGCACGACGGGGGTGATCCCGTCGCGTGTCATGTCCAAGGCGCCATAGTACAGGCCGCGGATGTCGAGCTTGGCGGCGCGCTCGAGAAAGAAGGCGGCCACCAGCCCCAGGGCCGCCAAGTGACGGAAGCCATGGGTGACGTCGATGACCACCGGGCCGCCAAGCCCAGCCTCGGCGATGGCGCTCAAGATGCCAATCTGTTCATCGCCGTCCGCGCCGTAGGGGATGAGCTTGAGCTGGCAGGCCATACCGAGCCGCTTTTCCACATGTGGGGTGAGGCGGTCGAGCAGGGTCTGATCGACCTGCTCTAACTTCACTGCGTCCATGAGCGCAAGGCGCAGTTCCGCCGCCTCGTCGTCGCCGCTCAAGTGCTCGGTGAGCGCATCCCACATGCTGCCCTTCGTACCCAGCAGCAGCATGCGGCTGGGCTTGAGCTGCGCGCACAAGGCAAGCCCAAAGAATGGCGTCGTCTCGGTGCGGCCATCGGCGAAGCGGTAGTTGGCGGTCTTGTAGCCGGTCTGAGGGTCGAGCTTGGCGCGGCCGAGAAAGCTGATCAAGGTGAGATCGGACATCTTTGTTCTCCTTCTTCAGGTTTTTGTCGGTCAAGTGGTGGCATAGAGGGTTTCGATCACGGCGCGCATGTCAGCGGGCAAACGCGCCCAGGCAGTGGCAGCGATCTCCTGCGGGATGCCGAAGCGGGCCTCGGCCACGGCGCCGGCAATGGCGGCCAGGGTGTCGGCATCACCGCCCAAAGAGACGGCATTGCGCAAGGCATCCTCGAAGCTTTCCGCTTCCAGGGCGCAGATGAGGGCCTCGGGTACGCTGCCCTGGCAAGTGACGTCGAAGCGGTAGCCAGGGCGGATGTCATCCACCGTGCGGTCGAGGTGATAGCCGCTGAAATCCGCCACCCGGGCGCGGATGGCATCGGCTTCCAGACCCTGACGGGCGAGGTAGATGGCCATGGCTGTAGCCTGTGCGCCCTTGATGCCCTCTGGGTGGTCATGGGTGACGGCGGCGCTGCGCCGCGCGAGTTCCAGCGCCTCTTCGAGGTCGCCGGCCAGCAGGGCCACGGGGGAGACCCGCATGGCCGAGCCGTTGCCAAAGCTATAGTAGGGAGCGGTCTCTTCGGAAAACAGCCACTCAGCAAAACGGCTACCCCAGCCGGAGTGGGGATAGCGCCTGCCCCAGTCCTTGAAGCTCGCCACCAGGTCACGGCCGTTCAGGAAGGCATCGGCCACGGCGATGGTGAGCACGCTATCGTCGGTGTAGAAGGCATTGGCCGCGATGAGGGGTTGGAAATCCTTGCGTTTGGTGGCATTCCACTCGTAGACCGAGCCTACGAGGTCTCCGATCAAGGCGCCTAGCATGGTGTCATTCCTCCAACAGCCCTGTGATCGCCTATCGCAGGGGCTGCGAGATGCCGGCCAGGATGCGGTGCATCCCATCATATCCGCACCGGGGACACGCGGGGCTATTAGCGTATTCGGTCATGCGCTTGCGCCCTCGATGATCTCGATCTGATCCGGCGCGAGAGGCAGGCTGTAGCGGCTTGCCCCGCGCGCTCCCGTGCGGCGGATCTGGTAGCGTGCGGCGGCGTGTTCGCCGAGCGCGTCGGCAAACGCCCTGTTGATGCGGCTTTTCTGTGGCTCGAAATATTCCCTGAGCGCTTTGGGATCATCCAGTCGCCATTCGACGGCCCCGCATAGACGCTCGTAATCCCCACCAGCGGGGTTGAGCACCTCTTGCGCCAAGCGCACGTACTCCTCGGCCTCCTCGCACCGTCCCCAATGGACCTCCGGGTTGTCCTCCTTGGCTCTTTTAGCCAGCCAGAGTAGAAAGGCGAATTCGGTCGGACCGAGTTGTATGACTTCGTCGTCCAGTTGCACCGTCCTTTCGGCGAGATTCAGCACCATACGGGGTGCGGACCAGGCACGGGCGGCCGCTGCCACCGTGTCACTGAAGCTCGCTTGGCCCTTGAGCAAGCGCTGCGGCAGACCCTCGCGCAGGCGCACGAAAGGAATCTCCGCCAAGGTCACGGTGGCATCCTTACAGTTGGCCAGCTTGTTGTCGCGCACTTGGATGACGCGCTCATAGGGCGTGGGATAAAAGAACTCCCAGCTTGACTCAAAAGGCTCCGACACCAGCACATGCGAGAGACGGTCTTGCGGCCGGCCATAGAGCGACAAGGCATAGCCGAGATAAAAACCCATGGTCTTGCGCCCGCCGGCGATGGAAACGTGCAGTGCAGATTCGTCATCGGCGGTGAAGCGGCGCACCAAATCGGTGATGAGATCGGCGGCGCGCTCGTTGTCCTCGGGGGTGCGGATGTCGTCCAGCAACTGGCCCGCGGCATCGCAGATGATGTGGATGTGCCGCTCGTCGAAGGCGATCGCTTGGGTGATACCGAAATCGCGCAGAAAACGCTTGAACCAGCCCGGCTCTTCGGATAGCAGCGACAGACGCGCGCGCTCGCCACCCTCGCGCGTGGTGATGAGGTGCACCTCGGTGGGCAGAAAGGGGGGCGACTGGCGCATGAGAGCATAGAGCGTCTCGGTCACCACCTGCGGCGAAAGCCCGGTGACGGCGAGCAGAATGCGGTGCGGGTATTCGTGGGGGGCGGCAGATGTCATGGATGGCATGGCTCGTCCTTGTGCTTGCCCCCTAGTTTGGCTTAGCTCCTCACGCCTTTCTGTGCCGGCAAGCTTGCGGGCTCGATGCGGTAGTGTCCAAGGCCCATGGTGGCACCGCTTCCAGCGTGAAGCCATTGTCCAAGCCATAGATAGGGCCAAAACGGTGTGAGATCCTGGCCACGAATCTCGATGTGGCCGATGACGCCGCCCAGCTTCATGGCGGCGTGCTGCCGGAAGGAATAGCGCGGCTTGTCTTCCCACGACAGGAAGGCTACCGCCTCGATGGCGCGCGCCCGCGCCATGAGTCCTTTGAAGTCGGTCTCCAGCGGTGTGTCGGTATGAAAAGCCGAGAGCATCGAAATGCGCCGTAGCAGGCTGCCGAAGAGGTCGGCGAAACGAAAATCCTGCGGCCGGACGCGTTTGCCTTCACGTTTGACGCGCAAGGGGGTAAGAAGCTCGATGCGGAGATCATAGGGCACCTCTGGCGCGACCGGAACAGCCAGCGGCAGGGCTTGCAGCCTCTCTTGAGGTCGGTAGACGCAACGCCACTCGCCGCTACCCGCACAGGTCTCCTGCTCCACCGCCATAAGCTGCAAGTGATTGCCCGCGATGCCCCTTGGCCCCTGCGCGGCTTGACTCAGGGCATGAATGAACAAGGCAAGCTGCCGATTGGCGACACCGACCAGATTGAAGCCCAGCTGATAGGTGTCTGCCTCGGCATCCCCAGGTTCGAGGATGAAGGGATGCGGCGCCGTCTCATAGCGGCGCATTTTCTGCGCCGACGGCGTTGGCGGCGTGTCGTAGAAATAGGGATAGACACAGCTTTGGTAGAGCGCGCAAGGCCGGCATTGCGGCAGGCGCGTGACACAAACGACACGCTTTAGGGCATGACCGAGCGCACCGCGCCAGGCCGAGCCAGGAAATTCGCCCAGTCGCACCGGGGCATCGGCAATGAAGCGAGCACGGTAACAACCCAGTTTCAGCCCAGGCCACCCACCTGCAGCAGGTGTCTCCTCCATCATCCGCGGTATTGATCGCTCTTTGTACGCTCAAGTGTAGGGGATGAGGGGCGAGGCTGTCAGCCACGCAGGCTCAAGTGCCCTTGCGCGCCTGTCAGGCGCAGGGCGCCACCTGACTTGCAGCCTGTCTGCAGAGCGTGTTGGCGGAGGCGGTGAGATTCGAACTCACGAACGCTTGCGCGTTGCCGGTTTTCAAGACCGGTGCCTTAAACCACTCGGCCACGCCTCCGTTTGACATCGCGCGTTGCCGGTTTTAGTTCCGGCACGCCGCTTGCGCGGCTTCACATCGGCTAGCGCCGATGTGAGCCTACACTGCCATGCTGCCTGCCGGCAGCATGGTCAAGACCGGTGCCTTAAACCACTCGGCCACGCCTCCGTTTGACATCACGCGTTGCCGGTTTTAGTTCCGGCACGCCGCTTGCGCGGCTTCACATCGGCTAGCGCCGATGTGAGCCTACACTGCCATGCTGCCTGCCGGCAGCATGGTCAAGACCGGTGCCTTAAACCACTCGGC
>JBEPZO010000006.1:57187-67006 GCA_041640815.1 Thiobacillaceae bacterium
CACGCCTCCCTCACCGCCGCATTCGTACAACGCGGTAACTGGTCGTATTTTAGCCGACGACGGCCTTTCATGGCGCAAGGCGCTGGCTCGCCCCGTCAGCCTTAGGCCCGGTATGCCTGCAAGAGCTTGAACAACGCCGCCGCCTTGTCCATACACTCTTGATACTCGGCTTCTGCCTGCGAATCGGCAACGATGCCGCCGCCGGCCCAGAAATACAGCGTGTTGTCCGTCCAAACCGAGGTGCGGATGGCGATGTTGGTGTCCATGTCGCCATGGTAGCCGAGATAGCCGATGGCACCGCAATAGACGCCGCGACGGTGTGGCTCGAGTTCTTCGATGATCTCCATGGCACGCAGTTTCGGCGCACCGGTGATCGAACCGCCGGGAAAGGCGGCGCGTAGGAGTGCGACAGCATCCTGGCCGGGTGCCAGCCGACCGCTGATGGTGCTGACCAGGTGGTGCACGGTGGCGTAGTGTTCCACCTCAAACAGTGCCGGCACCTGCACGGAACCCGGGACGCAGACCTTGCCTAGGTCGTTGCGCAGCAAGTCGACGATCATCAGGTTTTCCGCCCGGTCTTTGAGGCTGCCGGCCAACTCGCGCGCCATGGCCGCATCGCGTTTGGGGTCGGCAGCGCGCCGGCGAGTGCCCTTGATGGGCCGAGTGAATACCTGCCCGCCACGCACCTCTAGGAAACGCTCCGGCGAAGTGGCCAATACCTTGGCCCATGGCAGGCTGATGTAGGCCGAAAAGGGAGCAGGGTTGAGCCGCCGCAAGGCCTGGTAGGCGAGCCAGGGGTCTCCGGAGACTGGGCAGCTGAAACGCTGGGCCAGGTTCACCTGATAGCAGTCGCCGGCCCGGATATAGGCCTGAATGCGCTCGAAACGCTGCCGATAGGCCGTCGGCGAGAGATTGCTCTGGATGGGGCCGTGGGCGTGGAAAGGCTCGCGTCGGCGCGGCGTGGGTGGAGTGCTGAAAAGCGCGATGAGGTCTTGCCATTGCGCCGCAGATAGGGGGTGACGGCCGGCCGAGACGAGCCAGCTTTCTCTGCGCTGATGATCGACAAGCAGCGCCCAGTCGTAGAAGCCGACGGCCATCTCGGGCAGCGGCTTGCCTTGCTCGGCGAGCTCAGGTAGGTGCTCCAAGCGCCTGGCGAGGTCATAGGCGAAGTAGCCGATCGCGCCACCAACGAAGGGCAAGGTGAGGTCTTGCTCGTTGCTGGCGAGATATCGGCGCAGGCAGAGGAAGGGGTCATCGGCACTGTGTTCCACCACCTCGCCCTGACGGTATTCCGTGACCTCGCCATGGGTGACCAGCGTCGCGTGGGGGCGGGCGGCGAGGATGTCCCAACGACCGCCGCAGGCGCCGGGATGGCCGCTGTCAAGAAAAACGGCCCAAGGCTCGTCAGCCAGGGCATCGAACAGCTCGGCGCTGTCAGGGTGGTAGGGGATGGCTTCCAGACGCATGGCTTGGGGCGGCGAGCACACGGGGCTGGCGGCTCAGGAGCGGTCAGGACAGGCGCCTCTGGCCCTCTCCGGCGTGCACGATGGCACCTGCAATGCCGCCTTGGGAGTTACGTGACGCCGATCCTTAGCGCGCGAGGCTGTCGGCGCGGCGGCTCATTTCGATGAGCCCATCGGCGATTGCGAGCAAGTCTTCGTAGCTGCGTGCAGCCTGGCCGGTCACCTGGTAGCGGCCTGCCACGGTCAGGCGGGGTACGCTGCGGATGCGGTAATTGCGCACCAACTGGTCGCTGCGGGAGACCAGCGCGGAGACGCCGAAGGAGTCGAAGGCCGCCTTGAAGCGCTTTTCGTCCACCCCCTCGCGCCTGATCCACGCCAGGATGGCGCTGGGGGTGAACAGGTTGATCCGCTCCTCATGGATGGCGCGAAAAACCGCCTCGTCCAGGCGAGCCAGGTCGCCTGTCGCTTCGAGGCCATAGTAGAGCCGTGCCAGGTTGGACCAGGTGGTGCGACCGAAGGTGACCGGAATGCGCTTGAAACTGACATCCCCGGGCAGCCTTGCCGCCCAGGCCATGACCAGGGGGTGGAAATCCTTGCAGTGCGGACAACCGTAAGAGAAGAACTCCAGCACCTCGATCTTGCCAGGTGTCTCGCCCGGCTGCGGCGGCAGGATGCGCTCATAATCACGCCCCTCGATGAGGGTGGCCGCCTTGACGATACGGCTGTGCCCAGGCAAGACGGCGCCGGCTAGGCAGGCTAGAAGCAAGCGGTTGAATGCACGTCGGGTGGGTCTCATGGCAAGCGTCGGTTCCTCTCCAGGAAGCAAGCTGACTCAAGGGTTGGGCGATCAGGGATGCGCCGGCTGGAAGGATATACCTGCCAGCGCCATGATGCCGCTTTAGTGTCGCAAGATTGAGATGCACTGGCCCTCATACCCTGTGGGACCAGCCCCTCACGATGGCAACGAGTGCAAACATGAATACGGCAAGGAAAACGACCAGCGCCCAGTTCGCGAGCGACAAACCGAGAAATTCGAGCGCCACATCATCGCAAAAACCAGTCGCCAAAAACAGCACGGGCACCTGCTGCCCAAGCCAGTCCACCAACTGTTCAATGGGACCCAGCGCATCCCCTGTACAAGCGAGGCTGCCGGGCGGCTGGGTCTGCAGCCAGCTCTGATAGCCCGCTACCCCGGCACCCAGAGCGCACAGCGCGAGGATCAAGCCGCCTGCCAGGCGTTGGCCCAACGGGCGCAAGAAAAACGCTACCAGGCCCACCACACCGATGAGCATAAACAATAAGCGCTGAAAGATGCACAGCGGACAGGGCTGCAGACCGAGCCAGAAGGTCGAGATCAAGCTCATCATCACCGCCGTCTCGGTGACAAGGGCGATGGCGAGCCAGTGGTATCTGGGTGGTAATCGGTTCATGCCAGGTGTATCCGTCCGCTGGAGGCGGCTCGGGAAGCGCGCCCCCTCATGCCAATATACGCCCCTCGCGCGAAGCGTGGGAGCAAACTCACCGCCACCGAACCATCCCCGGCGATGCGGGCGATGAGGTCGGCCGGCACATAGCCATGCATGAGGGCGCCCACGCCCACACCGATCAGGACATACTTCCAGATGCGTCCGACGATCTGGCGCACTTCATCCCAGGCATAGTCATGGCGGGCGCGCTAGCCGCCGTTGCCATGGTCAAGTCGCTGCGCCTCGTCCATGCGGATCTGCCAGACGTAGGCTTCGACCCAGCGCTCCAGCCTGAAGGCCTGCAAGACACAACGTCGATGAAGGCGATGGCTAGCCCCGTGAGCACATAGATCAGCGTCATCTGCCAGCCGATTACCCCTGCCAGCACCACCACGGCTACCTGATTGACCATGGGGCTGGCGATGAGGAAGGACAGGGTCACGCCGAGCGGGATCCCGGCCTCGACGAAGCCGATGAACAGCGGTATGGATGAGCAGGAGCAAAACGGTGTCATCGCCCCCAGCCCGACTGCCATCAGCCGGGCGCTAGGCCCCGAGCGGCCGCGCATCGCCGCCCGCACCCGCTCGAGGGGCAGCAATGCGCGCAGCCAGCCCATGGCATAGATCACGCTGGTGAGCAGCACGAGGATCTTCGCCACGTCCATGACGATGAATTGAAGCGCTGCACCGGCGGGCTGTCCGGGGCAAGATCCAAGAGGCGGTAGGCGAGCAGCGTGCCCAGGGCATCAAACACGGGCCGCCCCCCGCTCGTACCAGGCCTTGCTGCGGTTGACCACCTCGACCACCAGCAGCATCACCGGCACCTCGATCAATACCCCCACCACGGTGGCAAGCGCGGCGCCGGAGTCGAAGCCGAACAGGGTGATTGCCGTCGCCACCGCCAGCTCGAAGAAGTTGGAGGCGCCGATCAAGGCCGAGGGACAGGCCACGCTGTGCTTCTCGCCCAGCTTGCGGTTGAGCCAGTAGGCCAGGGACGAATTGAAGAAGACCTGGATCAGGATGGGCACCGCCAGCATGGCGATGGTAAGCGGCTGTTCGATGATCGCCTCGCCCTGGAAGGCGAACAGCAGCACCAAGGTCGCCAGCAAGGCGAGGATGGAGGCATGCCCCAGGGCCGCCAATACCGCATCGAACCTGGCCTGACCCTGGCTGAGCAGCCACTTGCGCGCGACCTGGGCCAGGATCACGGGGATGACGATGTACATGAGCACGGACATGAACAGCGTATCCCAGGGCACGACGATGGCCGACAGCCCCAGCAGCAGCCCGACGATGGGCGCGAAGGCGAAGATCATGATGGTGTCGTTGAGTGCCACTTGGGTGAGCGTGAAATAGGGGTCGCCGTTGGACAGGCGGCTCCAGACGAACACCATGGCCGTGCAGGGGGCGGCGGCCAACAGGATGAGCCCGGCCACATAGCTGTCGAGCTCCTCCGCCGGCAGGAAAGGGGCGAACACCTGGCGGATGAAGAGCCAGGCGAGCAGCGCCATGGAAAAGGGCTTCACCGCCCAGTTGACCAGAAGCGTGACGCCGATGCCGCGCCAGTGATCGCGCACCTGGTGCAGGGCACCAAAGTCGATCTTGATCAGCATGGGGATGATCATCACCCAGATGAGCAACCCCACCGGCAGGTTGACGTGCGCGAGCTCCATGCGCCCCAGGGCCTGGAATGGCGCCGGGTAGAGCTGCCCCAGCACCACACCGGCGACGATGCACAGCGCCACCCACAGCGACAGCCAGCGCTCGAAGAAGCCGAGCGGCGCCCTCGCGGCACGCCGGGCGGTGACCTCACATTGCGCCGTCATGGCTACCCCGTCAGAGCCCCAGGGCCTCGCGCACGGCGGGGATCAGCCTTGCGCGGATGTCATCACGCACGCGGCGGAAGGATTCGACCGGCTCGCCATGTGGGTCGTGGAAGGGCAGATGCAGGGTCTTGACTGGCCGCGGAAAGACGGGGCAGCTCTCCTTGGCGTTGTCACAAACGGTGACCACCAGATCGATCGGTTCATTGATGACCGCGTCGACATCCTTGGGATAGAGCCCCTCGGTGGGTAGCCCCGCCTCGCGCAGGGCGGTAATGGCCCCCTCGGCCACCTTGGGCTGCGGTCGTATACCGGCAGAGATGGCGCGTACGCGCCCAGCGAGATCGTGGTTGAGCAGCACTTCCGCCATCTGCGAGCGGCAGGAGTTTCCGGTGCACAGGACGAGCACGGTCTTGGGGGTCGATGCGTTCATGCCTTGGTCTTCTGGTTGGATGTTGAGCGGTAGGCAAGCGCTGCGGTCTGAGCCGCAACAATTGGCGCTGAGGTAATCGATGAGGGCATGCATGGCATTGAAATCGGCGCTATAGCGCACGAACCGGCCTTCTTGGCGCTGCGTCACCAGACCGCTGTGCGCCAGCGTCTTGAGGTGGAAGGACAAGGTCGCCGGGGCGATGCCCAGGGCGTCGCCGATTTGCCCAGCAACCAAGCCAACGGGACCGGCTTGCACGAGCAGGCGGTAAATGGCCAGCCGGCTTTCCTGGGCCAAGGCGGCCAAGGCGCGCACGGCGAATTTCGGTTTTATTTCCATATTTTTGGAATTGTCGAAGTTAGGCATTGAAAACGATCTCTACCCTCTTGGCAAGCCTGCTCCCAACCGAAAAGGCGCAGCCGGCCAGCAGACACGGTGTGCGCGCAGATGCGATCGGCTATAATGCCGGCCGTCATTGGGGAGTAGCCGACCTCCGCGAGCGAGGTGCCCGCATCAACAGACTCGGCGTGGGCCCGATGTCCATGGCCGTGGTGTGGGCGGCCCCGGCCTGGCGAGACCTTTGACTGCGAGGCCTCCCATCGGCCGGAGGGGCGTCGTGGTCATCGGTATCGATCCGGCCGGGAGCTAGATGGATGGAAGCCTTTCTGTACTCCACCGGCGTTGTCGCACTGGCCGAGATCGGCGACAAGACTCAGCTGCTCTCCCTCGTGCTCGCTGCCAAATTCCGTAAGCCCTTGCCCATCATCCTGGGCATATTGCTAGCGACCCTCATCAACCACGCGGTCGCCGGCGGACTGGGTGCCTGGATCGCCAGTCTCATGTCGCCGATGCTATTGCGTTGGGTGTTGGGTCTAACCTTTTTCGCCATGGCCGTCTGGGTGCTCATCCCAGACCGTCTCGACGAGGATGAGACCAAGCTGCCTGCCATGGGGGTATTCAGCGCCAGCGTGGTCGCCTTTTTTCTGGCCGAGATGGGGGATAAGACACAGATCGCCACGGTCGCCCTGGCGGGCCACTACCCTTCCCTGCCAGCGGTCGTCCTGGGCACTACCCTGGGCATGCTGCTGGCCAACGTGCCGGTGGTCTACTTTGGCGAGCGTGCCGCACGCTTGTTGCCAATGGCGTGGGTTCGCATCGTCACCGCCTTGCTGTTTTTGGGTTTAGGTCTGATAGCTATTTTGGGTTAAGAGCGCCGCTTTTGTGATGACAACCTCGATAGGAGGGCTATCAGGCCTATTTTTTGGTGGGCAGCACAGGGTTCGAACCTGTGACCCCCGCCGTGTGAAGGGTAATTTAAATGTCGCAACCATGCGGTTTTCAGTGATTTCGGATATAATTTTGGGACAATTTTGGGACAGTTGACAAGAATGTGTGGTTATTGAGCGATATGGCAACGATCGTAGCGCGTGGCGACAAGTGGCAGGCAAAGGTACGGCGGCATGGTTATCCGTCGATGAGCAAGACTTTTGCGCGGCGCGCCGATGCCGAGGCGTGGGCGCGGCAGGTCGAGGCGGAGATGGATCGCGGCGTCTGGCGGGATCGATCGAGCGCCGACAATATCACGCTGTATGCGTTGCTTGAGCGGTATCTGAAGGACATAGTGCCTATGAAGCGCGGGGTCGTGCAGGAATCGGCGCGGATCAAAACGCTGATGCGCGATGAGCTTGCACGCTACAGGCTCTCGGCATTGTCGCCTCTCAAGCTGGCAGAATGGCGGGATCGGCGACTTGCGGCGGGCTGCGCTGGCGCAACGGTGAACAGGGAGCTTAACATCCTCTCCGCCGTCTTCAATTGGGCGAGGCGCGAGCTCATGATTGCCGTCGATAACCCGGTATCGGCGATTCGCCGCCCGCCGTCCTCGAAACCGCGGGAAAGACGGCTTGAGGATGGCGAGGAAGCGGCCTTGCTGGCAGCGCTGGAAGATGCGGCGGCGGCGCGGGAAGATGGCAAGCGTTATCGCGTCGGTGCGCGCAATCCCTGGATCAAGCCCATCGTTCTACTGGCGCTTGAAACGGCTATGAGGCGCAGCGAGTTGTTATCTCTCACCTGGGAGAACATAGACCTCAAGCGGCGGATTGCCTATCTGCCCGAGACCAAGAACGGCCAGGCGCGCACAATACCGCTTTCCGGGCGCGCCGTGGCCGTTCTCAGCGAGCTTCCAAGATCGATCGATGGCCGGGTATTCCCGATCACGGCAAACGCGCTAAAGCTCGCTTTCGAGCGCGCGGTAAAGCGCGCCGGGATTCGCGACCTGCACTTCCATGATCTGAGACACGAAGCCACGTCCAGGCTTGCCGAGAAGTTGCCCAACATCATCGAGCTTGCGGCGGTGACCGGGCACAAAGACGTCCGGATGCTCAAGCGCTACTACCACCCAAGGGCCGAGGACTTGGCGCGAAAACTCGCCTAGAAATCGTTTAGAGGCCCTACAGGCCACGATCCGGGCTCGGGGAATACCTAGGTAGCCATGAGCACGAGAAAATCGATCCTAGGGCCTCTAGACGCGTCAGAGCCACTCCTCGGCCGCAGCCCCGGCCTGCGCCGGGGGCGAGCTGCCGCCGATGCCGCCGTCGTCGGTGGCAGGCTTGGCCTGCCCCACGGCGGCCGGCTTGACTGCATCGGGCCGTTTCTCGACCATGACCGGCGAGGTATAGCAAAACAGCGGCAAGCGGCTCGCGCCGGCGAGCACGCCGCAGCCCTTCGGCAGGTTCATCAGCATGTTCTCGTCGATGAAATACCGCTCGGCGAGCCGCACCTGCCGGGTCGGGTCCACCGTCTCGGCTAGAGCTAGGTTTCTCTCTACGCGACGAATTTCATCGTCGACGAGGATTTTCCCGGTCGATGCGGCCAGCCATTCAGCAGTCTCAGGGTCTTTGATGCGGTATGACAGCTGGATGGCGCAGTTCTCCATCACCGCGCCGCGCACGGCGTCTTTGTCGAGATCGGCAGGGCAGTCGGCGAGGTCTTGGAGGGATTGGAAGGCCAAGATGCAGTGCATCCCCCAGCCCGCCGCCGCGCCCAGCGAGGTCATGAACGGCCGGCTGATATGCACCTTGAACTCATCGGCAAAAACGGTCATCAATCGACGCTGCGCGCACTCGGCCTGGAGCCGCTTTGCCAGCATCATGAGCCGCACCAGCAGCATGCGCTGCTGCCGGACGACGCGGGTGTTCCCCATGTCGCCCACGACATACAGGCAGCCACCGGACTTCGCCATCGCCTCGAGGTCGAGGCCTGCGGCGGCATTCACGGCGGGAAGATCGGCCATCTCCTCGAGGGCGGCATGGAACCCCGCCGCCCGCTCCATCCAGATTCCGCCCCGCTCGGCCAAGGCCTCGGCGGCGGTCATGTCCTGCCGGGCGATGATCGAAGCCGCTTCGCGCGCCGCCTTGCGGTCGGCGAGGCGGTAGAAATCGGCAGCCTCGCCCTTCTCGGCGAGGCTGAAGCCGCCGATCAGCATCGCCTCGACGGTCTCCTCGTCGGCCCCCGCGAACGGGTTGATCTGCGGCGGCGCGGTCGGCCGGAGGTCGAGGAAGCGGTAAGGCTGCCCGGCCTTCTCCGCGGCGGCATGGAAGACGTGCGGCATCCACTCGTCCCCCTTCGGATCCAGCACGACGACGAACTCGCCGCGGGCGATCGCCTGCGCCAGCAGTATTTGCGCGGCCACCCCCTTGCCCGAGCGGGTGCGGCCGGACAAGAGGACGTGGGACAGACGCCAATCCTCGTTTGGAATAAAAATCGGTTTGCGTTTCTCGTCGAGGCCTACGAATAACCCCCGTTTCCCGGAAAAAAACCTCACGGGGTCGTATTGCCCGATCGCCGGCGGCAAAACACGGTCGATCTCTCGAACGTCCGTCCGTTTGTTCCTCTCCAACTCAGACCTGCGCGCCAGCCTGTGCCGCAGCGCATCCGTGCGCGGAGCGCCCCAGCGCAGCCAGGCGAGCGCGCCGACGACGCCGGCGGCGACGCCGATTGCCCACCACGCCAGGATCGACGCGGCGGCCAGGGGCAGGCCTAGGAACCCCTGCACCCAGCGCAACCCCCAAAACGCCAGCGGCGGGATGCTGGCAAAGCTGGAAAACAGAAGCCAGCCCCACCCTGCCCGGCCGTCCCGGTCGGCCAGCCGAGACTGAGCGAACAGCACCAGGCCCCCGGCAGTGGCCCCGAGGGGGATGGCGAAGGGTGGCAGCAGTGGAATCAGTGCGAGCGCCCCCAGCCGGCCGATCAGCAGATCGAGCGCCAGACGGGCGGCGTCAGGGCCGGACACAACCCACAGCCGCACGACGTCAACCCCGCCGGCGGCAGCGAGGGCGAGGGTGAGCAGGATGGGGAGGAAAACAGAGAGGAATCGGATCATATTTAGAGGCCCTACAAGCCACGATCCGGGCTCGGGGAATACCTAGGTAGCCATGAGCACGAGAAAATCGATCCTAGGGCCTCTAGACGCGTTATAGCCACTCCTCGGCCGCAGGCTAGGCGTAGGCCTAGGCACCTCCATCCTTGCCGAACCAAGCGGCCTACGCATACCTCAAGCGTGCATCGAGCCCCATGCTGTCCTCGCGGCGCTAGCCGCGACCCGCAGGGCCGCGCCGCCGACCGGCGCGGGGACATGGGGCG
>JBEPZO010000007.1:0-63049 GCA_041640815.1 Thiobacillaceae bacterium
CAAAGCGTGCTTTAGCGAACATGCGGACAAGGTGTTGTTGGGGGCGGTGGCGGCGATGGGAGCGCCGGAGGAAGCGGTGTGCTATGCGGAGCGGTGCGGGCTATATGTGCTGGTGCAGGCCGATGATAACGTGGTGGTCAAAAACCGCCCCGACTTCGTGCCGCGGCGGTGGTAGAGGCGAAGCACCAAAGCCCGGCTCTTCGTGTCGTTGTGGCTACAGTCATTTTTGACAGCTGGGGCAGATGAAGCTACTCCGACCAGCTTGGCGGAAGCTGATGATGGTTGCGCCACAGCGGCGGCAGGGCTCGCCGGCACGGCCGTATACGGCATAACGCTGCTGAAAATAGCCCGGCCTGCCGGCGCTGTCCACGAAGTCGCGCAGGCTGCTGCCGCCAGCGGCGATGGCCTCCAGGAGGGTGGTCCGGATGCATGCCGCCAGCACCGCGCACGCCCGACGGCTCAACCTGCCGGCGGGCCGGCGGGGGTCGATAGCGGCATGAAACAGCGCCTCGTTGGCATAGATGTTGCCAATGCCGACGACGCGCCGGGCATCCATCAAAAGCTGCTTGATGGCCGTGCGTCGGCCGCGTGTCAGGGCATACAGGCGGGCGCCGTCGAAGTCCGGCGCCAGCGGTTCGAGCCCCAGGTGAAGTAAGAGGGGATGGCGATCGGCGACCGCGGCGAATAGCACCGCGCCGAAGCGGCGGGGATCGCGAAGGCGCAGACAGGCCCCCTGTTCTAGCAACAGATCGACATGGTCGTGCGGGCCGGGCGGCGTCGGCTGGGTCAGGAAGCGCAGGCTGCCGGACATGCCCAAGTGCAGGATCAGCTGCCCTCGGTCAAGATCGAACAGGAGATATTTGCCGCGGCGCCGCAGGGCATGCACCTGCTGCCCCCGCAGGCGTGCGTCGAGTTGCGGCGTCACGGGCCAGCGCAAACGTGCGTTGCGAACGAGTGCGCCACTGAGGCGCATCCCCTCCACATGGGGTTTAAGACCACGCAAGGTAATCTCAACTTCCGGTAATTCGGGCATTTACGCGCTAGGCAGTTTTTATGCTGATCGTAAACCTTTTTTCACCCCTGGGCCTCTTGCATAATGAAGGTCGCAAAAGGATCCGCTTATGCGCTTCAGAATCCTCCTGACCGTGCTGGTTGGACTATCAACTGTTGCCGCCTGCGCCAACACGGCTGGCGCGCGGTTGAAAAAATCTGAGGCGCAGTCTCTCCAGCCCACATCGGTTGGGCAAGTACAGGTAGTCACCCCGCAGCTGCTCTATCAATACCTGCTGGCGGAGATCGCCGCCCAGCGCGGCGAACTTGCCCTAGCGAGCGAAGCCTTGCTCGATCTGGCCATCAAGACGCGCGATAAGCGCCTTGCCCAGCGGGCGACCGAGATGGCGATCTTCGCCCGCAAGCCCGCACAGGCCCTCAAGGCCGCGCAACTGTGGCTCGAGCGCGAACCCGAGTCGGTCAAGGCGCGCCAGACCTATGTCTCCTTGCTGCTGAGCGCCGGCCGGCTGAAGGAGGCTAGGCCGCAGCTCGAATGGCTGCTCAAGCAAAGTGGGCACAGCATCGGCGAAGCCTTCCTGCAACTGCCCGGTCTGCTATTGCGCCATCAGGACAAAGTGGCCGTTCTGGCCCTCATGGCCGAGCTGGCCGCCGCCTATCCGGCGCTGCCCGAGGCCAGCTATGCCTTGGCCCAGGTGGCTTGGCATGCGGGGCAGACGGAACGGGCGATGCAGGCAGCCGAGGCGGCCTTGCGTCTCAAACCGGGCTGGGAGGCCGTTGCCCTGTTCAAGGGGCATATGCTGCAACGCAAGGCGGAGGATCAGGCCAACGCCTTTTGGCAGGATTTTCTTGCCCAACATCCGGACGCCCGCGAGGTGCGCCTGGCCCTGGCGCGGCAATACGCGCGCATGGGGCGTTTTGCACAAGCGCGCGCCGAATTCGAGACCTTGCGCAGCCAGGGCGAGGCCAAAGTGGAGATCCTCATCTCGCTCGGCCTGCTTGCGATGCAGCTGCATGACCTCGACGCTGCCGAGGCCTATTTCATGGAGGCGTTGTCCAAGGAGGAGGCCGATCAGGACCAGGTGCGGCTATACCTTGGCCAGCTCGCCGAGACGAAAGGCCGGCACGAGCAAGCCTTGAGCTGGTACCGCAGCGTTGAGCGCGACCGCCATCGCTTCGATGCCGGGCTCAAGGCCGCCGTGGTGCTGGGCAAGCTCGGGCGCGCCGAAGAGGGGCGCACCCTGCTTGCTGGGCTGGCGGCGGAGACGGATGCGGAGCGGGTGCAGATCATCCAGGCCGAGGCGCAGATCCTGCGCGAGGCCAAAGATTACCAACAGGTCTATGAGGTGCTCAGCCGGGGCCTCGAGGCGCTGCCCGAGGCGGTCGAACTGCTCTACGACCGCGCCATGGCGGCGGAGAGACTCAATCGGCTGGATGTCCTCGAGCGGGACCTGCGGCTAATCATCCGACTCAAGCCCGATCATGCGCATGCCTACAATGCCTTGGGCTACACCTTGGCCGATCGGACAGAGCGCATCGCTGAGGCGATCGAACTGCTGCAGCAGGCATTGAAGCTCGCCCCCGATGACCCCTTCATCCTCGACAGCATGGGCTGGGCCCTGTTCAAGGCCGGGCGCCTCGACGAGGCGCTGGATTATCTCCGGCGCGCCTACACCCTGCGGCCCGATCCAGAGATCGCCGCCCATCTCGGCGAAGTCCTTTGGATGCGGGGCGAGCGCGAGCAGGCGCGAAGGATCTGGCAGGGGTCGTTGCGCGAGCATCCCGATAACGAGGTCTTGCGCGAGACGGTGGGTCGACTGCAACCGTGATGCCGCGCCCTAGGTGCGTTGTGACCCTTGCCATGGGCAAGCGGCAGCTCGGCTGGCTGGGATGGGGGCTGGTCTTGCTGCTGGCCGGTTGCACCCACACGCCGCTGCCATCCCCTGCCGTGCAACCGGTGACCCAGCCGCTGGAGCGCTTTCGGCTCGAAGGTCGTGTCTCGGTCAGGAGCGGGGAGAAGTCGTTCTCGGGCAACCTGCGCTGGCAGCACGACCCGGTGCGTGATGCGCTCCTGCTCACTTCGCCACTCGGGCAGGGGGTTGCCGAGCTGCGGCAGGAAAATGGGCAAGTCGTGCTCAAAGACGCCGAAGGGCAAACGTATGTCGCCGACAGCGGCGAGGCGCTGCTCGATGCCGTCCTTGGGGTGCGCCTGCCCCTTGCAGGTATGGTGCACTGGCTGTTCGCTCAGCCCAAGCCTGGTTCCCCGTATGCGCTCGAGCATGATGACGAGGGCCGTGTCGCGCGCTTGACACAGGACGGCTGGCGTTTGGAGTATGGGCGCTATCGGATGCACGGGCAGCGCTGGCTGCCCGGTCGCATCTTCGCCCGACTTGGCGAGCAGCTGGAGTTTCGCCTGGTCGTGGATGACTGGCACACCGATTGACGCAGGCGTCCGCTCGTCATGAGCCTAGCTGACCAGGAGACCGAAGTCGCTGTCTCGCCGCCGGGCCCGGCCTGGCCTGCGCCGGCCAAGCTCAATCTGTTCTTGCATGTCATCGGGCGGCGCGCGGACGGCTATCACCTGCTGCAGACCGTATTCCGCTTCATCGACTACGGCGATGAGGTCTATCTCGCCAAACGCACTGACGGCGCGATCCGCCTGCGCACCCCACTGCCTGGCGTGGCGGTGGAGCAGGATCTGACCTGGCGCGCCGCGTGCGCCCTGCAGCGGCATACGGGCTGCCGCCTGGGTGCAGATATCTGGCTCAACAAGCGGCTGCCGCTCGGCGGTGGCTTGGGCGGCGGTAGTTCCGACGCCGCTACCGTGCTCATCGCCCTGAATCGCATCTGGGGTTTGGGGCTTGAGCGGCAGGCCTTGCAAGCCCTGGCGCTTGGGCTCGGCGCCGATGTGCCGGTGTTCATCTATGGGCGTAGCGCCTTCGCCGAGGGCATCGGCGAGCGGCTTTCGCCCGTGACGCTTGCGCCGGCGAGCTATGTCGTACTCACTCCGCCGGTGCGGGTGGCAACGGCTGAGGTGTTCGCATCGCCGGCATTGACAAGAAACACTCCGGCAATCAAAATAACCGATCTCTCGCCGGCAATCGGGCATAATGACCTAGAGCCGGTAGTGGTCCAGGCGTATCCAGTTGTTGGAGCGTACCTAGCGTGGCTTAAACAGCATGGTGATGCGCGTATGACTGGCTCTGGTGCTTGTGTCTATGCGACCTTTCCCGATCGGGCCACTGCTGAGGGGGTGTTTGCTATGCGACCGGCGGGGTGGACGGGTTTCGTTGCGGATGGGCTCGATGAGCATCCGTTGTACGGATACCTCTAGAACGCTTGGGGAGTCGCCAAGCTGGTTAAGGCACCGGATTTTGATTCCGGCATGCGTGGGTTCGAATCCTACCTCCCCAGCCAATACCATTTGTCGGCAATCTTAGCCGGCTTGCTGCGCGTAAGCGTGCGGCGTAACCGCACGCTTTTTCTTTTGCGGGTCTCGTCTTAAGGGCGTGCTAAAGATGCTTGCGGGGTGCTGCGGTGGCTTATGACAGCCTGATGATCTTCACCGGCAATGCAAATCCCAGGCTTGCTGAGGATGTCGCGCGCCATCTCAACATCCGCCTTGGGCGTGCTACGGTGGGCCGTTTTTCCGACGGCGAGGTGATGGTGGAGATACTGGAGAACGTGCGCGGCAAGGACGTGTTCGTCCTGCAGTCGACCTGCACGCCCACCAACGACAACCTGATGGAAATCATGCTCATGGTCGATGCGCTGCGTCGGGCCTCCGCCGGGCGCATCACCGCCGCCATCCCCTACTTCGGCTACGCCCGCCAAGATCGACGGGTGCGCTCGGCCCGGGTGCCCATCACCGCCCGTGTGGTGGCCGACATGCTCACCGTCGTGGGGGTGAATCGCCTGCTCACCATGGACCTGCATTCCGATCAGATCCAGGGGTTCTTCGACATCCCGGTGGACAACATCTATTCCACCCCCATCCTGCTCGGTGACATCTGGAAGCAGAGCTACGACAACCTGATCGTCGTCTCGCCGGACGTCGGCGGTGTGGTCCGGGCGCGTGCGGTGGCCAAGCGCCTCGACTGCGATTTGGCCATCATCGACAAACGCCGGCCCAAGCCCAATGTCGCCAAGGTGATGCACATCATCGGGGATGTGAAGGATCGCACCTGCATCATCATGGACGACTTAGTCGACACTGCCAACACGCTTTGCGAGGCCGCTGCCGCCCTAAAAGCGCATGGTGCCCGTCGCGTGGTAGCCTACATCACCCACCCCGTGCTCTCCGGCAGCGCCGTGGAACGGATTAACCACTCACAGCTCGACGAGCTGGTGGTGACCGACACCATTCCGCTACGCGATGATGCGCGGCAGTGCAGTCGCATCCGCGTGCTGACGGTCGCTGAGCTGCTGGCGGAGACCATCCGCCGCATCAGCAATGAGGATTCAGTCAGTTCGCTGTTCATGGAATGACAGGCTTGCGCTGGCCGGTCATGGGCGAGCAATCCCCCATGGCTGCCTCGATCGAGCCTGAAGCCTGGCCGCCTGGTCGCGGGCGGTCGTTCACCAACCGCTAGGAGTGTGCAATGCATTTTGAAATCAACGCCACCAAGCGTGATGCGCAGGGCACGGGTGCGAGCCGCCGCCTGCGCCGCGCTGGCCGGGTACCCGGCATCGTCTACGGCGGGGGAAGGCCGCCTCAACCTGTGTCGCTTGATCATAAGGAATTGCTGCAGATGTTGCGCCAAGAAGCCTCGCATTCGTCAATTCTTGGCCTCAATCTAGATGGGCAGAAAGAACAGGTGTTGCTCAAAGACGTGCAATATCATCCTTACAAGCAGCAGATCTTGCACGTCGATTTCCAGCGTGTGGACGCCGCGCACAAGGTGCACGTGAAGGTGCCGCTGCACTTCCTCAATGGCGACATCGCCCCGGGGGTCAAACTGCAGGGCGGTGTGCTCAGCCACGTGATGACCGAGGTGGAGGTGGTGTGCTTACCTCAACATCTGCCCGAGTTCATCGAGGTGGACCTGAAAGACCTGACGGCAGGGCACTCGCTGCATCTGTCTCAGCTCAAGCTGCCGCCCGGTGTCGAGCTGCCGCAGCTCCAGCGTGGCGAGGACCCCGCGGTCGCCACCATCGTGGGTGCCAAGGCTGGGGAGGCCGGCGCGGCCGAAGAGGGCGGCGCAGCCTGAGCAACGCGCCCCGATGCAATGCGCCCCGCGCCTGGTCGTCGGCCTCGGCAACCCTGGGGCTGAGTACTCCGAAACCCGGCACAACGCCGGGTTTTGGTTTTGTGAGCGCCTGGCCGCGCGGCTGGGCCTTGCCCTGGCGCGACAAGGCCGGTTCCAGGCCTTGGTTGCCCAGGCGCACCCTGCCGGCGTCTGGCTGCTGCTGCCGCTGACCTACATGAACCGCTCCGGTGTCGCGGTCGGGGCGTTCGCCCGCTTCTACCGCATCGAGTCGGCTGCGATCCTGGTGGCGCACGACGACCTGGACATCCCGCCGGGACAGCTGCGGCTGAAATTCGGCGGTGGCAGCGGCGGCCACAATGGGCTGAAGGACATCAGCGCCCACCTCGGCACGCACGAGTTCTGGCGGCTGCGGATCGGCATCGGCCACCCTGGTCAGCGCGACCAAGTCATCGATTATGTCTTGCATCCGCCGCGCTCAGAGGAGCGGGTCGCGATCGATGCCGCCATCGAGCGTGCGCTAGATCTGTGGCCCTTGATCGCCAAGGGGGCTTGGAATGCCGCCACCCAGCGGGCGAATACGCGCGTGCTTGCCCCTCACCATCCACTGCCTTCGCGAGAATAGCCATGAGCTTGAAATGCGGCATCGTCGGGCTGCCCAACGTCGGCAAGTCGACGCTGTTCAATGCCTTGACCAAGGCGGGCATTGCCGCCGAAAACTACCCCTTCTGCACCATTGAGCCCAACGTCGGTGTGGTCGAGGTGCCCGATCCGCGCCTGCGGAAACTGGCCGAGATCGTCCAGCCGCAGCGCGTCGTGCCGGCCGTCGTCGAATTCGTCGACATCGCCGGTCTGGTGGCCGGGGCATCGAAGGGGGAAGGGCTGGGTAACCAGTTCCTCGCCAACATCCGGCAGACGGATGCCATCGCCCACGTCGTGCGCTGCTTCGAAAACGATAATGTCGTGCATGTCGCCGGTCGGGTAGACCCCGTGGCGGACATCGAGGTGATCAACACCGAATTGGCCTTGGCCGATTTGGCGACGGTGGAGAAGTCTTTGGGCCGGCACAGCAAGCTGGCCCGCGCCGGCGGGGATAAGGCGGCGCAGCGCTTGGTGGCCACGCTGGAAAAGGCCCTGGCCGGACTCGATGCAGGGCGGCCGGTCAGGGCCCTGGGGCTGGATGACGAGGAAATGCGGCTCCTCAAACCCCTGTTCCTGCTCACCGCCAAGCCTACCCTTTATATCGCCAACGTCGACGAGCAAGGTCTCAAGGGCAATCGCCTACTGGATCAGGTTCAGGCCTACGCCAGCGCCGAGGGCGCACCGGTGGTACCGGTCTGCGCCGCCTTGGAGGCGGCGATCGCCGATCTTGACGAGGAAGAGAAGGCGGTGTTCCTGGAGGAATTGGGGCTCAGCGAGCCGGGGCTCAACCGCGTCATCCGCGCCGCCTACGACCTGTTGGGACTGCAGACCTTCTTCACGGCGGGCGCCAAGGAGGTGCGCGCCTGGACCATTCACAAAGGCGATAAGGCGCCGCAGGCGGCCGGAGTGATCCACTCTGATTTCGAGCGGGGCTTCATCCGCGCGCAGACCATCGCCTACGACGATTTCATCGCCTGCGGTGGTGAACAAGGCGCCAAAGAGGCGGGCAAGATGCGCTCGGAGGGCAAGGACTACATCGTCCAGGACGGCGACGTGATGAATTTCCTGTTCAACGTTTGAGTCTTACAACGCCGTTGACAAGGCGCGACGCTACTAGGATAATCGCCAGCTTTCGCGGAGGGGTTCCCGAGCGGTCAAAGGGAGCAGACTGTAAATCTGCCGGCACTGCCTTCGAAGGTTCGAATCCTTCCCCCTCCACCAAGAGTACCTGGCTGGGCCCGTTCGCACGGGGTTAGGGTGAATCGGTGTGGTTAAATGAGGCGCGGCCGTTGAACAAAGGTCAGAAGCGGGTGTAGTTCAATGGTAGAACCTCAGCCTTCCAAGCTGATGACGTGGGTTCGATTCCCATCACCCGCTCCAGGTGGAGGATTAAGCGAGGTTATGGCCCATGTGGCTCAGTGGTAGAGCACTCCCTTGGTAAGGGAGAGGTCGCGCGTTCGATCCGCGCCATGGGCACCAGATGGCGGCGTTTTGCCGTGAGGTATGTTTGATCTTAGCGCTGAGGGGTTAAGCAAATGGCCAAGGAGAAGTTTGAGCGTACGAAGCCGCATGTGAATGTTGGGACGATTGGGCATGTGGACCATGGCAAGACGACGCTGACGGCGGCGATTACGACGATATTAGCGAAGCGGTATGGGGGTACGGCGAAGCGTTATGATGAGATTGACTCGGCGCCGGAGGAGAAGGCGAGGGGGATTACGATCAACACGGCGCATGTGGAGTATGAGACGGCGAACCGGCACTATGCGCACGTGGACTGTCCTGGGCATGCGGACTATGTGAAGAACATGATTACTGGTGCGGCGCAGATGGATGGAGCGATATTGGTGGTGAGTGCTGCAGATGGTCCGATGCCGCAGACGCGAGAGCACATATTGCTGGCGCGGCAAGTTGGGGTGCCGTACATTGTTGTGTATTTGAACAAGGCGGACATGGTGGACGATGCTGAGCTGCTTGAGCTGGTGGAGATGGAGGTGCGGGAGCTGCTTAGCAAGTATGATTTTCCTGGGGATGAGGTGCCGATTATAGTTGGGAGTGCGCTGAAGGCGCTGGAAGGGGACACGAGCGAGCTTGGGGAAGGCAGTATTTTGAAGCTAGCGGAGGCGCTGGACACGTACATTCCGACGCCGGAGCGTGCGGTGGACAAGCCCTTCCTGATGCCGATTGAAGATGTGTTTTCGATCTCGGGTCGCGGCACGGTGGTCACGGGGCGAGTGGAGCGTGGTGTGATCAAGGTAGGCGACGAGGTTGAGATTGTTGGGTTGAGGCCGACGGCGAAGACCACCTGCACGGGTGTGGAGATGTTCAGGAAGCTGCTGGACCAGGGGCAGGCTGGGGACAACATTGGGGTGTTGTTGCGCGGCACCAAGCGAGAGGAGGTTGAGCGTGGTCAGGTGTTGGCCAAGCCTGGGACGATCACGCCGCACACCAAGTTTACGGCGGAGGTGTATGTGCTGTCGAAGGAAGAAGGCGGGCGGCACACGCCGTTTTTCAATGGTTACCGGCCGCAGTTTTACTTTCGGACGACGGACGTGACGGGTGCGATAGAGTTGCCGGCGGGCACGGAGATGGTGATGCCTGGGGACAACGTGTCCATTACGGTGAATCTCATTGCGCCGATAGCCATGGAGGAGGGGCTGCGCTTCGCCATCCGCGAAGGCGGCCGCACCGTCGGCGCCGGCGTGGTGTCGAAGATCATCGAGTAAGACGGTGTCGTGTAAGCCAAGGCGCGGGCTACCGCGCCGCTTGTGCTGCGCTAATGATCCTTTGCTCAAGCAGAGCTGCCGCAGGGGCATAGCTCAATTGGCAGAGCGTCGGTCTCCAAAACCGAAGGTTGGGGGTTCGAGACCCTCTGCCCCTGCCATGTGCGATACCTAAGGCATGGTCGACAACATCAAGCTGTTGGTCGCATTGCTGTTTGTGGCGGCCGGGATGGCTGGTTTCTATCTGTTGGCTGATAGTCCCGCTGTAGTGCGGCTGGCCTCAGTGCTGGCCGGGCTGGCCGCCGCTGCTAGTCTGGCCTATTTCACGGTAGCGGGTCGGCGTTTTGTCGCTTTTGTGAATGAAGCTCGGGATGAGGCACGCAAGGTGGTCTGGCCAACCCGCAAGGAGACTGTGCAGGTGACCGCCGTAGTCATCGCGTTTGTGCTCGTCACGGCCCTGTTTTTGTGGGGGGTCGATGCAGTCCTGTTCTGGATAGTGAAAATGTTGATGGGCAGGAGTTCGTGATGGCGATGCAGTGGTACGTAGTGCATGCCTATTCGGGCTTCGAGAAGAGCGTGCAGCGCGCGCTCAAGGAACGCATCGCACGCGCCGGCATGCAGGACAAGTTTGGCGAGATCCTGGTGCCGGTTGAAGAGGTCGTGGAGATGAAGGGTGGCCAGAAGAGCGTGACCGAGCGCAAGTTTTTTCCTGGCTACGTCCTGGTGCAGATGGAAATGAATGATGCCACCTGGCACCTCGTCAAAAGCACGCCCAGGGTCACCGGTTTCGTCGGCGGCACGGCCACCAAGCCGGCACCGATCAGCGAGCGCGAGGTGCAGGCCATCTTGCAGCAGATCCAGGAAGGGGTAGAAAAACCGCGACCGAAAGTGCTCTACGAGGTGGGAGAATTGGTGCGTATCATCGATGGGCCATTCAGCGACTTCAACGGCACGGTGGAAGAGGTCAATTACGAGAAGAACAAGCTGCGGGTGTCAGTGACCATTTTCGGGCGTGCTACACCGGTGGAGCTCGATTTTTCGCAGGTAGAGAAGGCCTAAAGCGGAGTTGCGCTCACCAGGTTAGCGCTGGGTGCTCGAACCGAGGAGCGCGTACACGGGGGTTAATCCGCGTCAACGCGCGTTAGTACTCACTTGAGATAGGAAGCAACATGGCAAAGAAAATCGTCGGATATATAAAGTTGCAGGTGCCGGCGGGCAAGGCCAATCCGTCCCCCCCCATCGGTCCTGCGCTGGGCCAGCGCGGTCTCAACATCATGGAGTTTTGCAAGGCCTTCAATGCCCAAACTCAAGGTATGGAGCCTGGTTTGCCCATTCCGGTGGTGATCACCGCCTATGCGGACAAAAGCTTCACCTTTGTTTTGAAGACGCCGCCGGCCACGGTGCTGCTGAAGAAGGCAGCGGGTATTGAGAAGGGCTCCTCCAAGCCGCATACGGATAAGGTGGGTACTGTTACCCGGGCCCAACTCGAGGAAATCGCCAAGATTAAGATGCCTGATCTGACAGCGGCGGATCTTGCGGCAGCCGTGCGCACGATCGCCGGTAGTGCCCGTAGCATGGGGCTTAATGTCGAGGGGGCTTGATATGGCTAAAGTTTCCAAGCGCATGAAGGCGCTGAAGGCTAAGGTCGATCGCAGCAGGCTCTACGCCATCGACGAAGCACTGGCCTTGGTTAAGGAGAATGCCACAGCCAAGTTCGACGAATCGATCGACGTTGCCGTGAACCTCGGCGTGGATCCGAGGAAGTCCGACCAGGTGGTACGCGGGTCGGTGGTGATGCCGCACGGCACAGGCAAAAGCGTGCGCGTGGCGGTGTTCTGTCAGGGCGCCGCCGCCGATGCCGCCAAGGCTGCAGGCGCGGATATTGTTGGCTTTGACGATCTCGCCGCTGAGATCAAGGCGGGTCGCATGGACTTCGATGTCGTCATCGCCACCCCGGATGCGATGAAAGTGGTCGGCCAGCTCGGCCAGATCTTAGGTCCGCGTGGCCTAATGCCCAACCCCAAGGTCGGGACGGTCACCCCCAACGTGGCGGAGGCGGTTAGGAATGCCAAGGCCGGGCAAGTACAGTATCGAACCGACCGGGCTGGTATTGTCCACGCCTCTATTGGTCGTGCTTCGTTCTCAATCGAAGCGCTGCGGGAGAATTTGCTGGCCTTCCTGGAGGCGCTTATTAAGGCTAAACCGGCCACCGCTAAGGGGGTCTACATGAAGAGGGTTTCCGTCTCGAGCACGATGGGTATTGGCGTGCGAATCGATCAGGTCAGTTTGCAGGCATTGCAACGTTGAGTGTGTGAATTTGGGGGCGCTTGCTGTTCTTTCAGCAGGCGCGTTGTCCAAGACCGTAGGGATGCGAAGGCTAGATCACGGCGCAAGGGGCGTAGGCCCCGAGTGGCTTGATTTCGCGCTAACGCATTTAAACGATGGCAGTGGGAAGCAAGAAGTGACGCAGCTGTGCGGAATCTCACGCTGGGCGTCTCATGCGCCGCTGCTGTACGCCCTACGCAGACGGCGTCACCCGAGTCAGGAAGCATATCTGTGCCTCTCCTGAGTCAGGCCGCCGCAGGACCCAGACCATCCCAAGTTTTGGGATGGCGAGGGTGGAGTTAACCACGGGTCGAGCCCTGTCAGGCGGTTAGCTTTAGCTGGCCGCCTGACATCAGCGTATGCATTCGTTCGAACCCGTGGCGAAGTATGCCCCTGGTTAGGGGGTGGCTCACGAAAGGAGTCAGGCCTTGAGTCTCAATTTAGAGAAAAAGAAGGCGGTCGTCGCTGAAATCAGCGCACAACTTGCACAAGCGCAAGCGGTGATTATCGCTGAGTATCGTGGGGTTACCGTCACCAGCATGAACGCGCTGCGCAAGAAGGCCCGCGAAAGCGGTGTCTATTTCAAAGTGTTGAAAAACACGCTGGCGCGTCGTGCGATCGCAGATACACCATTTGCTGGGTTGGCCGAGATGCTCTCTGGGCCACTCGCGTATGGTATCTCCACCGATCCGGTGGCGGTGGCGAAGGTGCTCAACGATTTCGCCCAAAGCAACGACAAGTTCATCATCAAAGCCGGCGCAATGCCCAATTATCTGATGTCGCCGAAAGACATCACGGCACTGGCGAATATGCCCAGCCGGGAGGAACTGTTGGCCAAGCTCATGGGCACCATGCAAGCACCTATCGCCAAGTTCGTGCAGACGCTGAACGAGGTGCCAGGCAAGTTTGTCCGCACCCTCGCAGCTTTGCGGGACCAACTCGAAAAGCAGGCGACGAGTCCGCAAACGTAATTCGAGGGCCCTATTTGCAACTTTGACTTGATTCAGGAGTGCAACATGGCTTTGACCAAAGCTGAAATCCTCGATGCCATTGCTGGCATGACCGTTCTGGAGCTGTCCGAGCTCATCAAGGACATGGAAGCGAAGTTCGGCGTCTCCGCGGCTGCCGCCACCGTCGCTGTAGCAGCAGCGCCTGCTGCCGGTGCCGCGGCGGCACCGGCGGCCGAGGAGAAGACCGAGTTCGATGTCATCCTCACCGCCGCCGGTGCCAACAAGGTAAACGTGATCAAGGTCGTGCGCGCCGTCACCGGCCTGGGTCTCAAGGAGGCCAAGGATCTCGTCGACGGTGCGCCGAAGCCGGTGAAGGAAGGGGTATCCAAAGCCGAGGCCGAGGAAATCAAGAAACAGCTCACCGAAGCTGGCGCCACGGTCGAGATCAAGTAAGCCGGCGTGTCGGATTGCTGTGTATTAAGTCATGGCTGGCGGTCGGTAGGCCGCCGGCCTATTCGCGTTTCAGGTCTCGGTGGTGAGGGATTGCACTTGATTGATCCCTGACCCCTGATCCCTGTCTCACACAGCGACGGAGACGTCATGAGCTACACATTTGCCGAGAAAAAACGCATTCGCAAAAGTTTTGCCAAGCGCGCTAGCGTCCTGGAGGTGCCCTATCTTCTGAGCATGCAAATCGACTCCTATCGGGAGTTTCTGCAGGCAGATGTACCTGCAGACGAAAGGCGCGATGTGGGATTGCAGGCGGCGTTCAAGTCTATCTTTCCCATCGTCAGCCACAGCGGTAACGCCCGGCTAGAGTTCGTCTCCTATACCCTGGGCCAGCCCGTGTTCGACATCGTCGAGTGCCAGCAGCGCGGTCTGACCTACGCCGCCAGCTTGCGCGCCAAGGTGAGGTTGGTGATCCTGGACAGGGATAGCAGCAAGGAGCGGATCAAGGAGGTCAAGGAGCAGGAGGTCTACATGGGTGAAATCCCGCTCATGACCCCCAATGGCTCCTTCATCATCAATGGCACCGAGCGGGTGATCGTCTCCCAGCTGCACCGCTCGCCCGGGGTGTTCTTCGAGCACGACCGCGGTAAAACCCACTCTTCGGGCAAGCTGCTGTTCTCCGCGCGCATCATCCCGTATCGCGGCTCCTGGCTGGATTTCGAGTTCGACCCCAAAGACTTAGTATTCTTCCGCGTCGACCGCCGCCGCAAGATGCCCGTGACCATCTTGCTCAAGGCGCTGGGGTACACCAATGAGCAGATCCTGGCTGAATTCTTCGAGTTCGAAACCTTCCACCTGACCAAGAAAGGCATCGAGTTTGAGCTCAAGCCCGAGCGGCTCAAGGGCGAAGTGGCTCGCTTCGATATCAAAGCCAAGGATGGCAGCGTCATCGTCGCCAAGGACAAACGCATCACCGCGCGCCACATCCGCGACTTGGAGGCCGCCGGCATCAAGAAGCTAACGGTTAGCAACGACTTCCTGTTCGGCCGAATCCTGGCCAAGAACGTCATCGATAAGGAGACGGGTGAGGTCATCGCGCGCGCCAATGAGGAGATCACGGAGTCCGTGCTGGATCGACTGCTGGCCGCTAAGGTGAGCAAGATCGAGACCCTCTACATCAACGAGCTCGACCATGGTCCTTACATCTCACACACGCTCATGATCGACGAGACCGTCGACCAATGGAGCGCGCGTGTGGCCATCTACCGCATGATGCGCCCAGGTGAGCCGCCGACCGAGGAGGCGGTAGAGACGTTGTTTCAGCGGCTGTTCTTCAGCGAGGAAACCTACGACCTTTCCAAGGTCGGGCGCATGAAATTCAACCGCCGCATCGGCCGCAGCGAGCTCACTGGCCCGGGTACCCTAACTCGGGAAGATATCGTCGCGGTGATCAAGATCCTGGTCGATTTGCGCGATGGGCGCAACGAGGTGGACGACATCGACCACCTTGGCAACCGCCGCGTGCGCGCCGTAGGTGAACTGGCGGAGAACCAGTTCCGCGCCGGCCTGGTGCGCGTGGAGCGCGCCGTGCGCGAGCGGCTATCGCAGGCCGAGAGCGAGAACCTGATGCCGCACGATTTGATCAATGCCAAGCCGATCTCGGCGGCGATCAAGGAGTTCTTCGGCTCCTCCCAGCTGTCGCAGTTCATGGATCAGACCAATCCGCTATCGGAGATCACCCACAAGCGGCGGATCTCCGCCTTGGGGCCCGGGGGGCTTACCCGCGAGCGCGCCGGATTCGAGGTGCGCGACGTCCACCCCACCCACTACGGCCGGGTCTGCCCGATCGAGACGCCCGAGGGCCCGAACATCGGCCTCATCAACTCGCTTGCCCTGTATGCGCGCACCAACGAGTACGGCTTCATCGAAACCCCTTATCGCAAGGTGGTGAACGGTCGGGTCACCAACGAGATCGAGTACCTCTCCGCGATCGAGGAGGGGCAGTATGTCATCGCCCAGGCCAACACGCCCTTGGATGAGGAGGGGCGCTTCGTCGACGACCTCGTCTCCTGCCGGCACAAGAACGAATTCACCCTGTCGGCGCCGGAGCGCATCCAGTACATGGACGTCGCGCCCTCGCAGATCGTGTCCGTGGCGGCCTCCCTCATCCCTTTCTTGGAGCACGACGACGCCAACCGGGCGCTGATGGGCTCGAACATGCAGCGGCAGGCCGTGCCCTGCCTGCGTCCGGAAAAGCCCCTGGTGGGCACCGGCATCGAGCGCACCGCTGCCGTCGATTCCGGCACGGTGGTCAAGGCCCGGCGCGGCGGCGTGGTGGATTATGTCGATGCCAGCCGCATCGTCGTGCGCGTCAATGACGAGGAGACCGCGCCGGGCGAGGTCGGGGTCGACATCTACACCCTGACCAAGTACATGCGTTCCAACCAGAACACCAATATCAACCAGCGTCCGCTGGTCAAGGTCGGCGACGTCATCGCCCGCGGCGATGTGATCGCCGACGGCGCCTCCACCGATAAGGGTGAGCTTGCCCTCGGGCAGAACATGCTGGTCGCCTTCATGCCGTGGAACGGCTACAACTTCGAGGACTCCATCCTGATCTCCGAGCGCGTGGTGGCGGAGGACCGCTATACCTCCATCCACATCGAGGAGCTCACGGTGGTGGCGCGCGACACCAAGCTCGGGCCGGAGGAGATCACGCGCGACATCTCGAGCTTGAGTCAAGCCCAGCTCGCGCGCCTGGACGAGGCCGGCATCGTGCATATCGGCGCCGAGGTGCAGGCAGGCGACGTGCTGGTGGGCAAGGTCACGCCCAAGGGCGAGACCCAGCTCACCCCGGAAGAAAAGCTGCTACGCGCCATCTTCGGTGAGAAGGCGAGCGACGTCAAAGACACCTCGCTCAGGGTGCCAACCGGCATGAGCGGCACCGTCATCGACGTGCAGGTCTTCACCCGCGAGGGCATCGAGCGCGACAGCCGCGCCAACAAGATCATCGACGAGATGCTGCGCAAGTATCAGAAAGACCTCGCTGACCAGATGCGCATCGTCGAGAACGACGCCTTCGCCCGCATGAAGAAGCTGCTCATCGGCAAGATCGCCAAAGGCGGGCCGATGAAATTGGCCAAGGGCGCGGTCATTACCGAGGAATACCTCGAGGCGCTCAAGCCGCACGACTGGTTTGACATCCGCGTCGAGGACGAGGAGGTCTCGCGCCAGATGGAGGGCATCAAGGACGGCCTGGACAAGGTGCGCGCGCAGTTCGACGCCCTGCTCGAAAACAAGAAGAAAAAGCTCACCAGCGGCGATGAACTGCCGCCGGGCGTGATCAAAATGGTCAAGGTCTATCTGGCGGTCAAGCGGCGCCTGCAGCCGGGCGACAAGATGGCCGGCCGGCACGGCAACAAAGGCGTGATCTCGAAGATCGTGCCGGTGGAGGACATGCCGTTCATGGCCGATGGCACCCCGGTGGACATCGTGTTGAACCCGTTGGGCGTGCCCTCGCGCATGAACGTGGGCCAGATCCTCGAGACCCACCTCGGTTGGGCAGCCAAGGGGCTTGGCCAGCGCATCGGTGAGATGCTGGACCGCCATGTCCAGGTGACGCAGCTACGCCAGTTCCTGGACAAGATCTACAACACCTCGGGTAAGAAAGAAGACCTCGATGCGCTCAGCGACGCTGAGGTGCTCGAGTTGGCGGAAAACCTGCGTGACGGTGTGCCTTTCGCTTCACCGGTGTTCGATGGCGCCAACGAAGAGGAAATCCGGGCGATGCTCGATCTAGCCTATCCGGACGACGATCCGCGCACGCAGCGGCTGGGCTTCACCTCGGGCAAGACCCAGGTACGCCTGTACGATGGTCGTAGCGGTGAGCCTTTCGATCGGCCGGTGACCGTGGGTTACATGCACATGATGAAACTGCATCACCTGGTCGACGACAAGATGCACGCGCGTTCGACTGGCCCTTATTCCCTCGTCACCCAGCAGCCCCTGGGTGGCAAGGCGCAGTTTGGCGGCCAGCGCTTCGGCGAGATGGAGGTCTGGGCCCTGGAGGCTTATGGCGCCGCCTACACGCTGCAGGAGATGCTCACCGTGAAGTCCGACGACGTCACCGGCCGCACCAAGGTCTACGAAAACATCGTCAAGGGCGAACACAAGATCGATGCCGGTATGCCGGAGTCGTTCAATGTGTTGGTGAAAGAAATCCGCTCGCTTGCAATCGATATCGATCTGGAGCGTTATTAACAGGTTAAGAGGTGTTACCAGGCAAGCAGCTGCTTTGCCTGGATACGCGGGACGAGACGGAGTTTAGACATGAAGGCCCTACTCGATCTATTCAAGCAAGTCTCCCAGGACGACGAATTCGACGCGATCAAGATAGGTCTGGCCTCGCCGGAGAAAATACGTTCTTGGTCTTACGGCGAGGTAAAAAAGCCGGAGACGATCAATTACCGCACTTTCAAGCCAGAGCGCGACGGCCTGTTTTGCGCCCGCATCTTCGGTCCGGTCAAAGACTATGAATGCTTGTGTGGAAAGTACAAGCGCCTCAAATACCGGGGGGTTGTGTGCGAAAAATGTGGCGTTGAGGTCACATTATCGAAAGTGCGCCGTGAACGCATGGGACATATCGAACTCGCTTCACCGGTGGCTCATATCTGGTTTTTGAAGAGCCTACCCAGTCGCATGGGCATGGTGTTAGACATGACCTTGCGCGACATTGAACGGGTGCTCTATTTCGAGGCTTATGTGGTCATCGACCCAGGCATGACGCCGCTCAAGCGCGGGCAGTTGCTGACCGAGGACGATTATCTGGCCAAGGTCGAGGAATATGGCGACGAGTTCAAGGCCGGTATGGGGGCGGAGGGCATACGCGACCTCCTACGTGCGCTCGACCTGAATGCTGAGATCGATGCCTTACGGCGTGAGTTAGAAAAGACAACCTCGGAGAGCAAGATAAAGAAGATTGCCAAGCGGTTGAAGGTTCTTGAAGCTTTCCAAAAATCCGGCGTGCGGCCGGAATGGATGATCCTCGAGGTCCTGCCGGTGCTGCCGCCCGAGCTGCGGCCATTGGTGCCGCTCGATGGCGGCCGCTTCGCCACCTCCGACCTCAACGACCTCTATCGCCGGGTGATCAACCGCAACAACCGGCTCAAGCGCCTACTCGAACTCAAGGCCCCCGAGATCATCGTGCGCAATGAAAAGCGCATGCTGCAAGAGGCGGTCGACTCCCTGCTCGACAATGGCCGCCGCGGCAAGGCGATGACCGGCGCGAACAAGCGGCCGCTGAAGTCGCTGGCCGACATGATCAAGGGCAAGGGCGGTCGCTTCCGGCAAAACCTGCTCGGCAAGCGGGTGGACTACTCCGGCCGCTCCGTGATCGTGGTGGGACCTACGCTCAAGCTGCACCAGTGCGGCCTACCGAAGCTCATGGCGCTGGAGCTGTTCAAGCCCTTCATCTTCCATAAGCTCGAGGTGATGGGCCTGGCCACGACCATCAAGCAGGCCAAGAAGATGGTCGAGGCCCAAGAGCCGGTGGTGTGGGACATCCTGGAGGAGGTCATCCGCGAGCATCCGGTTCTGCTCAACCGTGCCCCGACCCTGCACCGCCTGGGCATTCAGGCCTTCGAGCCGGTATTGATCGAGGGCAAGGCCATCCAGCTGCATCCCCTGGTGTGCACCGCCTTCAACGCCGACTTCGACGGCGACCAGATGGCGGTGCACGTGCCGTTGTCGCTCGAGGCGCAGCTCGAGGCGAGGACGTTGATGCTCTCCTCCAACAACATCCTCTCGCCGGCCAACGGTGATCCGATTATCGTACCGACGCAAGACATTGTGCTCGGTCTGTACTACATGACGCGCGAGCGCATCGCGGCTAAAGGCGAAGGCATGTTCTTTGCCGACACAGACGAGCTGCGACGGGCATGGCTGGACGGTGTCGTCGACATCAACGCCAAGGTCACGGTCCGCATCAAAGAGCGTTTCCGCGATGCCATGGGCGAGCTGGTCACGCGCATCACACGCCATGAGACCGTTGCCGGCCGCGCCCTGTTGTCTGACATCCTCCCGCCCGGCTTGGAGTTCGAGCATGTCAACAAGGTGCTCAAGAAGAAGGAGATCTCCAAGCTCATCAATGCTGCCTTCCGCAAATGTGGGCTGAAGGAGACCGTCATCTTCGCCGACAAGCTCATGTATACCGGCTTCTCCATGGCCGCGCGGGCGGGCATTTCCATCTGCATGCAGGACATGCTCATGCCGCCGCAAAAGGCGGAAATCCTGGCGGCGGCCGAGCGTGAAGTGAAAGAGATCGAGGCCCAATATCTGTCCGGACTGGTCACCCAGGGTGAGCGCTACAACAAGGTGGTCGACATCTGGGGTCAAGCGGGCGACAAGGTTGCCAAGGCGATGATGGAACAGCTGTCCACCGAAGAGGTGGTCAACGCAAAGGGCGAGCGCGTCAAGCAGGAGTCCTTCAACTCCATCTACATGATGGCTGACTCCGGCGCACGTGGCTCGCCAGCCCAAATTCGGCAACTAGCCGGTATGCGTGGGCTGATGGCGAAGCCCGACGGCTCGATCATCGAAACGCCGATCACCGCCAATTTCCGCGAGGGGCTCAACGTCCTGCAATACTTCATCTCCACCCACGGCGCGCGCAAGGGACTAGCGGACACGGCGCTGAAGACCGCCAACTCGGGCTATCTCACGCGTCGCTTGGTCGACGTCACGCAGGATTTGGTCATCACCGAGGAAGACTGCGGTACCAGCAACGGCCTGCTTATGCGTGCTTTGGTTGAAGGCGGCGAGGTGATCGAGCCGCTGCGCGACCGCATTTTGGGGCGGGTGGCGGCGGTAGACATCACCCATCCCGATACCGGCGAGACGGTGATCGAGGCCGGCACCCTGCTCGATGAGGTTAAGGTCGATCTCATCGAGCAGCTGGGCATCGAGGAGGTCAAGGTGCGCACGCCGCTGACCTGCGAAACTCGCTGGGGGTTGTGCGCGAAGTGCTACGGGCGCGACCTTGGGCGCGGCCATCTGGTCAACGTTGGCGAGGCGGTGGGGGTTATCGCCGCCCAGTCCATCGGCGAGCCGGGCACGCAGCTGACCATGCGTACCTTCCACATCGGCGGTGCCGCCTCGCGCGCAGCCGTGGCCAATCAGGTGCAGAGCAAGACCACTGGTGTGGTCAGGTTCACCGCCGCCATGCGCTACGTCACCAATGCGCGCGGCGAGCAGATCGTCATCTCCCGTAACGGCGAGGTGCTGATCACCGACGAGGGCGGCCGTGAGCGCGAGCGCCACAAGGTTCCCTATGGCGCCACACTCGCTGTCCTAGACGGCATGGAGGTCAAGGCCGGTACTGTGCTGGCGAGCTGGGATCCGCACACGCGTCCCATCATCACCGAGTACGCAGGCCGGGTGAAGTTCGAAAACGTCGAAGAAGGGGTCACGGTGGCCAAGCAGATCGACGAGGTCACCGGGCTTTCCACCCTCATCGTCATCGATCCCAAACGCCGCGGTTTGGCCGTAGGCAAGGGGCTGCGCCCGCAAGTGCGGCTCATCGCCCCGGATGGTTCCGAAGTTAGAGTGGCTGGCACCGACATCCCCGTGTCCATCACCTTCCAGATTGGCGCCATCATCACCGTCAAGGATGGTCAAGAGGTTGGCGTCGGCGATGTGCTGGCCCGCATTCCCTTAGAGACTACCAAGACCCGTGACATCACTGGCGGCCTGCCGCGTGTGGCGGAGCTGTTTGAGGCGCGTAGCCCGAAAGACGCCGGCATGCTCGCCGAGGTCACCGGTACGGTGTCGTTCGGCAAAGACACCAAGGGCAAGCAACGCCTGGTGATCACCGACTTCGACGGCGTGGCGCACGAGTATCTGATCCCGAAAGACAAGCATGTCACCGTGCATGACGGGCAGGTGGTGCAGAAAGGCGAGATGATCGTCGACGGACCGGCCGATCCACACGACATCTTGCGTCTGCAGGGTGTGGAGGCGCTCGCGCGCTACATCATCGACGAGGTGCAAGACGTCTATCGCTTGCAAGGCGTGAAGATCAACGACAAGCACATCGAGGTGGTCGTGCGTCAAATGCTGCGCCGCGTCAACGTGCTCGACCCGGGTGACACCCGCTTCATCCCGGGCGAGCAGGTGGAACGCTCGGAGGTGCTGGAAGAAAACGACCGTATGCTGGCAGAGGGCAAGCGCCCGGCCACCTATGAAAACCTGCTGCTCGGGATCACCAAGGCGTCGTTGTCGACCGATTCCTTCATCTCCGCCGCCTCGTTCCAGGAAACGACGCGGGTGCTAACTGAGGCTGCCATCATGGCGAAGCGCGATGAATTGCGCGGACTAAAAGAAAACGTTATTGTTGGCCGCCTCATCCCTGCAGGAACCGGTTTGGCATACCACCGCAACCGCCGCAAACAAGCCCAGCGGGAGATTGAGTCGACCCGAGCTGCTGCAGAAGCTGCTTTCGAGCCCACGGTGAGCGATACCAGGGCTTGACAGTAAGCTTGACGAGGCTTATATTTTTTAATCTTTCTGCGGCCCGCTACTGCGGGCCGTGTCGCCCGTGGGGGACGCTAGCCTGCACAGGCGTGAGGGGAAGTCGTTGCCGAATAGTTAATAAAACAGGAAGGATTCAATGCCTACCATTAACCAGTTGGTACGGAAGCCGCGCCGGGCGCCTGTGGTGAAGAGCAAGGTCCCGGCCTTGCAGTCATGTCCGCAAAAACGCGGCGTCTGCACGCGGGTGTACACCACGACCCCGAAAAAACCCAATTCGGCGCTGCGGAAAGTAGCCAAAGTGCGTTTATCCAATGGTTATGAAGTGATCGGCTATATCGGCGGTGAGGGTCACAATCTTCAAGAGCATTCCGTTGTGCTGGTGCGCGGCGGCCGAGTAAAAGACTTGCCTGGGGTGCGGTATCATATTGTACGTGGTAGCCTGGACACGCAAGGCGTGAAAGATCGCAAGCAAGGCCGGTCTAAGTACGGTGCCAAAAAACCAAGCGCACAAGGCAGTAAGGCTAAGAAATAAGGAGCCCGTTCATGCCTCGTCGTCGTGAGGTTCCAAAACGCGAGATCCTGCCGGATCCCAAATTCGGCAGCCAAGAGGTTGCCAAATTCGTCAATGTCATCATGTCTAGAGGTAAGAAGGCATTAGCCGAGCGCATCGTCTACGGCGCCTTCGAGCTGATCGAGAAAAAAAGCGGCAAGAATCCGCTCGAGGTGTTCACCGCGGCGCTGGCGAATGTCAAGCCAGTGGTCGAGGTGAAGTCGCGCCGCGTCGGTGGCGCCAACTACCAGGTGCCGGTCGAGGTGCGCCCGTCGCGTCGCACGGCGCTGGCTATGCGCTGGCTGAAAGAGGCGGCGCGTCGGCGCGGTGAAAAGTCCATGGGATTGCGTCTGGCTAATGAATTATTGGAGGCTGCCGAAGGCCGTGGCGGCGCGATGAAGAAACGCGATGAGGTGCATCGCATGGCGGAGGCTAACAAAGCTTTCTCGCACTTCAGATTTTGACGCCAAAGCGGCTTCAGTGCTATCGGCATGGCGTATGCCGAAGCCGCTTCTATGTTTCATCACTTCTTGTGGCTGAGTGCGTGATAGCGTAAACACGCGCTCGCTACGCCTACTTTAAAGGTAAGCAAACGTGTCACGCAAGACCCCAATTGAGCGCTACCGCAACATAGGTATCTCGGCGCATATCGATGCCGGGAAAACCACTACGACCGAGCGCATCCTGTTTTATACAGGGGTGTCGCATAAGATCGGTGAGGTGCATGACGGCGCCGCGATCATGGACTGGATGGAGCAGGAGCAGGAACGCGGCATCACCATCACCTCTGCCGCCACCACCTGCTTCTGGCGCGGCATGGATCAGTCCTACCCCGAGCACCGCATCAACATCATCGACACCCCGGGCCACGTCGATTTCACCATCGAGGTCGAGCGCTCGATGCGCGTGCTCGATGGCGCTTGCATGGTTTACTGCGCCGTCGGCGGCGTGCAGCCGCAATCCGAGACCGTATGGCGGCAGGCCAATAAGTATCGCGTACCGCGTCTGGCCTTCGTCAACAAGATGGATCGCTCCGGTGCCAATTTCTTCAAGGTCTACGAGCAAATGCGCACGCGGCTGAAGGCTAATCCCGTGCCGATCCAAGTGCCTATCGGCGCCGAGGACAAGTTTCAGGGCGTGGTGGACCTGATCAAGATGAAGGCCATCATCTGGGATGAGGCGACGCAGGGCATGAAATTCGAGTATCGCGACATCCCTGCGGACTTGATTGACACCTGCCAGGAATGGCGCGAGAAGATGATCGAGGCGGCCGCCGAGGCGAACGAGGAGTTAATGAACAAATACCTCGAGGAAGGCGAGCTCACGCCTGCCGAGATCAAGGCCGGCCTGCGTGCGCGCACCATCTCAGGCGAAATCGTGCCTATGCTCTGTGGCTCCGCCTTCAAGAATAAGGGCGTGCAGGCCATGCTCGACGCCGTGATCGACTACTTGCCCTCACCGGTGGACATTCCACCAGTCAAGGGCGAGCTGCCGGATGGCACCCCTGCCGAGCGCAAGGCCAGCGATGACGAGCCCTTCGCGGCGCTTGCGTTCAAGATCATGTCAGACCCCTACGTTGGGCAATTAACTTTCATCCGTGTCTATTCCGGTGTCCTCACCTCGGGCGATACCGTCTACAACTCGGTCAAGGGCAAGAAGGAGCGCATCGGGCGACTGCTCCAGATGCACGCCAACAACCGCGATGAGATCAAAGAGGTGCGCGCCGGCGACATCGCTGCGGCCGTAGGATTGAAGGAGGCGATCACGGGCGACACCCTCTGCGCCATCGATCACCCGATCATCCTGGAGCGCATGGAGTTTCCCGAGCCGGTTATCCACGTCGCGGTCGAGCCTAAGACGAAGGCTGATCAAGAAAAGATGTCGATTGCGCTCAACCGCCTGGCCCAGGAGGACCCCTCGTTTCGCGTGCGCACCGACGAGGAGTCCGGGCAGACGATCATCTCCGGCATGGGCGAGCTACACCTTGAGATCATCGTCGACCGCATGCGTCGCGAGTTCAACGTCGAGGCCAATGTGGGGGCGCCGCAAGTGGCCTATCGCGAGGCGATCAAGAAGACGGTCGAGGCCGAAGGCAAGTTCATCAAGCAATCCGGTGGCAAGGGCCAGTATGGCCATGTGTGGCTGAGGCTCGAGCCGAACGAGCCGGGCAAGGGTTATGAGTTCATCGATGCGATCAAGGGCGGTGTGGTGCCGCGTGAATACATCCCCGCTGTCGACAAGGGCGTGCAGGAGGCCATGAACAGCGGCGTGCTCGCCGGTTTCCCGGTGGTCGACGTGAAGGTCACTCTGTTCGACGGCTCCTACCACGAAGTGGACTCCTCCGAGCAGGCCTTCAAGATGGCCGCCATCATGGGCTTCAAGGAGGGCATGCGCAAGGCCTCGCCCACCCTGCTCGAGCCGATGATGGCCGTGGAGGTGGAAACGCCCGAAGAGTACATGGGCGATGTCATGGGCGACCTCAATCGGCGACGGGGGATCATCCAGGGCATGGAGGATCTACCCGGCGGCAAGGCGATACGCGCTGAAGTGCCGCTCGCGGAGATGTTCGGCTATTCCACCGACCTGCGCTCGATGACGCAGGGCCGTGCCACCTACTCCATGGAATTCAAGCACTATGCCGAGGCGCCCAAAAACGTCGCGGATGCCGTCATCAACAGCAAGAAGTGATATGAGGTAAGCGAAATGGCCAAGGAGAAGTTTGAGCGTACGAAGCCGCATGTGAATGTTGGGACGATTGGGCATGTGGACCATGGCAAGACGACGCTGACGGCGGCGATTACGACGATATTAGCGAAGCGGTATGGGGGTACGGCGAAGCGTTATGATGAGATTGACTCGGCGCCGGAGGAGAAGGCGAGGGGGATTACGATCAACACGGCGCATGTGGAGTATGAGACGGCGAACCGGCACTATGCGCACGTGGACTGTCCTGGGCATGCGGACTATGTGAAGAACATGATTACTGGTGCGGCGCAGATGGATGGAGCGATATTGGTGGTGAGTGCTGCAGATGGTCCGATGCCGCAGACGCGAGAGCACATATTGCTGGCGCGGCAAGTTGGGGTGCCGTACATTGTTGTGTATTTGAACAAGGCGGACATGGTGGACGATGCTGAGCTGCTTGAGCTGGTGGAGATGGAGGTGCGGGAGCTGCTTAGCAAGTATGATTTTCCTGGGGATGAGGTGCCGATTATAGTTGGGAGTGCGCTGAAGGCGCTGGAAGGGGACACGAGCGAGCTTGGGGAAGGCAGTATTTTGAAGCTAGCGGAGGCGCTGGACACGTACATTCCGACGCCGGAGCGTGCGGTGGACAAGCCCTTCCTGATGCCGATTGAAGATGTGTTTTCGATCTCGGGTCGCGGCACGGTGGTCACGGGGCGAGTGGAGCGTGGTGTGATCAAGGTAGGCGACGAGGTTGAGATTGTTGGGTTGAGGCCGACGGCGAAGACCACCTGCACGGGTGTGGAGATGTTCAGGAAGCTGCTGGACCAGGGGCAGGCTGGGGACAACATTGGGGTGTTGTTGCGCGGCACCAAGCGAGAGGAGGTTGAGCGTGGTCAGGTGTTGGCCAAGCCTGGGACGATCACGCCGCACACCAAGTTTACGGCGGAGGTGTATGTGCTGTCGAAGGAAGAAGGCGGGCGGCACACGCCGTTTTTCAATGGTTACCGGCCGCAGTTTTACTTTCGGACGACGGACGTGACGGGTGCGATAGAGTTGCCGGCGGGCACGGAGATGGTGATGCCTGGGGACAACGTGTCCATTACGGTGAATCTCATTGCGCCGATAGCCATGGAGGAGGGGCTGCGCTTCGCCATCCGCGAAGGCGGCCGCACCGTCGGCGCCGGCGTGGTGTCGAAGATCATCGAGTAAGGCGTCGAAGTCAGGCTCCCCCAACAGCTCCACTGTGTGAACGGGCTGTATTTACAGTCGATGGCCGGTGCTGACTGAAAGTTAACCGTTTAAGCGAAGTGACAGCGAGGCGTGTCGGTTACGGCCCGAGGTCCGTGTAGTTGCACGGAAGCTCGTAGGGATGTATACTGATTATTTTTCCCTGCTACGGAACACAAGATGCAGAGCCAGAAAATACGTATACGCCTTAAGGCTTACGATTACAAGCTTATCGACCGCTCGGCCATGGAGATTGTGGACACCGCAAAGCGAACAGGTGCCATTGTCAGGGGGCCTGTGCCGCTACCGACATCCATCGAGAGGTTTAACATACTGCGTTCGCCGCATGTGAACAAGACATCGCGCGACCAGTTTGAGATTCGGACGCATAAACGTCTCGTAGATATCATTGATCCCACCGACAAGACGGTAGAGGCGTTGGAGAAGCTTGCCTTGCCGGCGGGGGTCGATGTGGAAATCAAGGTGCAATGAGTAAGGCGCGATGCGTGTGATGTGGTCTCGTTGCTAATCCTTGCTTGCTAGTCGGCCTTAATCGATCGAGGTGGCGGCTAGATGACGCCGGCTCATCGCTGGCGGCGGTGGATTTGTAGGGAAGCGAAAAGATGAGTCTAGGGCTTGTGGGTCGGAAAATCGGCATGACACGTATCTTCACCGAGGACGGGGCGTCCGTGCCTGTCACCGTGCTAGACGTGTCGAATAATCGTGTCTGTCAGGTCAAAACCATCGCAACGGACGGCTATAACGCTCTGCAAATCGCTTACGGTACGCGCAAGGCAAGCCGCGTGAACAAACCCCAGGCTGGGCATTTTGCTAAAGCGGGCATCGAGCCGGCGCGTGGTCTAACTGAATTTCGTGTGGACGAGGAGCTCGTAGAGCGCTATCGGCCAGGGGATGTCATCACAGTTGAGATCTTTGAGCCAGGGCAGTTGGTCGACGTCTCGGGTGTGACTAAGGGTAAGGGTTTTGCGGGCACGATCAAGCGGCACGGTTTTGGTTCGCAACGGGCCTCGCACGGTAATTCTCGTTCACACAATGTCCCCGGGTCAATCGGGCAAGCACAAGATCCAGGACGTGTTTTTCCGGGCAAGCGTATGCCGGGTCACATGGGTATGGTGCGGCGAACAGTGCAAAACCTCATGGTCGTGCGTGTGGACCGAGAGCGACAACTGTTGCTCGTCAAAGGCGCCGTGCCTGGGACTAAGGGTGGAGATGTCATCGTTCGGCCGGCCGTGAAGGGAGGTGCGTGATGGAACTCAGGCTGATCGACGAACGTGGGCAGGAAACGGGTACAGTGACTGCTTCGGATGCCCTGTTCAGTCGAAGCTACAATGAGGCGCTTGTGCACCAGGTGGTTACGGCCTACTTAGCTAATGGGCGCAGTGGCAACCGGGCACAGAAAAACCGCGGTGCTGTAAGTCACAGCACGAAAAAACCGTGGCGGCAAAAAGGTACGGGCCGCGCCCGGGCAGGTATGACATCGAGCCCTTTATGGCGTGGTGGTGGGCGAGCTTTCCCCAATCGCGCGGATGAAAACTTTACCCAAAAAGTCAATCGCAAAGTTTATCGCGCAGGAATAGCTGCTATTTTATCGCAGCTCGTGCGCGATGATCGGCTGAGGGTCATTGATGAGATTAAGGTCGAGGCGCCGAGGACAAAGCTGCTGGCGAACAAACTAAAGGATATGGGGATTAACGAGCGCGTGTTGATTATCACGCCAGAGATAGACGACAACCTGTGGTTATCTTCGCGTAACTTGAGCAATGTGCTCGTGGTGAAACCGCACCAGGCGGATCCCGTAAGCTTGATCCGTTTTGATCGAGTGCTAATGACGCGGGCGGCGGTCAGAACCTTCGAGGAGATGTATACATGAAAGCCGAAAAGCCTAGTGAAGAGCGATTGTATCAAGTAATCCTCGCGCCCGTGATTTCTGAGAAGGCTACGCGGATAGCGGATGCCCATCAGCAGGTTGCTTTCCGTGTGGCGCCTGACGCGACAAAGTTCGAGATCAAGGCGGCAGTCGAAACGTTGTTTAATGTCCAGGTGGAATCGGTGAAAGTGGCCAACGTAAGAGGTAAAGTTAAGCGTTTTGGTCGCATACTTGGTCGCAGGGCCAAATGGAGAAAGGCTTATGTTTGCCTCAAGCCCGGCCAAGAAATCAGCTTCGTGGCAGGAGAATGAACTATGCCCCTTGTTAAGGTTAAGCCGACATCTCCGGGGCGTCGCGCATTAGTCAAAGTCGTCACGCCTGGGCTTTATAAGGGTGATCCGTATGCTCCGCTACTGGAGAAGCAGACGCGTCGCTCAGGCCGAAACAACAATGGTCATATAACCACTCGCCATAGAGGTGGTGGGCACAAGCATCATTACAGGATTATCGATTTTAAACGTAACAAAGACGGCATCCCGGCGAAAGTAGAGCGGATCGAGTATGATCCTAACCGTAGCGCGCATATAGCACTCCTTTGCTATGCAGACGGGGAGCGTCGCTACATCATCGCGCCACGGGGAGTTGAGGCCGGCGCAGTGTTGTTAAGTGGAGCAGATGCGCCCATAAAAATCGGTAATTGTCTGCCTTTACGTAATATCCCCGTCGGAACCACGGTGCATTGTGTCGAGCTGCTCCCGGGGAAAGGGGCGCAGCTGGCGCGGGCGGCGGGAACAAGTGCGCAACTTCTCGCACGGGAGGGTAACTATGCCCAGCTGCGCCTGCGCTCTGGCGAGATCCGCAAGGTGCACGTCGACTGCCGGGCAACCATCGGCGAGGTCGGCAATGAAGAGCACAACCTGCGCTCCATCGGCAAGGCAGGTGCCAACCGTTGGCGTGGCATACGCCCGACCGTGCGCGGTGTCGCGATGAACCCGATCGACCATCCGCACGGCGGTGGCGAGGGCCGTACCGGTGAGGCGCGCGAGCCCGTCAGCCCCTGGGGTACGCCGACCAAGGGCTATCGCACCCGTAGAAACAAGCGCACGAACAATATGATCGTTCGTCGCCGGCATTCCGCATAAGAGGTAGACAGATATGGCACGTTCGATCAAGAAAGGGCCTTTCGTCGACGCACACCTGTTAGCGAAGGTGCTCAAGGCGCAAGCCAGCGGTGACAAAAAGCCGATCAAGACCTGGTCTCGCCGTTCCACCATCCTGCCCGACTTCGTGGGCCTGACCATAGCGGTGCATAACGGCAAGCAGCATATCCCCGTTTACATCACGGAAAACATGGTCGGACACAAGCTGGGCGAATTTTCGCTGACCCGCACCTTCAGGGGACATGCCGCCGACAAGAAGGCGAAGAAATAAGGAGCTGATAATGGAAGTCAGAGCCGTATTGCGGGGGACACGACTTTCCGCGCAGAAAGCGAGATTGGTTGCCGACATGATACGCGGCAAACCCGTAGACAAGGCTTTGGGCCTGCTCAGTTTCACGCCGAAAAAGGCGGCAGGCGTGATCAAGAAGGTGTTGGAGTCGGCGATAGCTAACGCCGAGCACAATCAGGGAGCAGATATTGATGAGCTGAAGGTCAAAGCCATCTACGTCGACCAAGGTCCGGTACTCAAGCGGTTCACGGCTCGCGCCAAGGGACGCGGCAGCCGCATCACCAAACCCACCTGTCACATCACGGTGACGGTAGGAGATTGAGGTCAAAAGATGGGACAGAAAATTCACCCGATAGGTTTTCGCCTGAGTGTTAACCGAGACTGGAGCTCAAGATGGTTCGCTAATTCGAGAACCTTCAGCTCGGTGTTAAACGAAGACATAAAAATCCGTAATTTCCTGCGTAAACGGCTCGCCCACGCCGCGTTGTCTAGGATCGTAATCGAGCGACCAGCCAAGAATGCAAGGGTCATCCTCTATACGGCTAGGCCTGGTGTTGTGATCGGGAAAAAGGGGGAAGACATCGAGGCCTTACGACGTGAGCTAGCAGGGATGATGTCGGTACCTGTGACCCTAAATATCGAGGAAGTGCGAAAGCCCGAACTCGATGCGCAGATCATTGCCGACTCAATTGCAAACCAAATCGAAAAGCGGATCATGTATCGACGTGCGATGAAGCGGGCGATGCAAAGCGCTATGCGTCTTGGCGCGCAGGGAATCAAAATCATGAGTTCTGGGCGGCTAAACGGTGTTGAGATTGCGCGTACGGAATGGTATCGCGAGGGCCGTGTGCCCCTGCATACTTTGCGCGCGAATATCGATTATGGCTTTGCAGAGGCGAAGACCACCTACGGGGTTATTGGGGTGAAGGTTTGGGTTTATAAGGGAGACAATCTCGCTCGCAGCGACAAGCCTACCACCGCCGTAGAAGTAGAGCGCAAGTCTCGCCGTGCTAGTCGCGCTGCCAAGGAGTCTTAGACATGTTACAGCCTAGCCGTACCAAATACCGTAAGGCCCAAAAAGGCCGTAATAAGGGCCTTGCTACTCGAGGCACCAAGGTAAGTTTTGGTGAATATGGGCTTAAAGCTATCGGACGTGGACGTATCAGCGCGCGCCAGATTGAGGCAGCACGGCGAGCGATGACACGTCACATCAAGCGAGGTGGTCGGATCTGGATCCGGATCTTCCCAGATAAGCCTGTGTCCAAAAAGCCTGCCGAGGTACGTATGGGAAATGGTAAGGGCTCGCCTGAGTATTGGGTGGCCGAGGTGCAACCGGGTAAAGTGCTTTATGAAATGGAGGGCGTGAGCGAGGATGTGGCTCGCGAGGCATTCAGGCTTGCTGCAGCCAAACTGCCTGTACCAACTGTTTTCGTTAGCCGCTCGATCGGGAGTCTGGCATGAAAGCGAGTGAGCTGCGTAAAAAAAATCCGGACGAGCTGAAACAAGAACTGAAGGAGTTGCTACGCGCACAATTCAGTTTGCGGATGCAAATTGCCACCCAACAAAGCAACAAAACGCATGAGCTTAGACGCTTGCGACGTGATATTGCGCGTGTGCGCACCGTGCTGCATAGCATGACCAAAAACTCCATGTCATGAGGAAGGCTATGACCGAGCAGCAGTCGATCAACAAGATCGCTCGATCGCTTACCGGTCGCGTGGTCAGCGACAAGATGGACAAGACAGTCACCGTGCTCGTCGAACGGCGTGTCAAACACCCGCTTTATGGCAAGGTGATCCGTCGATCGAAGAAATATCATGCGCATGATGAACACAATGCATGCCATGTCGGTGACCTCGTGGTTATCGAGGAATGTCGACCGATATCTAAAACGAAAGCCTGGAAGGTGACAAAGATCCTCGAGCAAGCAAAACCTGTTTGAGGCTTGCTTTAAAGCGAGGTGCTTGGTATACTAGTAGTTTTTTGGCGCCGACCTGGGCGGGTTGGCGGCGAAGTGTTGATCGATCCATGACTGCCTGTCTAGCTACGATAGCTGGGTAGGAGGGAAGGCCATGATACAGATGCAATCTATGCTGGATGTCGCCGATAATTCTGGGGCGCGCACTGTGATGTGTATCAAGGTGTTGGGCGGCTCAAAGCGGCGTTACGCAGGGATAGGCGACATCATCAAGGTCAGCGTGAAAGACGCTGCGCCGCGAGGCCGTGTCAAGAAGGGTGATGTCTACAATGCGGTGGTCGTGAGGACAACGAAGGGAGTGCGGCGGCCGGATGGGTCGCTTATCCGTTTTGATCGCAATGCTGCCGTATTGCTCAATAACAAGCTAGAACCGATTGGCACGCGTATATTTGGCCCCGTTACCCGTGAGCTGCGCACGGAGCGCTTCATGAAGATTGTGTCGCTGGCACCCGAAGTTTTGTGAGGTATTGCCATGAGAAAGATTAAGCGGGGTGACCAAGTTGTTGTGCTTACCGGAAAGGATAAGGGTAAACGCGGTACGGTGTTACGCGTGCTTGATGATCGTGTGGTTGTCGAAGGTGTAAACAGGGTCAAACGCGCTGTCAAGCCTAATCCGGTTAGAGGCATCGCTGGTGGTTTTATGGAAAAAGATATGCCAATCCACATTTCAAATGTGGCGATCTATAATCCGGCGACAGGCCGTGGCGACCGCGTGGGAATCAAAACATTGGAAGATGGGAGGAAAGTACGATATTACAAATCCACCGGCGAGGTTATTGACGCGTGAGGTATGCAATGGCGCGACTCAAGGAATACTACAGGTCAACTGTAATCCCTGCACTGGTGAAGCAGTTTGGGTATAAGTCTGTGATGGAGGTGCCGCGGATTACCAAAATAACGTTGAACATGGGTGTGGGCGAGGCAGTAGGCGATAAGAAGGTAATTGAGCACGCTATGGCTGATATGGCCAAAATTGCTGGTCAGAAGCCAATTATCACGCGAGCTCGTAAATCGATCGCGGCATTCAAAGTTCGTGAAGGTCATCCAATCGGATGTAAGGTGACATTGCGACGTGATCGTATGTACGAGTTCCTCGATCGCTTGATCAACATCGCGATACCTCGCATCCGTGACTTCCGCGGTATAAGCAGTAAAGGCTTTGACGGGCGTGGAAACTATAATATGGGAGTAAAAGAGCAGATTATTTTTCCGGAGATCGAGTACGATAAGATTGATGCTATACGAGGTATGAATATCTCGATCACCACGACAGCCAAGACAGACGCAGAAGCTAAGGCTCTTTTGGCTGCGTTTAAGTTCCCATTCAGGAATTGAGATTGATATGGCCAAGCTCGCATTGATCAACCGTGAAGAGAAGCGCCGGCGTTTAGTTAAAAAATACGCCGCAAAAAGAGCCGAATTGAAAGCGATAATTGCCGATGCTTCGCGTACTGAAGAAGAACGCATGGCTGCGAGGCGGAAGTTACAGTCATTGCCGCGCAATGCTAATCCTACCCGTTTACGCAATCGCTGCCAGCTGACTGGTCGTCCGCGAGGTTTTTTTCGCAAATTTGGTCTTTGTCGCAACAAGATTCGTGAGCTAGCCATGCGAGGCGAAATACCTGGTGTGGTGAAGGCCAGCTGGTAGGAGTGAGTCGCAATGAGTATGAGCGATCCAATAGCTGATATGCTGACACGCATTCGTAACGCGCAGATGTCAGAGAAGGTAAGCGTGCGGATGCCCGCTTCAAAGCTTAAAAAAGCCATCGCTCAGGTGCTCAAGGATGAGGGATACATTCACGATTTCATCATCCGCCAAGATGGCGCAGTACCTGAGATGGAGATTATGCTCAAGTACTATGCAGGCCGCCCTGTCATCGATCGAATTGAACGGATATCACGGCCAGGTCTTCGCATCTACAAGGGCGTAAAAGATCTGCCACGAGTGATGAATGGCCTAGGTATAGCGATAGTCTCGACCTCGAAGGGGGTGATGACTGACCGCAAGGCGCGTGCGTTAGGCGTCGGGGGCGAGGTACTGTGCATCGTTAGCTGAGGATAGTTATGTCCAGAATTGCCAAAAATCCAGTTGTGGTCCCCACCGGCGTCGAAGTAACGTTGACCGACGGGCATATCCGCATTAAAGGACCGGTCGGTGAGCTTCAGCAAAGATTATCGCCGGACGTAAAGGTAACCTTTGAGGATGGTAAGCTTAGGGTTGCGGCAGCGGCGCCTACACGTCAGGCGCATGCTATGTCTGGTACGACGCGTGCGCTTTTAGCTAACATGGTGGATGGGGTAAGCAAAGGATTTGAAAAGCGTTTGACCTTGGTTGGCGTCGGTTATCGTGCACAAGCGCAAGGCAATAAACTGTCGTTAAGCTTAGGTTTCTCGCACCCGATCGAGCATATTATGCCAGATGGGATAAAGGTAGAGACGCCTAGTCAAACGGAGATCATCATTCGCGGTGCAGATAAGCAACGGGTTGGTCAAGTCGCTGCTGACGTACGTGCCTATCGTCCACCGGAGCCTTACAAGGGCAAAGGGATACGCTATGCAGACGAAAACGTTGTTTTGAAAGAGACTAAGAAAAAATAATCGAGGTTGCTAAGATGGATAAGAAAGCGAAGCGCCTTCGCCGCGCGCGTCAGACCAGACTTAGGATTGCACGGCTCAATATCGTGCGGTTGTGTGTACACCGGACTAATTCCCATATTTACGCCCAATTGATCGATGCCAGCGGGAGCCGAGTATTGACATCTGCCTCTACCTTAGAGAAGTCGTTACGGGGGGCAATTAAGAATGGTGGCAATATTGAAGCCGCTCGCCTCGTAGGCCAGCGTATTGCTGAGAGAGCAAAGGAAATAGGTGTAACCTGTGTCGCATTCGATCGCAGCGGATATGCCTATCACGGCCGTGTAAGAGCGCTAGCTGAGGCTGCGCGTGAAAACGGGTTACAGTTCTGATCTAGGGGGGCGTCATGGCTAAGTTGGAGCTGCCACAGGAAGAAAGATCTGACGGTCTCCGTGAGAAGATGGTCTCTGTCAATCGTGTCACCAAGGTCGTTAAGGGTGGGCGAATCTTGGGTTTTGCTGCCCTCACCGTGGTGGGTGATGGCGAAGGGGGAATAGGGATGGGCAAGGGTAAGTCCCGCGAAGTCCCCCTCGCCGTGCAGAAGGCCATGGAGCGTGCGCGACGCAACATGTTCAAGGTCAGCTTAAAAAACGGCACGTTCTACCATTCCGTGATCGGTCGCCACGGTGGTTCGAAGGTACTCATCCAGCCCGCGTCGGCGGGCACCGGCATCATCGCCGGCGGCGCCATGCGGGCCGTGTTCGAGGTGATGGGTGTGACCAACGTGCTGGCCAAGTGCTTTGGCTCCACCAACCCCTATAACGTAGTGCGCGCCACCCTCAATGGCTTGCAGCAGATGATGACGCCGAGCGAAGTGGCGGCCAAGCGCGGCAAGAGCGTGGCGGAAATCCTGGAGTAAGCCATGAGTGAGCAAAAAGGTAGAATCAGGGTCACCCTGGTCAAAAGCCCCATCGGCAGCAAGGAAAAACATCGCGCCTGCGTGCGCGGCCTGGGTCTGAAGCGCCTGCACCAGAGCGTGGTGCTGGAAGATACGCCGGTGGTGCGCGGCATGATCCAGCGCGTGAACTACCTGGTCAAGAGCGAGGTGGTGTGATGCGACTCAATACGATCAAACCTGCTGCTGGCAGCAAGCATGCGCGCAAGCGTGTTGGTCGCGGCATCGGCTCTGGCCTGGGCAAGACCTGCGGCCGTGGCCATAAGGGACAGAAGTCGCGTGCCGGCGGTTTTCACAAGGTAGGCTTCGAAGGGGGGCAGATGCCCCTGCAACGTCGTCTGCCCAAACGCGGCTTTACCTCGCTCACCCATGAGTACAAGGCAGAGGTGGCGCTGTCTAAACTGGCGCGCCTGCCCGTGGACGAGATCGATCTGACCGTGCTGAAGCAGGCCGGCCTGGTGCCACGGCTAGCGCGCTCGGCCAAGGTCATCCTCGCCGGCAAGCTAGACCGGCCCGTGAAGCTCAAGGGCATGTTGGTGAGCAAGGGCGCGCGCGCCGCCATCGAGGCGGCCGGAGGCAGCATCGAGGCCTAAGGGGGGCACATTGGCCAACGCAGCCGCCAATCTGCTGCAACTGTCCGGGAGGATGGGCGATCTCAAGCGTCGCCTATGGTTCCTGATCGGCGCCCTGGTGGTCTATCGCATCGGCACGTTCGTGCCCGTGCCGGGCATCGACCCAGGGGTGATGGCCGATCTGTTCAAGGGTCAGCAGGGCGGCATCCTGGGGATGTTTAACATGTTCTCTGGCGGGGCGCTGGAGCGCTTCTCGATCTTCGCCCTCGGCATCATGCCCTACATCTCCGCCTCGATCATCATGCAGCTGTTGACGGTGGTGTCGCCTCAGCTCGAGGCTTTGAAGAAGGAGGGCGAGGCCGGTCGGCGCAAGATCACACAGTACACTCGCTATGGCACGGTCGCCTTAGCGAGCGTGCAGGCGTTAGGCATTGCCATCGCCCTAGAGGGGCAGCCGGGGCTCGTACTTGACCCAGGACTGATGTTTAGGATGAATACGGTGATCACCCTGGTTACAGGCACCATGTTTTTAATGTGGCTAGGGGAGCAGATTACTGAGCGTGGGATCGGGAATGGAATATCGATTATTATCTTTGCAGGTATTGTAGCGGGTCTACCAAGCGCGATTGGTGGAACGCTAGAACTTACGCGCACGGGTGCATTTTCCATACCACTGGTAATGATGTTGTTTATCGGTGCACTATTTGTGACCGGCCTGGTTGTGTTCATGGAGCGGGCGCAGCGGAAAATCCTTGTCAATTATCCTAAGCGGCAAGTAGGCAATCGTGTTTATGGTGGACAGTCTTCGCACCTTCCACTGAAAGTTAATATGGCAGGCGTTATCCCTCCAATCTTTGCGAGCTCAATCATCCTATTCCCGGCAACGCTTGCAGGATGGTTTGGCACGGGCGACGAGATGGCCTGGCTGAAGGATTTGTCAGCGACCTTGGCACCAGGTCAACCTGTCTACGTAGTCATGTATGCTGTGGCGATCGTCTTTTTTTGTTTTTTCTATACCGCGATCGTATTCAATCCCAAGGAAACTGCAGAAAATCTGAAGCGTAGTGGCGCCTTTGTACCAGGTATCCGTCCGGGAGAACAAACTGCCAAATACATCGACAAAGTCATGAGCCGTCTGACGCTGATCGGCGCAGTTTACATTACGTTAGTTTGTCTGCTACCGGAATTTCTTATCGTCAAGTGGAATGTGCCGTTCTATTTTGGTGGTACTAGCCTTTTAATAATAGTTGTTGTAACTATGGATTTTATGGCACAGGTGCAAGCATACATTATGACTCATCAGTATGAAAGTTTGCTAAAAAAGGCAAGCTTTAAGGGCGGTAATTTTTATGTACGCTGATGATATATGCCCAAGGAAGATGTAATCCAAATGCAAGGCGAGGTTATTGAGACGTTGCCTAACGCCACGTTTAGGGTGAAGCTCGAGAATGGACATATCGTTCTCGGTCACATATCCGGCAAGATGCGTATGCACTATATCCGGATATTGCCAGGTGATAAGGTGACTGTCGAACTCACCCCTTATGACCTCAACCGTGCGCGTATCGTCTTTCGTACCAAATAGACTGTATCGGAGCTAGCTATGCGAGTCCAGACGTCGGTAAAGCGCATTTGCAGAAAGTGTAAGATTATTCGCCGCAAGGGAGTCGTGCGAGTAATTTGCTCGGAAGCCAAACATAAGCAGCGCCAGGGTTAATCAAGCGCATAACGCTTGCGATGCGGAGATAGATTCACGTATAATATTCAGTTTGTATTTAGGAGATCGGTATGGCCCGTATCGCGGGGGTGAACATCCCGAACCACAAGCACGCTGAAATCGCCCTCACGGCGATTTATGGCATCGGACGCAGTCGAGCACGCTTAATCTGTAGCCAGGCGGGCATCAATCCCTCGACCAAGATTAAGGATTTGAGCGAGGAGGAGATTGATCGTCTGCGCGAGGGAGTGAGCAAGTTCACCGTAGAGGGCGATCTGCGCCGTGAAGTAAGTATGAACATTAAACGTCTAATGGATTTGGGTTGTTATCGCGGCATACGCCACCGCCGCGGACTTCCAGTTCGTGGGCAACGAACGCGTACCAACGCCCGTACACGCAAAGGTCCGCGTAAACCCATGCAGGTGAAGAAATAGCCTCAGGTCTTAATAAGGTAAAGATATGGCTAAGTCGCAAGCTGCAGCGCGCTCGCGCAAGAAAGTCAGGAAGAGTGTGGTCGATGCTATCGCCCACATTCATGCTTCATTTAATAATACCATCATCACGATTACCGATCGTCAGGGTAATGCCTTGACGTGGGCGACAGCAGGGAGTTCTGGCTTCAAGGGGACACGGAAAAGCACCCCGTTTGCAGCGCAAGTGGCAGCTGAGAATGCGGGAAAAATGGCGATGGAATATGGGGTGAAAAACCTTGAGGTGCGGATCAAAGGTCCTGGGCCAGGCAGAGAATCATCAGTCCGTGCGCTAAATGCATTGGGTTTTAAGATCACAAGTATTGCTGATGTCACGCCATTGCCACACAATGGCTGCCGCCCGCCGAAGAAGCGTCGTGTCTGATTATTAGGAGCGCATCGTGGCTCGAAACCTGAATCCGAAATGCCGTCAATGCCGTCGCGAGGGAGAAAAACTTTTCCTCAAAGGGGAGAAGTGCTTCACTGACAAATGTGCTATTGAGCGTCGAAATCAACCGCCAGGTCAGCATGGCGCTAAAGGGCAGCGTGTCTCAGATTATGGGCGTCAGCTTCGTGAGAAGCAAAAGATCCGAAGAATTTATGGTTTGCTTGAACGTCAGTTTAGACTTGCTTATGAAGAAGCTGATCGCCAGCGCGGTGTGACAGGCGAGAACCTGCTGCAGATATTGGAGTCGCGTCTGGATAATGTCGCATATCGCATGGGCTTTGGTATCTCACGCGCGGAGGCACGACAAGTCGTACGCCATAACGCTATCCTGGTAAATGGAAAGCGTGTCAACATCCCGTCTTACCAAGTGCGTCCCGGTGATGTAATCGAGGTCGCGCCTCATGCTAAAAACCAACTCCGTATTAAGGCAGCTATTGAAGCGGCTGCTAATCGCGGTTTCCCGGATTGGATTGATGTTGACACTCAAAACTTACGAGGCGTTTATAAGTCACGACCACAGCGTACTGATTTGCCGCCGACGATCAACGAAAGCTTGGTCATCGAACTTTACTCCAAGTAATCGGTCCTAGTTAAGGAATCAAGCTATGTCTAATATCGGTGAACTGCTGAAGCCTCGTATTGTCGAGGTGGAAAGCATTTCTCCACGCCAGGCGCGCATTACCCTGGAGCCTTTCGAGCGCGGTTATGGACACACTTTAGGTAATGCTCTACGTCGAGTACTGCTTTCGTCAATGACCGGTTATGCGGCGACCGAGGTAAAAATTGCTGGTGTGGTACATGAATATTCTACCTTGGAAGGCGTGCAAGAGGATGTCGTTGACATCTTGCTTAATCTTAAGGGTCTGGCTGTTAAGTTGCACAACCGGCGCGAAGCTTGGGTGCGTATCCACAAATCCGGTGAGTGCGTAGTCACGGCAGGTGATATTGAGGGCGCGCACGATATCGAGATCCTAAATCCTGAACATGTTATCGCGCATTTGACTAAAGGCGGGAAGTTGGAAATGGAGATCAAGATCGAGGCTGGACGTGGATATGAACCAGCCTCGATGCGGGTGCGTCGTGATGAGCCGCGGCCGGTAGGTGTGATCATGCTTGACGCTATCTACAGCCCAATCAAAAAGGTCGCCTTCAGCGTCGAAAGTGCTCGTGTAGAGCAGAGAACAGACCTGGATAAATTGGTGCTGGAGATCGAGACTAACGGTGTGATTGAACCAGAAGAAGCTGTACGGTCAGCTGCGCAGCTACTCATCGATCAGCTCTCTCCTTTCGCCGACTTGAAAGGTGTCTGTGCGCCAAGTGAGCAGCAAAAGGTGAGTACAACTACTATAGATCCCATCCTTTTGCGTCCGGTAGATGAGCTTGAACTGACTGTTCGATCGGCGAATTGCTTGAAAGCTGAGAACATTTACTACATCGGTGATTTGATCCAACGAACTGAGACAGAATTACTGAAAACGCCGAATCTTGGGCGGAAGTCATTGAACGAGATCAAAGAGGTACTTGCCGCGCGTGGATTAACTCTGGGTATGAAGTTGGAGAATTGGCCGCCTCCGGGATTAGAAAGACCATGAAATAGGACAAAATTTGATCTGGAGAAGCATAAAATGCGCCATCGGTATGCATATCGCAAACTAAACCGAACTTCTAGCCATCGGTTAGCCCTATTGCGTAATTTGTCAAATGCCTTGCTTAAGCATGAGGTGATTGTGACCACCCTACCGAAGGCTAAGGAATTGCGACGAGTGGTTGAACCTATTATCACCCTAGGCAAACAACCGAGTCTAGCGAACCGACGCTTGGCCTTCGACCGCCTGCGCGATCGCGATAACGTGGTCAAGTTGTTCAATGACCTCGGTCCTCGCTTCATGAATCGCCCGGGCGGCTATGTGCGCATCCTCAAATACGGCTTCCGCAAGGGCGATAATGCGCCGCTGGCCCTGGTCGAGCTGGTGGATCGCCCCTCGGCGGCACAGCCCGCGCAAGCGGAGTGACTCTCTACCACGGTAAGGAAAGGCCGGTATCTAGCCGGCCTTTTTTAATTGAGGCGCTGTCTCCCGCGGCGCGCACACCCATGAGGGGGGAAGACGCTGTCGCGGTGACGGGTTGGGAGCGGCGCGCCGGTCAATAGCGATAGTGATCAGGTTTGTAGGGGCCCTCCACGGGCACCCCGATGTAGGCGGCCTGCTCGGGAGTGAGCACGGTCAGTTCGGCGTTGAAGCGCTTGAGCTGTAAGCGTGCCACCTTCTCGTCCAGGTGTTTGGGCAGGGTGTAGACGCCGATGGGGTATTTGTCCGTGTGGTTGAACAGTTCGATCTGCGCCAGGGTCTGGTTGGCGAAGCTTGAACTCATCACATAGCTCGGATGGCCGGTGGCGCAGCCGAGGTTGACCAGCCGGCCCTTGGCGAGCAGGATTATGCGCTTGCCGTCTGGGAAGATGACATGGTCGACCTGAGGTTTGATCTCCTCCCACTGGTAGCGGGCCAGGCTTGCGACATCGATCTCGTTGTCGAAGTGACCGATGTTGCAGACGATGGCCTGGTCCTTCATCTTGAGCATATGCTCGTGGGTGATGACGTGGTAGTTGCCGGTGGCGGTGACGAAGATATCGGCCTTGTCGCAGGCGTAGTCCATGGTCACCACGCGATAGCCCTCCATCGCTGCCTGCAGGGCGCAGATGGGGTCGATCTCGGTGACCCACACCTGGGCGCAGAGAGCGCGCAGGGCCTGGGCGCAGCCTTTGCCCACGTCGCCGTAACCGCACACCACGGCAGTCTTGCCGGCGATCATGACGTCGGTGGCGCGCTTGATGCCATCGACCAACGACTCGCGGCAGCCATAGAGGTTGTCGAACTTGGACTTGGTCACCGAGTCGTTGACGTTGATGGCTGGAAACCTCAATTCGCCGCGCGCGTGCATCTGATACAGCCGGTGCACGCCGGTGGTCGTCTCTTCCGTTACCCCCTTGATGTGCTTGATGCGGGTCGAGTACCAGCTGGGGTCTCGCTGGAGGCGGGCCTTGATGGTAGCGAACAGGATGGCCTCCTCCTCGCTAGTCGGCTTGGCCAATACCGACGGGTCCTGTTCGGCCTTGGCGCCGAGGTGTAGCAGCAGGGTGGCATCGCCGCCATCGTCCAGGATCATGTTGCTGTAGCCGCCATCCGGCCACTCGAAGATGCGGTGTGTGAATTCCCAGTATTCCTCGAGGCTCTCGCCTTTATAGGCGAAGACCGGGATGCCCTGCACGGCGATCGCGGCGGCGGCATGGTCCTGGGTGGAGAAGATGTTGCAGGAGGCCCAGCGCACTTGGGCGCCGAGGGCGATGAGGGTCTCGATCAGCACCGCCGTCTGGATGGTCATATGCAGCGAGCCGCTGATGCGAGCGCCCTGAAGCGGCCGGCTGGCGGCGTACTCCTCGCGGATCGCCATCAAGCCCGGCATCTCCGTCTCGGCGATGCGGATCTCCTTACGGCCCCAGTCTGCCAGCTTAAGGTCGGCGACGCGGTAGTCGGTGAAATTGGCTGGTGCGTTCATTTCATCCTTCTCCAAAAATGAACGGGCGCCGTTACGACGATTCCCCGCGCCCCCGAGCCTGGCCTGCCGGGCGGCAGGTCGCAGCGCCCCTCGAGGGGAGGGTTGACTCTAACTATGGCGGCGGTCCACACCTGCCTCGCTGCGCAAAAGCTCGGCCTTGTCCGTCGCTTCCCAGGTGAACTCGGGCTCGTCGCGGCCAAAGTGCCCGTAGACCGCGGTCTTGGTGTAGATGGGACGCAAAAGGTCCAGGCTCTGGATGATCCCCTTGGGACGTAGGTCAAAGTGCGCGCGTACGAGCTCCTCGATGCGGTGCTCGGCGACTTTGGCGGTGCCAAAGGTCTCCACTAGCAAGGATACCGGCTGCGCAACCCCAATGGCATAGGCCACCTGCACTAGACAGCGGCTTGCCAGCCCGGCGGCAACGATGTTCTTGGCGACATAGCGGGCGGCGTACGCAGCAGAGCGGTCCACTTTCGAAGGGTCCTTGCCGGAAAAGGCGCCGCCGCCATGCGGTGCGGCGCCGCCATAGGTGTCGACGATGATCTTGCGGCCAGTCAGCCCGGTGTCGCCGTGCGGGCCACCGATGACGAAGCGACCGGTCGGATTGACCAGGTACTTGATGTCGCCGTTGATCATCTCCTTGGGGATCACCGGTTTGATGATCTCCTCGATCACGGCCTCGGTGAGCTGGCCGTGCGAGATCTCGGGGTGATGCTGGGTGGACAGCACCACGGTGTCGACGTGCACGGGGTGGCCGTCGACGTAACGCACGGTAACCTGGCTCTTGGCGTCCGGGCGTAGCCAAGGCAGCCTTCCGTCCTTGCGCAGCTCGGCCTGGCGCTCCATCAACCGATGCGCAAGATAGATGGGCAGCGGCATCAGCTGCGGCGTCTCGTTGCAGGCATAACCGAACATCAGGCCCTGGTCGCCTGCCCCTTGGTCGAGGAACAAGCCCTCGCCCTCGTTCACCCCTTGAGCGATGTCAGGCGACTGTTTGTGGATGGCCGAGATTACTGCGCAAGTGTCGGCATCGAAACCCAGTGAGGGGTCGTTGTAGCCAATGCGGCGGATGGTTTCGCGGGCGATGGCGCCATAGTCGACCACGGCGCGGGTAGTGATCTCACCCGCCAGGACGCAGAGGTTGGTGGTCACCAACGTCTCGCAGGCCACCCGGGCGTGCGGGTCTTGGCTGAAGATGGCGTCGAGGATGGCGTCCGAGACCTGATCGGCGACTTTGTCGGGGTGGCCTTCGGAGACCGACTCCGAGGTGAAGAGAAACTCGTTCATGACTGCTCCAGATGGCACTTGGGCCCGTTTTGCCGGCGTTACCGGCTCCGGGCCCAGAGCAGGCGACGCTTTAGCAGTACTTGTGATCGGTTCGGCCCAAGCGCTTCTGGGCCAGAGGAAATGCTGTATGAAATGCTGCGCGAGCGCGAGGATGGCTGCTCTGGCAAAACCTGCGGGCCAAACAATCGACGCAGCCGTTGTTAGCCTACACCAAATTGCATTTTCGTTTCGTCGGCCTGATCTGCTGTGTTTCGCGGCTAGCGTTCCGTGCGCCCGGGCCCTCCATCCCGCTCGCGCTTTTTCAGCTTTTCCTCAACCGCGCCTGGCTGGGTAGAGCCTGACGGCCGCCCTGCAAGTTGTCCGTTAACTCGGCGGCTATCTCATGCTAGCCTAGCTCTGCTGCTAACGTCAACTTCTTTCATGCTGCGCCTGTTGCGCTTGCTCGCCTACCTGCCGCTGCCACTGCTGCATGCCGTGGGTGCCCTCTTGGGCCTGAGCCTGCATCCTTGGTCGGAGCGGTCGGCCGACGTGCGGGCGAATCTGCGCCAGGCTGGCCTGGATTCTTATGGTCTACGGCTGCGCACCGCCATGCATTTCGGCATGACAGTGATGGAGTTATTGGCCGTGTGGCTGCGGCGATTCGACCATACCCTGGCCTTGGTGCGCGAAGTGCGCGGCGGGGAGCACCTCGCTGCCGCCTGCCGCAGCGGGCGCGGCATATTGGCCATGACGCCGCATCTGGGCTGCTGGGAACTGGCTGGCCTCTACCTGGCAAGCTGCATGCCCATCGTCGAACTGTACCGGCCACCGCGCCAGGCCTGGGCCGATCGGCTGATGCGCCTCGGGCGCGAGCGAGGCCAGGCCAGGCTGGCAACACCCGATCGTAAGGGCGTGCGCGCCCTGCTCACGGCATTGCGGCGCGGCGAGGCCGTCGGCATCCTGCCCGATCAAGTGGCCAGCCGCGGCGATGGCGTATGGGCCCCCTTTTTCGGCCGCGATGCCTACACGCCCACCCTCGCCTTCCGCCTCGCCCGTAGCACGGGCGCGACCCCCCTCATGTTGTTCTGCGAGCGGCTGCCGTGGGGGCGCGGTTTTCGCCTGTGGATTGAGCCCTTGCCGCCGCTGCCGGATGAAGATACCGCAGCTGCGCGTCTGCTCAACCAGGTCTTGGAGGCGATGATCCGCCGCCACCCCGAACAATATCTCTGGCGTTACCGGCGCTACAAACGCCCTGGCGGGGCACCGCCGGCACCTGGCGAGATTTGACATTTCAGCGCATGCGCTTGGCGGTCGCCCTGCTCTACCTGCTGTATCGGTTGTTGCCCTTGCCCATGCTGGGCCGGCTTGGCGAGGGGCTAGGGCTGCTGCTGTACGCCGTTGCCGCCTCGCGCCGCCGCATCGGGGCGACCAATCTGCGCCTATGTTTCCCGGAACTCTCCCCGGCGCAGCGTCGGCGGCTCCTGAAGGCCCATTTCCGCGCCTTGGGGCGGGCGAGCCTGATGGAGGCGGTGTGCTGGTGGGGGAGCCGGCAGGAGATCGAACGGCTGGTCCGGCTGGAGGGGCTGGAACATTTCCAGGCCCACGTCGGTCGGCCGCTCATCTTGCTTGCGCCCCATTTTCTCGGCCTCAATCTCGGCGGCGTGCGCCTGACCTTGCTGCCTTACCGCTTCGCCTCGATGTACGCGCGCATTCGCAACCCCCTCGTCGACCGTCTCATGCGCCATGGCCGCCGCCGTTTCGGGCAATCGCTGCTCATCAGCCGGCATGAAGGCATCAGGCCGGCTTTGCGCGCCATCCGCGCGGGCATGCCGTTTTACTACTTGCCGGATCAGGATTTCGGTCAGCGCGATGCCATCTTCGTGCCCTTTTTCGGCGTGCCGACCGCTACGGTCACCGCCTTGGCTAGGCTAGCGCGCATCACAGGCGCGCGCGTGGTGCCGTGCATCGTGCGTCAGGAAGGTGCGGGCTATGTCGTGCGTTTCCTGCCGGCCTGGGAGGATTACCCGAGCGGCGATGTAGAATCCGACACCCGCCGCATGAACGCCTTTATCGAGGAGCAGGTGCGCCAAATGCCGGAGCAGTACTTCTGGCTACACCGCCGCTTTAAGACCCGGCCAGCAGGCGAGCCTCCCCTATACGAAGACTGATCGAGACCATGGAATCGTTTCCCCCCGAACCGACGGCGGCGTCGCAGATGAGCGCGCCATTACGTGCCGGCGTGATCGGTGTCGGCTATCTCGGTCGTTTTCATGCCCAGAAGTGGGTACAGATCGAGGGGGTAGTTTTGTCGGGTGTCGCTGACTGCGACCCGGTGCGCGCGCAGGCCGTGGCCGCAGAGGTGGGCTGCCCGCCGTATACCGATTACCACCAGCTGCTCGGGCGGGTCGATCTCGTCTCGGTGGTGGTGCCCACGGAAAAGCACTATCAAGTGGTACGCGATTGCCTGCAGGCCGGCGTGCACGTGTTGGTGGAAAAACCGATCACCCAGCGCCTCGACGAGGCCGACGCGCTCATTGAGCTCGCGTACGCGCAAGGGCTGAAGCTGCAGGTGGGGCATCTGGAGCGCTTCAACCCGGCCTGGCTTGCCCTGCAACCCCACCTGAGTGCGCCGCGATTCATCGAAGCCCATCGGCTGGCACCGTTCAAGCCGCGCGGTACCGATGTCAGCGTGGTGCTCGATTTGATGATCCACGACCTGGACCTCGTTCTGTCCGTAGTGGCGAGCCCGGTGGCCGAGGTGCGCGCCAGCGGCACGTCGGTCCTCACCGACGGCATCGACATCGGCAACGCCCGTATCGAGTTTGCAAACGGCTGTGTGGCCAATATCACCGCAAGCCGGGTCAGTGTGGCGACCTTGCGCAAGATGCGGCTGTTCCTCAAGGACCGCTATCTCGCCGTCGATCTCGGTGAGCGCCGGGTGAGCATCGCTCGCCGCGGCGAGGATGCGCAGGCGCCCATCAGCCTGGCGCAGATCGAGGTACCGGCGGGCGACGCGCTCATGCGCGAGATCGAGTCCTTTGCCCGAGCGGTGCGCCAGGATGCCCCAGTGCCGGTCAGCGGCGAGGATGGCCGGCGCGCGCTCGCCCTGGCCCTTAAGATCGGCGATCTGATGCAAGGAAGGTGAAATGAACATCCCCATGGTGGATCTCAAGGCAGAATATGCCTTGCTCAAGGACGAACTCGATCCTGCAGTCCAGGCGGTGCTGGCTGGGGCGCAGTACATCAATGGGCCCAACGTGCGCGCCTTCGAGCAAGAGGTGGCGGCCTACTGCGGTGTCAAGCACGCCATCGCCTGCGCCTCAGGCACCGACGCCCTGATGCTCGCCTTGCGTGCCTGTGACATCGGGCCCGGCGACGAGGTCATCACCACCCCTTTCACCTTCGTCGCCACCGCTTCCGCCATCTCGATGTGCGGGGCGCGGCCAGTATTCGTGGACATCGACCCGCTCACCTATAACATCGACCCGGCGCGCATCGAGGCGGCCATCACACCGCGCACGCGCGCCGTGTTGCCGGTGCACCTCTATGGCCAGCCGGCCGATCTGGCCCCCATCGCCGAGCTCTGTAGGGGCTATGGCCTCAGGCTTATCGAGGACGCCGCCCAATCCTTCGGCGCCGAATATGGCGGGCGAAAGGCCGGCGCTTATGGCGACTTGGGCTGCTTCTCCTTCTACCCGAGCAAGAACCTGGGCGCCTTCGGCGATGGCGGCATGGTGATCACCGACGACGACGCCCTGGCCGAGAAGACGCGGGTGCTGGCAAATCACGGCAGCCGCGTGCGCTACCACCACGATGTGCTTGGTTACAACAGCCGGCTTGACGAGCTGCAGGCCGCCATCCTGCGCGTAAAGCTGAAAAGGGTGGACGCCTTCAACAGCGCTCGGCGGCGCATCGCCCACAGCTACAGCCGCCATCTCGCCGGTAGCGGTGTCCAAACGCCGGTGGAAGACGGCAAAGGGCTACATGTCTTTCACCAATATACCGTGCAGAGCGATCGGCGCGACGCCATCCAAGCGGCGCTAGCCGCTGCCGGCATCGCCAGTGCCATCTACTATCCCATCCCGCTCCATCGCCAGGCCCTGTATGCCGAGGCCTGCCGAGGTCTTCGGCTACCGGTGGCGGAAGCAGCGGCGGCGCGCGTGCTATCGCTGCCCATCTCGCCGCTCATCACCGATGCACAAATCGAGCAGGTGTGTGCGGTAGTGCGCGCGGCACAGCAGGCATGAGACTGCACCCCACGGCGATCATCGACCCCAGCGCGCGGCTAGGGGTGGAGGTGGAGGTCGGACCCTATGCCGTGATCGAGGCCGACACCGAGCTCGGCGATGGCTGTCGGATCGCTGCCCACGCGGTGATCAAACGCTACACGCGTATGGGCCGCGCGAACCGGGTGGCCGAATTCGCCGTCATCGGCGGTGAACCACAGGACTCCAAGTTCAAGGACTGCGCGAGCTATGTTGTCATCGGCAACGACAACCGTATCGGCGAAGGGGTCACCATCCACCGCAGCAATCACGCTGGCGGGGTCACCCGCCTCGGCGATGGCAATTTCCTCATGGCCATGAGCCACGTCGCGCACGACTGCCAGCTCGGCAATCAGGTCATCCTCGCCAACGCCGCCTTGCTTGGCGGCCATGTCGAGGTCGGCGACCGCGCCTTCGTATCGGGAGCGGTCACCGTGCACCAGTTCTGCCGCATCGGCCGCCTGGCCATGGTAGCGGCGAGCGCCCGCGTCAACCAGGACTGCCTGCCCTTCCTGATCAGCGACGGCAACCCGGCGCGCGCACGCGCGCTCAACGCCGTGGGGCTGAAGCGCGCCGGCATGCCAGCGGGGGAGATCGCCGCCTTGCGCCGGGCCTTGCATGCCATGCGCACGTCCCGATCCCAGGCCGAGTTGCTCGCCGCCCTAGAGGACGAGGCAAGCCCTGCCGTGCAGGAACTGGCCGCCTTCATCCGCGCCTCCAGGCGCGGCTACGCCCATTGCCGATGAGCCAGCTCGTCCTCTCAAGCCTGCGCCCGGAGGAGGCCGAGGCCCTGGCCGAACTGGCGGCGAGGATCTGGCGCCAGCACTATCCGACGATCATCAGCAGTGCACAGATCGAATACATGCTCGCCCGCCGCTACTCGCCGCCATTGATCCGCCAGACCTTGGCACGCGGCGATCACTGGGACGTCGTGCGTTCGGGCGAGGCGCTGCTCGCCTTTGCCCACAGCTTTCGTCTCGAAGGCGGCGCCGTGAAGCTGGATAAGCTCTACGTGCATCCGCAATGGCAACGGCGCGGTCTGGGTAGGATGCTTCTGTCGCGCATCGAGGCCCGCGCCCGCGCTGAGGGCCGCAGCCATCTCCTACTGCGTGTAAACCGCCGCAATGACCAGGCCATCGCCGCCTACCGGAAATACGGCTTTTTCGTGGCGCGTGAGGTGGTGGAAGACATCGGCGAGGGCTTCGTCATGGATGACTACGTGATGGTAAAGCCGTTGCTTTGACGCCCCCTGTGCTGCCGGCCGGCCTTAAGCGCCCACTGGCGGGGGATTTCGTCAACTTCAAACCGTTGTAGCATTCGCACCATGCCGTTTACCAATCCCCCTGCGGAAGCAATCCGCGCCCTGCTCGCACGGGTCAAGACCATTGCCGTCGTCGGTCTATCGCCCAGGCCCGACCGGCCCAGCCATGCCGTGGCGCGTGCCCTGAAGCACTACGGCTACCGTATCGTTCCGGTACGACCGGCAGTGCACGAGGTCTTGGGCGAGCGTGCCTATGCGCGGCTGACGGACATCCCCTTCCCGGTCGACCTCGTAGACGTCTTTCGCGCCCCCGAGCATGTCCCCGCGGTGGTCGAGGAGACGATTGCCATCGGCGCGCCGGCGCTCTGGCTGCAAGAGGGCGTGGTGCACGAGGCGGCCGCCGAGCGGGCGCGCCGCGCGGGGCTCACGGTGGTGATGGACCGCTGCCTATTGCGCGATTACGTCAGGCTGATGACGGCATGAAGCTCAAATTCACCAAGATGCACGGCCTGGGCAACGATTTCGTCGTCTTCGACGGCATCCGTCAGCGCGTCGAGTTGAGCCCAGAGCAGCTGCGCCGCATCGCCGACCGTCATTTCGGCATCGGCTGCGACCAAATCCTGCTCGTGGAGGCGCCGACCCGGTCGGATGCCGACTTCCGCTACCGCATCTTCAATGCCGACGGCGGCGAGGTGAGCCAGTGTGGCAACGGCGCGCGCTGTTTCGTGCGCTTCGTGCACGAGCACGGGCTAACCGACAAGCGCGCCATCCGTGTCGAGACCGCCGCCGGCATCATCGTGCCGCGCCTTGAGGACGACGGACAGGTCACCGTCGACATGGGGCCGCCGCGTTTCGAGCCGCGCGACATCCCCTTCGACGCCCCGGCCCGCGCCACCGTCTATGAGCTCGATGTGCAGGGCACGCCGCTCGTCATCTCTGCCCTGTCCATGGGCAACCCGCATGCCGTGACGGTGGTCGAGGATATCAACCGGGCACCGGTTGTCGAGTTGGGGCCGCTGATCGAATACCATCCCCGCTTCCCGGAGCGGGTGAACGCCGGCTTCATGCAGGTGTTGGACCGTCACCGCATCCTGCTCAGAGTGTACGAACGCGGCAGCGGCGAGACCCTGGCCTGTGGCACCGGCGCCTGCGCCGCCGCCGTGGCCGGCATCCAGCGCGGTCTGCTCGACACGCCTGTGCGCGTCATAACCCGCGGTGGCGAGCTGACCATCGCTTGGGCTGGCGATGACGCCCATGTTTTCATGACCGGCCCGGCGGTGACCGTTTTTGAAGGGGAATATGAACCATGATGCTCAATCAAGAACAAGTAGTGCAATACCTCAGAGAACATCCTGATTTTTTCACCGAACATGCGGAATTACTTGCCGTGCTAAAGGTTCCTCACCCCTACAGTGGGCAGACAATTTCTTTGGGGGAGCGGCAGGTGATGCTATTGCGGGAACGGGCCCGCAACCTAGAAGCGAAACTACGGGAATTCATCCAATTCGCTGAGGAAAACGATGCTATTGGCGAGAAGCTGCACAAACTGGCCTTGCAACTGATGCGCGCCCGTAGTCTAAAGGCCGTATTTGAAGCCCTTAACTACAGTTTGCGCGAGGAGTTCGCCATCCCTCACACTTGTTTGCGAATCTGGGGGTCAGCCGTTGATCCAGAGTTAGCCGAGTTTACCCCCGTCAGCGATGCCATACGCCAGATGACCAGCGAACTGACCAGCCCGCGTTGTGGGCACGAGGTTCCCGATGAGGTGCGCGGGTGGTTTGGCGACATTGGTGAGCATCTGCGTTCATTTGCCCTTGCGCCGCTGCGGGATCGAGGGGTCGCCGGCCTGTTGATACTCGCTTCAGAGGAGCCGACCCGTTTCTATCCCGAAATGGGGACCCTTTACCTCAATTGGCTTGCGGAGCTTGCAGGTGCTGCTATAAGCCGCTATGTCGACCAGATAACCGGGCCAGGGGCGTCATCCTGACGTTTCAATGCACTGCTGGGGTGAGGGGAGCCGACCGCGTCTGCTCGAGGATGTGTATAGTGTGGTCCCAGATTCCTTCCGTATCGCCTGCTTAGCCTTCATCGACCACCTGCGCGCACGCCATTACAGCCCGCGCACGCTCGCCCTCTATGCCGGGGATTTAGAGAGGTTGGCCGCCTGCGCCGGCGAGCGGCCGCCCGAGGCCCTGCAGCCACACGACCTGCGCCGCTGTCTGGCGCAACTCCATGCACGCGGTCACGCCCCGCGCAGCCTGGCGCGCATCCTCTCGGCCTGGCGCCGCTTTTATACCTGGCTGAGCCGGGAGGGCAGGGTGACGGCCAACCCTTGCTCCGGGCTGCGTCCACCCAAGGGGGAAAAGCGGCTGCCGCACACCCTCACCCCCGATGCCCTGGCGCACTTGCTCGACGGTCCGGCCGAGGCAGACCCCCTTGAGTTACGCGACCGAGCGATGTTCGAGCTCATGTACTCCTCTGGGCTGCGGCTGGCCGAGCTGGTCGGCCTTGACCTGGCCGACGTCGACCATACAAGCGGTGAGGTGACGGTCACCGGCAAGGGCCGCAAGACGCGCATCGTGCCGGTTGGCCGTGCGGCCTTGGCCGCTTTGTCGGCTTGGCTCAAGGTGCGGCCGCAGCTTGCCCGCGACGAGGCAGCGCTGTTCGTTGGCGCGCGTGGCGCACGCATCAGCCCGCGCGTGGTGCAGGCCCGGCTCAAGCGACTTGCCCGGGTGCGCGGCCTACACGAGCACATCCACCCACACGCCCTGCGCCATTCCTTTGCCTCACACGTCCTGCAGTCCTCCGGCGACCTGCGCGCGGTGCAAGAGATGCTCGGGCATGCCAGCCTATCCACCACGCAGGTGTACACGCATCTGGATTTCCAGCACCTGGCCAAGGTATACGACCAGGCCCACCCGCGGGCGCGTAAGAAACGATAGCAGGGCACTACGCAAGAGCGCGGCTTTAGCCAGCCACCGCCGATTCTGCCCCGATCCACCCCTTGAAGGGGGGATACCAAGGCAGGGCCCCCACCCTGCAGTCTTCCCCCAAAAAGCCGTTATCGAGTTCAAGGCCGGTCACGACGCGAGGCGGCAGCGCTGAGGTTGAGGGCGGTCGCACGTGGGCTCGCGTGGTCCTGGCACCAAATCGCAAAGGGCAGGTCAAAGGGGTGATTTCCCGCCGACTTGCACATGGCATACACATTGCTAGTCTGAAATACGGTGCTGGGCGCCGGCCTGCTCCAACCGCGCCCTGCCCAGCAAGGCGGACGGCCGGCCATTGGTCCATCGCGTGAAGAGGTGAGCATGAGCTTGTTCAACCAGTACATTGCCCGCTATCGCCGGGAAGAGGAGGAATACTCCCTGGAGGAGTACCTCGAGCTGTGCAAGAACGACCGCATGGCCTATGCCACGGCAGCGGAGCGGATGCTGGCGGCCATCGGCGAGCCCGAGCTGGTGGACACGCGCAAAGATCCGCGCCTGTCGCGCATCTTCTCCAACAAGGTGATCAAGGTCTACCCGGCCTTCAAGGATTTCTATGGCATGGAGGAGACCATCGAACAGATCGTCTCCTATTTCCGTCATGCCGCACAGGGTCTGGAAGAGAAAAAGCAGATCCTCTATCTGCTAGGCCCAGTGGGCGGTGGCAAGAGCTCGCTGGCGGAGAAGCTCAAGCACCTGATGGAGAAGGTGCCGTTCTACGCCATCAAGGGCTCGCCGGTGAACGACTCCCCGCTCGCCCTCTTCTCCGCCGAAGAGGATGGCGAGATCCTGGAGCAGGAGTACGGCATCCCGCGGCGCTATCTGAACAAGGTGCTGTCGCCCTGGGCGGTGAAGCGGCTGCATGAGTATAACGGCGACATCACCAAATTCCGCGTCGTCAAGCGCTGGCCTTCGGTGCTCGGCCAGGTCGGCATCGCCAAGACCGAGCCGGGCGACGAGAACAACCAGGACATCTCCTCGCTGGTGGGCAAGGTGGACATCCGCAAGCTGGAAAAATATGCCCAGGACGACCCCGACGCCTACAGCTTCTCCGGCGGCCTCTGCCTGGCCAACCAGGGCCTGCTGGAGTTCGTGGAGATGTTCAAGGCGCCGATCAAGGTGCTGCATCCGCTGCTCACCGCCACCCAGGAGGGCAACTACAAGGGCACGGAGGGCTTCGGCGCCATCCCCTTCGACGGCATCATCCTCGCGCACAGCAACGAGAGCGAGTGGCAGGCCTTCCGCAACAACAAGAACAACGAGGCCTTCCTCGACCGCATCTACATCGTCAAGGTGCCCTACTGCCTGCGTGTGAGCGAGGAGGTGAAGATCTATCAAAAGCTGCTCCGCAACAGCTCGCTTGCCGAGGCGCCCTGCGCCCCCGGCACCCTGGAGATGCTGGCCCAGTTCTCGGTGCTCACGCGCCTGAAGGAGCCGGAAAATTCCAGCATCTATTCCAAGATGCGCGTCTACGATGGCGAAAACCTCAAGGACATCGACCCGAAGGCCAAGAGCTATCAGGAATACCGCGATTTCGCCGGCGTGGACGAGGGGATGACCGGCATCTCCACCCGTTTCGCCTTCAAGATCCTGTCCAAGGTGTTCAACTTCGACCACACCGAGATCGCCGCCAACCCCGTGCACCTGCTCTATGTGTTGGAGCAGCAGATCGAGCAAGAGCAATTCCCGCCCGAGGTGGAGCGTCGCTACATCGCCTTCATCAAGGAATATCTCGCGCCGCGCTACGCCGAGTTCATCGAGAAGGAGCTACAGACCGCCTACCTCGAGTCCTACTCCGAATACGGCCAGAACATCTTCGACCGCTATGTGACCTATGCCGACATGTGGATCCAGGACCAGGAGTACCGCGACCCGGACACTGGCGAGATCCTCGACCGAGCGCAGTTGAACGCCGAGCTGGAGAAGATCGAAAAACCGGCGGGCATCGCCAACCCGAAGGACTTCCGCCACGAGGTGGTCAATTTCGTGCTGCGGGCGCGAGCGCAGAACCAGGGCAAGAACCCGGCCTGGACGAGCTACGAGAAGCTGCGCACGGTGATCGAGAAACGCATGTTCTCCAACACCGAGGACCTGCTGCCGGTGATCTCGTTCAACGCCAAGGCCTCCAGCGAAGAGCAGAAGAAACACCAAGAGTTCGTGCAGCGCATGGTGGCCAAGGGCTATACCGAGAAGCAGGTGCGCCTGCTGGCCGAGTGGTATCTGCGGGCGCGCAAGGCGTCGTGACCGCTTTTGCAGGGGCTTGGGGCAGATGAGCACCTTCGTCGATCGGCGGCTTGCAGGCAAGAACCGCAGCGCGGTGAACCGGCAGCGTTTCCTGCGCCGTTACAAGGCGCAGATCCGGCGCGCGGTGGCCGAGGCGGTGTCGGGGCGCAAGGTGGCCGATCTCGAGCGCGGCGAGAAGATCGCCATCCCGGCCAAGGACCTCAACGAACCCATCTTCCACCATGGGCCGGGCGGGCGGCGCACCATCGTGCATCCGGGCAACAAGGAGTTCGTCACCGGCGACCGCATCGACCGGCCCGAGGGTGGCGGCGGACAAGGGGGCGGAGGCGGCTCGCCCGACGGCGAGGGCATGGACGAGTTCGTCTTCGAGCTCAGCAAAGAGGAGTTCATGAACTACTTCTTCGAGGACCTGGCCTTGCCGGACCTGGTGAAGAAGCAGTTGACCGCCATGCCGGAGGTCAAGCGGGTACGCGCCGGTTTCGTTCGCCAGGGCAACCCGTCCAACCTGCACGTGCTGCGCTCCATGCGGCAGGCCATTGGGCGGCGCCTGGCCATGGCGGCGGGGCCGCGCGAGCAGCTCCGGCAGGCGGAGCAAGCGCTGGCCGAGCTGGAGGCCAACGGCGAGGGCGGCAGCACCGAGGCTGAAGCCTTGCGCGCGCAGATCGCCGCCCTCAAGGCGCGTGTTGCCGCCATCCCTTACCTCGATACCTGGGATCTGCGCTACGCCCACCGCATCGATCAGCCGCAGCCGACCACGCAGGCGGTGATGTTCTGCATCATGGACGTGTCCGGCTCGATGGATGAAGAACGCAAAGACATCGCCAAGCGTTTCTTCATGCTGCTGTATCTGTTCCTCACGCGCAGCTACGAGAAGATCGACCTGGTCTTCATCCGCCATCACACCGTGGCCAAGGAGGTGGACGAGGAAGACTTCTTCTCATCGCGCGAGACTGGCGGCACGGTGGTCTCGAGCGCCCTGGAGCTGATGCTCGACATCATCCGCAGCCGCTATGCCAGCGGCGCGTGGAATATCTATGCGGCGCAGGCCTCCGACGGCGACAACTGGGAGGATGATTCGCCGCGCTGTCGCGATCTGTTGCTCGATGAAATCCTGCCCCTACTGCAGTATTACGCCTACGTCGAGATCCAGACCGAGCAGCCGCAGAGCCTGTGGCGGCAGTATGAATACGTGAAGTCGGTCAGCCGTAACTTTGCCATGCAGCGCATCCACGGCTTGGCCGACATCTACCCCGTGTTCCGCGAATTGTTCAGGAAAAAGGTGACCGCGTGAGCGCCGCGCACATCGACACCCCCACGCCCGCGCAGCCGCCGACGGCGGCGTCAAGTGCCCAGGCTGGCAACCGCCCCGGACAGGTCATCCGCCGGCGCTACCTCTCCGAGGGGTCTGACTGGACCTTCGACTTGTTGCGCCTGTATGACGAGGAGATCGCACGCGTTGCCGCGCATTACGGCCTGGACACCTACCCGAACCAGATCGAGGTGATCACCTCTGAGCAGATGATCGACGCCTATTCCTCCGTCGGCATGCCCGTGGGCTATCACCACTGGAGTTTCGGCAAGCGCTTCATGGCCACGCAGAAGAGCTACAAGCGCGGCCACATGGGTCTGGCCTACGAGATCGTGATCAACTCCAACCCCTGCATCGCCTATCTCATGGAAGAAAACACCATGACCATGCAGGCGTTGGTGATCGCGCATGCCTGCTACGGCCACAACTCATTCTTCAAGGGCAACTATCTGTTCCGCACCTGGACCGATGCCGAGGGCATCCTGGACTATCTCGTCTTTGCGCGCAATTACGTCGCCGAGTGCGAGGAACGGCATGGCGAGGAGGCGGTGGAAGAGATCCTAGACTCCTGCCACGCCCTGATGAACTATGGCGTCGACCGCTACAAGCGTCCGGCGCGGCTGTCGATGGCCAAGGAACAAGCCCGCCAGCGTGAACGTGAGGCCTATTTGCAATCCCAGGTCAACGACCTGTGGCGCACGCTGCCGCCCAAGGAGGCGGCGGCGAAGGCGCGTAAGGAGGAGCGTTTTCCCGCCGAACCGCAGGAGAACCTGCTCTATTTCATCGAAAAGCACGCCCCCCGCCTGGAGCCATGGCAGCGCGAGCTGGTGCGCATCGTGCGCAAGATCGCGCAATACTTCTATCCCCAGCGTCAGACCCAGGTGATGAACGAGGGCTGGGCCACCTTCTGGCACTATACCTTGCTCAACCACCTGTATGAGGAGGGCAAGCTCACCGACGGCTTCATGCTCGAGTTCCTGCAGTCGCACACCAACGTCGTCTATCAACCGCCCTATTACAGCCGTGCCTATCGCGGCATCAACCCCTATGCGTTGGGCTTTGCCATGTTCCGCGACATCCGGCGCATCTGCGAGCACCCCACCGAGGAAGACCGGCGCTGGTTTCCCGATATCGCAGGCGGCGACTGGCTGAAGACCCTGGACTTCGCCATGCGCAACTTCAAGGACGACAGCTTCATCGCCCAGTTCCTCTCACCCCACTTGATCCGGGAGATGAAGCTGTTCGCCGTGCTCGATGACGAGCAAAAGGAGCAGCTGGAGATCATTGCCATTCACGACGACGCCGGCTATCAGACGATACGCCAGCTGTTGGCCGAGCAGTACAACTTGGGCAGCCGGGAACCCAACATCCAGGTCTGGAACGCCGATATCTATGGCGACCGCTCGCTCACCCTGCGCCACTACATGCATAACCGCCGGCCCCTCGGCGAATCGACGCCTGAGATGCTCAAGCATGTTGCCCGGCTGTGGGGCTATGACGTGCGCATCGAGAGCGTGGACGAAAGCGGTCGGGTTGAGCTCATCAGCGAGTGCCGAGTCTGACCGACGGCATGGCGGCATGCAGGCGCTCATGGCTGCCGCGGCCAATCACCCTGGTAGGTCACCGCTAGGCGCTCGCTCCGAGCGGGCCAGACGCCCTTGTCCAGGGCGCGAGGGCCCTCGAAGACCAGCCAGCTCTGCCGGCCATAGTGCGGGAGCGGCCGATTCAGGGCAGCGAGTGCGGCCGGGTTGGCAGCGCTCACCACCGCATAGGGGCGGCCGCCCGCATCACGTCCAGCCCAGACGAGGGCAGTACCTCGGCCGGCGAGCCCCGGCGGTCTGGAGGGTAGGCCCAAGCGCTCAAGCATTCGTGCCACGCCAGCATGGCTGCCGGTAATCAGCAGGGCGGCGCCGTCCGGCGGCTGCCCGGTGCTCGCGACCAGCACAGGCTCGCTATCCAGGACACGGGCGGCAAGCTGCTGCCCGGCCGCCTGCCATGCGACATCCTCGTCCGCGCGCAGCAAGGCCGTGCGCGGTGCGACGAACACCTCGCGCAGGATGGGCGGCAGCAGGGCGGGCTCAAGGCGACGCCAGAGCCGATAGTCCGGGTCCAGCTCCACGGCCTGGACCAGTCCCTTGACCGGCAGGGTCACTGTGGTGCGCGGGCCAGCAAGCGTCACGCGCCGCTGCTCCGTGCGGTCGGGATAAACGCGTAGCGTAACCGGCACGCTCAGGGCATAGGGCTCGCCGGCTTGTTCCAGCGTAAGCCTGAGGCGCTCGCCGCGCATCTCCGCCGCGACGAGGCGCACCCGCGCCGCACCGCGTCGGTGCACCCACTGGTGGAAGAACGTATCGAGCTCGCGGCCGGCCGCATCGGCGAAGGCCTGCTTGACTTCCGCCCAGCCGGCAGTGCGAAAGCGATGACGCTCCCAGAGCAGCTTCAAGCCGCGCTCGAAGGCCTCGTTGCCGATCTCGTCGCGCAGCATGAGGAACACCATGGCCGCCTTGCCGTAGCCAACGATGGAGGAGATGCCGTGGCGACGCGAGGTGAAATCGCTCAAGGCGATGTCCTCACCCTCGGGAATGGCTGCCAGGTCTCGCAACCACGCGAGCCGCATCTCGCGCGCCGCATCCGCCGACTCGTCCTCCTTGAAGGCGTAATCGGCCAGGAAGGTGGTCAGGCCTTCGGACCAGTTGCCCTTACCCCAGTCGGGGTAGACGCCATTGCCCCACCAATTGTGCAGCACCTCGTGGCCCAAGGAGGTAGCGCGCAGGAAAGGTAGTCGCAGCACCTCACGTCCCAGATAGGTCAGGCTGGGCATGCCGAAACCGGTCGGCAGGGGGCTGGAGACGACGCCGAAGTCGTCGAACGGATAGGGGCCGATCAGACGGCTGTAGCGCTCGATATAGCGCGCCGAGTTGGCGAGATAGTCAGCGGCCAGGTGGGCTAGCTCCGGGTGAAACCAGGTGCGGATACGAACACGGCGATTGCCGACCAAGTCCAGCGTGCGCTCGCTCACCACATAGGGGCCCGCCATCAGGTCGATGCCTTCGGCCGGATAGGGAAAATCGTACTGCGCCATGTATCCCGCCGCTTGATCCGACTCGCGTTGCAGATTCCCAGGTACCAGCCCCTTCTGGCCCTTGGGCAAGGACAGGCGTACGCGATAGGCAAACGGCACGCCTGGGTCTGGGTACCAGCCCGAGCCGGCGGGCAGGAAGCTGCCCTCGATGCTGGCGCTGGGCGGCAGGCGTCCCAGCACCTGGCGGTGATCGGCCTGCGGCAGGGGGGCGAGGCGTCCCTTGTATTCGACCAGCAGGCGCTGGCCGGCCGTCAGACTCACCCCTTCCCCGGCAGCCGACACAGGCAGGGTGCGACCGTCGAGTTCGAGGCGGCTGATGCGCAGGCCCGGGGCGAGTCCGAAGCGGACGGGGCCGTCGAGGCCGGTGAGTACGGCACGGGCGGAGAGTTCGCGGCTGTCTGGCTCCAGGCGCACGTCCAACTCCAGCCTGGGCCCTGCCGCACACGCCGCCAGCGCAGCCCCCAGCAGGATGGCGGCCACGACCCGCCCCAGCAGGCGATGCGGTGACACCAGCCTCATGGTGCCGGCGGAAAGCGCACGACGATCTCCAAATCCTGGCCGTCGCGGCGTACTTTGAGCGGCAGCCAGGTCCCCGGCGCCGAGCGGTCCACGGTCTGGCGCATGAGCTGGGGTGAGCGCACGGCCACGCCGGCCGCCTCCACCACCACGTCACCGACCTTCAGGCCCGCCCGTTCCGCCAGGCTGCCCGCCGTGACCGCGGCGATGCGCACTCCCGCAGCGGCCGTTTCCATGGTGATGCCCAGCCGTGGCGGATTGGGCCGCGGCGCCTGCACGACATAGGCGGCATCGGCCAGACCGGGCGGGAGGTCCTCACACGGCGCCCGCCCCTCCCAGGTCAACAGATTGGCCACACGGCTTATCCCCAGATCCTTGAGTTGATGGGCGACACCATGCCCGAAGCGCACATGGCCAGCGCCCATGATGCCCACCACCAACGCCTCGGGTTCGCGTTCGAGATAGTCTGCAATGGCCGCCGCCATGGCGCGATCCCAGGTCGCCTGGGCCTCGACGAAGCGCTCGAAGGCCGCTTCGTCGCGCCGTTTTTCCGGGTGATGATCGTAGACCTGACGCAGCAACTCGCGGTAGGCCGGCGATGGCGGCGCTGGTCGCGTCAACCCTTCGCGCTGCGCCGGCGGCACCCCCTCCCAGCCGTGAGCATCTACCGCCGCGACCAGACTGCGCTCTACGTTCAGCGCCAGCATCGGCAGGCGGTTCATGCGCGCATAATGGAACAGCGGCAAATAATGCTGGGCGTCGTAGCCCCACACCCGCTGCCACTCGCTAGCGCGCAGGAATTCCTCCTCGCTCAGCTCACCAGCGACCCAACGGTCGAGTACCGGCTGCAGCCGCCGCGGAAACATCTCGAAGCCGATGGCCAGACGCGGTTTGCGGGCGTGTAGCTGCGCCAGGGTGTGCAACTGCCAGCGATGGTCCTCGGCGCTGTCGTGGGTCTCGCCCAGCAGCACCACCTGCTTGGTCGTCAGCCAGTCGAGCAGGGCGCTCGGCTCGGCCTGCTGCACGCGACCACTGACCTCGCGCACAAGCCAGCTGCCCGGTTTGCCGCAGGGCTTGGTTGGCTTGCCGGCATCGGCCTCGGCGCTATGCACTGTCATGCCCGAGCGGTCCGAGGTCGGTGCGGCATTGGCGTTCTGCGCCGCCCCGAGCGTATCTTCGGCAATACAGCCAACGAGCGGTAGAAGAAGGAAAAGCAGGGCGAGAGACAGGATGAGTTTGTGCATGCTGGTGTGGACAATGCCTTGCTGCGCGAGTTCGGCTGCCGGCAACGAAGGGCGGCGAGCCCGTGCTGGATGGCGACCGTCATTCATGCTGCCGGCCGACGCAGCCAAGGCATAATGTCCGCGTCGACCACCTCTTGAGCCGATCATGGAGCTTTTCCACGTCTTTCACCTCGAGGCCGCTCGCCGACTGCCGCATCTTCCCAGCGAGCACACTTGTGCGCGCGTGCACGGCCACTCCTTCCGCATCGAGATCCACGTCCGCGGCCCGTTGCACCCCGAGCTCGGCTGGGTGATGGATTTCGCCGAGTTGCAGGCCGCGGCGCAAAAGGTACAGGCGATGCTCGATCACCGCTACTTAAACGATATCCCGGGCCTTGACAACCCCACCAGCGAACGGCTGGCGATCTGGATCTGGGAGCGGCTCAAGCCCGATCTGCCCGCCCTGTGCAAGGTCGTCGTGCAGGAGACGGCCCACTCCGGCTGCAGCTACACGGGTGACTAGGCAGAGGCGGAAGAGGGCCGCGAGTGGGGGATGGAGCTGCACGGCATCTCGCACGCGGCTTTCTTCAGCATTTCCCTAGCGGTCAGAGCAGGCAGCGCAGCTGCTGCGCCAGCGCGTCGGCAGCGCCCGCCACGTCCAGCTCAACACCCAAGTCCTTGAGCTGGGTGACGGCCATGCCCGCATGACCGCAGGGGTTGATTGCGGCAAAGGGCCTGAGGTCCATATCGACGTTGAGCGCCAACCCATGGTAGGTGCAGCCGTTGCGGACGCGCAGGCCCAAGGCGGCAATCTTGGCCAAGCTTCCGTCGGCGGCCTCCACGTACACCCCCGGCGCGCCTTCAAGCCGCCTCGCCGCGACCGCATGCGCAGCCAACAGATCGATCACCGCCTGTTCCAGGCGATGCACCAGCGCCTTCACCCCATAGCCGCGCCGGCGAAGGTCGAGCAGCACATAGACCACCGCCTGCCCCGGCCCGTGGTAGGTGATCTGGCCACCGCGATCGACGGCGAGCACCGGCACGCCGATGTCCTGCAACAGATGCTCGCGCCGGCCAGCCTGCCCGAGCGTGAACACTGGCGGGTGCTCCACGAGCCACAGCTCATCGGGCGTATCTGGCCCCCGCCCGGCGGTGAAGGCCTGCATGGCATGCCACGTCGGCGCGTATTCCACGCGCCCGAGCCGCCGCAGCGCGATCTCGGCGGCGTAGGGAGGGCAGGCTGTATTCACCCTTGCAATTTTATCGTCCGGGAAGGTAGCTCCGCGCATGTCTGGTGACTACGATGCTCAAGCCACTGCCCACGATGCTCGGCGCGAACAGCTGCCAACGAGTCAGTGATGCGGCATCAAGGCCGGTCACTTCTCAGGAGATGAGCGCTAAGCCCAAGTTCGGGCAAATGGGCGCTGCCGGTCGCTTTGGCAAGACCGCACGCGCGCAACCACGCGCCTTTTGCAGTGCCAACATCTGCTCACTGCGCGGTCCATCCACCCTCTATGTACGCATGCCATAATGGGCAAGTGCACGCCAGCGAACGCAAAAAGCTACCCATAGGCATCCAGACCTTGCGCGAAATTCGCGAGGAGGGTTACTACTATGTGGACAAGACGGCGTTTGCCCATCGGCTTGCCACCACCGGCAAGTACTATTTTCTTTCCCGCCCGCGCCGCTTTGGCAAAAGCCTTTTCCTCGACACCTTAGCCGAGCTCTTCTGCGGCAACGAAGCGCTCTTTCGTGGCCTTTTCATCCACGACAAGTGGGACTGGAGCAAGAAACACCCCGTCATTCGCCTCAGCTTCGCCGAGGGGCGGCTCAAGCATGCTGACGGTCTGGACGAGCACATCCACGCCCTGCTCGATGACAACGCGCGGCGCCTGGGTGTGGCGCTCACCCCGCCACCGCTCGATACGCATCTGCGCTTCAAGCAACTGATCGAGCGTGCCGTCGAGCGTCATGGCCAGCGTGCCGTGGTGCTGGTCGATGAATACGACAAGCCCATCCTCGACAACCTCACTGAAGCGCACATCGCCCGCGCCATGCGCGAGGGGCTTAAAAACCTCTACTCGGTGATCAAAGGCCAGGATGCCTACCTGCAGTTTGCCTTCCTCACCGGTGTGTCCAAGTTCAGCAAGGTCTCGATCTTCTCGGGGCTCAATAACCTCAATGACATCACGGTCGACGCCGCCTACTCGGCCATCTGCGGCTATACCGAGCAGGATGTCGACACCGTCTTTGCTCCGGAGCTGGCGGGGCTTGACCGGCAGGCCATTCGCGACTGGTACAACGGCTACAACTGGCTCGGCGAGACCGTCTACAACCCCTTCGATCTGTTGCTGCTGTTTGACAAGCGCGAGTTCCGTCCCTACTGGTTCGAGACCGGCACGCCGAGCTTCCTGGTACAGTGGCTGCGCGCGCGGTCATACTTCACCCCGCAGCTCGAAGAGACCTTCGCCGATGATGCGCTGCTCGCGGCCTTCGATGTCGACGATATCCAACCCGAGGCCATGCTCTGGCAGACGGGCTATTTGACCTTCGCCGAGCGCATCCGCGAGGGGGACTACAGCGTCAACCGCCTGCGCCTACCCAACCGGGAGGTTCGCACGGCACTCAACCGCGCGTTGCTGGCCGGCTGGACCGCCCAGGCCGCTTGGCCCAGCCAGCGCGGCTTGGCGCTGCGGCGCGCCCTAGCCAGCGCCGACACCACCGCGCTGTATGAGCACCTGCAAAGCCTGTACGCAGCCATCCCGCACGACTGGTACCGCAACAACCCGATCACCCAGTACGAGGGCTACTGGGCGAGTGTCTTCTATAGCCACTTGGCCGCCTTGGGGCTGGAGCTGATCGCCGAGGACGTGACCAACCAGGGTTGCATCGATCTCACCGTGAAGCTGCCCGAGCGCCTCTATCTGTTCGAGTTCAAGCTGGTGGAAGATGCGGCCGAAGGCAAAGCCCTCGCCCAGCTCATCAAACGCGGCTATGCCG
>JBEPZO010000008.1:0-61170 GCA_041640815.1 Thiobacillaceae bacterium
CCGGCATCCTCGATCACGTCAAGGTCGAATACTATGGCAGCATGGTGCCCGTCAGCCAGGTGGCCAACGTCTCCGTCCTCGACCCGCATACCCTCGGGGTGACGCCTTGGGAGAAGAAGATGGCCGCCGTCATCGAGAAGGCGATCAGGGATTCAGACCTGGGGTTGAATCCCGCCACCGTCGGCGATCTGGTGCGCGTGCCCATCCCGCCCATGACCGAGGAACGGCGCAAGGAGCTGGTCAAGGTGGTGCGTGGCGAGGCCGAGGCCGCCAAGGTGGCGGTGCGCAATATCCGCCGCGATGCCATCGCGCAGCTCAAAGAGCTGCTGAAAAACCACGAGATCAGCGAGGACGAGGAGCGCCGCGCCCAGGACGAGGTGCAGAAGCTGACCGACCGTCACATCGCCGATATCGACAAGTTGCTGGCGGACAAAGAAAAAGACCTCATGGCGGTCTGACCCAGGTCAGGCACGCGCGCGCATGACCTTCAAGGGGTTTTTCAGCAGCAGCACGACCGATATCCCTGAGGTGTCGGAAATCCCGCGCCATATCGCCGTGATCATGGACGGCAATGGCCGCTGGGCCAAGCAACACAAGCTGCCGCGCATCGCCGGACACACGCGTGGCGTGGGACGCGTCAACGAGGTCGTGCAGGCCTGTGTGCGCCTCGGGGTTGGCCACCTCACCCTGTTCGCCTTCAGCTCCGAGAACTGGCGCCGCCCCGCGGATGAGGTGAGCAAGCTGATGGAACTATTCGTGCAGGCCCTGGAGCGCGAGGTGGCGAGCCTGCACCAGCACGGCATACGGCTACGCGTCATCGGCGACAAAACGCGCTTTCATGCCCGGCTACAGCATCTGATCCGCGAGGCAGAGGAGCTCACCCGCGCCAACACGCGCTTGACCCTCACGATCGCGGCGAACTACGGCGGCCGCTGGGACATCCTGCAGGCGGTCAACGCCTGGCTCAAGGACCATGCCGGCGCCCAGACCCTCACCGAGGAGGCCCTCACCCCTTATCTGTCGATGGCTGATGCCCCCGAGCCCGATCTCTTCATCCGTACCGGCGGCGAGCAACGCATCAGCAATTTCCTGCTCTGGCAGCTCGCCTACACGGAATTGTATTTCACACCCATCCTCTGGCCCGATTTCGATGCCGAGGAGCTCAACCGGGCGATTGCCTGGTATCGGCAACGCGAGCGGCGTTTTGGACGCACCAGCGAGCAGCTCAAGATCGGCTAGCCGCCGACGGCGGCCGGCCCGTCCCGCCCCGATGCCTGACCATGGGGGGGGTGAGTTGCACGCTGGCTGCCGGCTGCCGAAGGAGATGGCGGGGTCACATGCCGGCGGGTGAGTTCGACGCGCCCAACCTGAAGCGCCGGATGCTGACGGCAGCAGGGCTCGTCGCTGCCCTGCTGATCGCGCTCTATGGTGTGTCAGACCAGGTTTGGGCCCTGTTTATGATTGGCCTCGTTACCGCCGCGGCCTGGGAATGGGCTGGTCTCGTGCGGCTCGCACGCTCGGGCCGCCTTCTCTATGCCGCCGTAACCGCGTTGGCCTGTGCAGCCATCCTGGCCCTGCATGGGCAGGATGGGGTGTGGCCCTACCTACCGGCCGTGTTATTCTGGAGCATCCTGGCCCCCTACTGGCTGCAGCGGGGCGTGCAGGTCCGCCATCGCCTGCTCCTGGCCGCGCTCGGCTGGCTATTGCTGTTGCCCGCCGCGCTGGCCATGGTCCGCTTGCGCGCCGAAGGGCCGGAGTTCCTGCTGGCCGTGCTGGGGGTGGTGGTCGTGGCAGATAGCGCCGCCTATTTCACTGGCCGCCGCTATGGCCGACGCAAGCTTGCGCCGCGCATCAGCCCGGGCAAGACCTGGGAAGGGGTGTTCGGCGCGTGGCTGGCCGTGTCGCTCTACGCGCTGCTATTGAATTGGCTCTGGCCTGCGTCCTGTGGTTGGTCTTGCCTCCCCCCGGTCATGGGCGCGATGTGGGTCTTGTTCATGCTGTCCATAATGGGTGATCTGTTCGAGAGTTGGCTCAAGCGTCAGGCTGGGGTGAAGGACAGCGGCTCGCTGCTTCCCGGCCATGGTGGCGTGCTCGACCGCATCGACAGCCAGATCGCCGTCTTGCCTGCCGCTGTCCTTGGCTCAATGTGGTTGGTGAAATGAGTTGCTCGTTCATTACGCGGGTTCTGGCCTTCACGGGCAACGGCTTGACAGTGGCCATGCGCCAAGAGGTCAACACAGCAGCGGGCATGACGCCCCGGCCAACATCGATTTCGCCACTGCATCCCTTGCCAACGAGGCCCCTCCCCTGCGCATCATGATCCGACGCAACCTCACCATACTCGGCGCTACGGGCACCATCGGCGTCAACGCCCTCGACGTCGTGGCCATGCATCCGCAGCGTTTCCGTGTCGTGGCCTTGACCGGGCATAACCAAGTGGAACGCCTTGCCACCCAGTGCCGACAGTTCAAGCCCCTCTATGCCGTGGTGCTGGACGAGGCGCGGGCGCAGGAATTGCGCCACCTGCTGGCCGACACGGAGACCGAGGTCCTCTGCGGCGAACGCGCCCTGGAAGAGGTCGCCAGTCTGCCCGAGGTTGATACGGTCATGGCCGCCATCGTCGGTGCCGCAGGGCTCAAACCCGCCCTCGCCGCTGCCCGTGCCGGCAAACGCATTCTGCTCGCGAACAAGGAGACCCTGGTTATGGCCGGCCGTTTCTTCATGCAGGCCGTGCGCCATGGCGGGGCCCAGCTGCTGCCCATCGACAGCGAGCACAATGCCGTGTTCCAGTCTATGCCCGCTGCGTTCAGCGGCGACTTGGCCGTGCACGGCGTGCGCCGCATCCTGCTCACGGCCTCTGGTGGCCCCTTCCGCACGCGCCCGGTGGAGACATTGGCGGCCGTCACCCCTGAGGAGGCGGTGACCCACCCCAACTGGGTGATGGGCCGCAAGATCTCCGTCGACTCGGCCACCATGATGAACAAGGGCCTGGAGGTGATTGAGGCCCACTGGCTGTTCAATGCTCGGCCAGAGCAGATCGAGGTGGTGATCCACCCCCAGAGCATCGTGCACTCCCTGGTCGAGTACCTCGATGGCTCGGTGCTCGCCCAGCTCTCCAACCCCGACATGCGCACGCCGATCGCCCATGCATTGGCCTATCCAGAGCGCATCGAGGCGGGGGTGCCTTGGCTGGACTTGCCCCGCCTCGGACAGCTTACCTTCGAGGCCCCTGACACGCGGCGCTTCCCTTGCCTTTCGCTGGCCTATCAAGCCTTGGCGGCAGGGGAGTGTGCCCCGACCGTGCTCAATGCGGCCAACGAGGTGGCCGTGGAGGCGTTCTTGAATCGCCGCATTCCATTCACTGCCATCGCCGAGACCTTGAGCCATTGCCTGGAACGGCTCACCGGCCAACAGGTGCGGGAACTCGATGACCTGGTGGCCATCGATCAGGAAGCGCGTCGCGTTGCCGCCTCCTACATCGCCCATCGCACATGACCACCTTGCTCGCCTTCGTGTTCACTCTGGCCGTGCTGATCGTGGTGCACGAGCTTGGCCACTACGGTGTCGCCCGCCTGTGCGGCGTGCGCGTGCTGCGCTTCTCGGTCGGCTTCGGCCAGGTGCTGCTCAGCCGGCGCGACCGCCATGGCACAGAGTGGGCCTTGTCTGCCTTCCCGCTGGGCGGTTACGTGAAGATGCTCGACGAGCGTGAAGGCGACGTGCCGCCAGAAGACCTGCCCCGGGCCTTCAACCGCCAAGGGGTGGGCAAGCGCATCGCCATCGTCGCCGCCGGTCCGGCAGCCAACCTGCTGCTGGCCATTTTGCTCCTCTGGTTTCTTTACGCCACGGGGGTGCCCGCGCTGAAACCGGTGCTGGGCGAGCCGCTAGCCGGTTCGCCGGCTGCCGCGGCCGGCATCAAGCGCGGCGAGGAGGTCGTGCGCGTCAATGGCGAGCATGTCGACAGCTGGCAGGATTTGCACGTGCTGCTGCTGCGACATGGTTTTAGGCTGGGCGGAATCGAGCTTGAGACGCGCGATCAAGCCGGTAACATCGCCTTGCGCAAGCTCGATCTCGCCGGCATTAAGCGGGCAGCCTTGGAAAAAGACCCCCTCGGTCAACTCGGCTTGACCCGCTATTCCCCGCCTATCGCGCCGGTGATCGGCGAGCTCGTACCTGGCGGCGTCGCCCAGCGCGCCGGCATCGCCCGCGGCGATGTCATCACCGCTATCGACGGCGAGGCGGTGGACGATTGGGAAGATGTGGTGCGTGCGGTCCGATCCCACCCCGGGCGCCCACTGAGCTTGCTCATCGCGCGGCAGGGACAGCTCATCGCCGTGGAATTGACGCCGCAGCCGGTGCAGCAGGGCCCTCAGCGCATCGGCCGCATCGGCGCGGGCCCGCGTCTAGATGAGGGGGCATGGCAGGCGCTCCGGACCGAGGTGCGCTATCCCTTTTGGACTGCGCTCGAGCGTGGGGTGCAAAAGACCTGGGAGCTTGCCACCTTCACGCTCGAGATGCTGGGGCGCATGATCATCGGTCAGGCCTCGCTGCACAACCTCTCTGGCCCCATCACCATCGCCGACTATGCCGGTCAATCCTTAAGCGCAGGCATGGTGCCCTTCGTCAGCTTTCTCGCCCTGATCAGCATCAGCTTGGGGGTGCTCAACCTGCTGCCGGTACCCCTGCTGGATGGGGGGCATTTACTGTATTATCTTTTCGAGTTGGCCACCGGCCGTCCCGTTCCCGAGCGCGTGCAAGAGCTTGGACAGCGGGTGGGCATCGTTCTGATCGGCCTACTGATGTTTTTTGCGCTCTACAACGACCTCGTGCGGCTCTTCACGCGCTGATGCAATGAGAATAAGAACCCTCCCGCTCCTCATCGCCCTGCTCGCCTCCCACGCTCATGCCTTCGAGCCTTTCCAGGTCAAGGACATCCGCGTCGAGGGCATCCAGCGTACCGAGGCGGGGACGGTGTTCAGTTATCTGCCGGTCAAGGTCGGCGATACGCTTACGCCAGAGCGCGCGGCCGCCGCGTTGAAGGCCCTCTATGCCACCGGGTTTTTCAAAGACGTGCGGCTGGAGGTGCAAAATGACGTCCTCATCGTCTTCGTGGAGGAGCGTCCCGCCATCGCCCAGATCGGCTTTACCGGCATGAAGGAGTTCGCCAAGGACGATATCCTCAAGAGCCTCAAGGAGCTTGGGCTTGCCGAGGGACGGATCCTGGATCAGTCGTTGCTGGACCGGGCCGCGCAGGAGCTCAAGCGCCAATATTTCAACCGCGGCATGTATGCCGCCGAGGTCAACGTCCGCCTCTCCCCGCTTGAGCGCAACCGCATGGCGATCACCTTCGAGATCAGCGAGGGTGAGGTGGCCAAGATTCGTGGCATCAACATCGTCGGCGCCAAGGATTTCAGTGAAAAAGAGCTGCTCAAGCTCTTCACCCTCACCACACCGGGGTGGCTCACCTGGTTCACCAAGAACGATCAGTATTCGCGGCAGAAACTTGCCGCCGACCTCGAGGCCTTGCGCAGCTTTTATCAGAACCGGGGTTATCTGGAGTTTGCCATCGAGTCGACCCAGGTCTCCATTACGCCGGACAAAAAGGACATCTACATCACCGTCAACATCAAGGAGGGCGAGAAGTACAAGGTGTCGGAGGTGAAATTCGCCGGTAACCTGCCGCTGCCGGAGGAAGATCTCAAGGGGCTGGTCAGCCTCAAGGTGAGCGACGTCTTCTCGCGCGAGCAGCTGAACGAATCCATCAGCCGCATCGGCGACCGCCTGGGCAATGACGGTTATGCCTTCGCCAACGTCAGCGCCGCACCCGAGGTGGACAAAGACAAACGCGAGGTGGGTTTAACGCTGCTCATCGACCCGGGGCGCAAGGTGTACGTCAGGCGTATCAACATCAGCGGCAACACCCGTACCCGTGACGAGGTCATCCGGCGCGAGATGCGGCAACTCGAGGGGGGGCTGTACGCCGCGGATAAAATCAAGCGCTCGAAGGAACGCATCGAACGCCTCGGTTACTTCAGCGACATCAATCTGGAGACGCCCATCGTGCCCGAGGCCACCGACCAGGTCGACCTCAACCTCTCGGTGACCGAGCGGCCTACCGGCAACCTGATGCTCGGTGCCGGCTTTTCGAGTTCGGATGGCCTAGTGCTGTCGGCATCGGTTTCGCAGAACAACCTGTTCGGCACCGGCAATCGGCTCTCGGCGCAGATCAATAGCGGCAGCGTCAACACCGTCTATGCCCTATCCTTCACCAACCCCTATTTCACCAAAGATGGCGTGAGCCTGGGCTACGACCTGTATCGGCGCGACGTCGACGCCACCAAGCTGGATGCCGTGTCGGATTACAGCACTTCCACGCTCGGCGCGGGCCTGCGCTTGGGCCTGCCGCTGACTGAATACGACACCCTACAGCTCGGGGCGGCCTTGGAACGTTACGAGCTCAGCCTCACCGCCAACAGCCCCAACCGATACAAGCAATTCGCCGCCACCTTTGGCGGCACGATAAGCGGCGTGACCACCGATTCCCTGCGCCTGGACCTGGGCTGGGCGCGCGATAGCCGCGACAGTCTGCTTTATCCGACCAAGGGCACCTTGCACCGTTTCTATGGCGAGGTGGGCACCCCCGTAGGTGACCTGAAATACTATAAGCTGTCCTATCAGTATCAGTGGTGGAAACCCTTGGCGGCTTCCGTCAGCCTGATGCTCAACGGCGAGATCGGCTGGGGCGGCGGCTATGGCGGCAAGCCCCTGCCGTTCTTCCGGAACTACTTCGCCGGGGGTATCGGCTCTGTGCGCGGTTTCGAATCCGGCACCTTGGGGCCCCAGGATCTGGACAGCGCCGGCGCCCCCTTTTCTTTGGGCGGGGACAAGCGTCTGGTGGGCAATGCCGAGCTGTATTTCCCATTGCCGGGCGCCGGCAAGGACAAAAGCCTGCGCCTGAGCGCCTTCATCGACGCCGGCGGCGTTTGGGGACCCGGGGACTACAAGGGTCGCTACCAAAAGCTCTCCTTGAGCGAACTGCGTTACTCGGCTGGCCTGGCAGTCACCTGGTTCTCGCCCTTTGGCCCCATCAAGCTGTCGGTCGCCAGCCCCTTCAAGTCCCAACCCGACGACAAGAAGCAGGCCTTCCAGTTCCAGTTGGGCAATGTGTTTTGAGGATTGGACATGAAAGCGATGCTCTATCCGCTCGTCCTGGCGCTGCTGGGTGTCAGCGCCGCCTGGGCCAACGATGCCAAGATCGGCTTCGTCAATACCGAGCGCATCTTCCGCGAATCGCAGCTCGCGATACGCGCGCAGAAGAAGCTCGAGCGCGAGTTTGCCAGCCGCGAGCAAGAGATCCAGAAACTCATCAAGCAGGCGCGGGACCTGCAAGCCTTCATCGAGAAAGAGGGCTTGACCCTGTCGGAGGCGGAGCGGGCGAAACGGGAGCGTGAGCTCGCCAATCTCAATCGCGACATTCAGCGCGCCCAGCGCGAGTTCCGCGAGGACCTCAACCAGCGCAAGAACGAGGAATTCGCGCTGGTGCACGAGCGGGCGCGCAAAGCCATCTTCGAGCTGGCGGAAAAGGAAAAATTCGATCTGATCCTGGAGAACGTGGTCTATGCCAGCAGCCGGGTAGACATCACCGATCGCGTCATCAAGGCGCTCGAACGTTGACCGACCCATGTCCGGTTCAGGTCTGACCATCGCCGAACTGCAGGCTCGGCTTGGGGGGCGCATCCAGGGCGACCCCACGCTGCGGGTGATGGGCGCCGCCTCCCTGGAGCGGGCGGGGCCGGATCAACTCGGCTTCGTCGTGAGCAAAAAACACCTGGCGGCAGCGCGCGCCTCGGCGGCCGGCGCGCTGATCATCGGCCCAGAGCTGGCTGACGCCCTGCCCGGGCGCACCTGCCTCGTCGTCGATCATCCGCATGCCGCCTTCGCCCGCGCCCTCGCCTTGCTCTATCCCACCCCGGCCGCCGAGGCAGGCATTCACCCCAGCGCCAGCATCCACGCCAGTGCCCGCATCGACCCGAGCGCGAGCATTGGCCCCGGCTGTGTCATCGGCGCTAAGGTGAGGATCGGACCGCGCTGTCGGCTCGGCCCGCACTGCGTGCTGGGCGACGGCGTCACGCTTGGCGCCGATTGCCTGTTACATGCCCATGTGACGATCTGTCATGACTGCGTTGTGGGCGAGCGCGTCATCTTCCATCCCGGTTGTGTCATCGGCTCGGATGGCTTTGGCAATACGATGGAAGACGGCCGCTGGGTCAAGATCCCGCAGATCGGCCGGGTGATCATCGGCGACGACGTCGAGATCGGCGCCAATACCACCATCGATCGCGGTGCGCTGGATGACACCATCATCGGCAAAGGGGTGCGCATCGATAACTTGGTGCAAATAGCGCACAACTGTGTCATCGGCGACCACACGGCGATTGCCGGCTGTGCCGGCATCGCCGGTTCGACCCGTATTGGCAAGTACTGCCTGATCGGCGGTGCGGCCATGATCCTCGGGCATATCGAGATCGGCGACCACGTCACCGTCTCCGGTGCCTCTTTCATCGGCAAGTCGATCCACGAACCTGGCGTCTATACCTCCACGCAACCGCAGATGCCACATGCAGAGTGGTTGCGCAATGCGGCGCAACTGCGGCACTTGGCCGAGATGCGCGAGCGCATCCGGACGTTGGAGCGCAAAATCGCGCAGCTTGAGGCCAGCAACTCGGTTTGATGCCTTGCGCTGCAACAATAGTCGGTGATCATGATGCGTACGCCGCGAGATACCCCTGAGAACCCGATACAACAACTCAGACCTGCACCCGCCCATGGACATCGCTGAAATCATGCGGCACTTGCCGCACCGCTATCCCTTCCTGTTGGTGGATCGCGTCCTTGAGCTCGTGCCTGGCGAATTCGTCCTCGCTCTCAAAAATGTGACCATCAATGAACCCTTCTTCCCCGGGCACTTCCCGCATCACCCCATCATGCCCGGCGTGCTGATCATCGAGTCGCTCGCCCAGGCCGCCGGCTTACTCGCCTTCAAGTCCTCGAACAAGGAGGCCGGAGAAGACTCGGTCATCTATTTCGTCGGTATCGACAACGCGCGTTTCAAGCGACCGGTCGTGCCAGGCGACCAGCTGCGTCTCGAGGCGCGCATCACCCGTCACACCCGCGGCATCTGGAAATTCGATGCCAAGGCCTCGGTTGACGGGCAAACGGCCTGCGAGGCCGAGCTCATGTGCACCCTGCGTGACCTACCCTCAGGTGGAAATGGTAATGTGATTGGAAGCGCCGCTTACCGATGATTCACCCCACAGCGATCGTCCATCCCGGGGCGCGCATTGGGCGCAACGTGCGCATTGGCGCTTATAGCCTCATCGGCGAGCATGTCGAGATCGGCGATGACTGCGAGATCGGGCCGCATGTGGTGATCACCGGCCACACCCGCATCGGCAGGGCCAACCGCATCTTCCAATTCGCCAGCCTGGGCGAAGCGCCACAAGACAAGAAATACGCCGGCGAGCCGACCCGGCTGGAGATCGGCGACGGCAACACGATCCGCGAATTCTGCACCTTCAACACCGGCACCGTGCAGGGCATAGGCGTCACCCGCATCGGTAACGACAATTGGATCATGGCCTATGTGCACATCGCACATGACTGCGTGGTTGGCAATCACACCGTTTTCGCCAACAACGCCTCCCTCGCCGGCCACGTCACCGTGGGCGATTACGCCATCCTCGGCGGCTTCACCGGCGTACACCAGTTCTGCCGCATCGGCGCGCATGTCATGACCGGCATCGCCTCCGTGGTGCGTCAGGACATCCCGCCCTACATCACCGTTTCAGGCAACCCGGCCATGCCGCATGGCATCAACAGCGAAGGGCTTAGACGGCGGGGGTTCGACGCGGCGGCCATCAGCGCCATCAAGCGCGCCTACCGACTGCTGTATCGAGCAGGTCTAAGCCTCGCCGAGGCACGGGCGGCCATTGCCGCCGAGGCAAACAGCCATCCCGAGCTCGTCCCCCTCGCCGAGTTCCTGGCGGTCTCTGGCCGCGGCATCATCCGGTGAGGCCGTGGCGTGAGGCGTGATCTTCCTGGGGCGATGTCGTCCGCCTGGCTCGCTTCGGCGGGTACGACCTCAGCCCCGCCGGTCGCCATCGTCGCCGGCGAGGCCTCTGGCGACCAGCTCGGCAGCCTGCTTATCCGCTCGGTTCAGGAGGCCGGCTTGCCGGCACGCTTCTATGGCATCGCCGGCCCACGCATGCAGGCGGCAGGCGCCCAGAGTCTCTACGACATGGAGATCCTGGCGGTGCGCGGCTACGTCGAGGTCCTCTCCAACCTGCGCCCTATCCTGTCGATCAGGCGTGGCTTGAGGCGCCGCCTGCTTGCAGCGCCGCCGCGGCTGTTCATCGGTGTCGATGCCCCCGACTTCAACCTCACCTTAGAGGCAGACCTCAAGCGTGCAGGTATTCCGACCGTGCAATTCGTCGCCCCCTCGGTTTGGGCCTGGCGACGCAGGCGCATCAAGCGCGTGCGTAAGGCCGTCTCCCACCTGTTGCTGATCTTCCCCTTCGAGGAGGAGATCTATCGCCAGGCCGGCATCCCAGCCACCTATGTCGGCCACCCCTTGGCTCACGCCCTGCCCCCCCCTGATCGGCTGGCCGCCCGCGCCAAGCTCGCCCTGTCGCCACAAGGCGAGTACGTGGCCTTGCTGCCTGGCAGCCGGCAAAGCGAATTGCGACTGATGGGGCGGCTGTTCGTCGAGACGGCAAAGCGCATCCAGGCCGCGCGCCCGCAGGTGCGCTTCCTCACCCCCTTGGTGAGCCGTGAGACGAAACTGCTCTTCGAGCAAGCTTTGCACGAAGCAGGGGCGATGGCGCTCCCTATACGCCTGTTGTACGGCCACGCGCATGACGCCTTGCGTGCCGCCGATGCGGCCTTGATCGCCTCGGGCACGGCCACCATAGAGGCGATGTTACTCGGGTGCCCGCATGTGATCACCTACCGCGTGCCGTGGCTCACCTACCAGATCATGAAACGACAGGCCTACTTGCCCTACGTGGGCTTACCCAATATCCTTGCCGGTCGCATGATCGTGCCTGAATTGCTACAAGAGAAAGCCAAACCCGATGGCTTGGCGCAGGCCGTACTGCGTCTTTTGGCTGATCAGACCGCCCGGACGGCCATGCTGGCCGAATTCGACCACTTGCGCGCGGCGTTGAAACGCGACACACCGCGGCTGATCGCCGATGCCTTAAGACCCTATCTCGAATGAAACGCTCTGGCTGCCTACCAGCGCTGGCCGCTACCCCGTCTGCGCGCCCACTCGTCTGCGGCGTCGATGAGGCCGGACGCGGCCCCTTAGCCGGCCCAGTATGCGCGGCGGCGGTGATCCTTGACCCGCGCCGTCCCATTCTGGGGCTTAAGGATTCGAAAAGGTTGAGCGCTGCGAAGCGGCAGCACCTGGCCGCAGAGATCCGCCGTCATGCCTTGGCCTGGGCCGTGGCCTGGGCCAGCGTGGAGGAGATCGACCGCCTCAATATCCTGCAAGCCAGTCTGCTTGCCATGCAGCGGGCGATCGCGGCGCTGAACGTGCGTCCCGAACTGGCCCTGATCGATGGCAATCGCTGTCCCGAGCTTGATATACCAACCCGCGCCATCGTGCGAGGTGACACGCTTGTGCCTTGTATCTCAGCCGCGGCCATTTTGGCCAAAACCGCGCGCGACGCAGAAATGCGGCGCTTGGCACAATACCACCCGCATTACGGCTTTGAACGGCATGTTGGCTATCCTACACCAGAGCATCTTAGGGCGCTTGACATTTTTGGCCCCTGTGCCTTGCATCGCATGAGCTTTGCGCCAATACGCGCTCGACTTGAAGGACTTAGTCCTGGGATAAGGAGAAATCAATTATGTTTGTAATTGTCGGCTGGGTCATTGCCCTAGCAGGCATTTTTGGTGGCTACGCAGCAGCAGGGGGGCATCTGGCAGCCTTATTTCAACCGCTAGAGGTAGTGATGATCGGCGGCGGAGCACTGGGTGCCTTCATCGCGGCCAATGGCATGCACACTGTCAAACACACCATATCTGGCTTAGTGACAAGCTTCAAGGGCTCGAGATACACACGCGCCTTCTACATGGAGCTCCTCGCACTCCTATTCGAATTACTCGCCAAGGCACGCAAGGAGGGGCTCATGTCCTTAGAGTCAGATGTCGAGGAGCCTGACAAAAGCCCCATTTTCAACAAATATCCGCTGGTTATCGCCGACCATCACGTGGTGGAATTCATTACTGACTATTTACGCCTGATGGTGGGTGGCAATCTTAACGCCTTAGAGATCGAAAACCTAATGGATAACGAGATCGAGACTCATCATCACGAGGAAATGCATCCTTCCCACGCAGTTGCCAAGCTCGCCGATGGATTGCCAGCATTCGGTATCGTAGCAGCGGTGATGGGTGTGGTGCATACGATGGAATCACTGCATTTGCCGCCGAATGAACTCGGTATCCTTATCGCGCATGCCTTGGTAGGGACTTTCCTGGGGATCTTGATGTCGTACGGGTTTGTCGCCCCTTTGGCGAGTCAGCTTGAATCCCGAGCCAACGAATCGACCAAAGTTTACCAAACAATAAAGGTTGTACTCCTTGCCTCACTAAACGGTTTTTCTCCGCAGGTGGCAGTAGAATTCGGTCGTAAAGTACTCTTTTCCACGGAGCGTCCTTCATTCCGTGAACTTGAGGAAGACATCAAATCACGTAAAGGCAAATGATTCAATCTCTTATAAATTCCTTTAGTTAGCAGACGGCTAGACCGATTTGATTACAAGGTATGGCAGACGATACCCAAAGACCCATCGTCATCAAGCGCATCAAGAAAGGCGGCGGCGGCCACCACGGCGGGGCGTGGAAGATCGCCTACGCCGACTTCGTCACCGCGATGATGGCGTTCTTCTTGCTCATGTGGCTGCTTGGCTCCACCACCAAGGCGCAGATGGAAGGCATCGCCGAATATTTCCGCACGCCGCTTAAAGTTGCCCTGATGGGCGGTTCAGGTGCGGGAGAGTCGACAAGCATCTTGCAAGGCGGTGGCGACGATCTCACCCGTCGTGCCGGCCAGGTGAAAAGCGGTGACCTCAATCCCGACCAAGCACGGCGAATCCATGAGCGTGATGAGGCCGCGAAACTCGCTCAAATGAAGGCTAAACTAGAACAGCTGATCGAAAGCAATGCCAAACTAAAGCAGTTTAAAAAACAATTGAAGCTAGATATTACCAGTGAGGGGCTGCGCATCCAGATCGTCGACGATCAGAATCGGCCGATGTTCGATTCCGGTAGCGCGGTCATGAAGCCTTACACCCGTGAAATCTTGCGCGAAATCGGAAAAACGCTCAATGAGTTGCCTAACAAGATTAGCCTGTCGGGGCACACTGATGCCGTGCAGTATGTCACTGGTGAGCGTGGATATAGCAACTGGGAGCTATCCGCCGACCGCGCCAATGCCTCGCGTCGCGAGCTGGTCGCCGGTGGACTCGAAGAGGGCAAGATCCTACGCGTCGTAGGGCTGGGCTCGGCCGTGCCTTTTGACCGCACCAACCCCAACGCGCCCGTCAACCGACGCATCTCCATCATCGTCATGAACAAAAAGGCGGAAGAGGCCATCAGCAAGGAGGGTCAGCAGATCGAGGCCGCTACCGCCGAGCAAGTCCGGCAGCAGCTCAAGCCATGACGCCGAGGACCATCGCCCCTCCCCTCAGCCCGCCCGGCATGCAAGTCGCCGCGCCGGCCGCGTCGGCATGCCGACCGCTTGGCTGCGCACAGCGACGCGTCATGGGCGGCCGGGCGGCGCTGCTTGGTCACCGCTCCTAGCCGCGAGCCGAGTTTGGACATGCGCAGCGCCGAGGTCAGAAACCTGTCACTTAACCGACGCCTACCGCCGGCCCTGCTTGCCGTTGGCCTGCACTTGATACTCTGGGGCGGGATGTTGCGCTTTTGCCCCGCACCGCTTTGCGACCTCGATGCGCCCTGGCCATTCCTCGCTGAAGGTGTGCTGGCCTTGGGTCTGACGCGCCTTCTCGGCCTACCCGCGTGGTGGCAGCTCATCAACTTGCTGTTCTTTCCGCTTTTCTGGCTCGTCGGCCGCAGCGGCATCGAGCCCGTTTGGTACCTGGTGGGTTTTGCCATCCTCGCGCTGACTTCGTTGGGTAGCGTGTTGAGCCGCGTGCCGCTGTTCCTGTCCAGTCAGCGGGTAGTCGAGGCGCTGGCACAACGACTGCCTGCGGAGCCGGGACTGCGCTTCATCGACCTGGGGTGTGGCTGGGGTGGACCTCTTGCCGGCTTGGCCCGGCTGCGGCCCGATTTACAGCTTTTTGGCATCGAGGCAGCCCCGCTCAACTGGCTGCTGAGCTGGTTGCGGTTGCTTGGCCGGGCGCGTGTGCGCTTGGGTAACCTGTGGGACGAGGACTTATCCCGCTATGATGTCGTCTACGCCTATCTCTCGCCGGCGCCCATGCCCCGATTGTGGGAAAAGGCTTGCCGACAGATGCGTCCAGGCTCGCTGCTGATCAGCAACAGCTTCGACATCCCCGGGGTCCCGGCCGACGCGATCATCGAGCTAGATGATTTGACGCAATCGAGACTGCTGCTATGGCGGATTCCTTGAATTTAGAGACCTGGCTTCAGCGCCTAAGACCCGGCCAGACACCGATTTTCCGCCATACCAAAGACGCTTTACTTGCCCTCAAGGATCGGGTGGAGCAGCTTGGGGCGAGAGAGGTTTCCAGCCTTGTGCTTGCTGACCCCTTGGCGAGCCTGCGCCTCATTTACCAAGCTAACAATCGTGTCAGCCGTCATTTTGGCAACGAGGTGGCGACTGTCGAACATGCGATCATCATGCAAGGGCTGGGCGTGTACCTCGATGAGGTGGCGAACCTTCCAGTGCTGGAGGATACGCCGCTCGGCCGTGACCCCGAAACGCTTGCCTCACTCTACCGCCTCTTGCGCCTGGCGCAGCACGCGGCCTGGCAGGCGCGGGATTTCGCCGTCCTCCACGCCGATGTCCGCGCCGAGGAGGTGGAGGTTGCTGCCCTCCTTTACTACGCGCCTGAGTTCCTTTTTTGGCTGGATGCACCTGATACTGCCCGTCAGCTAGCAAGGCTTCGCCGCATCAAGGAGCCGGAAGTGGCTGAGTCTGAGGCGCTTGGTTTTCCCCTTGAGCCCTTGCGTTTGATGCTACTTGCAGCTTGGAAAATACCTGAGGTGATCCGTAACCAGCTGGACACGCGCTTTGCCCAGCGTTCGCGCAACATCATCCTCAAGGCCTGTCTTGATATCGCCAACCGTAGTCGGTATGGCTGGTGGGATGAGCACCTGCTGGCTGACTATCAGTCTTTGGCAAATATCGAAAACACCCCAATCGAGGAGATTGTCACTACCGTTCATCGCAATGCCGTACGTGTTGCCAGACATGGTGACTGGATCCCCGCGCCACCCGCTGCTGCATGGTTGCCCATGCTACCGGGGCCTTGGCCACATATAGCAAGCAAAGATGAGGCTGAAATTTGCCCAGGCCCTGATCCGCAGGCCCTTGAGGCATGCCTGCGCGATATCGAAGCCCATCTCAAGGGCAACCTCAATTTCAATCAAATACTGGCGATTGTGCTGAAAGGACTACACCACGATCTAGGCCTGAGGCGTGTCGTCTTTGCCACGATCACCCCAGATGGGAAGCGGGTGAAAAGCCGCTTCACCCTCGGGGTGAGCGCGAAGGAGCCTTTACGCCATTTCGAGTTCCCGATCTACTCAAAAGATTTGTTTGGGCAACTAATGACCAAGATGCAAGGGGTGTGGCTTAACGCCGAGAACAAAGCCCGGCTCTGGCCGCTGATACGACCGGAGCTCAAAGCTATGCTCGGCGAGGGAGAGTTTTTCGCGATGTCTTTATTCATCGGCGACCGTCCCTTTGGTTTGATCTACGCCGACCGGGGCCGCACAGGTTGTCGGCTTGACAGCCACTGCTATACTGCCTTCAAGCGACTATGCCTTCTTGCCGTGCGCAGCCTTTTCAGACTCAAACCGAACTGATGATGCCGACATTCAGCGCCAGGGATAAGCATAAAAATGAGCGCTGCGCACGAGACAGAAATAAGTACGCGAACTAACCTCTGCTTGACGTCGATCAAGCCTTGTTGTCTATCCCTGTCAACCTAATGCCTCAGCGCCGCTCGAGTAGAGGTGCCTGATGAGTCGCATAGCTATTTCCAACATCCGTACCCTCGCCTTGGTCGGACATGGCGGCGCGGGTAAGACCACGCTCGCAGAGGCCTTGCTCGCAGCCGCGGGGGCCATCCCAACTGCGGGCACGGTGGAAAAGGGCAACACGGTCTGCGATTACGACCCTCTGGAGAAAGCGCATCAGCACTCCATCAAGTTGGCGGTGACGCATTTCCAGCATCAGGGGACGCGCATCCATCTCCTGGACACCCCTGGCTATCCCGATTTCATGGGTCAGGCGTTGTGCGCACTGGACGCCGTCGAGACGGTGGCGGTGGTGATCGATGCCGCCAAGGGCATCGAGTTCACCACCAGCCGCATGATGCACTGGGCGCAGACGCGCAAGCTCTGCCGCATGATCATCATCAACAAGATCGATGTCGAGAACCTCGATCTCCCGGCGCTACTGGCCGATTTGCAAGCCGCTTTCGGTCGCGAGTGCCTGCCGATCAACCTGCCTGCTGCTGACCGCCGCCGCGTGGTCGACTGCTTTTTCAATCCCAGCGGTGAGGCAGATTTCCTGGGTGTGGCCGAGGCGCATCGCGCCTTGGTGGACCAGGTCGTCGAGGTGGATGAGGCGCTGATGGCGCGCTACCTCGAGCAGGGGGAGATCGCCGCCGAGGCGTTGCACGAGCCTTTCGAGAAGGCCCTGCGTGAGGGGCATTTGATCCCGGTGTGCTTTGTCTCGGCCCACAGCGGCGCGGGGATCGGCGAACTGCTGGACATCATCGTACGACTGCTACCCAACCCCGCCGAGGGCAATCCGCCGCTGTTCCTCAAAGGCGAGGGCGAGGCCGCCCTCCCCCTCCGGGCCGAGCCGGACCCGGACAAGCACGTGCTCGCCCACGTGTTCAAGGTGGAGGTCGACCCCTATCTCGGCAAGATGGCGGTCTTCCGCGTACATCAGGGCACCGTCGCAGCGCAGGCGCAACTGTACATCGGCGAGCTCAGAAAGCCATTCAAGGTCAATCATCTCTACATGCTGCAAGGCAAGCAGCTCATAGAGGTCGAGGCCTGCGTGCCAGGCGACATCTGCTGTGTCACCAAAGTGGACGATATCAGCTTCGACTCCGTGCTGCACGATGCGCCGGAGGATGACCACATCCACATGCGGCCGCTCGACTTCCCCCACGCCGTGTTTGGGCTCGCCATCCGGCCGAAGAGACAGTCGGACATGGGTAAACTCGCCGAGGTGTTGCACCGGCTTAGCGCCGAGGACCCGGGGCTACACGTGGAACACGACCCCGCGACCCACGAGGCGGTGATCCGCGGCTTGGGCGAGCTGCATCTGAACCGTGTGCTCGAAAAGATGCGTGAGCAGTTCAAGCTGGACGTGGACACCCACCCCCCATCCATCCCCTACCGCGAGACCATCACCCAGGCAGCCGAAGGCCACCATCGCCACAAGAAGCAGACCGGCGGCGCCGGTCAGTTCGGCGAGGTGTTCCTGCGCATCGAACCGTTGCCGCGCGGCGCCGGGTTTGAATTCATCGATGCGGTAAAAGGGGGAGCAATTCCGGCCCAGTTCATCCCCGCCGTCGAAAAGGGCGTGCGCCAGGCCATGGCCGGTGGCGCCGTGGCGGGTTTTCCGCTCCAGGACATCCGCGTCACCGTTTACGATGGCAAGACCCACCCCGTCGACGGCAAGGAGGCGGCTTTCGTGGCTGCGGGCAAAAAGGCCTTCCTCGATGCCGTGAGCAAGGCGCGACCCATCGTCTTGGAGCCCATTGTGCGCATCGAACTCACCGTGCCGGAAGCGTGTTTTGGCGATGTCAGCGGTGAACTCTCAGGGCGGCGTGGTCAGTTGACCGGCAGCACGAGTGGCCGCGGCGGCATGATGATCTTGCAAGGGCTGGCGCCTTTGGCCGAGCTGACCGACTTTCAATCCCGCCTCAAGGCAATGACGGGAGGGCGTGGCGCCTACAGCATGGAACTGGTTGACTACCACATGGTGCCGCCGCATGTGCAGCAGCAGCTTACGGCCCGCTTCCGACCGTCCGCCGAAGAAGAATGAGGCACCGGCCCGCAAGGGGCTCGACGCCACCTCGGCACCTTGACCAGCCGGCAGGCGCGTGCCGGCAAACCCTCCGATCGGGAGGGTGCCGGCTTATGCCGATCGCGAGGGAGCGGCAGCGCTGCCTCAGGCGACCTGGATCTCGATGCGGCGCGGCTGCGCGTGTTCGGCCTTCGGGATGCGCAGCTTCAACACGCCTTGCTTGAACTCGGCGCTCACCTTCTCGCTATCGAGTTCCTTCGACAGGGTGAAGACCCGGCGATAGCGGGGCAGGCTCACCTCTACATGCGTGGCTTCCATGCCCTCGGGCAGCTCCAAATCCAATTCGCCCTCGATGCTCAGCGTCGCAGCCTCCACCTGGATGCTGAGCTTCTCTTTCGGCACCCCTGGCAGGTCGGCATAGAGCGTGATGCCGTGCGCATCCTCGATCACGTCCACCGGCGGGAGCAAGGCCGCCTCTTCACGGCGTTGCTCGGCAACTTGTACCTTCTCGCTCATCTCAGACTCCTCATTGAATGGCAATACGACGCGGCAAGGCGGCCGCTTTGCGGGCCACGCTGACATGCAGGATGCCATTGCGGTAGGTGGCCTTGACGGCGGCAGGATCCACATCGTCGGGCAGGGTCACCACGCGGCGGAAGCGGCCACTGAAACGCTCGTCGATGTGCACCGTAGCCTTTTCTTGCACCTCCTCGGCCTTACGCTCACCGGCGATGGTCAGCACACCCTTTTCGATTTGCACCTCCAACGCCGCCGGATCTATGCCAGGTGCGAAGGCATAGATCTCCACCGACGTCGGCGTGCTGCCGACGTTCATCGCCGGAAAGCCGCGTGTGATACCGCGGATACTGGGCGACCAATCGAGGGCCTGGGCCACCTCCCGCTGCAGACGGTCCAGTTCCGCGAACAGGTCGCGTGGAAACAGCGAGCGATACATCATCTTCTAATCCTCCTTGAACATTGCGTCGAGCGGTCCTCAACGCTTCATAGACAAAGTGGGTATACTGGTTGTGGATTTCAATGTCTTGAAAAAGGCAGGGGTGGCAGGCAAATAAAAATCACCTGTATCGTGGCCAACAAGCCGAACTGCCGCCGCGCTGACGGGCGCGGACCGTTGCAGCCCGATTTGGCGCTATTGCGGCACGGTGTGGCGCATCACCACGCGCGAGCGCACAGGCCCATACACTCGGGCTGCTGTCAGCGCATCGCCTACGAACCCAAGGGATGACCATGGAATACAAGGATTACTATGCGGTGCTGGGTGTGCCCCGCAACGCCACGGCAGAGGAGATCAAGAAGGCCTTCCGCCGGCTGGCGCGCAAATATCATCCCGATGTCTCCAAAGAGAAGGACGCCGAGCAGCGCATGAAGGAGGTCAACGAGGCCTATGCCGTCTTGTCCGACCCCGAGAAGCGCGCTGCCTACGATAGCCTCGGACAGGGTTATCGCCCCGGGGAGGAATTTCGGCCGCCGCCAGACTGGGATGCCGGTTTCGAATTTACCGCCCACGGCTTCTCGCCCCGAGAGGCGGCCGACTTCTCCGAATTCTTCTCCCAGCTCTTCGGCGGGCTCGGCGCAGGACGCGGCTTTCGGACCGCGGGCGGCGCTTTCCGTGCCCAGGGTGAGGATCATCACGCCAAAATCTACCTGGACATCGAGGACGCCTTCACCGGCGCCACTCGGCAGATCAGCCTGCGGGTGCCCAAGTTAGATCCTCAGGGTCGGGTGAGCCTGCAGACCCGCACGCTGAACATCAAGATTCCCAAAGGTGTGCATGAGGGCCAGATCATCCGCTTGGCCGGACAAGGCGGGCCGGGCGTCGGCGGTGGCCCGGCCGGAGACTTGCTGCTTGAGGTGCATTTCAAGCCCCACCCTCGCTTTCGCCCGGATGGGCGCGATCTTCACCTCACCCTGCCTGTGGCGCCTTGGGAGGCGGCCTTGGGGGCGGTGGTGAACGTCGACCTGCCCAGTGGACCAGTGAAGGTGCGCATCCCCGAAGGGGCCCAGAGCGGCAAGCAGTTGCGGGTGCGCGGCAAAGGCATTCCAGGCGAGCCTCCCGGCGACCTACTGCTCGAGGTGCAGGTCGTGCTTCCCCCCGCCGACACGCCCAAGGCGCGCGAATTTTACGAGCGGATGGCCAGAGAGCTGAACTTCGACCCCAGGCAAGGGAGATGAGCCATGCGTGATGACGACATCCTCATCGGCAGCATCTTGGACGACAGCTGGCTCACCTTGGAACAGGTGGCCGCGGCCTGCGACGTGGAGGCCGACTGGCTGCTCGCTCACCTTGAGGCCGGCCTCATGACACATGCGGAGTGCGTGGCCGGGGTGTGGCGCTGTTCTGCCGCCACCCTGCTGCGGGCGCGACGCATGCGTCAGCTGGAGCGAGACTTCGACGCCGTACCCGAATTGGCCGCCTTGGTCGCAGACATGCTCGAGGAGATCGACACCCTGCGCGCTCGTTTGCGCCGCCGCGGCGACATCGAGCAGGTATGACTGGCATGCGCAGGGGTTTGATGAGCGGCCATGCCGTGCTCTGCCGCGATAGCGGAAGATAGGCCGCGCCCGGGCTCGAGCTCGCCGCCGGCGCTGCCTTCCGGCTGCGGCGTAATCGCCTCGACCTCACTCCCACTCGATCGTCCCCGGCGGTTTACCGGTGACGTCATAGACGACGCGGTTGATGCCGCGCACCTCGTTGATGATGCGGTTCGAGACCTTGGCAAGCAGGGTGTAGGGTAGTTCGGCCCAGTGGGCGGTCATGAAGTCCTGGGTCTGCACGGCACGCAGGGCGATCACGTAATCGTAGGTGCGGCCGTCGCCCATGACGCCCACGGCCTTCACCGGCAAAAACACGGCGAACGCCTGTGAAGTCTTTTCATACCAACCACTTGCGCGCAATTCTTCAATGAAAATATGATCAGCGCGACGCAGCAACTCGGCATATTCGCGCTTGACCTCGCCCAGGATGCGCACGCCCAACCCGGGCCCTGGGAAGGGGTGGCGATAGACCATGTCGTGCGGTAGTCCGAGCGCCACTCCGAGTTCGCGCACCTCGTCTTTGAACAATTCCCGCAGGGGCTCCAAGAGCTTCAGGTGCAAGGTCTCGGGCAGGCCGCCGACATTGTGATGGCTTTTGATGGTATGGGCCTTCTTGGTCTTGGCGCCGGCCGACTCGATCACATCCGGGTAGATGGTGCCTTGCGCCAGCCACTTGGCATTGGGCAACTTCGCCGCCTCTTCCTGGAACACATGCACGAACTCGCGCCCAATGATGCGCCGCTTCTGCTCGGGGTCGGTCACGCCCGCCAAGGCGGCCATGAAGCGTTCGCTGGCGTCGACATGGATGACCTTCACGCCCAGGTTGCGGGCGAAGGTCTTAAGCACCTGCTCGGCTTCGTTCAGCCGCAAAAGGCCGTTATCGACGAAGACGCAGGTGAGCTGATCGCCGATGGCGCGGTGGATCAGGGCTGCCGCCACGGAAGAATCGACGCCGCCAGATAGCCCCAGGATCACCTCTTCGCTGCCGACCTCGGAGCGGATGCGGCCGACTGCCTCGTCGATGTAGTCGGGCATGTTCCAGTCATACCCGCAGCCGCAGATATCGTGCACGAAGCGCGCCAAGATCGCCTTGCCCTGCAGGGTGTGGGTGACCTCGGGGTGAAACTGCAGGCCATAAAAGCCACGCGCCTCGTCGGCCATGCCGGCGATGGGCGTGGCGGCATTCTCGGCGATGACCTTGAAGCCGGGCGGCAGCGCCTCCACCCGGTCGCCATGACTCATCCAGACGTCGAGCCAACACATGCCTTCAGGGTCACAGCGGTCCTGGATATCGGTGAGCAGCCGCGAGTGGCCGCGTGCCCTGACCTCGGCGTAACCGTATTCATGGTGGCTGGCGTTGACGACACGGCCGCCGAGCTGCGCCGCCATGGTCTGCATGCCGTAACAGATACCCAAGACCGGTACACCGAGACGGAACACCACCTCGGGTGCCCGGGGTGGCTGCGCCTCGGTGACCGAGGCTGGCCCGCCGGAGAGGATGATGCCTTTGGGATTGAAGGCGCGGATGAACGCCTCGCTCACGTCATACGGGTGGAGCTCGCAATAGACCTGGGTCTCGCGCACGCGGCGGGCAATGAGCTGGGTGTATTGCGAGCCGAAATCGAGGATGAGGATCTTGTCGTGCATGGCGGTCTGCTTCATGCAAGCGGCGGCGCCCAACAAGGCGTAGCGCTCGGTGGGCTCAGATGTTGTAATTGGGCGCTTCCTTGGTGATCTGCACGTCGTGCACGTGCGACTCCTTCATCCCCGCCGCAGTGATCTCGACGAAAGTGGCGTTGGCCCGGAAGTGCTCGATGTCCGGCGAGCCGAGATAGCCCATGGCGGAACGCAGTCCGCCCATCAATTGGTGCAAGACATGCAGCACGCTGCCCTTGTACGGCACGCGGCCCTCGATGCCTTCCGGCACCAGCTTCTCGACGTTCGCCTCGTTGTCCTGGAAATAGCGGTCTTTTGAGCCCTTCTGCATGGCGCCAAGCGAGCCCATGCCGCGATAGGCCTTGAACGATCGGCCTTGATAGAGCTCGATCTCACCGGGGGCTTCGTCGGTGCCTGCGAGCAAGCCGCCCAGCATGACGGCATGCGCCCCGGCGGCGATCGCCTTGGCGATGTCGCCGGAGTAGCGGATGCCACCATCAGCGATGAGCGGCACATCGCTCCCGGCAAGGGCGTCGGCGACGTTCTGCACGGCGGTGATCTGGGGCACCCCAACGCCAGCGACGATGCGCGTGGTGCAGATCGAACCCGGGCCGATGCCGACCTTGACCGCATCCGCGCCGTGGTCGACCAAGGCACGCGCTGCCTCGCCGGTGGCGATGTTGCCGCCGATGACCTGTACCTCGGGATAGCGCGACTTGATCCATTCCACGCGTTTCAGGACGCCATGCGAGTGGCCGTGCGCGGTGTCCACCACCAAGACATCGACCCCGGCCTCGACCAGGGCCGCGACCCGCTCCTCGGTATCCCCAGCCACACCGACGGCAGCGCCCACCCGCAGGCGGCCGAGCTCGTCCTTGTTGGCCAGCGGAAATTCGCTCGATTTGAGGATGTCCTTGACTGTGATGAGGCCGCGCAGCTCGAAGGCGTCGTTGACCACCAGCACCCGCTCGAGGCGGTGCTTGTGCAACAGGGCGATCACCTCTTCCCGGCTTGCCCCCTCCTTCACCGTGACCAGCCGCTCGCGCGGCGTCATGATGTTCGAGATGGGTTGGTCGAGCCTGGTCTCGAAGCGGATGTCGCGGTTGGTCACGATGCCCACCACGCGACCGCTGTCGTCCACCACCGGCAGGCCCGAGAATTTGTGCTGGCGGGTAAGCTGCAATACGTCGTGAACCGTCATGTCCGGCCGGATGGTCACTGGATCCTTGACCACCCCAGCTTCATAGCGTTTGACCTTGGCAACCTCAGCCGCTTGCTCTCGTATGGAGAGGTTCTTGTGCACGATGCCCATCCCACCTTCCTGGGCAATGGCGATGGCCATGCGCGACTCGGTCACGGTATCCATGGCGGCGGATACGACTGGGATGTTAAGGTAGATGCTGCGGGTAAGCCGTGTCCGCAGGCTGACATCCCGGGGTAGGATCTGCGAATAGGCTGGGACGAGGAGGACGTCGTCGAAGGTGAGGGCTTTCTGGAGGATCCGCATCGTTAGCGCCTTTGGCTCACAAAATCATATTATCCCAGATTGTGTGCATGCTGGACTTGGAAAAAACACCCTAGTGCCGGCATGCGCTGCATGCGCATGCCCAGCTCCTGCCGTCAGCTAGCCGCGGCGTGCTGGCCGGTTGCATCATTCTGCTCGGCGCGACCCTCTGTGCCCATGCCGAGGTCTACAAATGGACCGACGCGCAAGGCCAGGTGCACTACTCCGACACCCCGCCGCCGCGACAGGCAGCGCAGCGGCTGCGTACCGGCCCGCCCCATGCGGCGAAGGCGGCCGCCGCGCGCAGGGCGCTCGCCGATAAGCTCAGTACCTCGGCCCTGCAACGCCAGCAGGCGCTAGCGGAAGAAGACAAGCGCCAGGCCGAGGAGGAAAAAACAACGTGCGCGGGCCGAGCAGTGCATGCGGGCGCGCGAGCGACTGCAGCGCCTGCAGCAGCATGTGCGCATCCGCAGTATCGATGCTCAAGGACGACAGTACATCATGAGCGAGGGCGAGCGGGCAGCCGCCATCGCGGAGGCCCAGCAACGGGCGGAAGAATTCTGCCCGTAAGTCCGCGTCGCCCAAGGCGATGGCGCCGCCGCCATCGACGCCAGGCGCTCATTCTGCGGGCAGGTCGCCACCGCCCTTCTTCATCGCCTTGCCCTCCGCTGCGCGTTGCTTGCGCACCTGCTTCGGGTCGGCGATCAGCGGACGGTAGATCTCCACCCTATCCCGGTCGCGCAGCGGGGTGTCGAGCTTGACCAGCTTGTTCCATACCCCCACCTTGTTTTTGTTGTTCAAATCGATCTCGGGAAATTCCGCAAGCAGGCCCGAACGCTCCAGCGCCTGTTGCACGGTGGCGCCCTCCTCCAGCGTTAGCGTCACGCGCTTGGCATGGCCCTTGAGGGCATAGACCACCTCGACCTGGATACTGCTCATCGCCTGCCGTAGACCTGTTCGGCACGCTGCACGAAGGCATCCACCAAAGTGTCGGCCACGTAGCCGAATACCGGGCCCAGCGCCTTCTCCAGCAAATGCGTGGAAAACTGATAGTGCAGCTCGAGCTCGACCTTGCAAGCGGCCTCACCCAGGGGCTTGAAGCGCCAGTGCCCCTCCAGCCGACGAAAGGGCCCCCGCTTCAGGCTGATGGCCATCTCTTGCGGATAGCGCTTGCGGTTGACCGTGGTGAAATGCTGGCGGATCTGCATGTAATGGATGTGGATCGTGGCCTCGGTGATCTGGGCGTCGCGATGGTGCAACTCGGTTCCGCCGCACCAGGGCAGAAACAGGGGGTAATCTTCGACCCGGTCTACCAGTTCGTACATCTCGACGGGGGTATAGGGGACCAAAACGCTTTTCTGGACGGCGGCCACAGTGGCTACAGGAGACGCTCGCTAGACGGGGCTGTAAAATACACGAAATGCAGCCCTTTACCCAGCATGAGCATCGTCGATAACAAAAAGGCCTTTCACGATTATTTCATCGAAGAACGCTACGAGGCTGGTGTGGTGCTGGAGGGCTGGGAAGTCAAGGCCATCCGCGCCGGCCGCGTGCAGCTGAAGGAGGCCTACGTGGTGGTGAAAAATGGCGAGGTCTGGTTGCTCGGCTGCCACATCAGCCCCTTGCCCACTGCCTCGACCCACGTCAAACCCGACCCGGTGCGCACGCGCAAACTCTTGCTGCATGCCGAAGAGATCAAGCGTCTGATCGGCAAAGTGGAGCGGGCCGGCTATACCTTAGTGCCGCTCAACCTGCACTATGCGAAAGGTCGCATCAAGGTCGAGATCGGGCTTGCCAAGGGCAAAAAGCTGCACGACAAGCGGGCCGCGGAGAAGGAACGCGAATGGCAGCGCGAGCGGGCGCGGATTTTGCGCAGCAAGGCGTGAGGCGATGGCTCGGCGCAGCGGCTGGCTTCCGGCGCAGGCTGACATTTGCGCAGCAAGTGTTATGCCGCAGCGCGGCGACCGGCGTGACGAGCCAGCCGCGGGCAAGGCAGGCTAAAGGCGGCGCCCGCTGACCTTGGTGCTACGCAGGCAATGCCGATGCAGTGTGCGACCTCTACCGACCCCATGCGGCGAAGCGCCCTGGTGACAGTTGCCGAACTGGATGCCTACGACGAGGTGATCGATGCCCGCTCGCCCTCGGAGTACGCCGAGGATCACGTGCCAGGCGCCATCAACCTACCCGTTCTGGACGATGCCGAGCGTGCCCGCGTGGGCACCGTCTACAAGCAGGAGTCGCCCTTCACGGCCAAGAAGCTCGGCGCCGCCTTGGTCGCTCGCAATATCGCCCGGCACCTCGAGACGCATTTCGCAGATCGGCCGCGGGACTATCGCCCCCTGGTCTACTGCTGGCGTGGGGGCAACCGCAGCGGCGCCATGGTACATGTGTTGCGCGCGATCGGTTGGGATGCCGCCCAGCTTGATGGCGGCTATAAGGCCTACCGCCGGGCGGTAGTGGCCGAGCTCATGAGCCTGCCGGAGAGGTTGCGTTTCGTCGTCATCTGCGGCCGCACTGGCGTCGGTAAAAGCCGTCTGCTACGCGATCTCGCCCGCCTCGGTGCCCAGGTGCTCGATCTGGAGGGGCTGGCGGCGCACATGGGCTCGGTGCTTGGGGCCTATCCTGACCGCAGCCAGCCGCCGCAGAAGTTATTCGAGAGCCGCATCTGGCAGGCGCTGCGGCGCTTCGATCCCTCGAGGCCGGTGTTCGTGGAATCCGAAAGCAAGAAGATCGGCCGCCTGCACACCCCCGAGGCCCTGCTCCAACGCATGCGCGCCTCCGAGTGCCTGACGCTGGAGGCGGATCTGCCAGTACGCATCGCGCTGCTCAAGGCCGAATACCAGCACTTCCTCGCCGATGGCTCCGCCCTGGCCCGCCAACTGGACAAGCTCACCCGCCTACAGGGCCACACGCGGATTGCGCATTGGAAGCAATTGGCGCGCGCAGGCGCCTGGGATGAGCTGGTGGGCGAGCTGTTGCTCTACCATTACGACCCTGCCTATGGCCGCTCCTTGGGGCGCAACTATGCCGCGGCGACGCAAGGCGAGGTGTTCCGGCTCGCCGCCGCAACGGCGGAGGCTAGCCTCACGCTGGCCCAGTCGGTATTGGAGCGCTATCGTTGCTAGTTTTGACGCCGATGTCGGCCAGGCTATATTGAGATCGTAACACCCATGTAACATGGGCCAAGCCCAGCCAGCATGCCATCCCTTTTCCCCCCCACCCTAACAACTTGATCGGGAGACGTTTATGTCCGTGACGTGGATCATGGTGGCGAACGCCAGCCAAGCCAAACTCTATGCCAATCATGGCCCGAAGAAGGGTCTGCAGCTCGTCAAGGAGCTGGAACACCCCGAGAGCAGGGAGAAGGCTGCAAATCTGGTGAGTGACCGCGTCGGCAACTATCAGGGCTCTGGCAGCTATGCCCAACCGACTTCACCCAAAGCGCACGAGGCAGAGCGCTTCGCCCAGGAGATCGCGCGCGAACTCGAGGAGGGACGGGTGAACAATGCCTACGAGCGCCTGATCCTCATCGCCTCCGCCCATTTCATGGGACTGCTCAACAACCGCCTCAGCCAGCACGTGCGCAACAAGGTGACCGAGACCATCGAGAAGGACTACACCAAGCTTCCCGTGAAGGAGCTGGCAAGCCATCTGGAAAACTACGTCTATCTCTGAGTCAAGGCAGGAGGGGATATTCGCCCAAGCGCGGATACTGCCTGCCTTGCGGGCCTGGTCGGGATTCCACCAGGGCGAAGCTTTGCACCGGCCATTGGATGCGCGGGCAGGGTGCGGCCTCTGCGCGGCAATCGGCGCCGCGCAGCAGGGTGACATGCGGCCTGAATGGACGGGGGTCATAGGCGATGCCCAGGCGGTCGGCCATGCCTTCTAGGCTGCTGACGAGGTCCAACAAGGCCAGCGGCGGCTGATCCAGCGTCAGGCAGGCGATGCGGTTATGCCGCCAGCATTCGGTCTTGTCCAGCGCTAGCTCGAAGGCCGGCAGCCGCAGTTCGGCGGCACCGTGATGCAAGGCCGTGAGGCTAGCCCGCGGCACCATGCCGATGAAAAGCAGGGTGAGATGGAGGGTCTCGGGCCGGGTGCGGCGTCCGCCCATGCGGCCGTGCAGTTGCTGGGCGAGGCGATCGAGGGCAGCGCACACGCGCGCATCCGGCCATAGGGCGAAGAACACGCGCGCCTGCTCGGGCGCGCTTTGGCTCAAAGCCGCACGATCAGACACACGGCCTCCGCAGCGATCCCCTCGCCTCGACCGGTAAAGCCCAGGCGCTCGGTCGTGGTGGCCTTGACGTTCACCGCGGAGGGCTCCACGCCGAGATCGGCGGCGAGGTTATCGCGCATCTTACCGATGTACGGCGCCAGACGCGGCGACTGCGCGATGATCGTGGCATCGATGTTGCCTGGGCGCCAGCCAGCGGCACGCAGCTGGCCGAGCACGTGGCGCAGCAGCTCGCGGCTGTCTGCATCCTTGTAGCGCGGGTCGCTATCGGGAAAATGCCGACCGATGTCGCCCAGCCCGGCCGCGCCGAGCAAGGCATCGCAGATGGCGTGAAGCAAGACGTCGGCATCCGAGTGGCCCATCAGCCCGAGCGCGTGAGGGATGTGCACGCCGCCGAGGATGAGCCGCCGCCCCGGCGCGAAGGCGTGGACGTCGAAACCGTGACCGACCCTGATGTTCATCACTGCCCCTCGTGCAAGTCGAGATACATGCGTCGATGCGGGATGCCCGCCTCGAGGAAGACCTCGCCCTCGGCCCGGAAGCCCATGCGCGCATAAAACGGCAGGGCCTGGACCTGGGCATGCAGGTGGAGGTGCGATAGACCCAGTGCACGCGCATGCCGAAGCGCGCATTGCAGCAAGGCGGTGCCGATGCCCTGCCGGCGCCATGCGGGCAGGACGGCCAGGCGGCCGATGCGGCCATTGGGGGTGAGGCGGGCGATGCCGACGATGGCGTCGCCAGCACTGGCCACGAACCAGTGGCACTGGCTGTCCTCCGCCTCCCATTCGAGCGCTTCCGGCACCCCCTGCTCTTGGATGAAGACACGCCGGCGAATCTCGGCAATGGCCTGGGCGTGTCGCGGCCAACAGGCCAGGCTCACCTCAACGGCAGGATTTTCCGCCCGTTTCATCGCCCGAAGGTTAAAATGCATGGTTCCATCGCACTGACCTCAGTTTGCCATGAAACTCTACGGCATCCCTAACTGCTCCACCGTCAAGAAGGCGCGTGCCTGGCTGGAGGCGCGTGGCATCGATTATGCGTTCCACGATTTCAAGAAAGACGGTGTGCCGCAGGCGCTGATCGAGACATTGATGAACCTCATGGGCTGGGAGGCCCTGCTCAACCGCAATGGCCCCACTTGGCGCAAACTGCCGGAGGCGCGCAAAGCCCAGGTGAAGGACAGCGTCAGCGCCCTTGCCCTGATGCAGGAATTCCCGAGCGTCATCAAGCGCCCGATCCTGGACCGCGATGGCCAGTATCAAGTGGGATTCAGTGAGGACAACTACGCCGCCTTTTTCGGTGAGTGAGCTTCGCCCCAGAGGTTGCAAGCGCGCATGAACAAGGCCGTCGAATACTGCCGCGAGCTCATCGCTCGGCGCTCGCTGACGCCGGATGACGCCGGCTGTCAGGACTGGCTCGGCGAGCGCCTCACACCGCTCGGTTTCCGCCTGGAGTGGGTGCGCGCGGGTGCAGTCACCAACCTCTGGGCGCGGCGGGGCACCGCTTCGCCGGTCGTCTGCTTCGCCGGACACACCGATGTGGTGCCCACCGGTCCCGTGGAACACTGGTCCTATGATCCTTTCACGCCGACGCTGAGCGGCGGTTGCCTGTACGGCCGCGGCGCGGCCGACATGAAGGGGTCCATCGCCGCCTTCCTCGCCGCCACCGAGGATTTCGTGGCCGCACATCCGACGCATCCCGGCAGTATCGCTTGGCTCATCACCTCGGACGAGGAGGGGCCGGCGGTGGACGGTACGGTGAGGGTGGTCGAACGCCTCGCCGCGCGCGGTGAACGCATCGACTACTGCATCGTCGGTGAGCCCACCTGTGCCGAGCGCTTTGGCGACACCATGAAGAATGGCCGCCGCGGCTCGTTGCACGGTCGCTTGCGCGTGCATGGGGTGCAAGGCCACATCGCCTATCCGCAACAGGCACGCAATCCCATCCACCTCGCGGCGCCGGCCATTGCCGAACTGGCCGAAACGGTTTGGGATGCCGGCAATGAATACTTTCCGCCCACCACCTGGCAGATCTCCAACATCCACGGCGGCACCGGGGCCACCAACATCATTCCTGGCCATCTCGACATCGTCTTCAATTTCCGCTTCTCCACCGCGAGCAGCGTGGAGGGGCTAAAGCGCCGCGTGCACGAAATCCTCGATCGGCACGGCCTACGCTATGACCTCATGTGGGAATTGGGCGCGAAACCCTATCTCACCCCCAAGGGGCGATTGGTGGAGGTGCTTGCGGCAGCCATCCGCGAGCACACCGGCGTTGAACCTCAGCTCTCCACCAGCGGTGGCACTTCCGACGGCCGCTTCATCGCCGACATCGCCAGCGAGGTGGTTGAATTCGGACCGGTGAACAAGACCATCCACAAGATCGACGAGTGCGTGGGGGTCGAGGAAGTCAGCCAGCTCGCCCTGATTTACCGCACTACCCTCGAGCGCCTACTCCTGGCGCAGGCATGATGAATCACGCTGCGCGCCCCCTCGCCTTCTTTGCAGGCTCACCGGCCTACATGACTTGACCCTCGCCCGACCATGTTTGATGAGGCACGCGAACACCTGCTCACCGTGCGCGATTGGCTGCGCTATGCCGTGTCGCGCTTCAATGGCGCCGGCCTCGCCTATGGCCACGGTACGACCAACGCCCATGACGAGGCCGCCTACCTGATCCTGCACAGTCTGCATCTCCCCATCGACCGCCTGGAGCCCTATCTCGATGCGCGCCTGCTGCCGCACGAGATGGACCGCCTGGCGCACGTGCTGCATGAGCGCATCCATCGCCGTCTGCCGGCACCCTATATCACCCACGAGGCCTGGCTGCAGGGCTACCGCTTCTACGTCGACGAGCGGGTCATCATCCCTCGCTCATTCCTGGCCCCCCTGATCTTGGAGCAGTTTCAGCCCTGGCTCACCGCACCGGAGCGCGTCAGCCGCGCCCTGGACCTGTGTACCGGCTCCGGCTGCCTGGCCATCCTGCTCGCACACGCCTTCCCTGAGGCGACGGTGGACGCCGTCGATGTCTCGCCTGACGCCCTAGAGGTCGCCCGCCGGAACGTCAGCGAGCATGGGCTGGAAGGGCGGGTGCGGTTGATCGAGTCCGATCTGTTCGCTGCCCTGGCCGAGCAGCGGTATGACTTGATCGTCGCCAACCCGCCCTATGTCGATGCGCGTTCCATGGCCAATCTGCCGCCGGAATACCGGCATGAGCCGCGGCTTGCCCTGGCGGGCGGAGAAGACGGCCTTGCCGTGGTGCGCCGCATCCTCTCTGAGGCGGCCGGCCATCTGCAGGCGGGCGGCTGGCTGGCGGTGGAGATCGGCCACAATCGCCCTGCGCTGGAGGCCGCCTACCCTACCCTGCCCCTGATCTGGCCAGCGGTCGAAGGCGGGGAAGATACGGTCATCCTCATCCAAAAGCAGGACCTACCCGCAGCCTAAGCCCACCCTGCTTTGCGGCGGCGTGCCGCCTCATCGCCCTAGGCCCTACCCTGCTGCCGTGCGTCAAACCGGCGAGCCGTCGTCACCAAGATCGTTGCGGCTTGCCCGCTCGGGCAGCAGGGCCGAGACTCCAGTACAATGCCCCCTGCGAGTGGTCGGCCGGTTCGCCATGCCGAAGTTGGATGAAAGGATACGCTAATGGAACAACTCGACGTCTTCGTGGCTTCTATTACCTCGTTTTGGACCCAGCTCGCCAGTTTCATACCGCAGCTCATGGCAGCGCTGTTGTTGCTGTTCATCGGTTGGTTGCTGGCCAAGATCGCCCGCACCGGCATCATGCGCCTGCTCAAGCTGCTCAACTTCGACCGCGTCACCGAGCGCTCCGGCCTGGAGGCCTTCCTCAAGCAGGCCGAATTGGACGTCTCGGTCGCCACCGTGCTCGGCAACCTGGTCTATTGGCTGATCATCCTGGTGATGATCGTCACCGTGGCCAACTCGCTGGGTTTGCACATGGTGGCCGACCTGTTCAACAAGGTCGTGCTCTATATCCCCAACGTGATCGTGGCCATCCTGGTGCTGGTGTTCGGCACCATCTTGGCCCGCTTCATCAACCGCATCGTCTTCGCTTGGCTCAACAACGTCGGCTTCTCCGGCGCGCTGACGGTCTCCACCTTTTCCGAGTACGCGATGATCATCTTCGTCTTCTTCGTCGCCTTGGAACAGCTGCAGATCGCCAGCGAGCTGATCACCGCCGCCTTTGCCATCGCCTTTGGCGCCATCGGCCTGGCCTTCGCCATCGCCTTCGGGCTGGGGGCGAAGGATTGGGCAGGGCGCGTAGTGGAGCAACTCGTCAATAAGAAGAAATAAAAACCGCTCAAGCGGCAGCCTGCCAGCCGCATGAGCGATCAGGGCAGCGGCTCAGGCCCCGCCTGATGCGGCTTGCCAGCCCGTGTATCGGGCTAGAGCCGCTACCTGACCATGCCAAAGGCCTTCAAGCGGGAATAGGCGTACTGGGCCTGTGCGCCCTGGCGCGTCAATTGCAGGTAGCGGGCATAGGCCTGCGCCGCCTCTTGCCGCCGCTGCATCATGTCCAGCGTATAGGCCGTCAGGAAAATGGTATTCGGGTTACCGGGCAGCAGGCGCTCGTAGGTCTGGAACTCGGCCAAAGCCGCATCCGGCTGCTTCAATTGCAGCTTGCTCACACCCAGCAGGTGCACCGCCTGGGCCTCACCGGGATAGACCGCCTTGGCCTGCGCGAGGTAGCGCTCGGCCTCGTGCGGACGCCGCAGCGCCATCTGCGTCTTGCCCATCAGCACGAGCCCCGTGTAGTCGTCTGGCGCTTGGGCGAGGGCAAGGCGCAGATGCTGCTCAGCGGCGGTGTAATCCTTCTTCGCCAGCATGGCCTCCGCCTGCTGCTGCGCTTGGATGGCGCCGCGCAGGCTGCGCAGGCGGCTGGTGTTGTCCAGGTAGCGCTCACGCTGCCGCGGCCGGTGGGCGGCCTCCGCATAGTCCTTGGCTAGCCGCTGCTTGGCCGTCTCCAAGCGCTCACTGCTCAAGGGGTGGGTGGCAAACATGAGCTCGAGGGCGTTGGGCTTGTGCTTGGACTGCCGCTCAAGCAGCTGCATCAGCTCCACCATGCCGGTCGGGTTGTGGCCGCTGCGCACCATGTATTCCATGCCCAAGGCGTCCGCTTCCCGCTCGTCTTCGCGGCTATAGTGCGCGAGCAGGGCGCCGCCGCCGAGGTTGCCCAACAAACCGGCCAGCTCGCCATAGGCGGGGTTTTTCTCCGCCGCCACCGCACCGACGCCCAGCGCAAGCAACTGCACCAGGGTGCCCTTGGCCTGCCGTTCCGCGAAATGGCGCGCGTTGACGTGGCCGATCTCGTGTCCCAACAACGCTGCCAGTTGGTCCTCGTCTTCCAGCTCGAGCAGGATGCCGCGCGTGGCGGCGATGGAGCCGCCCGGGAAGGCATAGGCGTTCAGGTAGTTGGCGTTCACCGCCCGGAAGCTGTAGGGCATGTCGGGGCGGTGGGAGCGGCTGGCGAGAGCACGCCCGACGTCGGTGAGATAGCCATTCAAGCGGCTATCCTGCGACGGGCCATAGTCCTCGGAAAATTGATGTGGGGCATGCTGACGGTCCAGGGCGATCTCCTGCTCCTTGCCCATCATCACCAAGGTCCGGCGTCCAGTGACCGGATCGGTCGAGCAGGCAGACAGCCAGGGCCCCGCGCACAGGCCCGGCAACAACCATAAAAAATCTCTGCGTAACATAGTCTTACACTACTTCGTTAAAGTATCTCGGCAAGTCTAGACGTGGCCTCGGACGCTTGGATGATACCGCCACCCAAACAGTTCTCACCCGCATAGAGGACCACCGACTGGCCGGGCGTCACCGCCCACTGCGGCTCGTCGAACCTTAAACGGATCCGTCCCTCATCGACATGGACGACCTCACACGCTGCATCGTGCTGGCGATAGCGGGTCTTGGCGCCGTAGCGCTCGCCTGCCACCGGGGGCGAGTCGATCCAGGCCAGATCGCTGGCCTCCAGGGTGTGGCTCAGCAGCAACGGATGGTCGTGGCCCTGAACCACGATCAACCGGTTGGCTGCCAAGTCCTTGCCGGCGACGAACCAGGGCACGCCCTCCGCCGCCCCCTTGACGCCGCCAATGCCCAAGCCCTTGCGTTGGCCCAGTGTGTAGTACATCAGGCCCTGGTGCGTACCCACCACCCTACCCTCCGGCGTGACCATGGGGCCAGGCTGGATGGGGAGGTAACGCATGAGGAATTCGCGGAAGGGGCGCTCCCCGATGAAGCAGATACCGGTGCTGTCGCGCTTATCCGCCACGGGCAGCCTCGCCTTGTGCGCCAGCTCGCGCACCTCGCGCTTGGTGAGTTCGCCTAGGGGAAACAGGGTGTGGGCGAGCTGATCCTGACGCAGGCGATAGAGGAAATAGCTCTGGTCCTTGTTGACATCGACCGCCTTGAGTAACCGCCTGTGACCCACTTCCCCCACCAGACGGGCGTAGTGGCCGGTGGCCAGATGATCGGCATCGAGTCCCAGGGCATATTCCAAAAAGGCCTTGAACTTGATCTCGCTATTGCACAAGACATCCGGATTGGGGGTACGGCCGGCGCGCAGCTCGGCGAGGAAGTCACTGAACACCCGCTCTTGATAGGCGCGGCTGAAGTTGACCAGCTCGATTTCGATGTCCAGCGCATCGCCTATCGCCAGCACGTCGAGGAAGTCCTGCCGCGCCGGGCAATTGGGGTCGTCGTCGTCCGCCTCCCAGTTCTTCATGAACACGCCGATCACTTCATGCCCCTGCTGCTTGAGCAGCCAGGCGCTGACGGCGGAATCGACACCGCCCGACAGGCCAACGACGATGCGGCTCATCTTTTCGGGGTGAGGGATAAGGCGTAAGAGTTGTGGCGGGCACCTGCGCTCATCCGGCGCTGAGGTCATGCACCAGATCGAGAGGGTAACGCCGACCGGACTCGAAATCCTCCAGACAACGCTTGACCAGCGGGCTGCGGTGACGGGCGACCACGGCGCGTATTTCGTCGGCACTCATCCAGACGGCACGCAAGATGCCGCGGTCCAAACGCGCCGTCGGGTCATAGCCAGTGACCATACCGGTGAAGGCGAAACGCAAGTAGGTGCGCTGTCGACCGCGCTCAAAGAAGCGATAGACACCTAACAGGGCCTGCGGTTCGAAATGATGCGCGGTCTCCTCGAACACCTCGCGCCGCACCGCGTCGAGGAGTGTCTCGCCGGGCTCCAGATGGCCCGCGGGTTGGTTGAAGCGCAGCCCCTCCTCGGTGTATTCCTCTACCATCAGGAAGCGGCCGCCTTCCTCGATGATCGCGGCCACCACCACGTGCGGTTTCCAGACCGAATCAGTCATCGATGGGCTTCCCCCAAAGGTCGTGGGCATCGGAGCGGGTCACCTTGATGCACACCAGCTCACCGGGCTTGAGGTGGGCGCCCTGAGCGATGTGCACGACACCGTCGATCTCCGGCGCATCGGCGTAGCTGCGGCCGATGGCGCGACGGCCGTCGACATCGTCGATCAGGACCACCATCTCCTGGCCGCGGCGCCGTTTGAGTTTTTCGGCGCTGATCGCCGCCTGTACCTCCATCAAACGCGCCAGCCGCTCCTGTTTGACGGACTCGGCCACCGGCTCTGGCAAGGCATTGGCCGCAGCCCCTGCCACCGGTGAGTAGGTGAAGCAGCCGACGCGGTCGAGGCGGGCGGCGCGCAAGAAATCGAGCAGTAGTTCGAAATCGGCGTCGGTCTCGCCCGGAAAGCCGACGATGAAGGTGCTGCGGATGGCGATGTCGGGGCAAACCTCTCGCCAGCGTTCGATGCGCTGTAACATCTTCTCCGCCGCGGCAGGCCGCCGCATCGCCTTCAGGATGCGCGCACTGGCATGCTGCAAGGGGACATCGAGATAGGGCAGGATGCCGCCCTTGCGCAGGTCGGTCTCGGCCATCAGCGGGATCAGTTCGTCCACGCTCGGGTAGGGATAGACGTAGTGGAGGCGCACCCATACGCCCAGGCGGGCCAGCTCGCGCGCCAATTCCAACAGGCGCGTCTTCACTGGGCGGCCATGCCAGAAGCCGGTGCGATATTTGACATCGACGCCATAGGCGCCCAGGTCTTGGGCGATCAACAGCAGCTCTTTTACCCCCGCCGCGACCAAGGCCTCGGCCTCGCGGAGCACCTCGCCGATCGGTCTGGAGACGAGGTCGCCGCGCAGGCTGGGAATGATGCAGAAGCTGCAGCGGTGATTACAGCCTTCCGAGATTTTCAGGTAGGCGTAATGGCGAGGCGTGAGTTTCACACCGCCCGGCGGCACGAGGTCGGTGTAGGGGTCATGCGGCTTGGGCAACGCCGCATGGATGAGGTCCATCACCTCCTGCGTCGCATGCGGACCGGTGACTGCCAGCACGCTCGGGTGTGCAGCCTTGATGAGTGAGGCGCGTGCGCCGAGGCAGCCGGTGACGATGACGCGACCATTTTCCCGCACCGCCTCGCCGATGGCCTGAAGCGACTCCTCGACGGCGGCGTCGATGAAGCCGCAGGTGTTGACCACCACCAGGTCGGCATCGGCATAGGTCGGCACGATCACATACCCCTCGGCCCGCAGCTCGGTGAGGATGCGCTCGGAGTCAACCGTTGCCTTCGGACAGCCTAAGGAGACGAAGCCAATCTTGGGCAGTGTGCTCATTGCCGCTCAATCATGCCCAGGCACGCCGTATCCAACGAGCCAGTGATCAACGCCCTCAGCAGTGAGCCAGACCGTAGCCACCCCTAACAAGATAAGAGCGATCTGCTGAACGGTGTGACGCAGCGCCACCCGCTTGTGTAGCCCGGGGATGAGGTCGGCCATGGCAACATAGATCATGCCGGCGGCGGCGAAGGCCAGGATATACGGCATGAACGCCTTGAGCGGCGACAACGCATAGTAAGCCAGGACCGCCCCGACCAGTGTGGCCAGGCTGCTCATCATGTTGAACGCCAGGGCCCGGGCACGGCTATAGCCTGAGTGCAGCAGGATGAGGAAGTCGCCCAGTTCCTGCGGTAACTCGTGCGAAATGATGGCGAGCGTGGTCACCAGCCCCAGCTTGATGTCCACCATGAAGGCGGCGGCGATCATGATGCCATCGACGAAGTTGTGAAAGGTGTCGCCGACGGTGATCAGCAGACCGGATCGCCCTTGATCGTGAGGAGGTGAAGCGGCGTGACCTTGCCCCGGCTGCGCGAGGGCGGGGGTGCTGTGCGCTTCGCAGGTCTCGACGTGGCAATGGCGCCAGAGCACCAGCTTTTCCAGCAGGAAAAACACCAAGATGCCGATGAGCACGGCCCCTGCCAGGCGTTGGACATCGCCGCCATGTTCCAGCGCATGCGGTAAGACTTCGAGGAAAGCTGCGCCGAGCAGCGCGCCGATGGCATAACTGATCATCACCGGCAGCCACTCGATGCGCACCAGCATGGCCACGGCAGCGAGGGCAACACTCAATAGGCCACCGGTGGCGGCGGCGAGCAGGATCCAGGTCAGCGCGCTCATGTTCAGGGTGTCCGGGACTGGCCGAACTCGGCCGCAAGGGTTTTCTGACAATGACGAGGCCGCCGCCAGCCCCGTGCGATCGGCAAGGACGATTGTCGCGGTGACGGCCAAGGCCAAGGACCACAGGCGAGATTCTACTCTCGCCAGATCAGCGCGGCCATGCGGCCGGTGCGGCCATCGCGGCGGTAGGAGAAAAAACGCTGCCGCTCTTTGAAGGTGCATCCCTCGCCGCCGTAGACTCGCTCCACGCCCACCTGCTCAAGACGCAGACGCGCCAAGGCATAGAGATCGGCCAGCCACTTGCGCGGCAACTCGTCGAGCGTGCCGGGCAGAGCCGGGCGAAAGGCGGTTGCAGCCAAGGGATCGTGCGCGACGAACGCCTGCCGTACCTCCTCCCCCACCTCGAAAGCCTCTGGGCCGATGGCTGGCCCAAGCCAGGCCATGAGGCGTGCTGGCCCGATCCCCATCGCGCGTACCGTCGCCTCCAACACACCGGCCAACAGGCCGCGCCAACCGGCATGGGCGGCGGCGACCACGCTGCCCCGTTCATCGCAAAGCAGCACCGGCAGACAATCGGCGGTGAGCACGACGCAGACCTGTCCGGCCGCACGGGCCACAGCGGCGTCGGCCACCACGCCGGGGTCATCGCGCCCGGCTTCGGCCACGGCCGTGCCATGCACTTGGGTCAACCACAGCGGCTCGGCGGGGAGGTGGGCGCGCAGCAGGCGGCGGTTTTCCGCGACGGCGACGGGGTCGTCGCCCACATGCGCAGCCAGGTTGAAGCCGTCATAGGGCGGCCTGCTCACCCCGCCCATGCGGGTGGTCATGAAGGCGTGAATGGTTGGCGGCGCCGGCCAATTCGGAGAAAGCCACTCAGCTCGCATCGCGCGCCTCTAATTGCTCAAGGAGCGTACCCAGGTCTGCCGGCAGGGGCGCCTCCCAGGCGAGCTGTTCTCCGCTGCGCGGGTGCTTGAGCGCCAGCCGCCAGGCATGTAAGGCCTGGCGATGGAAGTCCAGCGGTGCCTGCCGGCGGCCCGCATAGACCGGATCGCCGAGCAAGGGATGCCCCATGTGAGCCAAATGCACGCGGATCTGATGCGTGCGCCCCGTCTGCAGGCGGCATTCTACCCATGCCGCCGCGGCATATTGCTTGAGCACGCGATAATGGGTGATGGCCGGCTTGCCGTTCGCCACCACGGCCATGCGCGTGCGCGCGACGGGGTGGCGGCCGATCGGGGTATTGATTACGCCCTCTTGCGCCGCGAAGTGGCCGATGGCGATCGCCCAATAGACGCGCTGAACCGTGCGTGCCTGCAATGCCCGCACGAGCTCGGTTTGCGCGTGTTCGGTCTTGGCCACGACCATCAGTCCCGAGGTGTCCTTGTCCAGCCGATGCACGATGCCCGCGCGCGGTAGCGCGGCCAGCGCCGGACAATGATGCAACAGGGCGTTGAGCAAGGTGCCGGTCCAATTGCCGGCGCCCGGGTGCGTCACCAGGCCGGCCGGTTTGTTGAGCACCAAGAGGTCGTCGTCTTCATACACCAGCTTAAGGTCGATGGCCTCCGCCTGATGGGCAAGTTCCGAGGCATGCGGCGTCACCTGCACCTCGACCGCCTCGCCGCCATAGACCTTGGTCTTGCGACTAGCGGCGCGGCCATTCAGGCGTACCACCCCGGCATCGCACCAGGCCTGGATGCGGCTGCGCGAATACTGCGGCATGAGCTCGGCCAGGCACTGATCCAGGCGGCGGCCCGCCTGCGCGCTGGGGATGGTCAGATGGATGGTCTCCGACATCGGTATAATGGCAGATTCGCAAGAGGCTATCGAGCTATGAGACGCATTTTAGCCCCCCTGGCTGTCGCCGCGGTCTTGGCCGGGTGTGGTCTGCTGCCCGAGCAGATCGACGAGACCAAGGACTGGTCCGCGCAACGCCTCTATGCGGCGGCCAAGAACGAATTGAGCGAGGGCAATTACGAACGCGCCATCCAGTTGTTCGAGCGGTTGGAGGCACGCTATCCCTACGGCCCCTATGCGCAACAGGCGCAGCTCGAGGTAGCCTATGCCTACTACAAGGACAACGAACCCGCTTCCGCCATCGCTGCCGCCGACCGCTTCATCAAGCTCTATCCCAACCACCCACACGTGGATTACGCCTACTATCTGAAAGGGCTCGCCAATTTCATCGAGGAGCAGGGTTTGCTGGCCGCGTTGGGCAGTCAGGACATGAGTGAGCGTGACCCCAAGGCGGCGCGCGAATCCTTCGACGCCTTCAAGGAACTCGTCACCCGTTTCCCGGACAGCAAGTACACCGCGGATGCCCTTGCGCGCATGAAATACCTGGTCAATGCCCTGGCCAGTCACGAGGTACACGTGGCGCGCTACTACTTCAAACGCGGCGCCTACGTGGCGGCAGCCAATCGCGGCAAGTACGTGGTCGAACATTATCCGCAGGCCCCCGCCCTAGAGGAGGCCCTCTATCTGATGGCGATGAGCTATGACCGCCTTGAGCTTCCAGACCTGCGTGACGATGCCCTGCGCGTGCTGCGTCACAATTTCCCCAATAGCCCCTATCTCGCCGGTCAGGACCCCAAAGCGAACAAGGAGCGGCCCTGGTGGAAGTTTTGGTGAGGCAGTTCGGCAAGCACAGTAGAAAAGGTATGGCATGGGGGCTATGGAATAGTTATAGAGGCTATCGGCTGTAAGTGGTTTAGCGGCGAGAACCTCGGCCCCCCAAGCCCATTACGCCCTACCCCCCATGGTCACGCACGCCCTCGCCCTGGCGCCGAGCGACGCAGAGAGCTGGCTTGAACCCCTGCAGGCGCAATATGGTGCAGAGAGGATCGCCCTCTTGCGCCAGGCCTTGGACTACCTCTACGCCCATGGGGGGACGAAGGTCACCGCCAGCGGCACCCCCTTGCCACAACATGCCTTGGCGACGGCCGCCATTCTGGCCGGCATGCGGTTCGACAGCGAGACGGTGGCAGCGGCACTGCTTGCCGGCCTGGATGAAGCGGCCCTTGAGCCCGACGAACTCAAGCGGCGTTTCGGTGAGCGTCTCACCGCCTTAATCCTCGGCGCGGCGCGGCTCAACCGCATGGACGGGCTGTTTTCGGAGCTCGTCGGCGAGGCCGGGCAGAGCGAGTCATTACGCCAGATGCTGCTGGCCATGACCGATGACATCCGCGTGGTGCTGATCAAGCTGGCGGAACGGGTGCAAACCCTGCGCGAGATGGCCGCAGCGCCGACGCAGCAGCGGCAAAAAATTGCCCACGATGCCCGCGAGCTCTATGCGCCACTGGCCAATCGCCTCGGGGTGTGGCAGCTCAAGTGGGAGCTGGAGGATCTCGCCTGCCGCTATCTGGAGCCAGAGACCTACAAGCACATCGCCCGCCTGCTCGACGAGCGACGCCTGGACCGCGAGTGGTACATCGAGCAGGTGCTGGCGCAGCTTAGCGCCGAACTTAGACGGGCGGGGATCCAGGACTTCGAGGTCGCCGGACGGCCCAAGCACATCGCCAGCATCCTGGCCAAGATGCGCAAAAAAGGCCTGAGCTTCGACGACGTCTATGACGTGCGCGCCGTGCGCGTACTGGTGCGGGAGGTCAAGGATTGCTACCACGTGCTCGGTATCGTGCACAGCCTGTGGCAACCCATCCCGGGGCAGTTCGACGACTATATCTCACGCCCCAAGGCCAACGGCTATCAAAGCTTGCACACCGCCGTCATTGGCCCCGAGAGCAAGGCCCTGGAGGTGCAGATCCGCACCTTCGCGATGCACAACGAGGCCGAGCTGGGCGTGGCCGCGCACTGGCGTTACAAGGAGGGCGGGCAGGGCGCGGCAATCGCCGACAAGGTCGCCTGGCTCAGGCGGCTGTTGGCCTGGAAGGAGGAGCTCGCGGAACATCCCGATCTCGCCCAGCACTTCCGCCACGAATTGTTTCAGGACGAGGTGTTCGTGCTCACCCCCCAGGGCAAGGTGCTGGCCTTGCCGGCGGGGGCCACACCGATCGATTTCGCTTATGCCGTGCACACCGAGCTCGGCCACCGTTGCCGCGGCGCGAGGGTAGACGGTCAACTGGTGCCCTTGGATACGCCGCTCAAGACGGGACAACGGGTGGAGATCCTCACCGTCAAGGAAGGCGGCCCCAGTCGCGACTGGCTCAACCCGCATCTCGGCTTCATCCGTACCGCGCGCGCGCGGGCCAAGGTGCGCCAGTGGTTCAAGCAGCTCGATCACGACCTGCACGTGCAGGAAGGTCGCGCCCAGCTCGACAAGGAGTTGCACCGGCTCAACCTCAGCAAGGTCAACCACGTCGAGCTTGCCGCCAAGCTGGGCTTCGCCAAGCCGGAAGACCTCTATGCCAGCTTGGGCCGTGGCGAACTCACCAGCGGCCAACTCGCCCGCAGTCTGCAGGAACTGTTCCGGTCACCGCCGCAAAAGCCGCTCATCGTCACCCCCAAGCGCAAGACCTCATCCACTGGGGTGCTGGTGGAGGGCGAGGCCAATCTGCTCACGCACCTTGCAGGCTGCTGCAGGCCGGCGCCACCCGATCCCATCGTCGGCTACGTCACGCAGGGGCGCGGCGTCACCATCCACCGCGCCGATTGCAGTGTCATCCGACGGCTACCGCAGGCGCATGCAGGGCGGCTGCTACGGGCGGAATGGGGCGCAGCGCAGCGCGAGGTGTTCGCGGTGGACGTGGAGCTCATCGCCGATGACCGTCAAGGACTGCTCAAAGACGTTAGCGAACTGCTGGCCCAGGAGCGCATCAACGTCATCCGCGTCAACACCCTGACCAAGGACGCGACCGCGCGCATGGCATTCACCCTCGAGGTGCACAACCTCGATGAGCTCGCCCGCTTCCTCACGCGGGTCAGTCACGTGCGCGGCGTCATTGAGGCACGGCGCAAGTGAGCGTGTGATGCCGCCGATAGCATAATATCGCTTTCTTCCAACCGAGGAGCCATCATGCAGGAACTACAAGCCATCATCGAAGAGGCCTATGAGCGCCGTGCCGAGATCACCCCGCGCAATGTCGAACCCAAGGTCAAGGATGCGGTACTCACCGTCATCGACCTCTTGGATATGGGGCAACTGCGGGTGGCCGAGCGTACCGACGGGCAAAACTGGGTCACCCACCAGTGGGTGAAGAAGGCGGTGCTGCTCTCCTTTCGCCTGGAAGACAACCAATTCATCAAGGGCGGCTACACCAACTATTACGACAAGGTGCCGTCCAAGTTCGCCGACTTCAACTCGAAGGATTTCCGGGAGGGTGGCTTCCGCGTCGTGCCGCCGGCGGCCGTGCGCAAGGGGGCGTACATCGCCCGCAACGTGGTGCTGATGCCCTCATATGTCAACATCGGTGCCTATGTCGACGAGGGGACCATGGTCGATACCTGGGCGACGGTGGGCTCCTGCGCCCAGATCGGCAAGAACGTCCACCTCTCCGGCGGGGTCGGCATCGGCGGCGTGCTGGAGCCAGTGCAGGCCAACCCCACCATCATCGGCGACAACTGCTTCATCGGTGCGCGCTCGGAGGTGGTGGAGGGGGTCATCGTCGAGGACAACTGCGTCCTCTCCATGGGCGTCTACATCGGCCAATCGACCAAGATCTACGACCGTGAGACCGGAGAAATCCACTATGGACGGGTGCCGGCCGGTAGCGTCGTGGTGCCCGGCAACCTCCCCTCCAAGGATGGCAAGTACAGCCTCTACTGTGCCGTGATCGTCAAGAAGGTGGACGAGAAGACCTTGAGCAAGGTCGGCATCAACGAGCTACTGCGCGGCGTCTGAACGCAAAGGCAGTCCGATCGCGGGCTGACGATACCCGCCACGGTATACTGCCGCTGGCCAGGAAAAGCGAGATGAACCCCATAACGGCGCAAGAGGCCGAACGTTTACTGAGCGGCATCGTCATCCCGCCGCGCCCCACCATCGTCCAGGCCATCCTGGAGGAGAAAGGCCGTGAGCCGCCCGACCTCGGCCACATCAGCCAGCTCATCGCCAGTGACGTCGCCTTGGCCGCCGCCGTGCTGAAAACGGTGAACTCGCCGCTCTATGGCCTGCAGCGCCGCATCAACGCCATCGATCAGGCGGTGGAGCTGCTGGGCATGTCGAACATTGCCACGCTGGTCACCGGCATCGCCTTGCGTGCGAGCCTACCGGCGCAAAATCTCGATCGCTTCTGGGACAGTGCCACCCGCACCGCCGGTGTGTGTCTCTATCTGGCTCGCCAGCTCGGCTGCGTCGCAGCGAGCGATGCGCATCTGTTCGGCCTGTTTCGCGACTGCGGCATCCCGCTGATGATGCAGCGCTTCAGCGACTACCGCGACACCCTGCGCCTGGCCAACGCCGAGGCCACGCGCGCCTTCACCGACGTCGAGGACGCGCGTTGCGGCACCAACCACGCCATCGTTGGCTATTTGCTGGCCTGTAATTGGCAACTGGAGCCGCCGATGCGCGAGGCGATCCGCCTGCATCACAACCTCAAGATCTACGATAGCGGCTTGCCACCCATGACCATGAACCTCGTGGCCTTGGGGGTGCTTGCCGGCCATATCGAAAACCAATATTCCCGGCTAGTGTCGGATCAGGAATGGACCAAGCTCGGCGCGGCGACCACCGCCTATCTCATGCTGTCGGCGCACGACGTCGAGGAACTGGTCAACGACGCAATCGCCGTGCTCGACGAAAGCGGTCTCTGAGGCGGGCTGGCAGTTCTGGATCGACCGCGGCGTCACGTTCACCGACATCGTCGCACGCGCAGCGGATGGCCGGCGTTTCGGGCGTAAGACGTCCCAAGAGGCGAGAGGTGTTTGCTTCATATGCCCTTGCTTGCACCGCGCTAAAAAACGGGACAAACCAATGCCATACTCCTGCTTGGCTAGCAGTCAAAGGTCTAGCAGTAATCGCTCCGGTTCCTCCAAGTTCTCCTTCACCGTGCGCAGGAAGCCCACCGCCTCGCGTCCGTCGACGAGGCGGTGATCATAGGACAGGGCGACGTACATCATCGGCCGGATCACCACCTGCCCATCGCGGGCAACGGGGCGATCCTGTATGCGGTGTAGACCCAACACCCCAGACTGCGGCGGATTGAGCAAGGGGGTGGATAACAGGGAGCCGAATACGCCGCCGTTGGAGATGGTGAAGGTGCCGCCTTCTAGCTCCTCGAGGGTGAGTTGCAGGGCATTGGCGCGGCGCGCGAAATCGTCGATGCGCCGTTCGATCTCGGCGAAGGTGAGGCGATCGGCGTCGCGGAGGACGGGGACCACCAACCCCCGCTCCGAGCTCACCGCCACGCCGATGTCGTAGAAATCATGATAGACGATGTCGTGCCCGTCGATACGCGCGTTGACGACCGGAAATGCTTTCAGGGCCTGGCATACCGCCTTGACGAAAAAGGACATCAACCCCAGCTTGACGCCATGTTCCTGTTGGAAGCGCTCCTGATAGCGGCGGCGCAGCTCCTGCACCGGCTGCATGTCGATCTCGTTGAAGGTGGTCAATATCGCCGCCGTGCGCTGGGCTGCCACCAAACGCTCGGCGATGCGCTGCCGCAAACGCGACATCGGCTCGCGCCGCACCTGGCGCTCGCCGGCGGCTGACGCAGAAAGGGGGGATGGCCTGAACGGCGCACCCTCCGGGCCGTCATCTCCCGCTTTCCGTGCCGAGGTGTAACCGGCGCCAGAGGAAATGGGAGGCGCCGCGTGCTCGGCATCGGGCGGCGGGGGTGACAGGGCGGCCGTAAGGGGTTGTCCCTCCCCCTGTGCCGACGCATCCCCCTCGCGTGGCGCCGGTGCGCTGCTTGGGGCCTGCCCTTCGCGCTCGGCCGCGCTTTGGCCAGGGGTTGTTGGGGGGGTGGCGGCCATCTCGGCGTCGATCAGCGCCAAGACCTCCCCCGCCCTGACCTCACGTCCCGCCGCGGCGCGAATCTCGGCAAGAACGCCATCTGCCGGCGCCGTCACCTCGAGGATGACCTTGTCCGTCTCCAGTTCGGCCAAGACTTCATCGCGCCCCACCGCCTCCCCCACCTTTTTGCGCCACGCGAGCAGCGTGCCGCTTTGCACCGACTCGGCGAGATCGGGGCTCCTAACCTCGATCAGCATTTATTGGCTATCCCGCAAAGCCGCCTTGTTCGCGCTCATTGCCCAAAGAACGCCTTCACCCGCTCCATGAAGCTCTTGGCCTTGGGATGGTGTTTGCTGTCTTGGCAGCAATTTTCGAATTCGCGCAAGAGCTCTTTTTGCCGCTCGGTGAGGTTCACCGGGGTTTCGACGACGACATGACAGAGCAGGTCGCCAGGCCGCTCACTACGTACCCCCTTGATCCCCTTGCCGGGCAAGCGAAAGACCTTACCGGTCTGAGTCTCAGGCGGGATCTTGATCACGGCCTCACCGTCCAGTGTAGGGATACGAAGAACACCGCCCAAGGCGGCGGTGGCGAATGAGATCGGCATTTCGCAATGCAGGTCATCACGATCGCGTCGAAAAATCGGATGTGGTTTGAGGTGAATTAAAACATAGAGGTCTCCAGGTGGTCCGCCATTGATGCCAGCCTCGCCCTCACCAGTCAAACGGATGCGATCGCCCTCATCGACCCCAGCGGGAATACGCACCGACAAGGTTTTGTGCCGCCTGACCCGCCCTTCGCCATGGCAATGCGGACAGGGCTCGGCAATGATGCGCCCGCTGCCGTGGCAGCGCGGGCAGGTCTGTTGAAGGGAGAAAAACCCCTGCTGCACGCGCACTTGGCCATAGCCACCACAGGTGGGGCAGGTTATCGGCTGGGTGCCCGGTTTGGCGCCGGTACCATGGCAGTATTCGCATTGCGCCATGACCGGGATGCGAATCTTGGTCTCGGTGCCGCGCGCCGCCTCCTCCAGCGTGATCTCTAGGTTGTAACGCAGGTCGGCGCCGCGGTAGACCTGCGAGCGGCCCCCGCGTCCAACGCCGAAGATGTCGCCGAAGATGTCCGAGAAGGCATCGGCGAAGTCGCGAAAGCCCGCACCAGTGGCCCCAGCGCCAGCCATGCTCGGGTCGACGCCCGCATGGCCATATCGGTCATAAGCTGCCCGCTTTTGCGGATCGCTCAAGACATCGTAGGCCTCCTTGACCTCCTTGAACTTTTCCTCGACATCGGTTCTGCCCGGATTGCGGTCCGGGTGATACTTCATCGCCAGCTTGCGGAAGGCTTTCTTGATTTCGTCCTCCGAAGCGTTTCTAGAAACACCGAGGACTTCGTAGTAGTCGCGCTTCGCCATCTTCGTCAGCCATCGCAGGCATCGGGCAACGGAATGCAAAAAGCGGCGAACGGCAGCCGCCGCTCACCGCCAGCCACACGTCGCTTACTTGTCTTTGACTTCCTCGAACTCGGCGTCGACCACGTCTTCGTCGGCCTTCTTCTTGCTGCTGGCCGCGCCGCTGTCGCCTGCCGGCCCGCTGCTTGGCTGCGCGTACATCTGCTCCGCGAGCTTGTGCGAGGCCTCGGCCAGGGCTTGGGTCTTCGCCTCGATCTCGGCCTTGTCGGAGCCCTTGATCGCCTCCTCGGTCGCCTTAATGGCCGCTTCGATCTTGTCCTTGTCGGCGGCGCTCACTTTGTCACCATACTCCTTGAGCGCCTTGCGCACGGAGTGGATCATGGCGTCGGCCTGGTTGCGGGCGTTGGCCAGCTCGAAGGCCTTGTGGTCTTCGGCGGCGTGGGCCTCGGCATCCTTGATCATGCGTTGGATCTCTTCCTCGGTCAGACCAGAGCTCGCCTGGATGCGGATCTTGTTCTCCTTACCCGTGGCCTTGTCCCTGGCCGACACATGCAGGATGCCGTTGGCGTCGATGTCGAAGGTGACCTCGATCTGCGGCACGCCACGCGGCGCCGGCGGGATGTCGGTGAGGTTGAACTGGCCGAGGCTCTTATTGCCAGCCGCCATCTCCCGCTCACCCTGCAGGACGTGGATGGTGACCGCGGTCTGGTTGTCCTCCGCGGTGGAGAACACCTGCGTGGCACGGGTGGGGATGGTGGTGTTCTTCGGGATCAGCTTGGTCATCACCCCGCCCAGGGTCTCGATACCGAGCGACAGCGGCGTGACGTCCAAAAGCAGCACGTCGCGCACCTCACCTTGCAGCACGCCGGCCTGGATGGCCGCACCGATCGCCACCGCCTCGTCGGGGTTGACGTCCTTACGCGGCTCCTTGCCGAAGAACTCGCGCACCTTCTCCTGCACCTTTGGCATGCGCGTCATGCCGCCAACCAGGATCACCTCGTTGATGTCGCTGACCTTGATGCCGGCATCCTTGATGGCGATCTTGCACGGCTCGATGGTGCGCTCGATCAGGTCTTCGACCAGGCTTTCGAACTTGGCGCGGGTGATCTTCATCACCAGGTGCTTCGGCCCCGATGCATCGGCGGTGATGTAGGGCAGGTTGATCTCGGTCTGGGTGGTCGAGGACAGCTCGATCTTCGCTTTCTCCGCCGCCTCTTTCAGCCGCTGCAGCGCGAGCACGTCCTTCTTCAGGTCGACGCCCTGCTCCTTCTTGAACTCCTCGATGATGTAGTCGATGAGGCGCTGGTCGAAGTCTTCGCCACCGAGGAAGGTGTCACCATTGGTCGACAACACCTCGAACTGATGCTCGCCCTCGACCTCAGCGATCTCGATGATGGAGATGTCGAAGGTGCCCCCACCGAGGTCGTAGACCGCGATCTTCTGGTCGCCGCGCTTCTTGTCCATGCCATAGGCCAGGGCGGCCGCGGTCGGTTCATTGATGATGCGCTTGACCTCCAGCCCGGCGATGCGGCCCGCATCCTTGGTGGCCTGACGCTGCGAGTCGTTGAAGTAGGCCGGCACGGTGATCACCGCCTCGGTAACCGGCTCGCCGAGATAGTCCTCGGCCGTTTTCTTCATCTTCTTCAACACCTCGGCGCTGATCTGCGGCGGCGCCTTCTTCTCGCCCCGCACCTCGACCCAGGCATCGCCATTGTCGGCGCGGATGATCTTGTAGGGCATCAGGCCGATATCCTTCTGCACCTCATGTTCTTCGAAACGGCGGCCAATGAGCCTTTTGACGGCGTAAATGGTGTTCTTGGGGTTGGTAACCGCCTGCCGTTTGGCGGGGGCGCCCACCAAGATCTCGCCATCATCCGTGTACGCGACGACGGAAGGGGTCGTGCGCGAGCCTTCCGAGTTTTCGATGACCTTGGGCTTGTTGCCCTCCATGACGGCGACACAGGAGTTGGTCGTGCCCAGGTCAATGCCGATGATCTTTCCCATTTCTTCGTCCCTTGCGTGAATGTTGCAACCTGTTTGCGATATGGGTCTGCTGCGCCGAACTTCAAGCTTTGCTCTGGTAGACCGTCACCAAGGCCGGCCTAAGCACCCGATCGTGTAGGAGATAACCCTTCTGCAGCACGCTGGCCACCGTGTTCGTTTCACCCTCGCCCTCCACCGTGGCGATGGCCTGGTGCAGGTTGGGGTCGAACTTCTCACCCAAGGGGTGGACCTCCCGCACGTGGTTTTTCTCCAACACGCTCGCGAGCTGCTTCAAGGTCAGCTCGACGCCGCTTCTCAAGCTCTCGAGGCTGGCCTCTGGAGCGGCTGCCAAGGCGGCCTCCAGGCTGTCCTTCACCGCCAACAGCTCGGCGGCGAATTTGTCCAAGGCGTATTTGCGCGCCCTTTCCACTTCTTCCTGGGCGCGCCGGCGGGCATTCTCGGCCTCGGCCTTCGCGCGCAGCCAGGCATCATGAAGCTCGGCGGCCTTCAATTCGGCCTGCCGCAAGCGCTCCTCGAGGCTCGGGGTCTCCGCTGCCGCGGCCTGCTCTTCTGGAGCCGCAGGGGTTTGGGCCGCATCGGTGGCGGACGGGGCGGGCAACTCTTGTTGGCTATCAGACATGGACGCTCTCCTCAACAACCCAGCCGTAAGTGGGGTCGTTCACATGGATTTCAACCCTGTTTCCCCTGGCGGCAGACGGCCGCTCTGCACGGCTAGAAGGCCTGGCTCGCCAGTCGTCCCGTCCGCCTGCCGAGCATGGCCGGCAAGCGGCACGATCGCTACCCACTTGGGCTGCTCATGCCTGGCCCTTGAGCGCAACCCTGGCGCAGGCCTCAGGGCGCGCTTGTGTCAGCGGGGGAGCGCAAAAAGCGCGGCGCGCCGCACTTCGCGCTCAAGCCGGCCCCTCGTCCACTGCCTCGATGCGATCCAGACGCACCTCGACCACCGCCCCATCGGGTCGGCGCAGCGTGAGCCACTCGGCGCCATCGCGCGTCGTCACATCCAGCGGCTCAACCACGGCAGCGTGGGATCCGGACGCGTCGCGCCAGCGCAGCCTGAGGCTTAGCCGGCGTAGCACGGCGAATTCCAAGCGCTCGTGCACGCGACACGGGATGGGCGTGTAAGGGTCCATCAGCGCAGCCCCAGCCGCAACTCGACCTGTGGGCGCAAGGCGCGTCCAATGGCCGTGCCGATGCGGCGCGCCAGACGGTCGGCGAGGCTCTCCTGCGGCGTGTAATCGACGATGTCCTCCGCCTTGACGACCTCGCGGGCGACATAGTCGAGGCTGCCCAGCCCATCGGCAAGGCCGAGCTCGATGCTACGCGCACCGCTCCAGACTAAGCCGGTAAAGAGCTCGGGGTGTTCTTTGAGGCGCTTGCCCCGACCTTGCCGAACCACCTGAATGAACTGTTGGTGGATCTCGTTCAGCATGGCGCGGGCATGGGCGACATCCTTCTCATCAAGCGGCGAGAAGGGGTCGAGAAACCCCTTGTTCTCCCCCGCCGTCAGCAGTCTGCGCTCCACGCCCAGTTTCTTCATGCCCTCGGTAAAGCCGAAACCGTCGATGAGCACACCGATCGACCCGACGATGGAGGCCTTGTCGACGAAGATCTTGTCCGCAGCCGCGGCGATGTAGTAGCCCCCCGAGGCACAGATGTCATCCACCACGACATAGACCGGCTTATCCTTGTGTTTGGCCCGCAAGCGGCGAATCTCGTCATAGACCTGGCCCGCTTGTACGGGGCTGCCGCCTGGGCTGTTGATGCGCAACACGACTGCCTTGCTGTGCTTGTTGTCAAACGCGGTGTTGAGCGCGCCGATGATGTCATCAGCCAGGATGCCTTCCTCACCGCCGATCTCGCCTTGGATCTCGATGAGCGCCGTGTGCGGCGAGGTGCGCGCGAATTCACCCGTATCCTTGGAGGCGATCAGGGCGATGAGCAGGAACAGCCACAGCAGGCCAGCCGCTTTGAAAAAGATGCCCCAGCGCCGCGCGCGCCGTTGTTCTTCCAGGTGCGCGAGCAATAGGCGCTCCAACGCCGACTGCTCGGTTTTGCCGTTTTCCGCCATGATGCTGACTTCCAGTTAAGCGTATCGCCCGTTAGACGCTCCACCCATAGCTCGGGTGCAGGCTGAAGACGTCAACGCGACCTCATCGCACGCACCCCTGCACGCGGGCGCTGGGTGCGCTGCCTGCCAAGTATAGCTGCCCAGACGCAAAAGCGTGCAGGCCGATCGTCTTCTAGCGCTGGAAGTGCAAAACGCGCGCCGCCCTGCAGACGCTCAAGCGTTGGTCAGGAGCCATTGGGCAAGCGCTGCGAAGCTCGGACAGACCGCCAGCGGGGCATAGTCGTGCAGGCTTGCGGCGGGGTGGGCGCCATAGCCGGCTGCTAAGGCTGCCACCCCAGCGTTGCGCGCCATGAGCAGGTCGTGGCTGGTATCGCCGACCATCAAGGCGCGTTCAGGCGCGACCTCGAGCTCATCGAGCAGTTCCTCGATCATCGCTGGATGGGGTTTGGAGAAGGTCTCGTCCGCCGTGCGTGAGGCGTGGAAGAACCGTCCCAGGCCGCTATGCCGGAAAGCGCGCTCCAGGCCGCGACGGGCCTTGCCGGTGGCCACGGCGAGCAGGTGCCCGCGCGCGTGTAGATCGGCGATGAGATCGGCAGCGCCGGGGAAGAGCGGTATCTGCGTATCCCGTGACAGATAGTGCCGCCGGTACGCCTCCACCAGGCGCGGGTGCTGCTCGGTCGCTAGTTCCGGCAGCAGCTGGGTGAGGGCGTCTTGGAGTCCCAGGCCGATGATATGGCTCGCCGCCTCGCGACTGGGGACGGCCAAGCCCAGTTCCATGCAGGCGGCCTGGATGCAATCGACGATAGTGCTGACTGAGTCCACCAGCGTGCCATCCCAGTCGAAGATGATCAGATCGAAGCGACGGTCAGCCACGGACAGCCTCCAACTCGTCTAGAAAGCGCGTCAGATCCGGTGGCAGTGGCGCCTCGAGCACGAGCGGCTGCCCGGTGGCCGGGTGCTCGAAGGCGAGCCGTCTGGCGTGTAGGAACATGCGCTTGAGCCCCATTTTCTGCAACTGCCGGTTCAGCGCGAAATCGCCATATTTGTCGTCGCCGGCGATGGGATGGCCAATTGCGGCGAGGTGCACCCTGATCTGGTGCGTGCGCCCCGTCTTGAGCTCGGCCTCCAGCAGGGTGAAGCCGGGGTAGCCCTTCAGACGCCTGAAGACGGTATGAGCGTCTTGGCCAGACGCGTTCACCGCCACCCTGCGTTCCCCAGCCGCAGTGACGTATTTCTGTAACGACAGGCGAACGTGGCGCTCGGCCTCCTGCCACGACCCGCGCGCCAGGGCGAGATAAGACTTGTGTACGCGCCCCTCGCGCAGCAGCCGGTGCATGGTGGTAAGGGCCGAGCGCTTGAGGGCGATCACGAGCACGCCGGAGGTCTCCTTGTCGAGCCGGTGTGCGAGCTCCAGAAAGCGCGCCTGCGGCAGCTCTAGGCGCAGCTGCTCGATGATGCCAAGGCTCACGCCACTGCCGCCGTGCACGGCCTGGCCGGCTGGCTTGTCCAATACCAGCAGGTCATCATCGCGGTATAGGACGCGATCGAGCAGCGAGCGTGTGCCGCGCACGGGCGAGCTCGGCACAGGCTCGGCGGTGCGCACAGGGGGGATACGCACCTCGTCACCGACTTTTAGCCGCAGTGAGGGCTGCGCCCGCCGGCCGTTCACCCGCGCCTCACCCTCCCGGAGCATGCGGTAGATACGGCTTTTGGGCACCCCCTTGAGCTGTCTGAACAGATAGTTGTCGATGCGTTGGCCGTCGGCTTCGACACCGATGATCACCTTTGTGACAACTTCTTTGCCTACCCTTTGCATTCCTCTATACTCTTGTCTGCCCATGTGGGCGGTTAGACTGCTAAGTAACCTCCAAACCGCCTGGGCACCGGTTAAGTCTGCTCACCGGATAGGCCGATGGCCACCGATAACCCCGCCAGGTAGACGATGCATCCTTCAGTCTAGGGCTAGGGTGTTCCGACGTGGCTATCTGGCAGCGAAAGTAGCGATAGTGATGCATAGCAGCACTGAGCATACCCGGATAACGCCTGGCGTTCTAACGACTGGGCAATAAGATAAACCTCGCCAACTGTGACAGTCCTGAGATGACGACAACTCATCCCGTCTAATCCTGCCTCGCGAAGCGGCCATGTGCTTAACGCATCGCGGCGGGGTTTATCGCCCCGGGGCGCTGGTGCGCAGGGGTAGAAGATGAAACGTATGCTATTTAACGCGACGCAAGCCGAAGAGCTGCGCGTAGCGATCGTTGATGGTCAGAAACTCATAGATCTGGACATTGAATCCGCTAGCAAAGAGCAACGCAAAGGCAATATTTACAAAGCTGTCATTACACGCGTAGAACCCAGCCTTGAGGCCTGCTTCGTCGACTACGGCGCTGAGCGGCATGGTTTTTTGCCATTCAAAGAGATCGCTCGCTCATCGCTGCCCACGGATAACGTCGAAGATGGTATCCGGGCGCGTGTGCAAGACTTGGTGCAGGAAGGTCAAGAACTGATCGTCCAAGTCGAAAAGGATGAGCGGGGCACAAAAGGCGCAGCACTTACCAACTATATCAGCCTAGCGGGTCGTTATCTGGTTCTCATGCCGAATAACCCGCGCGGCGGGGGTGTCTCACGACGCATCGAGGGCGAAGAGCGCAATGAGCTACGCGACTTGATGGCACAACTGGACGTCCCGCCTGGCATGAGCCTGATCGGCCGCACGGCGGGGATCGGACGCAGTCTCGAGGAGCTGCAATGGGACCTCAACTACCTGCTCCAGCTTTGGCAGGCTATCGACAATGCTGCGCGCGCGCAAAGCGGCGCCTTTCTCATCTATCAGGAATCGAGCCTCGTCATCCGTGCCATCCGTGACTATTTCACGCCGGACATCGGCGAAATCTTGATCGACAAACCGGACATCTACGAGCAGGCCAAGCAATTCATGGCCCACGTGATGCCGACCAACGTCAACAAGGTCAAGCTCTACAGCGATAGCGTGCCGCTGTTTTCACGCTTCCAGATTGAGCATCAGATTGAGACGGCCTATTCCCGCACTGTCCCCCTCCCATCCGGCGGATCAATCGTCATCGACCATGCGGAAGCCCTTGTAGCCATCGATGTCAACTCTGCCCAAGCCACCAAAGGCGCGGACATCGAGCAGACCGCCTTCCATACCAATCTGGAGGCCGCAGATGAAATCGCACGGCAGATGCGGCTTCGCGACCTGGGTGGGCTGATCGTGATCGACTTCATCGACATGGAGAGCCCCAAAAACCAGCGCGAGGTGGAGGAACGCCTACGCGAGGCCCTACGCTATGACCGCGCCAGGGTCCAAATTGGCAAGATCTCGCGCTTCGGCCTGCTGGAACTTTCGCGCCAGCGGCTGCGGCCGAGTCTGGGCGAGACCAGTTACATCACCTGCCCGCGTTGCGGCGGCACTGGCCATGTGCGCAGCACCGAATCTTTCGCCCTACACCTGCTGCGCATGCTGCAAGAAGAAGCAATGAAGGAGAACACCGCCGCCGTACATGTGCAGGCACCGATAGACGTTTGTACCTACCTGTTGAACGAGAAACGTACTGACATTCTCAGCATCGAGGCCAGACACAAGGTAGAGCTAATCATCATCCCCAACCCGCACTACGAGACACCCCGCTACAGCATGGTTCGGCTGCGGCATGAGCAACTCAATCAGGTGGGCCAGCTGGTGCCCAGCTACCAAATGATGGAAAAAGACGAGTCGTCGTCAATCGACCTCAAGACAAGCACTCAGACTTCAAAAGGCGAGCGCACACAGCCATTGGTCCAGGGCATCACCCCCGCGCAGCCAGCCCCAGTACCAGCTGAAACATCAACACCTGACGCCAAAGTCGCTAAGCTGGGGTTATTTAGCCGTATCCTGGGCTGGTTGCGCAGTCTACAAACGCCAACCCAAGGGCCAGAAACGACGCCAAAACTCTCCCACCCGCGGTCTGAGACACGCGGAAGTCGCCGTGCTCGAGAAACGCATAGCGCCCGCCGCACTCGTAGTGAGCGTACTTTCACCGAGGCGAGTAACGAACGTCTCGCGCGGACAGATCGGCGAAGCGGCCCACAGTCACTTAATACTGTGACTGTGCGAGCGGATCATCAATCTAACCGTCGCAGCGATCAATCCCTGGGAGACACGGCCATCGCTGAGCAAAACACCTACAAAGGCGAGACACCAGGCCCCCAGGTGGTCAATGACGAGCATGATGGGCGTGGTCGCCGACGCCGCCGCGCTCGGCGCGAGGCAAAGCCGGAACTCACCCCAGCAGCGGTCGAGGCGGTCGATGCCAACCTGACGCCAGTGGTTAAGGGCGGGCTGGATGCCGAAGAGTCTGTCGGCAGCCAGCAAGAACAGGCGCGGCCAGAGGCTGGCGAGCCGATGCCCGTGGCCGAGGGGATGGCTACCCCGTCCGAGAGCGGCACGGTAGCGCCCACCGTCAACGAGACCGCAGGCGGCGAAACGCCGACGATTCGCGCTGATGCGCCTGCCTCAACCCCATCAGTGCAGCCCGCCGCTGCGGCTGTCCCGCTGCCACTCGCCGCACCGGATCTGAGTCAGGCTGGGCTGGAATTGGTCGAAACCCATGCCGCGCAGCGCGCAGAGGCGCCGACGGATACGACCCTCGTCAGCGCCCCATCGGACTCAAGCGCTGGTGAGCGCAGCCGGCGCCGTCGACGGCCACGTCCCCCGCTTCCCAACGAGATCGAGGAACCCTTGGTCATGGTGGAGACCCGCAAAGAGGCAATCGAGCACGACGCCCAGCAGGCGCCAGAGCCGGAAAAGCGGCCGACCACGCCGCGCCGTGCAAGGCGTGGAGCCGAACAGCCCGAGCAAACTGAGCCCCTGATTATGGTAGAGACAAAAACCACCGAGCAGGATGCACAGCTAACCTCTTAATGCTTTTCCCGGATAGTGCGGCCAGCGCCCCGGCGGTTGAGCGCTGGCCCAAAGCTCGGAACATCTTTCGGTAGCACCTAACTAATATTTTTATTGAAAGGGAAAATCCACCGGCATCAGGTCGTGGCTCCGACACGAAACGAAGAAGCCCCGCGGCGCTCCTTTAGAGCCAAACCATTAACCCAGTCTCAAAGGGGTGGGTAAGTAACTCATGGTAGGGATAGACGCGGACTCGATAAAGTAGCCGACCGCAAAGTTCGGGCGTAAGCTCGAGGGTGAATTCGCACGTTTTGCCGTCACAGTGACCCGCTTGAAAAGGCAGGATCGTGCGGTCTCTCTCCTGACCACTTCTCGAAGCGCGACCGATCAGGAGCTCAACACGCACGTCATTTGGCGTTAAACCGTTTAAATGAACAGAGACCCTGATCAGCATATTTTCACCGAAGGTGATGCGCCGACGTGGTTCATCCAGGCGGCGGATCGTGACCCCCCCCCAAGCCTCGCGCACCTTGGCCTTCCAAGCCGCCAGTTCCTTGGCTGCTGCGAAGCCATTCTCCGAGTAGCGCCGCCATTGGCGGCTGGCCGGAGCGTAAAAGCGGTTGACGTATTCCATTACCATGCGCGTAGAGTTGAAGCGCGGTAGCAAGGTAGCGATTGAGCGCTTGGCCATCTGCACCCATTCTGGCGAGAATCCAAGCTCGTTGCGCCGGTAATACATGGGGATGATCTGGTCCTGCAACAGCTCGTAAAGTCCCCGGCTGTCCTCTCGGTTGCGGCGGGCGTCGTCATAGTATTCGGGTGCCGGTCGAATAGCCCAACCGTTGGTGCCATCATAACCCTCGCCCCACCAGCCATCTAAGATGGATAGATTGATCACACCGTTAATACCTGCCTTCATGCCTGAGGTGCCTGAGGCCTCCAATGGATAGATGGGGTTGTTAAGCCAGACATCGCAGCCTGAGACCAAGCGACGCGCCAGCCCCAGATCGTAGCCCTCCACCAGCAGGAACTTGCCCTCGAACTCTGGGTCGCGCGTGATCTCGTGAATGCGGCGGATGAGCTCCTGGCCTGGCTTGTCGGCTGGATGCGCCTTGCCGGCGAAGATGAACAGTACGGGGCGTTTTTCGTCGTGCACGATCTGGCGCAACCAATCCAGATTCTCCAGCAGCAGTGTTGCCCGCTTGTAAGTAGCGAACCGACGCGCAAAGCCTATAGTCAAAACGTTTGGATCCAGAGGCTTGGCGTACTTGAGCATGCGCTCCAGATGGGCTTCGGAGCCATGGTTACGCAAGTGCTGCTGCGTGTAGCGGTAACGCACCATGTGCAGCATCTGGGTTTTGAGCGCCTGGTGCACGGACCAGAACTGGTTGTCCGGGATCTGGTGCACCCTTTGCCAGAAATCTATATCGCGCAGACGCCGTCGCCACTCATAGCCGAGCATGTTGTCAAAGAGATCTTGCCAGTCCCGCGCTAATACTGTGGGGACGTGTACACCATTGGTGATGTACTCCATAGGCGATTCGTCTGGCGTCAACTGCGGCCAGACGTCGGCGCAAATGCGAGCGGAGACCTCGCGGTGGATACGCGAGACGCCGTTGTGATGCCGCGAGCCATTTAGGGCCAGCTTGGTCATGTTGAAATCCTGGCCATGACCAGCGCCACCTAAACGCATAAATTCCTCTTTAGATATGCCGAGGTCGCTACAGCAGGAATTGAAGTAGTCCCAGATCATCTCCTCGGCGAAGTGGTCATGGCCTGCCGGAACAGGGGTATGCGTTGTAAACACGGTGGAGGCTGCTACAGCTTCCAAAGCGGCATGGAAAGTCAGCCCCGCTTTGACCTTACGACGAACGCGTTCTAAGACGAGGAAAGCAGCGTGTCCTTCATTGATGTGATAGACAGTAGGCGTGATCCCCAACTTTTCTAGGGCACGTACTCCGCCGATACCTAGGACAATCTCCTGCTGGATGCGGGTATGCCGATCGCCGCCATAGAGCTGGTGGGTGATGTAGCGGTCCTCGGCCCGGTTGACCGAAAGATCGGTATCCAGCAGGTAAAGTTTGATATGACCGATGTGGGCCACCCAAACTTTCACCTCAACTTGTCGGCCGGGTAACTCAACATGCACATGGACCTCACTGCCGTCTTCAAGGCGGGCTGGCTCTATTGGTAGATCATCGAAATCTGCATCGTTATAAGTCGCGATTTGATTACCATCACTATCGATCTGCTGGGCAAAATAACCCTGCCGGTAAAGCAAACCGACTGCGACGAAAGGTAGCCTAAGGTCAGATGCGCTCTTGCAATGATCGCCGGCCAATATACCTAGACCACCAGAGTAGATCGGAAAACTTTCATGCAATCCATATTCGGCACAAAAGTATGCAATTAGATCGCCTGGCTTGAGGTTCAGGTGTTCCTCTAAGCGGAGCGGCTCGCTCATATACGTGTCAAAGGAGGAGAGCACGCGGTTGTAGTTACCGAGGAAGATGTGGTCCTCAGCAGCATCAACCAATCTTTGCTCATCAACCCGTCTGAGAAAAGCTTTCGGGTTATGTCCGACCGCATCCCAAAGGCCAGGATGCAGCCTGGCAAATAAGGTGCGGGTGAGATGATCCCAACTATACCAAAGATTTTCCGATAACTCGGTCAACCGCGACAACCGGCGAGGAATACGTGGATTGACCTCGATGTAGAAAGAGGTACCAGGTTTCATATTCTTGTTTCCTTTTTGTTTCCTATCAAACGCGAGGATGCCAACTTAACGTTAGGCAATTCATTTCGAAACTATAGCACACACAATATAGTTGGCACCAAAATTGCGGATTAGCAACGAATAAAATGTTCCCGGTAAAACCTAAGCTCAGCGATTGATTCGTATATATCGGCCAGTGCCGTATGTTTGTTTTCCTTTTTGAAACCGTCCTTCAGCTCCGGCCGCCAGCGCGCCGCCAGCTCCTTGAGCGTGGAGACGTCCAGGTTGCGGTAATGGAAATACGCCTCCAGTTTCGGCATGTAACGGGCAAGAAAACGGCGGTCCTGGCAGATGGAGTTGCCACACATGGGAGAGGTGCGCTGGGGAACGTATTGCTGCATGAAGGCCAGTAGCTGTGCCTCGACATCCGCCTCGGTCAGAGATGAGGCCTTGACCTTGTCGATCAGGCCAGTTTTGCCGTGCGTACCCTTGTTCCAGCTGTCCATGGCCTCCAATACGGCATCCTCCTGATGCACCACCAGCACGGGGCCTTCGGCCACCACCTCGAGATCCTTATCGGTAACGACCATTGCCACCTCCAGGATACGGTCCGTGTCAGGGTTGAGCCCGCTCATCTCCATGTCGAGCCAAACCAGGTGCGTGTCGCATTGCGGCATGGGGCCTCCTCAAAGCATGACTGCGTATTGTGGCATAATCGCCCGTAGGCCGTCCCTACACACACTTAACGCCCTGATGTGTAAGTGGTTTTTCAGGCGCTCGCCATCATGCCCAACTTCACCAACCTGTTCGTCGCCTTCTTCATCCTGACCTTCGGTTTGCGGCTGTGGTTGGCCTTGCGCCAGATGCGCCACGTCTGGCTCCACCGGTCAATGGTGCCGGCGCCCTTTGCCGAGAGCATCAGTCTGGAACAGCATCAGCGGGCCGCCGACTATACCCTGGCCAAGACCCGGCTGGGCATTGCCCATCTTGCCCTGGATGCCGCCCTACTGTGGGCGTTCACCCTTGGCGGTGGCCTACAATGGCTGCATGATCTCGTCAGCGGCCTCGTCGATGAGCCCCTGCTGCAGGGCACCCTGCTGTTGCTTCTGCTCATCGCCCTGCTCGCGGCGGCCGAGATCCCCCTCTCCCTCTACCGCCAGTTTAGCATCGAGGCGCGGTTCGGCTTCAACCGGCAGACCCTCGCCGGTTACGCCGCGGACCTGCTCAAGCAGGCCGGGCTTGGCCTCGCCCTAGGCGGACCGCTGATCCTGCTCGTGTTGTGGCTCATGGGCGCCATGGGTGAAGCGTGGTGGCTGTGGGTGTGGCTGGCCTGGATGGGCTTCAACCTGCTGGTGTTGGCGGTGTACCCCACGCTCATCGCCCCCTTGTTCAACACCTTCTCCCCCCTTGCCGATGCCATGCTCCGGCAGCGCCTCGAACGGCTGCTCGCGCGCACGGGCTTCAAGTCGGACGGGGTATTCGTCATGGACGGCTCGCGTCGCTCAAGCCATGGCAACGCCTACTTCACCGGTCTGGGCAGTTCGAAACGCATCGTCCTCTTCGATACCCTGCTCAAGCAGCTTACGCCGGAGCAGATCGAGGCCGTGCTGGCACATGAGCTGGGGCACTTCAAACGGCGGCACCTCACGAAGCGTCTAACCCTCATGTTCGCCCTCAGCCTGGCCTTGCTGTGGGTCTTGGCCTGGCTGAAGTCCTCGCCATGGTTTTATATCGGCCTTAACGTGACGGCGCACAACGATGCCACCGCCTTGGCCCTGTTCTTTCTCGTGTTACCGGTGTTCCTGTTTCCGCTCACGCCCCTGCTGAGCCTCTATGCGCGCAGCCACGAGTATGAGGCCGACGCCTATGCCGCCCAGCACAGCGATCCCACCCAGCTCATCGCCGCCCTGGTGCGACTGTATCGGGACAATGCCGCAACCCTGACGCCCGACCCGCTCTATTCCATCTTCTACGACAGCCATCCCAAGGCGTCCGAACGCATCGGCCGATTGCTCGCAATCGCCCCCGTTAACGCGCAACCCCTGCGCACTTGAAGAGGAGGAAACCATGAACACACGCCTCATCATCTTGGCCCTGGCCGCCCTGCCCCTGGGTCTGCACGCCGCCGCCCCTTTCGCCAAAGGCGATGTCAAGGCCGGCGAGAAGCTGCACAGAGAGCAGTGCCAGGCCTGCCATGCCGCCCGCTTCGGCGGCGACGGCTCGAAGATCTACACCCGACCGGACCGGCGGGTGAAGAGCGCCGCCGCCCTGGCGCAGCAGATCGCCACCTGCAACGCCATGCTCGGCACCCAGTTGTTCCCCGAGGACGAGGCCAACCTGGGCGCCTATCTCAATGCGACTTTCTACAAATTCAAATAGGGGCCTGCCATGACTGACGATACCTTCTGTGACCTGGCCAAAGGCAAGTGCAAACCCTGCGAGGGCGGTGTGCCGCCGCTCAGTGAGGCGGAGATCGCGCGGCTGCTTCCCCA